>NZ_JAHHDS010000003.1:1273048-1909572 GCF_019739195.1 Microcella sp. | reverse complement strand
CTTCATCGCCAACACGCTCGTCTCGCGGCTCTACAGCCGATTCGCGCCGCGCACGATCGCGAGCGTCAGCATGACGGTCGTGACTCTGGCGCTCGTGTGGCTCTCGTTCACGATCGCGAACGACTGGGGCCAGGCCTCAGTCGTGATCGGGCTTGTGGTGCTGGGCCTCGCGCAGGGCTGCGTCGTCGCGCTCGTGTTCAACTCCCTGCTCACCTCGGCGCCTGCTGAGAACGCGGGCGACGTCGGCGCCATCCGCGGTGTGACGCACAACCTCTCCGGCAGCGCGGGCATCGCCGTCGCGTCGGCCTTTGCGGTCGGCCTGCTCACCTCGAGCGCCTACTCGGCCGCGAACGACTCCGAGATCTTCACACCCGAGATCGTCGAGCAAATCAACTTCGACAACGTGAACTTCTTCACCAATGCTCAGCTCGAACAGGTGCTCACCGAGCGCACCGATGCGACCGAGGAGCAAGTGGCGTACGCGGTCGAGCAGTTCACCGAGTCACGGCTCACCGCACTGCGCACCACCATGCTCGTGCTCGGCGGCCTCGCCGCGCTGGCGATCGTGCCTGCGCGCCGCATGCCGGGCTTCCAGAAGGAAGACCTCTACGTCGGCTACCCGGAGTCAGACGAGAAGAAGGACTAGCGCACGACACGAACGGGCCCCGGCGGATGCTCTCCGCCGGGCCCCGTCTTTCGTGTCTGCGCGCTACGCCGTGAAGCGCTGCTCGATCGCGGTGAGCAGCGTGCGCACCGAGACGCCCGTCGCACCGGCGTCGAGGTACCCGTACGCGGGGCCCTCGTTGACCGCGGCGCCCGCGATGTCGAGGTGCGCCCACGGAATCGGGTTGCCGTCTGCGCCGTTGCCGACGAACTCTTTCAAGAAGATGCCCGCGACGAGCATGCCGCCATCGCGGTTGCCGACCTTGAGGTTCGCCATGTCGGCGAAGCGCGAGTCGAGCTGCGAGCGCAGCTCTTCGGGCAGCGGCATGTGCCAGTGCGGCTCGCCGGTCTGCTCTCCCGCCGCAACGATCGCGCCGACGAGGTCGCTGTCGCCCATGACGCCGACGGTGCGGCGGCCGAGCGACACGATGGCCGCGCCCGTGAGCGTGGCCACGTCGATGATGGCGTCGGGGTTCTCTTCGCTCGCGAGCACGAGACCGTCGGCCATCACAAGGCGACCCTCGGCGTCGGTGTTCATGACCTCGACGGTCGTGCCGCCGCGGATGGTGAGAATGTCGTTGACACGAATCGCGGTCGACGAGACGAGGTTCTCTGACATACACAGCCAGGCCGTCAAGCGAACCGGCAGGCCCAGTCGCGCCGCGGTGAGCACGAGACCGAGCGAGACGGCGGCGCCGCCCATGTCGTTCTGCATGCCGTTCATCGCCTCGGCCGGCTTGAGCGAATAGCCGCCGGTGTCGTAGGTGATGCCTTTGCCGACGAGCGCGACGTGCTTCTCGGCACCGGCGGGCGAGTACGACACCTTGACGAGGCGCGGCTGCCGCGACGACCCCTGGCCGATGCCGATGATGCCGCCGCAGCCCTCGGCCGCGAGCCTCTTCTCATCCCACACCTCGACCGTCACGGGCGCGCCCTTGGCCGCCTCGGTTGCCGCGTCGGCGAACGACTGCGGGTAGAGGTCGCCGCCCGAGCGGTTGGTGAGGTCGCGCACGAGTGCGATGTGGTCGCTCACGATGCGCACGCGCTCGATGGCCTCGGCCGACACCGTCGCGGTCGTACACACGGTGACCGACTGCACGGGCGCCTTGACCTTCGACGCGGTCTTTTGGCGGTAGTCGGTGAAGGCGTAGGCCGCGATGCTCGCGCCCTCGATCATCGCGTGAACCTGGGCCTCGTCCTCGAGGCCGAAGGCGAGCGCGACTGAGCCGGTGCCGGCCAACTGTCGAACGGCCGAACCCGCGGCCTGCCGCGCCGTCACGGCAGAGAGCTGCTTGCCGAGCCCCACGAAGGCGACCGAGGCGCGCGATCCGTCGAGCGACGGAAAACGTACGAACTCGTCGGCCTTGCCGGTCGCACCGACCGTTGTGAGGTGCGGCTGCAGGTGCGCCAGGTCGGGGTGCGCGACGAGCTCAGGGCCGTCGGCGCCGGCTCGCACGGCGACGACGACGACGTCGACATCGAGCGAAGCGGGTGCATCGGGTGAAGTGGTCACCGAGAGGCTGGTCATGGTGGTTCCGTTTCTCGTGCGGGTGCTGACAAAGTGTCGCGCTCAGGCTATTCGCTTTGCCCTCCGGGCGATATGGTGACGAGGATTCTGTCAGCCACCAGGCGGCAGTCGAAAGGCCACGACCATGAGCCCTGACACCCCGTCTGCCGACTCTCCCCCGCCAGGCGCCCCTCGCCGAGGCCTTCTGCGCTCGGGGCCGTTCGTCATCGGCTTCGTCGGCACCCTCGGCGTACTGTTCGCCCTGCTGCTCGGCGCCGCCGTCTCTCAGCTCGCGTACACGATCACGCTCATCTTCTTGGCGACCTTCATCAGCCTCGGGCTGTACCCGGTCGTCACCCGCCTCGAGCGGCGAGGGCTGCCCAAGGCGGGGGCGATCGGATTGGTGCTCGCGGCCTTCCTCGCCGTCGTCGCGGTGCTGCTCGTGCTCATCGTTCCCACCGTCATCGAGCAGGCGACCGAGCTCGCACGCACCCTGCCCGAGAATCTCAGCGACCTCGAGAACCAGGGCTGGTTTCTCGACCTCGACGACCAGTTCAACGGGTATCCGTTCATCGTGCTCGAGTGGGTGCGCCTGACCTCGGCAGACCCGAACCTGTGGATCACGCTGGGTGGCGGCGCCCTGCGTATCGGGGCCGACATCATCAACGGCAGTTTCGGCTTTCTGCTCGTCGTCGTCATCACGCTCTACTTCGTCGCCTCGCTCGACTCGATGAAGCAGGCGCTGTACGACCTCGTTCCCGGCTCGAAGCGCGAGAGTTTCGCCGAGATCGCCGAAGAGATCTTTGACTCGATCGGCAAGTACCTGAGCGGGCAGGTCGTCATCGCGGCGATGAACGCCCTCTTCTCGTTCATTCTGTTGAGCGTTCTCGGGGTGCGCTACGCGGGCATCCTCGCCTTCATCGCGCTCTTCATCACGCTGATTCCCGTGATCGGCCCCCTCATCAGCGCCACGCTCATGGTGCTCGTCTCGCTCTTCACCTCGCCCGCGACGGCGCTCATCGTGGCCATCGTCATGATCGTCTATATGCAGGTCGAGGCCTACTTCATCTCGCCCCGCATCATCGGCAAGGCCATCAAGATTCCCGCCTCGCTCGTGCTCATCGGCGCCGTGATCGGCGGCACCTTGCTCGGCCTGCTCGGTGCGCTCGTGGCGTCGCCCGTCGTCGCGAGCATCCTGCTCATTCTCAAAAAGGTCGTCGTGCCGAGGCAGCGCGCGCGGTGAGCGCTGACCCGCTCGACCTCATCGCGATCATCGCGGTCGCCCTGCACGTCGTGCTGGGATCAATCGCCGTCATTCTCATCTCAGCGCGACGCCGCCCATCAACGGCCATCGCGTGGATGCTCACGATCATCTTCATCCCCTACGTGGGCGCTATCGCGTTCTTCCTCGTCGGGCTCAGCCGGCTGCCGAAGCGTCGGCGCGAAAAGCAACGCGAAGTGAGCGAGCTCATTCTCGCCCGCACCGAGGGTCTCGATCGCGTGAGTCATCGTGACGAGTGGCCCGAGTGGCTCGGCTCGTCGGTGCGCCTCAACGAGAACCTCGGCGCTCTGCCGATGGTGGGCGGCACCCGCGCCGAGCTCACCGACGACTACGAGGGTTCGATCGCCTCGATGGTCGCCGACATCGACACGGCCGAACAGTACGTGCATGTCGAGTTCTTCATCCTCGCCCTCGACGACACGACCGAGCCGTTCTTCGCGGCGCTCGAGCGGGCGAGCGCGCGCGGGGTCACGGTGCGAGTTCTGAGCGACCACCTCATGAGCATCCTGTCTCCCGCTCGAAAAGCCACGCTCGCTCGCTTGGCCGCGATGGGCGCCGAATGGCACGGAATGCTCCCCCTGCGCCCGCTGCGTGGCCAGTGGCAGCGCCCCGACCTGCGCAACCACCGCAAGCTCGTGGTCGTCGACGGGCGCGTGGGCCACACGGGCTCGCAAAACATGGTGGCGTCGAACTACGGCAAGAAGAAGGCCATCAAGAGGGGCCTGCACTGGCACGAGGTCATGGTGCGGCTCGAAGGCCCGGTCGTGCGCGAGCTCGACGCCGTCTTCGTGACCGACTGGTACAGCGAGACCGACGAGCTGTTGCCGCTCGACACGACTCCGGTCGTGCTGGGCGATGACCCCGCACTGCTCGACGCGCAAGTGCTGCCGAGCGGGCCGAGCTTCGAGAACGACAACAACCTGAAGCTTTACACGACGCTCATCCACAAGGCCGAGAAGCAGGTGAGCATCACGAGCCCCTACTTCGTTCCCGACGAGGCGATTCAGCTCGCCATCATCACCGCGGCATCGCGCGGGCTGCTCGTCGAGCTCTATGTCAGCGAGGTCGGCGACCAGTTCTTCGTGTACCACGCGCAGCGCTCGTACTACGAAGACCTCTTGCGAGCCGGCGTGCGCATTTACCTGTACCGCGCCCCGACCGTGCTGCACTCGAAGCACTTCACGATCGACGACGACGTGGCGATCGTGGGCTCGAGCAACATGGATATCCGCTCGTTCAGCCTCAACATGGAGGTCTCGGTCATGGTGCACGGCGCCGATTTCGTGCAGCGCATGCGCGCCATCGAGGCCTCGTATCGCGCGCAGAGCCGCGAGCTCGTGCTCGACGAGTGGGTGCGACGACCGCGAGGCGAGAAAGTGCGTGACAGCCTTGCTCGCCTCACGTCGTCGCTGCAGTAGCTCTGATTGCTACGCGAGCGCCTTCGCCTTCATGGCATCGAACTCGGCCTGCGAGATCGTGCCGTCGGCGAGCAACGCCTTCGCCTTGGCGATCTCGTCGGCCGGGCTGGTGCCCGCCACGCCGCGAATGTATTCGGCGGCGGCCTCTTGCGACTTTTGCGCCTGCGACTGACTGCGCTTCGCCATGCCGCCGCCGCGCGCGATGAGGTAGACGAACAGCGTCACGAACGGCACGAACCAGATGAAGAGCAGCCAAACGGCCTTCCAGCCTCCGCTGAGCGACTCGTCGCGGAACAGGTCGACGACCACGCTGAAGAGCGTGATGAAGTAGGCGATGAACGCGAACGAGATGAAGAAGAGCAAAACGAAGTCCCAGACATTGCCGAGAAATCCGTCCATGGTGGTGGTCCTTTCGATGACGCGATGCGCGGCCATGCGTGCTCCGCGAGGCTCACTCTACGAAACAAAGCGCGGTTCAGTTAGTGTCAACGCGTGAGCGATATCGCGGTGACGATGCTGATTCTCGCGATCGTGGTGCTCGCGTTCGTGACCAACCGCATTCCGGTCGGTCTCATCGCTCTCGGCGCCTCGCTCGCCCTCTATGCGACGGGCATTCTCGACCTCGGTCAGACCTTCGCGGGCTTTGGTGATCCGGCCGTCATTCTTATCGCGAGTTTGTTCGTCGTCGCCGAAGGGCTCGACTCGTCGGGCCTGACAGCGTGGACCGGACAGCGCCTCATCGCGAGCGGCGGCGGTAGCTCGCGCACCCTGACGATCATCATCATGCTGGTCGTCGCGGTGCTCGCCGCCCTCATCAGTGTCAACGGCGCGGTCGCCGCTCTGCTGCCCGTCGTGGTCGTCATCGCGACGAAGATGTCGATCGCCTCGGCACGGCTGCTGCTGCCGCTCGCCTTCGGCGCGCACGCGGGCTCGCTGCTCACCCTGACCGGCTCGCCCGTCAACGTCATCATGTCTGAGCTCGCCGAAGAAGAGACCGGGCGTGCGTTCGGGTTCTTCGAGTTTGGCCTCGTCGGGGTTCCCATCGTCGCCGGCACCATTCTCATCACGGTGCTCTTCGGCAACCGCCTGATTCCGGCCCGCATCCCGACCACGCTCTCGAGCGATTTGGGCGACCACGCACGCACACTCCTCACCCAGTTCGGCGACGCCCAGCCGTTCGGCCGCGTGCGGGTGCTTTCGGGCTCGCCGCTCATCGGCAAGACCGAGGCCGAGATCGTGTTCGAAGCACCGTCTGCGGTCTCACTCATCGCTATCCAGTCACCCTCGCAACGAGGCCCGCGCGACCCGGCGGCGCCGATCCGCGTCGGCGACGTGCTCATTCTGCAGGGCACCCCCACGGCCATCCGCTCGGTGAGCGACGACTCGAAGCTCGAGGGGGTCGGCACGAGCACCGTAGCGACGAACTGGGCGACGCTCGATGCCGAGTATGGCGTGGCCGAGATCGTCATACCCCCGCGGTCGCGCGCCATCGGTGACCCGGTGTGGCCCGGCATGGTCACCGAGAGCGGCGACCTCATCGTGGTCGCCATCCAGCGCGGCGGCGAGAACGTCGGCGACCAGACCGAGCTGCGCCTCGAGGCGGGCGACATCCTGCTCGTACAGGGCCGCTGGGACGACCTCGATCAGAATCTGCGCGACCCTTCGGTCATGGTCGTGGATGCTCCCGACCAGATCCGCCGCCAGGCAGCCCCGATCGGCCGCCGTGCCTACACCGCGCTCATCGTGCTCGTGCTCATGGTCATCGCTCTCGCGACCGGCATCATGCCGCCCGCTGTAGCCGGTCTGCTTGCCGCCGGGGCGATGGTGCTCACGCGCGTTGTGTCGATCGAGAAGGCGCACCGCTCGATTCAGTGGACGACCGTGCTGCTCGTCGGCGGCATGATTCCCGTCTCAACGGCGATCACCCAGACGGGCGCGGCCGACCTGATCGCCACGGGCATCGTCGATATCGTCGGCTCGTTCGGGCCGCACATCGTCATGACTGCCCTGCTCGTCGTCACGCTCATCTTCGGCCAGCTCATTAGCAACACGGCCACTGCCCTCATCGTCGCGCCGATCGCGATCTCGGTCGCCTACGAGCTCGGGGTCTCTCCCCTGCCGTTCCTGCTGGGCGTGGCGGTCGTCTCGGCCGCCGCCGTCCTGACCCCGGTCGCGACGCCGGCGAACCTCATGATCATGGCGCCAGCCGGTCTGCAGTTCGGCGACTACTGGAAGTTCGGGCTGCCGATCATGCTGCTGTTCTTGGCGGTGGCGGCGCTGCTCGTGCCCGTGCTGTTCCCCTTCTAGCCCGAAGGAGACTCCTCGCGCAAGGCATCGCGGATCGTGCGCAGCAGCGTCTCGGCAGTGAAGGGTTTCGAGATGAAGTGGCGCACACCGGCCTCTCGTGCTCGGTCGACCGCAGCGGAGGCCGAGAGCCCGCTCGAGGCAACGATCGCGACGCCCGGGTGATTCGCCAGAACGTACGACGCCGTCGCTGCTCCGTCCATGACCGGCATCATCATGTCGGTGAAGACGAGTCGCACGCTCTCGGCGTGCTCCTGAAGCAGTGCCATGGCGTCCCGACCGTTCTTCGCCTCCACCGTGCGGTACCCGTTGCGGGCGAGGGCCTGCGACACGATTGTGCGGATGCTCGACTCGTCGTCGATCACGAGGACCAGTTCACCGTGCCCCCGCATCACCTCGCCGTTATTGCTCGAGGAAGCCGCATCCACCGCCTGAGCTTCGTCGGCGGCAGGAAGGGAGAGCGTGAAACGCGACCCCACCCCCAGCTCACTGAGCACCTGCAGGTAGCCGCCGTGACTGTGAGCGATCGCGAGACTGCTCGCCAGACCCAGACCTGTTCCGTCACCCGGGTTCTTTGTCGTGTAGAACGGTTCGAAGATGCGGCTCTGCACCTCGGGGGTCATGCCAAGCCCGGAATCTTCGATCGTCACCGTGACGTAGCGTCCGGGCTCGAGAACTGACGGCACCTCGGGGCTCGATTTCACCTGCTGTTGCCGCACCGAGATGCGCAGCGTGCCGCCGTCAGGCATAGCATCGCGAGCGTTCGTGACGAGATTGACGAGCACCTGCAGGATCTGAGTCGCATCCCCCCAGAGAGGCGGCACCGCAGCGAGGTCGATCTCGACATCGATCGACTTCGGCAGCACGGCGAGAGTGAGCGTGCCGAGCTCGTCAATCAGGCGGGAAATGTGTACGGCATCTCGAGCGCCCTCGACGCCTCGCGCGAACGAGAGCACCTGATTGATCATGTTCGCACCCCGGGTGATGGCTGATTGCATGCCGTTGAGCAGTTCCTCCTGCTCGCGCGCAGACTGCATGGTGCGCAAGAGTTGCACCGACATGAGCACCGGCGTCAGCACGTTGTTGAGGTCGTGGGCGATGCCGCCAGCGAGGGTGCCGAGGCTCTCCAGTCGTCGCGCTCGACTCTGCTGCTCTTGTTGCTCACGCAGCGCCGTGACGTCGGAGTTGACGGCGAAGTAGCTCGTCGGTCGCCCCTCGTCATCGACGATGGCCTGCCAGCGGCACGCGACGATGATGCTCCTCCCGTCTTTCGAGCGTTGCCGCATCTCTCCCGACCATCGTCCTGCGGCCGCCAGTGTCGCGGCGGGCTCCTCGAATCGCGTTGCGTCGTCGTAGATGAGCTCGCGAATGTCGCGACCGACGGCTTCGTCTCGGGTCCACCCGTAGATCTGCTCGGCACCGCTGTTCCAGTAGGTGACCCGATACTCGAGGTCTTCGGTGATGAAGGCCTCGTTCGAGATGTCGAGAAGTGAACTCATGCGCATCGCACGCTGGCTTGCCTCGTCGAGTTCGCGCCGTTGACGCTCGAGGTCAGAGACGTCTCGCAGGTGCACGGCGATTCCGTCGACCGTAGGGTAACTGCGGGTCTCGAGCCAGAGATCGAGTGTCGCGTGGTACGCGCGAGCGTTGGTGACCTCGCGGTTCTCCATCGCTCGACGTAGCGGTTGGCCAAAGTCGCTCTCGGCGGGGTCTCCCGGAAAGAGTTCACCGAGCTTCTTGCCCACGACCTCGTCGGCAGGCAACCCGAGGTACCGCTCGGCAGACCGATTGAGGTAGGTGTACCGCCACTGTCGATCGAAGAAGATCAACCCATCGGCGATTTGATCGAGCGCCTCGTCGATCCGCGGGTCGACACCGCCACCGTCGCCAGCGGCGTCACTCTGCGGGGGTCGGGGCACGGTGGGCACCCTTCTCGCTGTCATTAACGGCGTCGGCAAACGGGGTTCGCTCATGGTGGCATATCCACGCGAACCCCGCACGAAGCACGAGGCGCTTCAGGTGCCCTGGGCGAGCACCGCGGCAGCGGCCGCACGCCCCGTGCGCACTGCGCCTTCCATATAGCCGCATACCCACTGGTCACTGCCTGCGACGTAGAACGGCGGCTCGTGCGTGCCGTGCAACGAGCCGACCCCCGTGACGTCACCGGGTCGCCAGCTCGTGATGTATCCGAGCGTGAACGGGTCGATCGCCCACCGGCGCACGGCGAGCTGCTCCACCTCGCGCGCTCGCGGCCCGAAGGCAGCGACGAGTTCATCAATCAGCTCATCGTGCAGGCGCTCAGGCGAGGTGGCGAGAAACGCGCTCTGCCGCTCTGGCGGCACGAGCGCTGAGAGAATGCCGTCGCGCTGCACCCAGGTGCCGCCGAGCATGCCCACTTCGGCATACGCGGTGCCGTTGAGTCCGTCGGCGGCCCAGAAGGATTCGCTGTAGGCCGCGGTGACCTTCGACGTGAGGGCATGGCGCTGGCGATCGAGCGACGCGCGGCGAGCATCCGACAGCCCGTCGATGCGGATGCTGCGCAACGGTCCGGCAGGAATCGTCGAGATGACCACCCCCGCCGTGTAGCGCTCGCCGCTCGCGAGCGTCACGGTGCAGCCCCGCGTCGAGAGGCTCACGCGGTCGACGACGGCACCGAGGGTGATGCGGTGCCCGAGCTCGGCGGCCATGCGCAGTGCGACTGTTGCCGAGCCCTCGTCGACGCGCGAGACCTCCCACACGTCGTAGTCGTAGAAGGTCGTCGAGCCGACCGCGGCCTCTTTGCGCAGGTCGCTGAGCAGCGAGGTGCGCTCGACCGACTCGGCGGCGAGGGCGAGCATGGCCACGTCGCGCGCCCGTACGACGTTCGGGGTCGCGCCGACCTCGCGCAGCCACTGTGCGACACTCAGGCGGTCGAGCCGCTCGGCCTCGGGGTGCGACCAGGGGTCGTCGGGGTCGACCGAGCGCACGAGGTCGCCGAACGCGCGCTCGGCAATCTCGTAGCTGCGGCGGTCGTCATCGCTGAACCACGGAATGCCCTCACCGCTGACGCGGCCGTCGGCGAGCACCCACACGTCGTCGCCAGGCAGCCCGGCGAAGGCGGGCACGAGGGTCAGGCCGAGTTCGTCGACGAGCTTCGCGTAGGCCGTGTGCGAAGGCCCGACCACCTCACCGCCGAGCTGCACGAGGCGGCCGTCGGCGAGCTCGGTCTGCTCGACCCGCCCGCCCACGCGACCCCGCGCCTCGAGCACGCGCACGTCGACACCGGCCGCAGCCAGATCGCGTGCGGCCGACAGCCCGGCGAGACCGGCACCGAGCACGATGACATCGCTGGCGTTCATGCGTCGTTCTCCTTCTAGCGGCGCCCGAGGGTGCCGAAGATACCGCGCACCACCTCGCGGATCACGGTCTGGCCCGAGCGCGACCCGAGCAGGTCGCCGATCGTGTCGCCCATGGTCGGTGCAGCCTTGGTCGAGCGGCGGGTCGTCGTGCGCGTCGTCGTGCGGTCACCCTTCTGCAGGTCGCGCAACGCTTTCTCATACTCCTCTTGCGCCTTGTCTTTCTGCGTCGCCGCCTCGCGCGCGGCCTCAGCCTCGGCGGCGGCGTTCATGCGGCTGGCGAGCATCTCGTGCGCCGACTGCGGGTCGATCGCCTGGCCGTAGCGTGCCATGAGCGGCGAGGCCGCGACGGTGGCCGACACGAGGTCGGCCGGGGCGGGATCCATCGAGCCCTGCGGGGCGCGCAGTCGGGTCCACGCGACGGGCGAGGGAGCACCCTCCTCGTTCATGACCGTGACGATCGCTTCGCCGATGCCGAGCCCCATGAGCACCTCTTCGAGGTCGTAGCCCGAGTTGGGGTACGTGCGCACGGTCGCGCGCAGCGCCTTCTGATCGTCGGGCGTGTGCGCCCGAAGCTGGTGCTGCACGCGTGATCCGAGCTGGGCCAGCACGTCGGCTGGCACGTCTTTCGGCGTCTGGGTGACGAAGAAGATGCCGACGCCCTTCGAGCGGATCAGTCGCACGGTCTGGGTGATCGCGGCGAGAAAGTCTTTGCTCGCGTCCTTGAATAGAAGGTGCGCCTCGTCGAAGAAGAACACGAGCTTGGGTTTGTCGATGTCGCCGACTTCGGGCAGGTCGTTGAACAAGTCGGCGAGCAGCCACATGAGGAAGGTCGAGAACAGCGCGGGCTTGTCAGCGACACCCGGCACTTCGAGCAAGCTCACGATGCCTCGGCCGTCGGGCATCGTGCGCAAGAACTCGGCAGTGTCGAACTCGGGCTGCCCGAAGAAGACGTCGGCACCCTCGGCGGCGAAGGTGATGAGCTCGCGCAGGATGACGCCCGCGGTCGCTTTGCTCAGCCCGCCGAGCTCGGCGAGGTCGGCCTTGCCCTCGGGGCTCGTCAAAAACTGGATGACCGTGCGCAAGTCGGTGAGGTCGACGAGCGGCAGACCGTTGATGTCGGCGTAATGGAAGACGAGCCCGAGACTCGACTCTTGCGTTTGGTTGAGGCCGAGCACTTTGGCGAGCATGAGCGCCCCGAAGCTCGAGACCGTAGCGCGCACAGGCACGCCGTGACCGATGCCGCCGAGGCAGTAGAACTCGGTCGGGTGCGCCGTGGGCTGCCAGTTCTGACCGATGCCCTCGGTGCGGGCGAGCAACTTCTCGCTGCTGCTGCCAGCCACGGCGATGCCGCTCAAGTCGCCCTTGATGTCGGCCGCGAAGACGGGAACCCCGGCCGCGCTGAGCTGCTCGGCGAGCACCTGCAGCGTCTTGGTCTTGCCCGTGCCGGTCGCGCCAGCGACGAGGCCGTGCCGGTTGGTCATGGCGATCGGAATGCGCACCGGCACGTCGGGCAACGCGTCGCCGTTGACGAGCGCGCCCATCTCGAGCACCGCACCCTCCATGGCGTATCCAGAACGGATGCTCGCCACGCGCTCGGCATCGAGCGGAGCATCCGCTACCACGGCGACGACAGGTTTCGCAGGCTGCGACTTCTGCGCCTCGGCAGCCTCAGCCTGGGCGGTCTCCGCTTTCGCGGCCTCGGTCGCGGCGGCGAGCGCCGCCTCGGCATCGGCGAGAGCCTTCTTCGCGGCCTCGACGGCCTGCTGCGGATCAGTCATGGCCTCAGCCTACGGATCACGGCGCGCGGCGGCCACGCCGTCAGCGACCGTGCGCGGCCGCGAGCCGCTCCCCCGCCGCTCGCAGCCAGGTGAGCGGGTCGGCCATGGCCACGGCGGTCGAACCGGCGAGCTCGTCAAGCGCGATCGCGACGTCGAATCTCGACGCCGACACCTCGACCGGGCTGGCGTCAATCGTGCCCGCGACGAGCGCGCACGGCACTCCGGCCTTGCGAGCCTGCCGTGCGACCTCCACGGGAGCCTTGCCGCCTGCCGACTGCCCGTCGAACCGCCCCTCGCCCGTGACGACGAGCTGCGCCCCGGCGATCGACTCCGGCAGCCCGATGGCCTCGGCGATGGCGCGAGACCCCGAGGTGACCGCGGCACCCCAGGCGAGCATCCCGAAGCCGGTGCCCCCTGCCGCGCCCGCTCCGGGAGTGGCGGCCAGAGTACCGGCCGGGTCGATCGCGGTCGCGAAGCGGTCGAGCGCGCGCTCGGCGTCGGGCGCGAGCGAAACGTCGAGACCCTTCTGCGAACCGAAGACCGCGACCGCGCCGCGCGAGCCCAGCAGCGGGTTGTCGACATCGCTGAGCACGAGCGCTCCGGCCACGGGCGGTGCGACCGCGGTACCGAGGTCGACGCGCGCAAGGCTGTGCAGCCCCGCATTGCCGAGCGGCACCGGGGCATTGGCGTCATCGAGCAGCTCGACGCCGAGCGCACGCAATGCGCCGGCTCCACCGTCGGTCGAGCAGCTGCCGCCGAGCGCGAGCAGCACGCGATCGGCACCGGCGGCGAGCGCCACGGCAATGACCTGCCCGAACCCGAGCGTGTGCGCCGTCAACGGAGCGAGATCGTCGAGCAGCAACAGCCCCGAGGCTTCGGCAAGTTCGACGAGCGCCGTGCGCGAGCCGTCGGGCTCGGGCGGCAGCAGCAGCCAGCGCGCCTCGACATCGCGCTCGTCAGCAGCGGTCGCGGGGCCCGTGACGCGCGTGCGTCGCAGCTCGGCCGCTGGCAGGGCCGCCGCCACCGCGTCAACCGTACCTTCGCCGCCGTCGGCCATCGGGGCGAGCACGATCTCGTCATGCGGGCGGATGCTACGCCACCCCTCAGCGAGCGCTCGAGCTGCCTCGGCCGCCGTCGCCGTGCCCTTGAGCGAATCAGGTGCGAAGACGACGCGCATCAGGGCTCGGGCCGGGCCGGGCGCTCGAGCAGGGTCATGACCGCATCGTACGGGGCGAGTAGCTGCACGCCCAGTGAGTGCTCGGTCACTGAAGCGCGGTCGTCGGGCAGCGCTCCCGTTTCGAGTAGCACCTGCCCAGGCACCCGCAACGCCACCGGCGCCGTGCCGTGATTGATGACGGTGAGCAGCGGCCCGCGCCGGGCGACTTCGACGGTACCCGGCAGCGGGCTGCCGTCAGCCAAGGTCGCGCGACCGTCGGGCAACCGATCGGGCAGCGCGTCGGTCGCGCGCAGGCCGGTACCGTCGAGCGCCGGCTCGGCGAGCAGGTGATCGACGAGCGCGAGAGCGGCTGCCCGGTCGGGCACCGTGGCGAGGTAGCGCGCCGCACCGGCGCCGTGGGCGTGGTGCGTGAGCGCGGGGTCGCCCGTGCGGCGACCGGCGGTGAAGACGGCCTCGGCGGTGGCCTCGACCAGGTGCAGGTGCTCGGCGAGCAGTGTGCCGGTTCCGTGAAGCTCGCTGCGAGCATCCGTCGACGCGGCGAACGGCGCCCACCGCTCTCCCGGCTCCTCAGCGGGCGCACCGGGGGCGACAAGAGCGCCGAAATCTTCGAGCCGCACGCCGAGCATCGCCCCCCACCGCGGCAGGAAGCCGCCGCGGTCGCCGCCGGGCGGGGCGAACCGGTCGTGCTCGTCGACGACATCGGTGAACGGCCCGGCGAGCAGCTGCCCGCCCGCCGCGACCCAGTCGGCCACGTGCGCGGCATCGCCGTCGGTCATGAGGTACAGCGCGGGCGCGATCGCGAGCCGGTGATGAGCGGCGATACGGCCGGGCGGCACGATGTCGACCATGACGTGCCGCTCGTGCAGCGCGTCGTACCAGCGGCGCAGAATTGCGAGCTGATCGAGTGCGACCGGGTGGTCGGGGGCTTCGAGCGCCCACCAGCTCTGCCAGTCGAGCACGAGGGCGACGCGCGCGTCGTCGACGGCCGGCGGCGGCAGCTCGGGCAGCGCGGCGAGGCGTGCCCCGAGGTCGACGACTTCGCGCCAGGTGCGGGTCTGGGTGCCCGCCTGCGGCAGCATCGCCGAGTGGAACTTCTCGGCGCCCGCCCGCGACTGCCGCCACTGGAAGAACAGCACGGAATCGGCACCTCGTCCGATTGCTTGCGCGCTGAGGGCCGCCATCTGGCCGGGCGCTTTGGGTGCGTTTGACGGGCGCCAGTTGAGCGCGTTCGTCGCCTGCTCGAGCAGCAGCCACGGGGTGCCGGGCTTGAGCGAGCGCATGAGGTCGCGCTGCAGCGCCGCGGCGCGGAAGCTCTCGGGGTCATTTGGGTCGGGGTAGGCGTCGTCGCTGATGACATCGACGTGCTCGGCCCACGCCGCGTAATCGCCGGGCTTGAAGGCACCCATCATGTTGGTCGTGATGGGCTGCTGGGCGCCGGCCGCGCGCAGCACGGCCTTCTGCTCGAGATACCAGCCGAGCAGCGTGTCGCTCGTGAAACGCCGGAAGTCGAGCAGCTGCCCCGGGTTGTGCGAGTAGGGCGCAAGGCGCGGCGGTGTGATCTCGTCGAACGCGCGATAGCGCTGCGACCAGAAACTCGTGCCCCAAGCATCGTTGAGCGCGTCGATGGTGCCGTAGCGCTCGGCGAGCCAGATGCGGAAGGCATCGCGCGCGGCATCGGAGTAGTCGAGCGGCAGGTGACAGCCGAGCTCGTTGTCCACGTGCCACAGCACGACGGCAGGATGCTGCGTATAGCGCTCGGCGAGTCGCCGCACGAGAGCGAGCCCGTGCTCGCGGTAGACGCGGCTCGACACGGCGTGATGCTGCCGGCTGCCCGGCCAGTAGCTCGCGCCGCGCTCATCGGCGGCGAGCGTTTCGGGGTGCAGCGCGGCGAGCCACGGCGGCGGGCTCGCCGTCGCCGTAGCGAGGTCGACCGCGATGCCTCCTTCGTGCAGCAGGTCGATGACGCGGTCGAGCCAGTCGAAGCTCCACTCGTCAGGGCCCGGCTGCAACCGCGACCACGAGAAGATGCCGAGGCTCACCATCGTCACGCCCGCTTCGCGCATGCGCGCGATGTCGTCGGGCCAGACGCTCTCGGGCCACTGCTCGGGGTTGTAGTCGGCTCCGTAATGCACGGCCGGCTCCTTCGGTTGCGGGGTGGTCGGGGGCGTGAAGCGGTGCGGCTACCGCGGGTTGTCAGCGAGGGGATGCTCGCGAGCGTGCCTGCGCTCGACGACGACCGCTGCGGCGAAGGCCAGGCAGCCGAGCGCGGGCACGATGAGCGGGGGCAGCTGCCACGCAGCGACGCCCGTGAGTCCAACGGCGACCACCAACAGCACAGCCCCGCTCGCATCGCCCGCGACCGAAGACCGCAGCGTGCTGGCCGCCCCGCGCCAGCCGAGGGCGGGCCGCCACTGCGCGGCGAGGGCGACAAGGGATGTGACGACGGCCACGGCCGCGAGCGCGCACACCACCAGCACGAGCTCGCGGCCGGGAATCGGAGAAGTGGCGGCGACGAAGGCCGACGCGCTGAGCAGCCCGAGTGCACCGAGCACGGCGAGCGCGACCACCAGCCCGCCCAGTGCCGCGGCGCGCACATCGCCCCAGAACTCGGCGAGTCCGCTGCGCTCGGCACGCAGATAGCGCCGCAGCGAGCGCACGCCAGCCGCGAGCGCGGCGGGCAGCGTGAGCAGCGGCAGCCCGACGACGGTCACGAGCACCCCTACCCACAGCGCTTCGCCGAAGAGCGCGAAGCCGCCGGCGGCACCCGGCCACCGCAACCGGCTGCCGTCGGCGACCGGGCGTGCGGGGGCGCGCGACGCGCGGCGCGGTGAGCCCTCAGCGCGAGGCGTCACGACGCAGGCTGGTGCGGGCGGCGGAGTGCGGGCATCCTGCGATTCTCAGCCCTTGAGGCCCTGCGTCGCCACACCTTCGACGAGGAAGCGCTGGAAGATGATGAAGAACAGCAGCACCGGCAGCAGGGCGAGCACCGAGACGGCGATTGTCGCTCCGTAGTCGCTCGCGAAGGTCTGGTCGTTGAAGATACGCAGGGCGAGCGGCAACGGGTAGTTGCGCGGGCTCGTCAGATAGAGCAGTGGGCCGAGAAAGTCGTTCCAGCTCCAGATGAAGGCGAAGATCGACGACGTGATGAGCGCGGGCTTGATGAGCGGCAGCGTGATCGAGAAGTAGATGCGGGCGTGACCACACCCGTCGATGCGCGCGGCTTCATCGAGCTCTCGCGGCAGCGTGCGGATGAACTGCACCATGAGGAAGACGAAGAAGGCCTCGGTGGCGAGGAACTTGCCGATGAGCAGCGGCCAGAACGTGTCGATCATGTCGAGGTTTCTGAAGATGATGTACTGCGGAATGATCAGCACGTGGAACGGCAGCAGCAGCGTGCCGATCATGATGGCGAAGAACGTGCCGCGGCCCTTGAACGGCACCCGCGCGAAGGCGTACGCGGCCATCGAAGACGAGATGACCGTGCCGATGACGGCACCGATGCCCAGCAGGAACGAGTTGAGGAAGAAGATGGCGAGCGGCACCCCGCCCACGCCTTCGAAGACCTTGAGGTAGTTGTCGATCGTGGGAGCGATCGGAAAGAATGCCTGGTTGCTGCCGAACTCGCTGTTGGGCTTGAACGAGGCCGAGACCATCCACGCGAGCGGGTAGAGCACGACCGCGGTGAGAGCGAGGATCGCGATCGTCCAGACGACACCGGTGAGGCGGCGGTGAAGCTTCATGCCGGGGCGAACGGGCGTAACGCTCGTGATCACCATCGTGCTGGTGTCACCGCGCCAGTCGTCGCGGTCGAGGCTGCTGGCGGGGGTCATCGGTCGTCTCCGGCGTAGTGCACCCACGAGCGCGAGGTGCGGAAGAGGATGAAGGCGATGATGCCGACGGCGATGAGCAGCACCCACGCCATCGCGGACGCATAGCCCATCTGGCTGTTCGTGAACGCGCGCGTGTAGAGGTACACGGTGTAGTAGTTCGTGGCGCCGGCGGGGCCGCCTGAGCCCGAGCCAATGATGTAGGCCGAGGCGAAGACCTGGAAGGCGTTGATCATCTCGAGCAGCAGGTTAAAGAAGATGACGGGCGACAGCATGGGCAGCGTGACGCTGAAGAACTTGCGCATCGGACCTGCGCCGTCGACGCTCGCGGCTTCGTAGAGCTCGAGCGGCACCTGCTTGAGACCGGCGAGGAAGATGACCATGGGGGCACCGAACTGCCAGATAGCGAGCAGGATCATCATGGGAAGGATGAGGGCGGGGATTCCGACCCAGCCTCCGAGCTCGATGCCGAAGAGGCTCAGCCCCGAGTCGACCGGCCCATCGGTCGAGAACATCGCGCGCCAGACGATGGCAATGCTGACGCTCGCGCCGATGAGCGAGGGGGCGTAGAAGGCGCTGCGGTAGAAGCCCGTGCCGCGGCGCGGCATGTTGAGCAGGATCGCGACGCCGAGCGCGGCGGCGAGCTTGATGGGCGTGCCGACGAGCACGTACAGCAGGGTGATCTCGACCGACTGCCAGTAGCGCTGGTCGTTCATCATGCGCTCGAAGTTGCCGAGACCGATCCACTCGGGGGCCGTGAAGATGCCGTAGTCGGTGAAGGCCAGGTAGAGCGAGGCGATCATGGGCCCGGCGGTGAGGGCGAAGAAGCCCAGCAGCCAGGGCGAGAGAAAGGCGTAGCCGGCGATCGTGTCGCGGCGGCGGGCGCTGCTCTTGCGAGCGGGAGCCGGCGAGGCCCCCTGAGGGGCTCCCGCCCGGCGCTGCTGCGCCGAGCGGGAGCCGGAGACGGACTCTCCCGGTGTCGTCGACCCGGAGGTCGTGTCGATCGTGGTCATGAGTCCGTACTCCTTCGTGCGGTGGAACGCGTGGTGCTACTGGCCGAGGATGACGGCGGCTTCGTCGAAGAACTGCTGCACAGCATCCTCGACGGAGACGGCACCGAGGCCGATCGACTTTCCGAGATCCCAGAACGTCTGCTCGAGCGAACCGTAGCCGATGACCGGCACGGGCGGGGCGGCACCGATGCGGTCGGCGACCGAGTCGAGGTAGTCGGCTACCTGCGCGTCGGCACCTTCGAGAGTCGCGCCCGCGAGCTTGGTGCTCGAGGCCGGGAAGCCCAGGGTCGTGCCGAAGATCTCGCCGGCCTCGGGGCTGTTCACCACGAAGTCGAGGAAGAGCGCGGCGGCTTCAGGGTGCTCGGTGTCGGCCGAGATGGCCATCTGCAGACCGGCCTGACGGTAGAGATCTTGACCGCCGTCGACGTCGAGCGGAGGAGCGACCATCGTGAGCGATGCCGCGCCCGACTCGGCGAGGTAGCCGCCGAGGAAGTTGCTCCAGCTCATCTCGCTCGCCGTGAGCTTCGCACCGAAGCCCGAGACCGGGGCGATCTCTTCGAGACGCGACTGCGGCACCGTCACCGACTCGCGGTCAGCAGCGCCCATCTCCCAGTAGGCAGCCAGCTCGTCCTCGGTGAAGCCGAGGCCGCCGTCGGCCGTGTAGAGGTTCTTGCCCTGAGCGCGCAGCACGTTCTCGAAGTTCTGAATGCGCTGGGTGTAGTCGGTGCCGCCGTAGACGCCCGCAGCGGCGCCGGCCGCCGTGACCTCGGCCATCCACTCCGAGTACTCCTCGTAGGTGGTGCCGCCCGGGTAGGGCTCGACGCCGAGCTCGGCGAGCAGATCGTCGTTCTGGAAGACTGCCCAGGCGCTGTAGCCGGTGGGCAGCGAGTACTGCGCGCCCTCGAGCTGGCCGGTGCCGAGAAGAGCGTCGTCGAAGGCCTCGAAGTCGACGTACTCAGATACGGTGCCGAGGTCGAGCAGCAGGCCAGGCTCGCCGTACTGGCGCAGGTACGAGTCGCTGAACTGCCAGACGTCGGGCAGACCGCCACCGGCGGCCTCGGTCTGACGAACCTCCCAGTAGCTGGGGAAGTCGGTGAAGTTGCCGTTGATGGTGATGTTCGGGTACTGCTCGTTGAACGCGTCGATGAGCGTCTGGTAGCGAGCGGCACGGTCATCGTTGCCCCACCACGTGAAGGTGAGCTCGACCTCTGCCTCGGGGTCGAAGTCGCCGCCGGTCTCGGCGGGTGAGCAGCCCGAGAGGGCGAGCGCCGCGGCTGCGGCGGTGGCGGTGGCCGCGAGGGCCAAGCGCCGGGTGCGAGTGCTGAACATCATTGTCCTCCTGGAAGACGTCGCTGTAGACCACGGATAGTCGCGCTTTGGGAAAGCGTTATCCCACACCGTAGGCGACGGTCGCGCATGCGTCAAGCCCGAATGGGAATTCGCTTTCCCGCCCGCCGGCGCGACCGCCCGAGGTCGGTTCGCAGGGCGCCTGATCACACACGAAAGCCTAGGGTTCAGGCGAGCGGCAGCCTTGCGGGCACATTCCGCTCGACCAACAGGTCGTCGTCGACGACCACTGCCCGTGCCACGTGGATCGCGCTGCGCTGCAGCTCGACATCGCCCGCATCGACCTCGGCGATCTCACTGCCATCCCACGCCGGGTGGGTGAAGTAGACGACGAACGCCGCGTCGCCGCGCACTACGACGTCGGCGTGACGGGCAACCTGGCGGTCATCCGCATGCTCACCCGCAGCGGCGAGCACGAGGCCCCTCGGCGACCACGAGCGGGCGTCGCTCGAGCGGTGCACCCGCAGGCCGCGCCATTCGTCGGTGAGCATCCACCACCAGCCCCCGAGGGCGAACGCGACCGGGCCCTCGTGCGGTTGGCCGTCGATGGCGACGCCTTCGGGGCTCCAGTCGACGAGGTCGTCGCTCACGGCGACCGCCGTCGTCGACCCGGCCGCCTCGTCTTTGCACCACAGTCGCCAGCGCCCGTCGGGGCAGCGGGCGACCGCTGCGTCGATGACGAGGTCGCTCGGCAGCGGCACGCGCCCCTCGTGGTGCCACGTGTTCAGGTCGGTCGAGGTGAAGCGCTCGATCGTGCGCGCATGACCGTGCCAGCTCGTCGGAACGCCCGCGATGGCGGTGACGAAGAGGTGGTACGTGCCGGCATCGCGCACGATCGCGGGGGCCCACAGGGTGTGGATGCCCGCACCGAGCCCGGCCGCTCCGAGCTGCTCGCTCAGGCCGTCGAGCACTCCCGCGTACTGCCAGCTCGCACCGCCGTCGCGCGAGACCGCCGTGCCGATGGCGCTGCCGTGCACCCAGCCGACACCGGGCTCGGGCGCGCCCGGGCGGCGTTGCGTGTAGAGCATGCGCCACTCTCCTGCGGGGCCCTCGATGATCACCGGATCCGTCGCTCCGTCGGTGACCGGATCGCGGTAGATCGGCGCGCTCACGCGAGCAGGTCGCCTAGCTGCGACGCCGACGGCGCGCCGTCGACGACGAGCACGGTCCAGCGCCAGGTGACGGTCTCGCCGGGCTCGAGTCGCCATTCGGCGTGAAAGAACGGGGCAGCGCAGAGCATGACCACGGGGTCGACCCGCACGAACCACGGGGCCGGGCTCACGGGGTTTGCGGGGTCGGAGGCGAGTGCGATGGTGAGGCCGGGCGAGCGCAGGGCGGCCCAGTCCGCTCGCGCGCCCATCGCCGCACTGGGGTCGACCGGCGCCCCGTCGAGCAGCACCTCGGCGCCGAGAAGCGCGCGTGCGCCGCGCACGAAGAGCCCGCCGTAGCCTGCCTGCGGCCGGCCCGCGGTCGTCGGGCTGCCGAAGCGCACCGCCGCCGAAGTCGTTCCCGTCAACGAGCTCTGCCACTGCAGTCGCGTGGCCGTGGGGCTCACGACCGCCGCAGTGATGCGCCGCGACTCGTGCACGATAGTCCGGCCCTCGACCGTGCGCCAGGCGAGGGTCTCGCGCGCCGAGCCGTGGTCGAGACGCCGCTCGATGAGCTTCTGACTGCCGTTGTTGGCAAGCTGCACGTAGTCACCCTCGACAAACGTCGGGCCGCCCCAGAAGTTGTGCGGCGGTGCAGCGAGCCCCGAACCGTCATCGAGCGCGACATTCGCGACCGCGAGCGAGAGGCCGCGATGCCACGGATGGTCGTCGGGCTGATCGTCGGTGGCGACGACGCCCGCGGGAGAAGTGATCGGATGTAGCCACGGGCGCGGCGAGCCCTGCTGCTCGCGTGCGTCGGGCGCGTGCAGCGTGATGCCCGGCAGCAGGTCGCGCGCCGGGGCGACGGTCACGACGACTGCGGTGCGCGTCGACGGTCGCGCACCATGGTTTCGAGCGGCCCGCGCAGAGCCACATCGCTCAGTGCCGACTTCGCTATCGGTGCTCCGCGACCCGCCGAGGCGTAGAGCGCCGTCACGATCTCGAGCGCACGAGCGGGCTCGGCCGCGACGTCGGGCATCGGCAGCCCCGCGGCACGGGCCCCGTAGACCGCCTCGAGCAGCACGCCGTGACCGCTCGCGACCTCGTCGTCGGGCAGCGCCCATGACGCGGCGACGGCCTCATCGACCCCGGCGGCGGGCGTGATGCGCCAGTGATCGTGGCCGTGGCCGTAGAGGTGCACGAGCTCGATCGTGGCCAGATCGCAGTCGAGCCGGATGATCGACTGCTCGCGTGGGGAGAGCACGGTCGAGACCACGCTCGCGACGACTGCGCCCAGCGGATGCTCGAAGAGCACCGTGCCGGTCGCGAGGTCTTCGGTCTCGAGGTTGCGGTCGAGTCGCCACAGGGCGCCCGAGGCCTCGCTCCAGTCGCCGAGCAGATGCGCGAGCAGATCGATCTGGTGGATGCCGTGGCTCAGCAGCGTGCCGCCGCCTTCGCCCGCCCACGTGCCCCGCCAGGGCACGGCGTAGTACTCGTCGCCGCGATGCCAGAGCGTGTGGCACAGAGCGACGCGCGGCGCCCCGAAGGCTCCCTCATCGAGCAGCGCCTTGACGTGCGCGACCGCGCTGCCGGTGCGCTGCTGGAAGACGACCGCGAGCCGGCGACCCGCGGCACCGGCGGCGACGGTCATGCGATCGAGCTCGGCGAGCGAGAACGCCGGAGGCTTCTCGGCGATGACGTCGCACCCGGCCTCGACGGCCGCGATCGTCTGGTCGGCGTGACCCGAGGGCGGAGTGCAGAGGTGCACGACATCGAGCGCAGCCTCGGCGAGCATCCCCTCGAGGGTCGCGTGCACGCTCGCGAGGCGACCGTCTTCGCCATGCTGCTCGGCGAAGGCCGCTGCCCGCTCGAGACTCGAGTCGCTCACGGCGACGAGCTCGACGCCGGGCAGTGCCGCGAGCGCCTCGGCGTGCAGGCGGGCGACTCCGCCGGTGCCGAGAATGCCGGCGCGCACGACTGTCAGGGGGGCCACGGTCTCGGGCACGGAATCCTCCTCGATCGAGTCGAGCGTAACAGGGAAAGCGCTTGCCCGTACGTGGGGAGCGCCGCAGCACGACGCGTGCATGGCAGGATGTCCCTCGATGAGCGCCCCCGAGAACTCCACCCCGGCACCGGCGCCGGCAGAGAGCCGCGCGGCGGTGACCCTGCACGACGTCGCGCGCGAAGCCGGCGTCTCGCTCGCCACGGCCTCCCGCTCGCTCAACGGCAGCACGCGCAAGGTCGCGGACGAGTACCGGCAGCGGGTGATCGCCGCCGCCGAGCGCCTCAACTACACGCCCAACCTCTCGGCGCAGGCCGTCGCGCGCGGCACGTCGCGCACGGTGGCTCTGCTCGTCGCCGACATTGCAGACCCCTACTTCTCGACGATCGCCTCCGGAGTGGCCGAAGCCGCCGAAACGGCCGAACTGCTCGTCACGATGGCCGCGACCGAGCGCGACCCCGCGCGCGAACTCGAGCTCGTGCGCACGATGCGGGGCCAGCGGCCGCGGGTCATGATTCTTGCCGGCTCCCGCCGCGCCGACGACCCCCTGGGCCCCGCCTTGCGGGCCGAACTCGATGCCTTCGAGCAGACCGGCGGGCGCGTCGTGATCATCAGCACCAACGATCTCGATTTCCGCACCGTTCTGCTCGACAACGCCGCCGGAGCGCACGACCTCGCCGTCGCCCTCGCCGAGCGCGGCTATCGCGACGTCGCCGTGCTCGCCGCCCCTGAAGGCCTGCTGACCTCAGAAGACCGCTTGCGCGGGTTCAGCGAAGGCCTCGCGAGCCGAGGGGTCGCACTCGACCCTCTGGCCGTCGAACGCACGGCCTTCACGCGTGACGGCGGCTACGAGGGCATGCAACGTCTGCTCGCGTCGGGTCGCACGATCGACCTCGTCTTCGCGGTCAACGACGTCATGGCGGTCGGCGCGCTCGCGGCCGTTCGCGATGCCGGCCTCACCCCCGGCATCGACGTCGCGCTCGCGGGCTTCGACGACATCCCCACCGTGCGCGACGTCACGCCGCCGCTCACGACCGTCGCAATCGACCTCGTCGAGGTCGGCCGGCGCGCACTCGCCATGGCGCTCGACGAGCCGGCTCCCGGCAGCGATGCGCCTGTCGCCACGCGCGTCGTGCTGCGCGCATCCACGCCCGGTCGCTGAGTTTTCGCCCGCCCTCTTGCTTCGACGCGATGATGGCTCTACAGTTTGGTAAACGCTTTCCCGTGTAGAGGAGCGCTGGCGCGCCCGCCGTGCGGAACCCGCCAGACCGACCCCAGAGCAGAGAGAACCACCGTGTCAGAGTCGACCATCGGCATCATCATGAACGGCGCCTCCGGGCGCATGGGCTACCGGCAGCACCTCGTGCGGTCGATCCTCGCGATTCGCGACCAGGGCGGCGTCGAGCTCGCCGACGGTCGCCGCGTGCAGGTGCGCCCCCTTCTCGTCGGGCGCAACGAAGAGAAGCTCGCCGAGCTCGCCCGCCGTCACGAGATCGCCGACTACACGACCGACCTCGACGCGGCGCTCGCCGACGACCAGTGGCAGATCTACGCCGACTTCCTCGTCACGAAGGCGCGTTTCGGCGCCATTCAGAAGGCGATCGCGGCCGGCAAGGCGATCTACACCGAGAAGCCGACCGCCGAATCGTACGATGACGCGCTGACCCTCGCGCGCCTCGCCGCCGAGGCAGGTGTCAAGAACGGTGTCGTGCACGACAAGCTCTACCTGCCCGGTCTGCAGAAGCTCAAGCGCCTCGTCGACTCGGGCTTCTTCGGCCGCATCCTCAGCGTGCGTGGCGAGTTCGGGTACTGGGTCTTCGAGGGCGACTGGCACCCCTCGCAGCGCCCGAGCTGGAACTACCGCAGCGAAGACGGCGGCGGCATCACAGTCGACATGTTCCCGCACTGGAGCTACGTGCTCGAGAACCTCTTCGGCCGCGTCGAGTCGGTGTACTCGCGCGCCGTCACCCACATTCCCGCCCGCGTCGACGAGGCGGGCCAGCCCTACGCCGCCACCGCCGACGACGCCGCCTATGCGGTCTTCGAGCTCGAGGGCGGCATCATCGCCCAGCTCAACTCGAGCTGGACGGTGCGAGTCGACCGCGACGAGCTCGTGCAGTTCCAGGTCGACGGCACGCACGGCTCAGCCGTCGTGGGGCTGTTCGGGTGCAAGATCCAGCCGCGCAACGCGACCCCCAAGCCGGTGTGGAACCCCGACCTCGTCGACGAGATCGACTACGACTCGACGTGGGTCGATGTGCCCACCAACGAGATCTTCGAGAACGGCTTCAAGACGCAGTGGGAGGACTTCATCCGCCACGTCGTCGACGACGCCCCGAACCACTATGACTTCCTCGCCGGCGCCCGCGGCATGCTGCTCGCCGAGAAGGGTCTCGAGTCGTCGCGCGACGGTCGCCGCGTCGACGTGCCGGTCGTGACGATCGACGCCCCGGTGGGCGCGGCGACGGCGTAGTCGACGATGGATGCCCTGACTCTGGTCTCGGCCGAGGGCGTCGTCTCGAGCATCCCGCTCGCCGACGCCCCCGCGCTGACACGGCCCACCGCGCCGCTGCGCAGCCGCGTCGCCTACGCCGCAGCGCATGTCGTGCCCGCGACGCACGCTGAGAATGTGCCGGGGCACCCGGCCGAGATCGACTGGGAGTCGACGCTGGCGTTTCGCCATCACCTGTGGTCATGGGGCCTCGGCGTCGCAGACGCGATGGATACCGCGCAGCGCAACATGGGCCTCGACGCCGCTGCGACGCGCGAGCTCGTTCGCCGCAGCGCCGCCGAAGCACGCAGCGTGGGCGGCGCTGTCGTCGTCGGGGTCAACACCGATCACGTCGACGAGACCACGATCTCGCTGCCCGCGGTCATCGACGCCTACCGGCAGCAGCTGCACGAGACTGAAGAGGCGGGCGCGGGCGTCGTGCTCATGGCAAGCCGTCACCTCGCGCGTGTGGCCGAGAGCGCCGATGACTACGTGCGCGTGTACGACGCCGTGCTGCAGCAGGCCACGACCCCGGTCGTGCTGCACTGGCTCGGCACCGCCTTCGACCCGCAGCTCGCCGGGTACTTCGGCAGCGACGACACCGAGGTTGCGACCCGCACGCTGCTGCGCATCATCGAGGGCAACCCCGACACCGTGCGCGGTGTGAAGATGAGCCTGCTGGATGCTGATGCCGAGATCGCCGTGCGCGCAGCCCTGCCCGCGCACGCGCGCATGCTCACGGGCGACGACTTCCACTACGTGAGCCTCATCGAGGGCGACGGCCGCCACCACTCCGACGCGCTGCTCGGGGCGTTTGCCGCGCTCGGCCCGCTCGCCTCGGCGGCGATCCAGCGGCTCGACGCCGACGACGTCGACGGGTACCGCGCGCTGCTCGGCCCGACCGAAGAGCTCTCGCGGCAGATCTTCGCCGCGCCCACCTGGTTCTACAAGACGGGCGTCGCCTTCCTGTCGTGGCTCAACGGCCACCAGCCCGGCTTCTCGATGGTCGGCGGGTTGCACGCCGGACGCAGTATTCCGCACCTGTCGCGCATCGTCGAACTCTCCAACGCTTGCGGGGCGCTCGAGCGCCCCGAGCTCGCCCTCGAGCGGTGGCACGCGCTGCTCGCCGTGCACGGAGTGGCCGCGCCGGCTGCGACGACCCGCGGCGGTGCGCTCGCGGGGGCGGGGCTCGCGCGATGAGCATCCACCGTCTGTCGCTCAATCAAGCGACGATCAAGCATGCGAGCCTCTCCCAGGCTCTCGAGGTCACCGCAGCCGCGGGCATCGAGGCGATCGGACTGTGGCGCGAGCCCGTGGCCGAGGTCGGTCTTGCGCGGGCTGCGACGATGCTGGCCGCGAGCGGACTGCGCTTCTCAAGCCTGTGCCGCACGGGCTTCGCGACCGACCCCGAAGGGCCGACCCGGCGCGCGGCGATCGACGAGAACCTGCGCGGCATCGACGAGACCGCGACGCTCGCCGGCGCGGGCGCGCCCGGCTCGGCCGCCGTGCTCGTCCTCGTGGCGGGCGGGTTGCCCGAGGGCTCGCGCGATCTCGTCGGCGCTCGCTCGCGCTTCGCCGAGGCGCTCGATGAACTCGCCCCGCACGCCGCTGCAGCCGGAGTCACCCTCGCCATCGAGGCCCTGCACCCCATGTACGCGAGCGACCGCGCTGTCGTCTCGACGCTCGCTCAGGCCCTCGACCTCGCAGCGCCCTATGCGCCCGAGACGGTCGGCGTCGTGATCGACAGCTTTCACGTCTGGTGGGACCCAGCGCTGCTGCCGAGCATCGAGCGCGCCGGAGCCGAAGGGCGCATCGCGAGTTATCAGGCCTGCGACTGGCGCACACCGCTGCCCGCCGACGTGCTGCTCTCGCGCGTCTACCCGGGCGAGGGCATGATCGATTTCGCGACCATGACGCGTGCGGTCGAACAGGCCGGATACGCCGGCGATATCGAGGTCGAGCTGTTTCACGCCGACATCTGGGCCGACGACTTCGCCGCCGTCGCACAGCGCACCGCCGACGGATACGCTGGCGCTGTGGCCCCGTATCTGTCAGCAGCACGCGCGTGAGCAGCGCCCGCCTCAGCATCCACCCGGCCTTCGCGATCGGCGAGGTCGACCGACGAGTGTTCGGCTCGTTCGTCGAGCACCTCGGGCGCGCCGTCTACTCGGGCATCTACGAGCCCGGTCACCCCACGGCCGATGCCGAGGGGTGGCGCGGTGACGTGGCCGAGCTGACCCGCGAGCTGGGCACGACCGTGGTGCGCTACCCCGGCGGCAACTTCGTGTCGAACTATCGGTGGGAAGACGGAGTCGGCCCGCGCGATCAGCGCCCCACGCGCATCGACCTCGCGTGGCGCACGATCGAGCCAAACGCTGTCGGCACCGACGACTTCATGCGGTGGTGCCGTCTCACCGGCACCGAGCCGATGATGGCCGTGAACCTCGGCACGCGCGGCGCAGCCGAAGCTGCCGATCTCGTCGAATACTGCAACATCGACGGCGGCACGACCTTGAGCGAGCTACGTCGGGCGAATGGCGCTGACGAGCCGCACGGCATTCGGCTGTGGTGCCTCGGCAACGAGATGGACGGCCCCTGGCAGATCGGCCACAAGTCGGCCGACGACTACGGTCGGCTCGCGAGCCAAGCAGCGCAGGCGATGCGGCGCGTCGACCCGAGCATCGAGCTCGTCGCGTGCGGCAGCAGCGCCCGCGACATGGCGACCTTCGGCGAGTGGGAGCGGGTGGTGCTCGAGCACACCTTCGACGACGTCGAGTACATCTCGGTGCACGCCTACTATCAGGAGCGCGACGGCGATCGCGCGAGCTTTCTTGCGTCGGGTGCCTCGTTCGAAGCATTTCTGCACGAGGTCATCGCCACAGCAGACGCCGTCGCAGCGAAGCGCCACTCGACCAAACGGATCAAGCTCTCGGTCGACGAGTGGAACGTCTGGTACATCGACGACTTCGCCGGCGAGACCAACCTCGAGCTGCTCGAACGGCCGCGCCTCATCGAAGACGTCTACTCGGCCCTCGACGCCGTCGTGGTCGCCGACCTGCTCACCACCCTCGTGCGCAATGCCGACCGGGTGGGCGTCGCCTGCCTCGCTCAGCTCGTCAACGTCATCGCTCCGATCATGACCGAGCCTGGCGGCGACGCGTGGCGGCAGACGACGTTCGCCCCGATCGCGCTGCTGGCGCGGCATGCGCGGGGCACCGCCCTGGATGCTCGGCTCGACTCGCCCCGCCTGGCCACCGCGAAGCACGGCGAGGTCGAGGCGCTCTCGGCTGCGGTCGTCTGGAACTCCGACGAGAGCGAGCTCGTGCTTTCGGTGACGAACCGCTCGACCGAGCCCGTCGCCACGACACTCGACCACCTCGGCTTCGCGGATGTGGCGCTGGTCGACGCGCTCACCCTGCTCGCCGATGACCACGGCCCGCGGCGCACAGCCGCGGAGGTCGCCGAGGCGGCGCCGCGCGTGCTCGACGACGTGCATGTCGGCGACGGCTCGACGCAGGTGACCCTGCCGCCCGAGAGCTGGAGTCTCGTGAGGCTGCGCGCCCGCACCTAGCGACGGGCTCAGCCCGCCTGCACCCTGTGCAGCTCGGCATAGCGACCGCCAGCGGCGAGCAGTTGCTCGTGGTCGCCGACTTCGATGATGCGCCCGCGCTCGAGCACGACGATACGGTCGGCCGAGCGGATCGTGGAGAGCCGGTGAGCGACGACGAGGGTCGTGCGACCGGCCATGAGCCGCGCGAGGGCCTCGGCGATGGCCGCCTCTGACTGGCTGTCGAGCGCGCTCGTCGCCTCATCGAGCAGCAGGATGCTCGGGTCGCGCACCAGCGCCCGCGCGATCGAGAGGCGCTGCCGCTGGCCGCCCGACAGCCGCGCACCGCGCTCACCCACGATTGTGTGCCAGCCCTGCGGCAGAGCGCGAACGAGCTCGAGCGCGTTGGCATCGCGCAGCGCCCTCTCGATGCGGTCGTCTTCGACCTCGCCGAGCCCGTAGGCGATGTTGTCGCGCACGGTGCCCTCGAAGAGCACCGACTCTTGCGGCACGACCGAGACGTGCCGGCGCACACTGCGCAGGTCGAGCTCGGCCATGTCGGCGCCGTCGAGCTGTACGCGGCCGCTCGACGGCCGCACGAAGCCGAGCACCAGGTTCAGCAGTGTCGACTTGCCCGAGCCCGACGACCCGACGAAGGCGACAGTCTCTCCGGGGGCAATGTGCAGGTCGATGGCCACGAGCGCGTCGTCGGGAGCATCCGGATACCGGAAGGCAACTCCCTCAAGAGCGAGCTCGCCGCGCACCGTGTCGACCGCGCGGCGGCCCTCGTTGCGCTCGAGATCGGGCTCTTGCAGCACCTCGGCGATCGAGCGCACCGACTCGGTACCGCGCGCGATGATCGGCAGCAGCATGAGCAGACCCGTCGCGCTCGTGGTGAGCAGCGCGAAGTACGAACTCAGCAGCACGACCTCGCCCGCCGAGATCGGCAGTAGCCCGGTGAGCGAGAACCAGGCGGCGAGCACGAGGCAGCCGACGCCGAGCAACTGCAGGCTCACCCACGAGAGCGAGGCGAAGCGGCCGTTGAGAAGGTCGAGGGCGAAACCCGCGCTGCGCACGCCTTCCGCACCCGCGGCGACCCGCTCGCGCGCGACCGACTCGAGGCCGTGCGCGCGCGTGATCGGCATGAGCGTCGCCATCTCGCCGACGCGCGCCGAGAAGTGCTCGACCTCGCGGCGAAAGGTCTCGTTGCGCGCATCGCTACGACGCTGCAGTAGCGACTTCAGGGCCACGGCAAGCGGAATCGCGAGCGCGTAGACCGGCAAGAATTGCGGCACGGTGATCGCCGTCATCGTCACGGCACCGATGAGCACCATGACCGCCGAGAGCAGTGGGTGTGCCGTCTGCTGCAGCATCACCTCGACGTTCTCGACATCGCGCACGACCTTCGTCTGCACGATCGCCGAGTTGGCCCGCGCGTGAAAGCCGATGGAGAGCTCTTGCAGTCGAGCAGCCAAGGCGTTGCGCAGATCGGCACCAATCGACCGCACGGCCCCCATGAAGAAGTGCGTGTAGGCAACGTGGCCGGGGTAGTTCTGCAGCAGTGCGACCACCGCGATCGCCGCCCACAGCGCAAGCGCCTCGGGCGGGCCGCCGTCGACCACGATGTCGATGATGGCAGCCGTGATGACGGGCATGAGCCAGAGGGGCGTGTCTTTCAGGCCGAAAAATACGAGCGCGGCGAGCACGCGTCGACGGTGGATGCCGAGAAGTCGCAACACGCTGCGACCTGCCCGGCGACCGTCGACTGCGCTCTGCACGGCAGCAAGATCGCGGGAAAGCGGTTGCCGAGCCATGCCTTGACTCTACGACCTCGGCGCCCGCGATCGTGCGTCAGGCGAGCCGCGCTAGGCCGGCGTGCGCTCCTGCAGACCCCAAGCCTGACCGTAGCCGCCCTCGCTCTCGGGCAGCGCCATGAGGTCGAGGAAGAGTTTGGCGTCGAAGGCCTCCGGGCCGAGCACTCCGGCGCCGCTCCAGGCGCCGGTCGCGAGCAGTTCGAGCGCAATGACGGGGTTGAGCGCGGTCTGCCACACGACGCACTGCGCCTCGTACTCGGCCATCGTGCACTCGTTGTCGCTCACGTGGTACAGGTAGACGTCGCGAGGCGAGCCGTCGACCCCGGTGCCGGTGACCCAGAGGCCCGCGCAGGTCTTGCCGGTCATCCGCGGGCCCAGCGTGGCCGGGTCGGGCAGTCCCGCGGCGACGACGTCGCGCGGTGCCACCTCGACGGGCCCGTTCTTCGACCGCACGCGGATCGGCTCGGTCTTGTCGAGGCCCAGTTGGTTGAGGGTCTTGAGAATGCCGATGAACTCGTCGCCGAGCCCGTACTTGAAGGTCACGCGCTTCGCGTCGAGCCAGCGCGGCATGAGCAGCACTTCTTCATGCTCGACGTTGACGCACTCGACGGGGCCGATACCCTCCGGAAAATCGAAGACTTCCGGCTCGCTGAACGGCGGCGTCGTGAACCAGCCCGTGCCCTTCTCCCAAATGACGGGCGGGTTGAGGCATTCTTCGATCGTCGTCCAGATGCTGAACGAGGGGGCAAAAATCTCGTTGCCCTCGTCATCGCGCACGACCAGATTGGCACCATCGCGCGTTCCCAACTCATCGACCTCGCTGAACAGGTGGTCGACGGCATAGCGCGCAAAGACGTCGCTGAGACCGGGCTCGACGCCCATGCCAACGAGCGCGAGACGGCCCGCCGACTCCCACTCATCAGCCACCGCGAACTGCTCGTCGCCGAGCTTCACACCCGTCTCGCTGTAGGGGTTCTCGGGATGCGGCTTCGACAGGCTCATCGCCATGTCCATGTAGTCGGCACCAGCGGCCTTCGCGCCCTCGAAGATGGGCATCACGAACTTGGGCTCGACCGCGTTCATGACGTGGGTCGCACCGTGCTCGCGGGCGACCTTCTCGACGACCGCGGCGTCAGAGGCGTCAATCTGTGCCGCGACGAAGCGATCGCCCTGCGGCCCGTGCTTCTGCTCGATCCAGGCGATCGTGCGCTCGGCGCGCGCCGGGTCGTAATCGCTCACGATGATCTGCTCGAAGAACGAGCGGCGGGCGGCGATCTTGGCGATGGCATCTCCGACGCCACCGGCGCCGACAAGCAGGATTCTCATGCGGTCATGTTATCCAACTGGACAACAGAGCGCTAGAGGGGATGCCTGCTCTGCGCCGACCGGGGCGATCGTGGCTCGGCGCTCAACCGGTCAGCGATCGGCGCCCAGAGGGCCACGGCGATGCCCGCGCCGATGAGTGCGCCGCCGATCGTGTCGGTGAGCCAGTGCACACCGAGGTAGGTGCGGCTGAGCGCCATCGCGACCACGTACCCCAACGCGACGAGCCAGATCCACCAGCGACGGTCGGAACCGAGGCCGAAGACGAGCGCGACCACGACGGCGATGGTCGCCGCGTTCGCGACATGGCCCGAGGGAAAGGAGCCCTCGTCACTCGCGACGAGCATGAGCTCTGGCCGCGCGCGGTCGAACAGTGTCTTGAGCAGCTGCACGACAGCCGCACTCACGATCGCCGCCACGAGCGAGAAGCCCGCCGCCCACGGTCGACGCAGGGCGAGCAGCCAGATCACCATCGCGACCGGCACGATCACGATGCCGACGACATGCCCGCCGATCCAGTCGAGCAGCAGCGCAGGCACGTCCCACCACGGACCGCGTTCCTCGAGCAGGTCGTCCATCCATTCCTGATCGAGGCTGCCAGGCGCCTCACGCACCACCAGCAACAGCCCGAGCAGCATGGCTATGCCCACTGCCACCGACCCCGTGATGATCGGCCAGCGACGTCGAACTCGACGGCTCGACGCGCTCGACCCCGCAACGGAGGTCTCTGGGGTCATCGGCGAACTCATCCGCCAGACCTTACCGAAGGGGCCTGAGCACCGACGGCGCCTGGGGGCGCACTCCGTTTCGCGATCCGCTCATGCGACGAGGGGGCGGCATGCCGGCCACCCCCTCGTCACGAGTCCTCGATCAGCGAGCGACGCTCGTGCCCGACCGACGCTTGTTGTAGACATCGAAGGCGACGGCGAGCAAGAGCACGAGGCCCTTGACGGCCTGCTGCCACTCGATGCCGATGCCCATGATCGACATGCCGTTGTTGAGCACGCCGATGATGAGGCCACCGATGATGGCGCCACCGATGGTGCCGATGCCGCCCTGCACCGCAGCGCCGCCGATGAACGCGGCCGAAATGGCCTCGAGCTCGAAGCCGTCACCGGCCTTCGGCCCTGCCAGGTTCAGACGGGCCGTGAAGATCAGACCGGCCATGGCGGCGAGCAGACCCATGTTGACGAACAGCCAGAAGTCGACTGAGCGCGTCTTGACGCCCGACAGTTCGGCGGCACGTCGGTTGCCACCCACAGCGTAGATGTGGCGGCCGAAGACCGTGCGGTTGGCGACGATGCCGTAGACCATCACGAGCACCGCGAGAATCACCAGCGTCACCGGAACACCCTTGAAGCTCGCAAGTGCGAAGAAGAACGCTCCGATACCGGCCGCGACGAGGGCCATCTTCGCGATGAACCAGACCGTCGGGTCGACCTCTTGGCCGTACTTCTTGCGGCCGGCACGCGTGCGCATCTGCTGCACGACGAGGCCCACGATAGCGATCAAGCCGATCAGCAGAGTGATGACGTCAATTTGGTCGGGCCCAATATCGAACGGCAAGTCGATGAATCCGTTGCCGAGAGCCCGGTACTCCTCGGGGAACGAGCCGATGTTCGAGTTGCCGAGCGTGATGAGCGCGAGACCTCTGAAGATGAGCATGCCCGCGAGCGTCACGATGAACGCGGGTATGCCGACGTAGGCGATCCAGAACCCCTGCCAGGCTCCCACGATGAGGCCGACGACGAGGGCGCCGATGATGGCGAGCCACCACGGAAAACCGAGGTCTCTGATGAAGACGCCCGAGATGGCACCGATGAAGGCGGCGATCGAGCCGACCGACAGGTCGATGTGCCCTGCCACGATGACGAGAACCATGCCGATGGCGAGCACCAGAATGTAGCCGTTCTGCACGACGAGGTTCGAGATGTTCTGCGGCCTCAGCAGAATGCCGTTCGTCGTGATCGAGAACAGCACGACCACGGCGATGAGCGCGAGGAAGATGCCGTTCTTACCGAGATCGGTGACGATCAGCTGCAGAGTGGTGGGCAGTTTGATGCCGCCGGACGATTTCGGCGGGGTCGTGGTTGCGGTGTCAGACATTAGCGCTGCTTCTCCAGGGTCATGAGCTTGAGGAGGGCTTCGGGGGTGGCGTCGGCCACCGGCATCTCACCGGTGATCCGGCCCTCGGAGAGGGCGTAGATGCGATCGCAGATGCCCAGCAGTTCGGGCAGCTCAGAGGAAATGACGATGATCGCCTTTCCCTCGCTCGCGAGGCGGTTGATGATCGTGTAGATCTCGTACTTCGCACCGACGTCGATGCCGCGCGTCGGTTCGTCGAGAATCAGCACGTCGGGGTTCGAGTAGATCCACTTCGAGAGCACGACCTTCTGCTGGTTGCCGCCCGACAACTGACCGGCCTTCGTGAGCACCGTCGGAGCCTTGATGTTCATGCTCTGTCGGTATTCGTTGGCGACTTTGTATTCTTCGTTGTCGTCGACAAGGCCCATGCGCACGAGCTTGCGCAGCGACGCCATCGAGATGTTGCGCTTGATGTCTTCGATGAGGTTGAGCCCGAACATCTTGCGGTCTTCGGTGGCGTAGGCGATGCCATTGCGAATCGCTTCGTCGACCGACCGGGTCTTGATCTCGACCCCGCCCTTGAAGACCTTGCCGCTGATGCGGCTGCCGTAGGTCTGCCCGAACAGGCTCATGGCGAACTCGGTGCGCCCGGCGCCCATGAGGCCCGCAATGCCGACAATCTCGCCAGCACGCACATTCAGGTCGACGCTGTCGACGATCACCCGGCTGGGGTCTTGCGGGTGGTGAGCGGTCCAGTTCTCGACGCGCAACACCTCCTCGCCGATGTGCGGCGTGTGGTCGGGGTACCGGTGCTCGAGATCGCGGCCGACCATGCCCTTGATGATGCGGTCTTCCGAGACATCGGCGTGCTGAATGGTCTCGATGGTCTTGCCGTCGCGGATCACGGTGACCGAGTCTGCGACCTTCTTGATCTCGTTGAGCTTGTGGCTGATGATGATCGACGTGATGCCCTGCCCCTTGAGGTGCTGCATCAGGTCGAGCAGGTGGTCGGAGTCGCTGTCGTTGAGCGCGGCAGTCGGCTCGTCGAGAATAAGCAACTTGACTTCTTTCGACAGTGCCTTGGCGATCTCGACAAGCTGCTGCTTGCCGACGCCGATGTCGATGATGCGGCGCGTGGGGTCTTCGTCGAGTCCGACGCGCGCCAGAAGCTTCTTCGCCTCCAGGTTCGTGCGGTCCCAGTCGATGAGTCCGAGCGGACCCTTGACTTCGTTGTTCAAGAAGATGTTCTCGGCGATCGAGAGGTAGCGGCTCAAGGCCAGCTCCTGGTGAATGATGACGATGCCCTTGGCCTCGCTCGCACGAATGTCGCGGAACTCGACGACCTCGTTGTCGAAGACGATGTCGCCGTCGTAGGTGCCGTGCGGGTAGACCCCGGAGAGCACCTTCATGAGCGTCGACTTTCCGGCGCCGTTCTCACCGCAGATGGCATGGATCTCTCCGCGCGCCACCTCGAGGGTGACGTCAGAGAGCGCCTTGACACCCGGGAAGGTCTTCGTGATCGACCGCATCTCGAGGATGTTCTGGGTCACGGTTGAGCCCACTTCCTTACGTCGTTGTGGGGAGGAGCCGGTGGTGGGGAGCCTAGTCGCTCTCCCCACCACCGGCAGTCACTACATGGTGCTGGTCACGCGGTCTCGTTAGAGGCCGAGCTCCTCAGCGGTCCAGTAGCCGGTGTCGACGAGCGCCGACTCCACGTTGTCCGCAATGACCGGCACGGGGCCGAGCAGGAACGACGGCACGACGAGCACGCCGTTGTCGTACGTGGTGGTGTCGTTGATCTCCGGCTCTCCGCCTTCGAGCAGCGCGACAGCCATGCCGGCCGCGACCTTCGCGAGTTCGCGAGTGTCCTTGAAGATGGTCGCGAACTGCTCACCCGAGAGGATCGCCTTGACCGAGTCGATCTCAGCGTCCTGACCCGAGATGATCGGGAAGTCGACACCCACGGCGTAGCCAGCGTCGGTCAGGGCCGAGATGATGCCACGGCTCAGGCCGTCGTACGGCGACAGAACGGCGTTGACCTTGGTGCCGTCCGAGTAGTTCGCCGTCAGCAGGTCCTCCATGCGGCTCTGAGCAACCTCACCGTCCCAGCGGAGGGTGGCGGCCTGCTCGATGTCGGTCTGACCCGACTTGACGACGAGCGTTCCGTCATCGATCAGCGGCTGGAGAACATCCATGGCGCCGTTGAAGAAGAAGAACGCGTTGTTGTCGTCGAGCGAACCAGCGAACAGCTCGATGTTGAACGGACCCTCGGGCGCGCCGTCGACGGGGTTGCCCTCGAGGTCGGTGAGGCCGAGACCAGTCAGAACCGTCCACGCCTGCTGCTGGCCGACGAGGAAGTTGTCGAAGGTCGCATAGTAGTTGACGTTGCCCGAGTCGCGGATGAGGCGGTCGTAGGCGATGACCGGGATGTCGCTGTCAGCGGCGGTCTGCAGCACCGAGGTGAGCGTCGTGCCGTCGATCGCCGCGATGATGAGCGCCTCGGCACCCCGCGTGATCATGTTCTCGACCTGCGAGACCTGGGTGGGGATGTCGTCCTCTGCGAACTGCAGGTCGACTTCGTAGCCGGCGGCCTCGAGCTCGGCCACGAGGGCGTCGCCGTCAGCGATCCAGCGCTCCGACGAGCGGGTCGGCATGGCGACGCCGATGAGGCCTCCGCCTTCGCCGTCTCCGCCATCTGCAACCGGGGCCGAGCAGGCCGCGAGACCGAAGGTCATCGCGCCAATGGCCACGGCCGAAAGAAGAAGGTTCTTCTTCACTGTGTGTCCTTTCATAGGGGATGTGGTGGTGCTTCGGCTCTCGCCTCGACTGCGAGTCGAGAACCGTTCCCGGGGCGAACCCCGAGACGTCTAGGTGGGCGATCAGCTGGGGGTCACAGCCCCTGTGCCAATCGGTAGTAGGCGGCGTTCTGGCGCACATCGCGCTGGAACCCCTCGAGCGTGGTGCTCTCGTCGATGACGAGCAGCTCGACGCCGGCCATCGTGGCGAAGTCTCGAAAGACGTCGACACCCACTTGCGTGGTCATGACCGTGTGATGGGCGGCTCCTGCCGTCAGCCAGGCTGCGGCAGAAGTGGTGAAGTCGGGAGCGGGCTTCCACACCGCGTGTCCGACAGGTAGGTGGGGCATCGGCGCCGGGAGGGCGACGTTCTCGACGACGTTCGCCACGAGACGGAACCGATCGCGCATGTCGCTGAGAGCTGCGACGACGGCCGGGCCGGCGTCGGCTGTGAAGACCAGGCGCACGGGGTCGTCTTTGCCACCGATGCCGAGCGGGTGCACTTCGAGACGCGCCCGCTGCGTCGTCAGCGACGGGCTCACCTCGAGCATGTGGGCACCGAGAATGAGTTCGTTGCCGGGGTCGAGATGGTAGGTGTAGTCCTCCATGAGGGATGCGCCACCGGGCAGCCCGGCTCCCATCACGGCGGCCGCGCGTACGAGCACCGCGGTCTTCCAGTCGCCCTCGGCGCCGAAGCCGTAACCGTCGGCCATGAGGCGCTGCACGGCCAGACCGGGCAGCTGCTTCAGGTCGGCGAGATCCTCGAAAGAGGTGGTGAAGGCAGCGAAGCTGCCCCCTTCGAGAAACCCGCGCAACCCGAGCTCGATGGCCGCGCCGTAGCGTAGCGAGTCGTGCCTCTCGGCACCGGGGTGCAGTTCGGCGGCCACGTCGTAAAGGTCGAGGTACTCGGCCACGAGCGCTTCGATTTCGGCGTCGCCGACCGCGTGCACGGCATCGGCGAGCTCGGTGACGCCCCAGGTGTTGACCTGCACGCCGAACCGCAGCTCGGCCTCGGTCTTGTCGCCTTCGGTCACCGCGACGTAGCGCATATTGTCGCCGAAGCGGGCGAGCTTGAGCTCGTGTGTGGCGTGCCAGCCTGCTGCTGCGCGCGCCCAGACACCGACGCGCTGGGTGACGGCCGGGTTCGAGACATGCCCGACGACTGTCGTGCGCGGCACACTCAGTCGTGCGGCGATGTACCCGAACTCGCGGTCGCCGTGCGCGGCCTGGTTGAGGTTCATGAAGTCGAAGTCGATCTCGCCCCATGGCAGTTCTGCGTTGGCCTGCGTGTGCAAGTGCAGCAGCGGCTTCTGCAGCGCATCCAGACCGGCGATCCACATCTTGGCCGGGCTGAAGGTGTGCATCCACGTGATGACGCCGATGACGTTCTCCGCAGCGTTGGCTTCGCGCATGACCCGCAGAATGCTCGCCGAGTCGACGAGGGTCGGCTTCCAGACGATCGTGACCGGGATGCTCGCCGCGGCCTGGAGCCCCGCGACGACCTGCTGCGACTGCTCGGCGACCTGGCGCAGAGTCTCGTCGCCGTAGAGGTTCTGGCTGCCGGTGAGGAACCAGACCTCGTAAGTCGTCAAGTCGGGAACGATGCTGCGGGTCACGAAGAGGCTCCTTGGGGTTCAGCTGAGCGTGATGCGGGCAGGGCGTCGATCGCCCGCCGCTGAATCTCGAGGCCGGCCTCGTACTGCGCGAGGTAGGCGGTGAAGCCGGCGACGTCTGCCGGGTCGGGGGCGACGACGGTCGAGCCGCCGTGGGAGAACACGCGGCTCTCGAGGTAGTCCGCGAGGTCTGCACCGTCTTCGGTGTCGCGGGCGGCCGTGAACGAGGCGAGCAGGGCGATGCCCCACGCTCCCCCTTCGGAGGCGCTCTCGGCGACGCCGACGGGCGCATCGAGCGCGGCGGCGAGCAGTCGTTGAGCGACACCCGCGGTGCGGAAGAGACCGCCGTGGGCCTGCATGAGGTCGATCGTGACGCCCTCATCGTGCAGGGTGCGCATGCCGAGGCTCAGCGTGGCGAAAACCCCGTAGACGAGTGCGCGCATGGTGTTGGCCAGCGACAGCTCGCTCTCGGGGGTGCGCACGATGAGCGGGCGCCCCTCGCTCAGGTCGGCGATCGGCTCGCCGGCGACCTGGTTGTAGGCGAACACGCCGCCAGCGTCGGCAGCACCGTCGAGTGCCTCGAGCAGCAGCAGGCGGTAGGCCTCGTCCGCGTCGATCGGCGACCCCGTGAGCTCGGCGAACCGGCGGAAGACACCGACCCAGGCGGCGAGCTCGCTCGTGCCGTTGTTGCAGTGCACCATCGCGACCGGGTGACCGGCGGGCGTCGCGACGACATCGAGCTCGGGGTGCACGCGCTGCAGCGGCTTCGCCAGCACGACCATCGCGAAGATGCTGGTTCCGGCGCTCACGTTACCCGTGCCCGGTGCCACCGCGTTCGTCGCGACCATACCGGTTCCGGCGTCGCCCTCGGGCGGGCAGAAGACAGCGCCCGGCTGCAGTGCGCCGGTCGGGTCGAGCAGCGCTGCACCCTCGGCGGTGAGCGCGCCCGCGGTGGCACCGGCGGGGAGGATCGAGGGCAGCATCCGTCGCAACGGCGTCGCCAATGCCGACCCTGCGACGGTCGCGTCGTACTGCGCCAGCATGCCGGGGTCGTAGTCGGCCCCCTCCGCATCGATCGGGAACATTCCCGAGGCGTCGCCGACGCCGAGCGCGCGCTCGCCGGTCAGTCGCCAGTGCACGTAGCCCGCCAGCGTGGTCACGAATCGCACGTCGGCCACGTGGCTCTCGCCGTTGAGCACCGCTTGGTGCAGGTGGGCGATCGACCAGCGCAGCGGAATGTTCACGCCGAACAGGCCGGTGAGCTCGGCCGCAGCCGCAGCGGTGCTCGTGTTGCGCCAGGTGCGAAAGGGCACGAGCAACTCGTCGCGCTCGTCGAAGGCGAGGTAGCCGTGCATCATCGCAGAGACGCCGATCGCCGCGAATTGCGTCGGCGCTTCGCCATGCCGGGCGCGCGCGTCGTCGACGAGGGCCGCGAAGGCGCTCTGCAGGCCCGCCCACACGTCGTCAAGGCCGTAGGTCCAGACGCCGTCGACGAGCTCGTTCTGCCACTCGTGCGATCCAACCGCGAGCACGTTGGTCGGGTTCTCGCCGACCAGGCAGGCCTTGATGCGCGTCGAACCGAGCTCGATGCCGAGCACGGCGCGGCCCTCGGCGATGAGCGTCGCAGCGGTCATCGCGCTACACCGCCCTGCTGGTCCGCGGCGGCCTTCTGGCCGTAGACGTTCTGGTAGCGGTCGAAGAGGGCGTCGATCGCGTCGGGCGCGATGGTCACGAGCTCACCGCCCTGGCGAGCGATGTGCACCGTGCGGGCCACGTCTTCGACCATGACCGCGGCCTTGACGGCATCGCGGGCATCAGAGCCGATCGTGAACGGCCCGTGGTTGCGCATGAGCACGGCACGCGAGCGGTGACCCGTGAGGGTCTCGACGATGCCGCGGCCGATCGAGTCGTCGCCGATGATGGCGAACGGCCCCACCGGAATTTCGCCGCCGAACTCGTCGGCCATCGCGGTGATGACGCAGGGAATCGCCTCGGCGCGAGCGGCCCACGCGGTGGCGTAGGTCGAGTGCGTGTGCACTACTCCGCCGACGTGCGGCATGTGGCGGTAGACGTAGGCCTGCGCGGCAGTGTCACTCGAGGGGCTGCGGTCGCTGCCGGGGGTGTCGGGCACGACGTCGCCATCGAACGTGCACAAGATCATGTTCGAGGGGTCGAGGTCGTCGTAGTCGACGCCGCTCGGCTTGATGACAAAGAGGTCGGCACCGGGCACCCGCCCCGAGACATTGCCACCCGTCCACACCACGAGCCCGTAGCGCACGAGCTCGGCGTGCAGCGCGGCGACCTCGTCGCGAACGCGCGCAACGGCGACCTGCACTTCGGGGCTCAGCGCGTTCACGGGACTCCATCGTCACTGTGGCGACGGATGCCCGGCGCCGGGGGTGGATCAGGGATCACGGCCGGCAGACCGCCGACCGCACCGGATGCTCGCGTCGTGTGACCGTTCACATCGGGTGTTGGCCATTCAACGGCGAAACGGTCACATCTGTCAACCGCAGGACGCGGCGAAACGGTCACAAGTCGATAACGACGGTGCTCAGCGACGGCGAGCGGTCGACTCGCGCACGACCAGCTCGGGCTGCACAGGGTCGTGACTGAGCCCATCCTCGCCGCGCAGCTCACCGAGCAGCAGGGCGATGGCGCGTCGACCGATCTCAGCAAAGTTCTGCCGCACGGTCGTCAAGGGCGGTGCGAAGTGCGCCGCCTCGGGAATGTCGTCAAAGCCGACGATCGAGATGTCGCCCGGCACATCGAGACCGAACTCGCGGCACGCGTGCATGAAGCCCAGGGCCATCTGGTCGTTGCCGACGAAGACCGCCGAGAAGTCGCGGTAGCGCAGCAGCTCAATGCCGGCGTAGTAGCCGAACGAGGCCGTCCAGTCGCCGAGAATCGGAGCACGAGTGCGCAGGTCGGCGTCAGAGAGCTCGCGCAAGAAGCCCTGCATGCGCGCTTCAGCCTCGATCCAGTCTTGCGGGCCCGAGATGTGCATGATCTCGGTGTGACCGAGCTCGATGAGGTGGCGCGTGGCCATGCGCGCGCCCTGCACCTGGTCGACCCACAGCGAGTGCGAGGTATTGAGACCCGTGGCCTCGAGAGTCACGTAAGGCACGGCGACCTGCAGGTCGTTGAGCGCCTCGAAGACGCGCACCTGCGGCGCGATGACGATGAGCGCCTCGACCGACTGGCTCATGAGGTAGTCAACGGCCGACTTGATCGAGGCGTACTCGGTCGAGCTAATGTTCGTGATCGAAAGCCGGTAGCCGGCCTCGCGCGCGGCGGTCTCGATCGCGTTCGTCGCGGTGGCCGGCCCGTAGTGCACGGTCTGCGCCGAGAGCACTCCGATCGTGCGCGACCGACTCGTGACGAGTGCGCGGGCCGCCTGGTTCGGCCGATAGCCGAGCTCGCTGATCGCGTCGCGCACGCGCTGCAGAGTCTCGGGCCTGATGCTCGGGCTGTCGTTGAGAACCCGCGAGACCGTCTGATACGACACACCGGCGACACGAGCGACATCCCGGATGTTGGGCGCGCGCAGACGCTCCGGCTCAACCGGACGCTCGTCGTGGGTCGCCATCGAAATCCATTCAGGTTGCGATGTGTACGGTCACATCCGCACCTTCATTATGCACGCGGCCTCCTCCCTAGAGCGACCAGGCTCCGACTCGTAGACTGAGCCAGCCACCGGGTGCCGACCGGGCTCCCCCACGAAAGAGGGCGACGATGCTGCACACCGACATTCCCACCGAAGCCGAGCTGCGTGCGATTGCCTCGACCCGCTCGCTGTACTGCGTCTCGATCTATCTGCCGACGAGCACGCTCGCCGCCGAGGCCGAGAAGTCGCGCACCGAGCTCGGCAACCACCTGGCTGCCGCGCTCGAGCAGCTCGAGGCGGTCGGAGCCGACAAGGCCGACGTCGCGGGCGTGCGTGACGGCATCACTCGGCTGATCGACGACCCCTTCCTTTGGACCTACCAGTCGAACAGCCTCGTGATCTTCGCGACCCCCGAGCGCGTGCTGACCTACCGCATCCCCAATCGCGTCGCAGCGACAATGCAGGTCTCCGACCGCTTCCACCTCAAGCCGCTGCTGCGCGCTGTTGCGTTTCCGCAAGCCGCCTTCGTGCTGGCGCTCTCGCAGAACGCCGTACGGCTCATCGAGGTGACGATCGAAGGCTCGGCCGACGAGGTTGCCGTCGCCGACCTTCCCGCCGACGCCTCGCGCATCTTCGCCACGCGCGGCAACAGCGGCTCGGCTCGACTCATCGGCGACGAGGGCGACAAGACGTTACTCGGCCACTACTCGCGTCAGATCGACGATGCGATCCGTCCCCTGCTCCTCAGCGCGCACGTGCCCCTCATCATTGCCGGGGCCGAGCCGCTCGCGAGCATCTTCCGCGGCGTCAGCCGCTACGACGAGCTCACCGCCGAGACGATTCGCGGCAACGCCGAGACGATGAGCGCCGATGAGCTCGCCGCCGAGGCCCGCCCGATTCTCGACCGGCTCTACGCCGCCGAGATCGCCGCCCTCGGCGAGCGCGTGAGCGAGGCGATCGGCACCGGGTCGGGGTCCTCCGACCTCAGCGACCTCGCGCGAGCCGCCACCTACGGCGCGCTCAGCACGCTGCTCGTCGACATCGACCGCACGATCTCCGGCTTCGTCGACGAGCAGTCAGGCGCCCTCACCCTGTCAGAGTCAGACGACGCCGTCGACTACGGAGTGGTCGACGAGATCGCACGACGTGCGCTCCTGACCGGCGCCCGCGTGGTCGCGGTGCGCTCTGACGAGATTCCCGGTGGCGCGGCCGCGGCCGGCATCATGCGCTTCCCGGTCTGACGAGACGGCGAGCTCGCCGACCTACGCCAGCGCCGTGAGCGCCTGGCGCACGTCGGCGAGCAGGTCATCGACCTCTTCGATGCCCACCGAGAGCCGCACGATCGCGTCGCTCACCTCGAGCTCGGTGCCCCGCACTGACGCGTGCGTCATCTCGCTCGGGTAGTTGACGAGCGACTCGACTCCACCGAGCGACTCAGCGAGGCTGAAGACGCGCAGGCTCTCGGCGAAGCGGCGCGCGGCGGCGGAACCTCCGGCGAGCTCGAGCGAGAGCATCCCGCCGAAACCGCGCATCTGCCGCATGGCGAGATCGTGACCGGGGTGATCGACGAGACCCGGGTAGTAGACGCGGGCGACCGCTGCGTGGCCCACGAGCGACTCGGCGATCGCCTGCGCGTTGGCCGAATGCTGACGCATGCGCACCGCGAGAGTCTTGATGCCGCGCGTGGTGAGCCAGGCATCCATCGGCCCTGACACGGCGCCCGCCGCGAACTGGTGAAAGCGCACGTTCTCGGCCAGCTTCTCATCGTTCGTGACGATCGCGCCGCCGAGCACATCGGAGTGACCGCCGAGGTACTTCGTCGTCGAGTGCACGACGACATCGGCGCCGAGCACGAGTGGCTGCTGCAGGTACGGCGTCGCGAAGGTGTTGTCGACCACGACGATGGCGCCGGCCGCGTGCGCGAGCTCGGCGAGAGCCGTGATGTCGGTGATCTTCATGAGCGGGTTGCTCGGCGACTCGAGCCAGAGCACGCGCGGCTGCAGGGTCTCGAGGGCCTCGCGCGTCGACTCGAGGTCGCCGAGCTCGAGCGTCGTGAGCTCGATGCCCCACGGGCCGAAGATGCGCCGCACGAGCCGGTGGGTTCCGCCGTAGACGTCGTTGCCCATGAGCACGCGATCGCCCGGCCGCAGCACCGCGCGCAGAAGCGCGTCTTCAGCGGCGAGGCCCGAGGCGAACGAGAGCGCGAACCGGCCGCCCTCGAGCGAGGCGAGCTGGGTCTGCAGAGCGTCGCGCGTCGGGTTGCCGCCGCGGGCGTACTCGTAGCCGCCGCGCAGGTCGCCGATCGAGCGCTGCACGAAGGTCGAGGTGAAGTAGACCGGCGGCGTCACGGCGCCCGTCGTCGGGTCGAACTCCTGCCCGGCGTGGATGGCGCGCGTGGCGAAACCATGCAGGTTCTGGTCGTCGGTCACGAGGTGCCCTCCGGTGCGGCGGCGAGCGCCGCGATCAGATCAGTGCGGGTCAGCATGCCGATCGGGTTGCCGCCGTCGAGTACGAGCAGTGCTTCGGGATGCCGTCCGCCCGCTCCCCGTTCGCCGAAGCGGTCGCGCGCAGCCTCGAGGCTCTCGTGGGCGCCGACGACGGGCAGGCTCGGCCCCATCGCCGCGGTGATCGGATCTGCCGCGGTCACCTCGCCCGTGGCGAGAGCACGCAGCAGCGTCGGGGCGTCGACGGCGCCGAGCACTTCACCGAGCACGACGGGCGGCTCGGCGGCGAGCACCGGCAGAGCGGCGTGCCCGGCCTCGAGGGCCGCGACGGCATCCGCCACCGAACTTTCGCGGCGCAGGTGCGGCAGGGCGCGCGGCGGAGTGCCGAGCAGATGGGCCACGGTCGGCGAGCCCGAGGCGGGCGTGAAGCCGTGGCGCAGCATCCACTTCTCGTTGAAGATCTTGCCGAGGTAGCCGCGACCACCATCAGGAAGCAGCACCACGACGACGTCGTCGGGGCCCAGCTCGCGGGCGACCTCGAGCGCACCCACGGCCGCCATTCCGCACGAGCCGCCGACGAGCAGACCCTCTTCGCGGGCCAGGCGCAGGGTCATGTCGAACGACTGCTGGTCGCTCACCGCGACGATGCGGTCGACGACGCTCGGATCGTAGGCCTCGGGCCAGAAGTCTTCGCCGACCCCCTCGACGAGATAGGGCTGGCCGGTGCCGCCCGAGTAGACGCTGCCGACCGGGTCGACGCCGACGATCTGCACACGGCCGCTCGCACGGTCGGCGCTGATCTCGCGCAGGTAGCGCCCCGTGCCGGTGATGGTGCCGCCCGTGCCGACGCCCGTGACGAAGTGAGTGACCTGCGCCTCAGTATCACGCCAGATCTCGGGGCCGGTGGTCTCGTAGTGGCTCAGCGGGCCGTTCGGGTTGGCGTACTGGTTCGGCTTGAAGGCGCCGTCGATCTCGCGCGCGAGGCGGTCGGAAACGCTGTAGTACGACTCGGGGTCGTCAGGCGCGACCGCCGTCGGGGTCACGACGATCTCGGCGCCGTAGGCAGTCAGCACGTTGCGCTTGTCTTCGCCCACCTTGTCGGGCAGCACGAAGACGCAGCGGTAGCCGCGCTGCTGCGCGACGAGTGCGAGGCCGACGCCCGTGTTGCCGCTCGTCGGCTCGACGATCGTGCCGCCCGGCTTGAGCAGACCTTCGCGCTCGGCGGCGTCGATGATGCGCGTGGCGATGCGATCTTTCGCCGAGCCGCCCGGGTTGAGGTACTCGACCTTGGCGAGCACGGTCGCCGAGATTCCCTCCGTCACCCGGTTGAGGCGTACGAGCGGGGTGTTGCCGATGAGATCGACGATCGAGGCGGCGTACTTCACCCCGCGAATCTATCAGCGGGCCGAGCCGAGCCGGGGTTCGTGACGATCGACCTCAGTAGGCGATCGTGCGCGTGCCCGCGGGCACGTCGACGCCCGCAAGCGCGAAAGCATCGAGCACGAGTCGGCGTCGGTTGTCGATCTCTCGGCCGAAGTCGCGGGCCAGCTCAGGTCGGCGGGCAACGAGGTCGTCGACGACGGCCACCGGCACGAAGAGCGCGGTCACCGGCGTCATCGCGTACACGGCGGCGTTGATGCCCTGACGGGTGAGCGAGGTGAGCCCCACGATGTCGTCACGGGTGAGGTCGGTGACCGGCACGCGCACGCCGCCCGCGGCCTCGACGATCATGCGCGCGACGCCCGATTCGATGAGTCGGATGCCCGCAGGCACTTCTCCGATGTGCTGCAGCTTCTCGCCCTCGACGAAGCGCTCGATCCGCACGCGCGGCGCGAGCCCCCGCACCTCGTCGGGGGCGCAGTAGAGGGCGGAGGCGAACCGTTCGAGCAGCTCGCCTCGGCGCTCGGCGGTGTCGTAATCGACGAAGTAGTCGCCGTCGAGGTGCAGGCCGGCGCGGCGCGCGGCGTACCAGAGCCGCCGGCGAAACTCAGTGAGAACGTCGTACTCGTCGCCCGGCGTCGCCACGGGAATATTGATCTCGTACTCCCCCGCTGCGAAGGTGCCCACACTGGGCTCTCGCCCGGCGACGATCTGCGGCAGGTCGGCCGCCACCTGGTTCATGACGGCGATGACGGTCTCGGGCTCATCCTCGGTGGCGAACTGCACCATTTGGAAGGCCGTGAACGGCGCGTTCTTGGCGGTGAAGTTCTTGAACGAGGCGCCTGCCAGCTCGCTGTTGGGCACGATGACGACGCCCGAGACGGTGCGGATGTGTACCGAGCGCCAGTTCACCTCGGTGACGTAGCCGGTCACGTCGCCGACCTTCAACCAGTCGCCGATCTGGAAGGGCTGCTCGAACAGCAGCAGCAACCCCGAGAGCACAGAGCCGACCGCATTCTGCAGCGCGAGACCAATGACGATCGACCCGATGCCGAGAGCCGTGAAGAGCCCGCCCACATCGGCGCCCCACACCCACGAGAACAGCACCGCGAGCGAGATAGTGATGATGAGAAACCGCGTGACGTCGACGAAGATCGTCGGTAGCCGATCACGCCAGGTGCCTTTGCGAGCGGTCGCGAAGAGCGCCACGTTGAGCCCGTTGATGAAGACGAGAATGACGAGAAACCCCAGCACCGTGGCCGTGATGCGGCTCCACGAAGCATCGACCTCGGCCTGCTCGACCTGGCTCAGCAGCACGAGCAGTGCCGCAACGGGCGCGATGTAGTTGCGCACGAGCCGCACGATGCGTGCGGCCGGGTTGCCCTGCCGCTTAAGCGACTCGTACAGCTCGCTGAGCACGAGCAGCACGAGTGGCAGACCGACGATCACCGCGACCGACGGCCAGAACCAGGGCTCGAGCCAGACCTCAGTCATGGCCGTGCGCGAGGTCGATGCGCAGAATGCGTTGCGGGCCCGACGGGGTGTCGACGACGCCCACGTCGACCAGCGGCACGGTCGAGGGCACCCCGCTCGCCACGCGCTCGGTCAGGTAGATGCCCGACTCCCCCCGCTCGGCCTGCACCCGGAAAGCGAGGTTGACCGCCTCGCCCCAGAGGTCATAGACCATGTGCGCGCGACCGACGAGACCGCTGCTCGCGCTGCCGAGGTCGAGGCCCGCGCGCAGGTGAAGCGCAACTCCCCACTGGGCGCTGAACCGGTCGAGAATGCGCTGCAGCTCGAGCGCGAAGTCGACGATGCGGCGCGCGTTGTCGATGCGCGGCACCGTGAGGCCGCAGCTCGCGAGATAGCCCTTCGTCGCCGTGCGCACATGCTCGACGCCGATCGCGGTCGCGGCCTCGTCGAACTGCCGCACGAGCTCGTTGAGTGCTTCGAGAGTCGCTTCTGAGTCGAGCGTGCTGCTGTAGGCATCGAATCCGACGATGTCGGCGTACATGACCGAGACATCGCGGTGATCCTCCGCGATCGTCTGCACCCCTTCGCGATAGCGACGGATGACCGGCTCGGGCATGAGCGCGCGCAGCAGCCGCTCGCTCTCTGCCTGCTGCTGGTCGAGCAGCTCAGCTTTGACCTGCAGGCTGCGGCTCATGTCGTTGAACGCCGCCGAGACGCTCGACATTTCGTCGCTCGACCCCGCGTCGACGGTCACGCCGGTCTCTCCGGCCGCGATGCGCTGCGCGGCGGCCGAGAGACGCCGCAGGGGCTGCACGAAAACGCGCGCGAGCAGCAACGAGAGCACCGACACGACCAGCGCGAGCACGGCCGACGAGATGATGAGGTTGCGCGTGAACTCGGTGACGGGCGCAAAGGCCTCGCTCGTGTCGAGCTCGGCGATGACGACCCAGTCGAGATCGTCGACCTCGACCCGCCCGAACGCGGCGAGCGTGTCGCGACCGAGGTAGTTCGCCGAGATCGTGGTTCCCTCACCGCCGGCCAGAGCCGACTCGACGGCGGCCGACCGCACGGGCAGCACACCCAGCGTGGTCTCTCGCGCGAGCACGAGATCGATGGTGTCGTCGGCGATGCCGGCGGCGCGGGCGACCTCGGCAAACTGTTCCGGGTTCTCTTGTAGCAAGCGCGACGGCGAGCGCATCAGGGTGTCCGTGCCCACCAGGTAGGCCTCGCCGGTCTCGCCGAGACCGCCCTGGCTCCAGTCGCCGTCGGCCGTCATCACGCTGCTGAGCCGCTCGATCGGCAGCTCGATCGCCATGGCGCCGATGAGCTCGCCGCCCGAGCCGATGGGCGTCACCGCCCACCCGGCAGGAAGGTTGAGTGACGGGGGGTAGGCCTCGAAGTCGGTGAAGCTCACCTCGCCGAGCAGATTGCTGCCCATGGCCGAGCCGTAGGCGGCCGACAGGTTCGAGAACCGGTAGGGGCCGCTCAGCACGTTGGTGCCGAGGTCGACGCCCTTGAACGCGCTGTAGACCACCCGGCCCTCTGCGTCGAGCAGCAGCACGTCTTCATAGTCGAGTAACTCTGTCATCGACCGAAAGTAGTCGTGATACTCCGCGTGCGCAGCCGACCACGTGCTGCCATCGCCCGCGTCGTCGACGGCGATCGCCGCGTCGAACGAGTCGTGCGGCGCGGTGTACAGCACTTGCAGATAGCGGGCCGCCGCGGTGTTCGGCACGAAGCTCTCGACGCTCGCCACCGAGCCGGTCGCCTCACTCAGCCGTGGGCCGAACACGTCAGAGTAGTAGCTGTCGAGCAGCGCGGTCTGCTCGTCGGTGAGCTCGATGTCGCCGAGCTCGTCGAAGCCTTGCGTGAAGGCGAGGGTGGCGTCGACGACGCTCTGCCCGCGCGAGTGAACGACGACGCTGTTCTCGATCGTTGAGAAAAGCCGGCTGATCTCTCGGGCACGCGAGTCGCGCACTTCGACCAGGCGCTCGAAGGCCGCGTCGCGCAGAGAATCGGTCGCGTTGACGTAGCCGATGACGCCGACGAGCACGTTCGAGGCCAGGCTGACTCCCAGCAGCATGAGCAGCACGCTCGACTGGATGCTCAGCCCCGTGCGCCTCCGCCGCGCATGCCGGCCCGCCGCGGGGTCGTTCCCCGGTTCTTCCGCAGCGAGCGTCATGCAGTTCCTCTACTCGGGGCGCTGGCGCGCGCGAGGGACACAGGTGGCATCACAGTACCCCCGCACCGGGCCCCAGGGCGAGAGAGATCGAGAAGTCTTCACAGCATCCCCTGTGTGTCTTCTGGCAGTCTTAGACCGATTTCTGTACTGCACCGACCCCTGCCCGAACCCCCCGACAGGAGCCCGCCCCGTGGCCGAGACCGACAAGACCGCCGACGAGAGCCTCACGATCAAGCAGCAGCGCGAGAAGCGCCGTGCCGAAAAGGTCGCCGCCCTCAAGGCGAAGCAGGCGAAAGAGAAGCGCAACCGCCTCATCGGCATCGTCGCGGGCGCCACCGCCGGTGTGCTCATTGTCGGCACCCTGGTCACCGTGGTCGTCACGTCGGCGACCCCGCCGGTCGACCCCGACACGATCGAGATCGCTGGGCTCGAGACCTTCGACGACATCGAGGCCCTGCACGTGCAGAGCGCCGTCGAGTACACCATGACTCCCCCGGCCGGCGGCCCGCACAACCCGAGCTGGCTCAACTGCGGCATCTACGAGCAGCCTGTGCCGGCGGAGTACGCCGTGCACTCGCTCGAGCACGGTGCCGTCTGGGTCACCTACGACCCCGAGCAGGTGACGGGCGGCGATCTCGACGCGCTGCGCGACGCGATGCCGAGCACCTACATGATCCTCTCGCCGTTCGAGGGGCTCGATGCCCCGGTCGTGGCGAGCGCCTGGGGCGTGCAGGTTGCGCTCGACGGCGTCGACGACCCGCGCCTGCGCGAGTTCATCATCAAGTACCGCGAGTCGCCCAATGCTCCTGAGCCCGGCGCGCTCTGCAGCCAGGCTCTCGACGGCGAAGGCAAGATCTCCTGACCATGACGGCTGTCGAGTCGACCGACCCCACCGCGCCGGCGCCCGTCGGCCGCGCACGACTGCTCGTCGTGGTCAGTCTGCTGGTGCTCGTGACCCTCGTCATCGGCGTGCTGGTCGGCCGCGTCACCGCCTCGGGCACGCCGACGCCGGGCGAGTCGAGCGCTGAAGCCGGGTTCGCCCGCGACATGAAGGTGCACCACGGCCAGGCGGTCGAGATGTCGCTGCTCGTGCGCGACCGCACCGACGACCCCGAGATTCGCCTGCTCGCGCTCGACATCGCGACTGCGCAGACCCAGCAGCAGGGTCAGATGTTCGCGTGGCTCGCGATGTGGGGCCTGCCCCAGACCTCGTCGACCGACGAGATGGAGTGGCTGGCGCGGCCCGTCATCGACGGCTCGGCGGGTCACGACGGCCACGGCGACCACGTGCCCGGTGAGCCCATGCCCGGCGTCGCCTCGTTCGAACAGATGCAAGCCCTGCAGAACGCGACGGGCGTCGAGGCCGAGCGGCTTTATCTCGAGCTGATGATCGAGCACCATATCGGCGGCGTCGAGATGGCCGAGGCCGTGATCGCTCGCAGCAGCAACCCGCTCGTTACCCAGCTCGCGCAGGGCATGGTGCAGCTGCAGCAGAAAGAGCTCGACTACATGGCCGAGCTGCTCGCCGACCGGTCGTAGTCTGCTGACTGCTGGGCGACCAGCCGGGCGTAGACGCCCCCGAGCTCGATGAGCTCGCCATGGGTGCCGCTCTCGACGATGCGGCCATGATCGACGACGTGAATGACGTCGGCCGCGCTGACGGTCGACAAACGGTGCGCGATCGCGATTGTCGTGCGGCCCCGGCTCGCGGTGTCGAGAGCGGCCTGAACGACACGCTCTGACACCGAGTCGAGCGCGCTCGTGGCCTCGTCGAGAATGAGTACGGGTGGGTCTTTCAGCAGCACCCGCGCGATCGCGACACGCTGCTTCTCGCCGCCCGACAGGCGATATCCGCGCTCGCCGACAATCGTCTCGTAGCGATCGGGAAAGCTGTCGATGGTGTCGTGGATGCTCGCCGCACGGCACGCGGCCTCGAGCTCGGCATCCGTCGCATCGGGTTTCGCGTACCGCAGGTTGTCGGCGATCGACGCGTGAAACAGATAGGTCTCTTGACTGACGATGCCCACGTGGTCGATGAGGCTCTGCTGGCGCAGAGCCTTCACGTCGACGCCCGCGACCTCGACGGCGCCGCTCGTCGCATCGTGCAGCCGCGGCACGAGGTACGAGATCGTCGTCTTGCCCGCACCCGAGGGGCCGACGAAGGCAACGAATTGACCGGGCTCGACCGAGAACGAGACGCCGTCGAGCGTCGGCGTGCTGTCGTCTGCCGCGTCGGGGTACCGGAAGACGACGTCATCGAACCGCACGCGCCCGCGCTGCGCCTCATCGATCTGTCGGGCATCGGGCGCTTCGACGATGCGGGGTTGCAGGTCGAGGTACTCGAAGATGCGGGCGAAGAGAGCCCCGCTCGTCTGCAGGTCGAGCGCCACGCGCATGAGGCCCATGAGCGGAAAGGTGAGGCGGGCTTGCACGGTCGTGAAGGCGACGATCGTGCCCGCGGTGACCGCGACATCCATCTGCAGCAGCCACGCCGCCACGAGGTACACGACGGCGGGGATCACCGAGAGGAACACGTTGACCAGGGCGAAGAACCACTGCCCGCTCATGGCGAGTTGCACCTGCAGGCCGCGCTGAGTGTCGTTCTCGCGCCGGTAGCGCTCGACCTCGCTCTCTTGACGGTAAAAACTCTTGGCCAGCAGAATGCCCGAGACGCTCAAGGCCTCTTGCGTGATCGCGGTCATGTCGCTCAGCGACTCTTGCGTCTTGGTCGCGATGCGCGCGCGCACCTGACCGACCCGCCGCTGCGCCACGACGAGAACGGGCAGCAGCACGACCGCGACGATCGTGAGTTGCCAGCTCAGCAGCAGCATCGCGATGAACGCGGCGATGACCGTCACCGTGTTGCCGATGACGCTCGAGACGGTATTGCTGAGCACCCCGGCGACCCCGCCGACATCGTTCTGCAAGCGCGATTGGATCACGCCCGTCTTGGTGCGGGTGAAGAACCCGAGCTCCATCGACTGCAGATGGGCGAAGAGCCGCACGCGCAGCTGCGCCATCACACTGTTGCCGATCGTGGCCGTCAGGTGCGTCTGAGCGATGCCGAGACCGGCCGAGACCACCCAGAGCGCGAGCATGAGGCCAACGATCTGCAGCAGCACCGGCACGTTCGGCCCGCCTTCCGGCGGGAAGAGGCCCACGTCGAAAGCCTGTTGGGTGAGAAGCGGGGGTGCGACACTGAGCGCGGCCGACACGAGCACGAGAGAGATCGTGAGGATGAGCGCTGCCCGGTGCGGCTGGAACAGTTGCGCGATGCGCGGCAGCAGATGGGGGATGCGCGGAGCCTCGGCGTTCGCCGCTCGCTGTGCCTCGACATCGCCGCTCGACACCCGTGAACCCCGGCGGCCACCACCCATGCTCATGCGCTGAGCCTAGGCGGCACCGCCGGGGTTCTCGATGTGAAGCGGATCAGCCCTTCGTCGACCCCGCCAGAAGGCCGCGCACGAAGTAGCGCTGCAGGCTGAAGAAGACGACGAGCGGAATGATGAGCGAGATGAAGGCCGCGGCGGGCAGTCGCTCGGTGTTGCGCCCGAAGTTGCCGACCAGTTCGGCCAGTCGTTGTGTGAGAGGAGCGACGTCAGCCGTGCCACCCGAGAACACGAGGGCGACGAGCAGGTCGTTCCAGACCCACAAGAACTGGAAGATACCGATCGAGGCGAGCGCCGGCAGCGACAGCGGAATGATGATGCGGAAGAAGATCTGGGTGTGGTTCGCACCATCGACCCGTGCCGCTTCGATCACTTCGCCGGGAATCTCACTGATGAAGTTGTGCAGCAGGAAGATGCACAGCGGCAGGCCGAAGATCGTGTGCGCGATCCAGACAGCCGGGAAGGTGCCGCTGATGCCGAGCACCTGCGAGAAGATCTGCAGCAGCGGCACGAGGGCCATCTGCAGCGGCACGATCTGCAGGGCGAACACGAGCACGAACAGCGCCCCAGAACCCTTGAACTTGATCCACGCAAAGGCGTAGGCAGCCATCGTCGCGATCGCGATCGGGAAGAGCGCCGCCGGAATCGCGATGACGAGCGAGTTCACGAAGTACTGGCCGAGGTTGGCCGACGAGGCGCCCGACACGGTGAGCACCTCGAAGTAGTTCTCGAGCGTGAAGCTCGGGCTGACGAAGATGTTCCACCAGCCGTTCGAGCGAATCTCTTCGGGCGTGCGGAACGACGAGACGAGCAGACCGAAGGTCGGAATGGTCCACAGCGTCGCGATGAGGATCGCCGCGGCGGTCGCCCACGGTGACGTCAGTCGCTCTTTGACGCGTCGGGTCTTGCTGGGCTCGCGCTCCGCCTGCGCCTTTTCAGCCGCAGTCGTCGGGGTCTTCTGGCCGAGGGGTCGATCGAGCTTGTCGTCGGCCCGCGTGGTCGCGTCGCTCATCGGATCTCCTTCTGCTTGCGCATGACGCGCACGTTGTAGACGACGATCGGCAGCACCATGACGAAGAGCACGAGCGCGAGGGCTGAGCCCTGCCCGAACTCGCCGCGGTTGAACGCCTGCGTGTACATCTCGTTCGCGACGACCGAGGTGTCGAAGTTTCCGCCGGTCATGGCGCGCACGATGTCGAAGACCTTCAGTGTCGCGATGGAGATCGTCGTGACGACGACCACGAGCGTGCTGCGGATTCCCGGGACGGTCACGTTCCAGAACTGCTGCCAGGCGTTAGCGCCATCGAGACGGGCGGCCTCGATGATCTCAACGGGCACGCCCTTGATGGCGGCCGACAGCAGCACCATCGCGAAACCGGTCTGGATCCAGACCATCACGACGATGAGGAAGAACGTGTTCCAGGGCGAGTTCTGCAAGAACTGCTGCGGCTCTTGACCCAGCCAGACAAGAATCTGGTTCAAGATGCCGATCTGCTCGCTGAACCCCACGGCGCGGTACTCGTAGACGAAGCGCCAGATGATGCCGGCCCCGACGAACGAGATGGCCATCGGCATGAACACGAGCGACTTGAGAACCTTCTCGCCCTTGCTCTTGTCGATGAAGACCGCGTAGGCGAGACCGAAAACGGTCGAGAGGGTGGGCACGAGCGCCACCCAGATGAGGGTGTTGCCGAGAGTGGTGAGAATGGTCGGCTCTGTGAACATCCACACGTAGTTGTCGAAGCCGACGAATTCAGAGCTGTTGCGGTTGAAGAACGAGAGCACCGCGGTGTTGATCGCCGGGTAGACGAGGCCGACGCCCAGCAGGATCATCGCGGGAGCGAGGAACGCGAGCAATTGCCAGACGTCACGGCCCCGTTTCGGGGCCCGATCGGCGAGGAAGAGAATGACACCGACCGCGGCGGCGAAGACGGCGAGCCCCAAGAACATGAGCCCGAACTTCGCAGCGAGATCGGAGAAGAATTCCGACGTCATGCGTTAAACCTCCATTGGTTTTGAGCAACACGTGGTTCGAGACACACGCTACCTGACGACCTGGCCCACCGAGCAAGAGAACTCGATGGGCCAGGTTTGTGTCAGTCACCACGGCGGCACGAGGCCGCCAGGCTTGTTACGGGAAGGTGCTGTCGATGAACGTCAGCAGCTCATCCGTGCTGCGGTTTCCGCTGACCCAGTCGACCATGCCGGTCCAGAACGAGCTGGTACCGACCTCGGCAGGCATGAGGTCAGAGGCGTCGAAACGGAAGATCGTGTCTTCGCCCTGGAGGATCTCAACCGACTGGCGGGCGAGGTCAGAACCGGCGAGCGACGGGTCGAGACCCTTGTTCGCCGAGATGACGCCACCGAGCGCGATGCGGTTGTTCGCCCACGTGTCGCTCGACATGTAGGCCTGCAGCGCGGCAGTCGCCTCGCGGTCGTTGAAGGCCGCGACGAACTCGCCACCGCCGGTGACGGCCGAGGGGTCGCCCTCAGCGATCGGCGGGGTCAGGAAGGCCCAGATGTCTCCATCCGGAGCAACCGTCACGCCGTCGCCCCACTGTGCCTCGTAGAACGAAGCCTGGTGGTGCATCGAGCAGTTGCCGTCGAGAATCGCGAGGCCGCCATCCTGGAAGCTGGTCGAGACGATCGAGTCGACTCCACCGAAGCCGCCGTTGACGTACTCGGGGTTGAGCAGGATGTCGCCGACGAGGTCGAAGGCTTCCGTGATCTCGGGGCTGCTGAAGGCGAGGTCGCCCGTCACCCACTGGTCGTAGGCCTCGGGGCCCGCCGTGCGCAGCACAGCGTCTTCGACCCAGTCAGTGCCGACCCAGCCGGTGGCGTCACCCGAGCCGAAGCCGACGCACCAGGGGCGGTAGGGGCCCTCGTTGCGCTCGGTCATCTGATCGGTCAGCGCGACCATCTCGTCCCACGTGGTGGGAATCTCGTAGCCGTTCTCCTCGAAGTCCGAGGGCGAGTACCAGATGTAGCCCTTGACGCTCGCCATGAGAGGCGCGGCGTAGAAGGTGCCGTCGATGGTGCCGTAGCCCTTCCAGCTCTCGCTCCAGAACTCGTCGACGTTGTCTTCGACAGCCGACGGGGCGGCAACGACGTAGCCGTCGGCCACGAGGCGCTGCAGCAGACCCGGCTGCGGAATGATCATCAGGTCGGGGGCGTCACCGGCAGCGGCACGCACGTTGATCTGCGTCTCCGCCTCCTGCGTGCCGACGTACTCGACCTCGATGCCCGTGCAGGCCTCGAAGTCGGCGATCGACTCGACCATGGCGTCTGCCTCGACGTCGATGATCGTCGCGTAGAGCTCAACGCTCTCGCCCTCGAAGGTTCCGTACTGCTCGTAGGCCGCGCAGTCGGCGTCGCCGCCGGCTCCCGGCTCTTCGGTCGCGGCCGCACAGCCGGCAAGTACCAGGCTGAGGGCACCAAGTGCCGCTGCAGGCGCAATGAGCCTGCGTCGGAGGGTGGAACTCATGTGTTTCCTCCTCATTGAGGTCGGTCAGCACGTCAGGCGACGCGCGTGGTGGTGTTGGTGCGGGTGGTGGAGGTCGGCTGCGACGCCCCGCCATGGCGCGACATCGGCAACCGGTTCCAGGGTCACGGTACGTCACGCCCGACCAGCGCGCAACCCGTTCGGCCAGGCCCGTTATCGATCCGTTGCGGAACTCTCCGCGAGCACCCAGGGTCGCCGACCGTGCGCTGGGGCCGTGAGACCGTTCTCACGTGGCACCGGTTCCACAGACCGTCGAAACGGGCTACACTGACGCGACAGCGCGACCGTGATGAGTCTGCGCCGCCGCAGTTCGCAGTCCACCCACTCGCCGACGTCCAATGGAGGGCCCGAGGCCATGAGCATCCTCGCTGACGTGGCGCGCATCGCCGGGGTGTCGAAGTCGACGGCCTCGCGCGCTCTCAGTGGCCGTGGCTACGTCTCAGAAGACACGCGGCGACGCGTCGAATCGGCGGCGGCTGAACTCGGCTACGTCGTGTCGAGCACGGCGGCGAGCCTCGTCACCGGCCGCACGCGCAATGTCGCCGTCGTCATCCCCTACATCAACCGCTGGTACTTCGCCGAAGTGCTCGAGGGCATCGAGGCCGCGCTGATCCGCGCCGGCTACGACCTCACGCTGTACCGGCTGAGTACCGACCGTGACCTTCGTCGCAGGGTGTTCGACTACTTCCTCGTGCGCAAGCGCGTCGACGCGGTCATCTCGGTGACCATCGACCTGAGCCCGCACGAGGTGCAGATGCTGCAGTCGCTCGGCAAGCCGCTCGTCGGCATCGGCGGGCGCATCGACGGCATTCCCTCTCTGTCGATCGATGACGTCGAGACGGCACGGCTCGCCACCGAGCACCTCATCAGCCTCGGTCACAAGCGCATTCTGCACATCGGCGGCGACCAGAACGAGCAGATGGACTTCCGTGTGCACTCGCAGCGCTACACGGGCTTCTGCCGCGCGCTCGCCGACGCCGGCATCTCGATTGACGATGACTTCCGCGAGGCCGACTTCTCGATCGAGGGCGGCTTCACGGTCGGGCTCGCCGTTCTTGGCGATCCGCGCACGCGACCGACTGCGATCTTCGCCGGCTGCGACGAGATCGCCATTGGCGTCATGGTGGCGGCACGCCAGCTGGGCATCTCCGTTCCTGGCGAGTTGTCGGTGATCGGAGTCGACGGTCATCCGCTCTCCGGCATGTTCGGCCTCACCACGCTCGTGCAAGAGCCCGGTGGCCAAGGAGCGCGCGCCGTCGAACTGCTGCTCAGTCAGCTCGAGCACGCAGACGCTCCGCCGCCCGATGAGCACGTGCTGCTGCCGACCGCCCTCACCGTGCGCACCAGTACCGCCGCGCAGCGCCCCGCCCAGCGCTGAATCCCAACGTATGGCACCACGAGCCAGCACGCACGAAAGCCCCGCGCCGTCTGACGACGGGCGGGGCTTTCGGTGAGCAGTCGGTGACTACTTGAGGGTGACGGTGGCGCCAGCCTCTTCGAGCTGAGCCTTGGCCTTCTCGGCGGCCTCCTTGTTCGCGCCCTCGAGCACGACACCGGGGGCGCCGTCAACGAGAGCCTTCGCCTCACCGAGGCCGAGGCTGGTGAGGGCGCGCACCTCCTTGATGACCTGGATCTTCTTGTCGCCAGCGGCCTCGAGAACGACGTCGAACGAGTCCTTCTCCTCGACCTCTTCGGCGGCGGCGCCGCCACCGGCGGGGCCGGCCGCGGCCACGGCGACGGGCGCCGCTGCGGTGACCTCGAAGACCTCTTCGAACTTCTTGACGAACTCGCTGAGCTCGATGAGCGAGAGCTCCTTGAACGCCTCGATGAGGTCGTCAGTGCTGAGCTTGGCCATGATTTCTCCTTCTTGCAGGGTTGGTGTGGTTGGTCGTCGACCGGACAGCTGGAACTAGTTGCCCGACTCTTGCTTCTGCCGCAGTGCGTCCACCGCGCGCGCGGCCTGAGCCAGCGGTGCGTTGAACATGTAGGCGGCGCCGAACAGCGAGGCCTTGACGGCGCCGGCAAGCTTCGCCAGCACCACCTCTCGGCTCTCGAGGTCGGCGAGCTTGGTGACCTCGGCGGCGTCGAGAGGCTTACCGTCGAGGTAGCCGCCCTTCACCACGAGGTTGGGGTTCGCCTTGGCGAAGTCACGCAGGGCCTTGGCGACGGTCACGGGGTCTCCGTGCACGAACGCCAGCGCGGAGGGACCAGCCAGCATGTCATCGAGCGAATCGATGCCTGCCTGGTTCGCCGCGATCTTGGTCAGCGTGTTCTTCACCACGGCGTACGACGCGTCTGCACGGAGAGTGCTGCGCAGCGTCTTCAGCTGCGCGACCGTGAGACCGCGGTACTCGGTGAGCAGAACGGCAGTCGAGCTGGAGAACAGTTCCTTCAGCTCGGCGACCGATGCTTCCTTGTTCGCCATGGTGCTCCTCAATGTTTGTCGTGGGTCTCACCACGACCGCGCGGAGCGCTGCTCGAGGAGCGGCGCGAACCCGGCACACATGACGAAAGGCCCCTGCGCATGCGCACGAGCCTCTTCGATCACCCCGTCAGAGAGCGGGATGCTCGGTATCAGTTCTGTACACCTGCGCGGGCCGTCGTCCGCTTCGAGAGAAGCGTGCGAACCTTCGGTCATCATGTTCTGCGAGCAAACAGTGTCTGCGAGCAGGCATGACGACAACCGGCGGTCTATGGCAAGAGGCCAGCATACGTCACGCGAGCCTGCAGTCCAAAACCAGGGGTCGAGTGTCAGGCGTGGTCGAGCCACGAGTGGCTCGGCGCGTAGCCGAGGTCGCGCCGCGCGGCGTCGATCGAGAGCAGGGTCTCGCGGCCGACCAGCGGGCGCGTGAGCGGAGCATCCGCGAATTCTGCCGCCATGAGCTCGGCCGAATCGCGACGCATGACGGTATCGGCGGCCGCGATGATGTAGGTCTCGTAGCCGGGGCCGCGCACGGCCAGCGCTCGCTCGACCGCGTGCGCGCCGTCGCGACGGTCGATGTAGCCCCAGAGGTTCCAGCGGCGCACCGCCGGGTCGTCTTGCCACGACGCGAACTCGGCATAGTCGTCGGGCGCCATCACATTGCTGAACCGCAGCCCCGTGATCGAGAGGGCAGGGTCGATGCGGCAGAGCTTGCGGCCGAGCTCTTCTTCGAGGTGCTTGCCGACCGCGTACATGAAGTTCGGGCGAGTCGGCTGGCCCTCATCAATCGGCACCGCGGGGGGCGGCTCGGTGAGCGGCAGCCCGAGCAGGGTCTCGCTCGAGGCGTGCACGATGCGGGCGATGCCGGCTCGGCGAGCAGCCTGAAAGACGGCGATCGTCATCGCCAGGTTGTCCTGCAGCAGCACCGTATCGGGGCGGATGCCCGGCGCAGGGCTCGCTGCCAGGTGAACGACTGCGTCGAGCCCGTCATAGCGCTCTTCGACCCCGGCCAGCGCATCGAGCACCTGCCCGGTGTCGGTGAGGTCGACGCGCACGAACCCCTCACCCGGTGCGCCGACGGCGTCGAGCCCGGTCACGGAGTGCCCGGTCTCGACCAGGTGGGCGACGACGGCCTGCCCGAGCTTGCCGGCTGACCCGGTGACGGCGATGCGCATGCGTCGAGACTACGTGCTCGACGCAGCAGAACCGGCGCTGGCGGCGGCAGGGTGAGCGCCCTGCGGCCGGCCGAGCGGCAGGCTCACGCGGAAGACGGTCTCCCCCGGTCGTGACGAGAAGGTGACTTCGCCGTCGTGCGCCTGCACCACCGCCGAGACGATCGCGAGGCCGAGCCCGGTCGAGCCCGTCGCGCGCGAGCGCGAGGTGTCGGCGCGCGCGAAGCGCTCGAAGAGCACGGGCTGCACGTCAGGCGGAATGCCCGGGCCGGTGTCGGTGATGGTGATGATCGCGCGTCGCTCGAGCACGCCGAGTGCGGCCGTCACGCGCGTGCCCTCAGGGGTATGAATGCGCGCGTTGGCGAGCAGGTTGGCGACCACCTGGTGCAACCGGTGCTGGTCGCCGGCGACGATGACGGGCGTGCTCGGCAGGCGCTCGACCCAGTCGTGGGCGGGCGAGGTCGCGCGAGCATCCGCCAGCGCATCAGCGACGACCGAGGCGAGGTCGACCGGGTCACGGCGCAGCTCTCGGCCCTCATCGAGCCGGGCGAGCAGCAGTAGGTCGTCGACGAGCTCTGACATGCGCACCGACTCCGACTCGATGCGCGACAGGGCGTGGCGAATATCGTCGGGAAGCTCGTGCCCCGTGCGGCGGGTCAGCTCGCTGTAGCCGCGGATGGCCGCGAGCGGGGTGCGCAGTTCGTGGCTTGCGTCGGCGACGAACTGCCGCACCTTCTGCTCGCTCGCCTGTCGGGCGTCGAACGCGCTCTGCACGTGCTCGAGCATGCGGGTGAAGGCCGCGCCGAGCTGGCCGACTTCGGTGCTCGGGTCGGTGTCGAGCGTCGGCAGTCGTTCGGCGAGCGCGACCGTGCCGCGATCGAGCGGCAAGGCCGTCACGGCAGTCGCGGCCTCGCGCACGCGCGTGAGCGGGCGCAGACCGAGCCGCACGACCTCGCGGCCGAGGATGGCGGCGACGATGAGGATTCCGCCGAGGATGGCGGCTATGACGGCCCCGAGTCGCGCGACCGTCGTCGTGACCTCGCGCATCGAGATGCCCACGATCAGCAGCGTCTCGCTGTCGGTCGCCGTCGTGAGTACGCGGAACTCGCCGAGACCATTCGGCAGCCGCACGGTGTCGGGCTCGCCAGAGGTACGGGCGGCGAGCACTCGAACCTGCAGGGGCGAGAGCTCGCGCACCACGGCGTTGTCGTCGAGGTACGCCGCGACGGCCGAGCCATCGCTCTGCACGACACCGATGAGCGAGCCGAGGGGCAGTCCAGGCCCCTCGAAGCTCGAGGCGGGGCCGCGCCCGGGTGCGGCGATGCGCTCGAGGCGGCTCGTCGTGATGCGCAGCTCTTCGTCGAGCTGGGCCACCAGATTCGCGCGCACGAAGAAGACGCTGAGCACGCCGATCGCGAGGGTCGCCATCATGAGCAGCACCAGGATGCCTGCGACCAGTCGCTGGCGCAGCGACCAGCCGCTCGCCATCAGCTGACCGGCTTGATGAGATAGCCGACGCCGCGCACCGTGTGGATCATCGCGGGGCCGAGGCTGTCAATCTTCTTGCGCAGGTACGAGATGTAGATCTCGACGATGCTCGACCGGCCGCCGAAGTCGTAGCTCCAGACGCGATCGAGAATCTGCGCCTTGCTGAGAACGCGACGCGGATTGCGCATGAGGTAGCGCAGCAGCTCGAACTCGGTCGCGGTGAGCTCGACCTCAGTGTCTCCTCGCCGCACCTCGTAGCTCTCCTCGTTGAGCACCAGGTCACCGACGCGAATCTCGGGGTCGGCCCGCTCGCTCACGACGAGCGCGCTGCGGCGGATCAGGCCGCGCAGTCGGGCAACGAGCTCTTCGAGACTGAAGGGCTTGGTGACGTAGTCGTCGCCGCCCGCCGTGAGCCCGACGACGCGGTCATCGACCGAGTCTTTCGCGGTGAGGAAGAGCACCGGTACGTCGGTGCCGTCAGCGCGCAGTCTCCGTAGCACCTCGAGGCCATCGAGGTCGGGCAGCATGATGTCGAGCACGACGACGTCGGGCGCGAACTCGCGGCCGTGTTGCAGCGCTTGTTGTCCGGTGAGCGCGGTGCGAACATCCCACCCCTCGTACCGCAGCGCCATCGAGACCAGGTCGGCGAGCGAGGGCTCGTCATCGACGACGAGAGCACGCACGGGCGAACCGTCGGGGCGTGTGAGCCGGGGTACCTCGGGGAGCGTGTCGTCAGCCATGATCACAGTCAGCCCGAAGAACCTATGAGCCTGCTTGGAGGCGGCCATGCGAGGTCGCTCGCGGGCGGAGACAAGTCGAGCCCCGGCCGCGAGGGGAAGCGGGCCGGGGCTCGGGGAGCCGGTTCGGGCGGCTCAGGCGCGGTGCGCACCGCGCGACTTACGCCCGCCGGCGCCGGCGATAGCGGCCATGAGGCCGAAGAAGCCGGTCACCGACGCGATCATCACCAGGGGAATGGAGATCATGGCTATCACCTCGGGTCGGAGTTCGGGTTCAGTGCGGGCAGGCCCTGTTCGGGTCAGGGTGTCCGCACTGTGGGGGACCGGTTGTGTCCCCCATGCATCCAGTGTGCGTTAAGCGAACACCCTTCGCAGTCCCCCCTCTGGGGGTGAACCGGTCCCCAGAAAGGGGGACCAGTCGATTCACTTTCTTCGCACCGTGACACGGCGTTAACACGCCCGACCCCCGCATCGTGTTCACTGGACGCCAAGCAAGGGGAGGAAACCCGCGATGACGACGATGCGCGCGATGGTGGCGACAGGGGCCGGGGGGCCCGACGTGATCGAGCAGGCCGAGTGGCCGATTCCGGTACGGGCGGGGGCGGAGGTGCTCGTGCGCGTTCTCGCGTCGAGCATCAACCCGATCGATGCGAAGACGCGGGCCGGACGGGGGGCCGCGAGGGCCATCCGCTCGTATCCGGTGATCCTCGGCCACGATCTTGCGGGTATCGTCGAGCAGCCCGCTTACGAGGCCCACGCCCTGCAGCCGGGTCGCGCGGTCTACGGCATGACGCTCGTGCCGCGATTCGATGGCACGCACGCCGAGTACGCCTCGGTGCCCGAGATGTTCCTCGCGCCCAAGCCGACGAGCCTGAGCTTCGCCGAGGCGGCCGCCGTGCCACTCGCCGCCCTCACCGCGTGGGGCATGGTGGTCGACGTCGCTCGGGCCCACCATGGCCAGAAGATGCTGATCCATGCCGGAGCGGGCGGTGTCGGCCACTTCGCCGTGCAGCTCGCTGCCTACTTCGGCGCGACCGTCACAGCCACCTGCTCGACACGCAATGTGTCGTTCGTGCGCGAGCTCGGGGCGAGCCGCGTCATCGACTACTCGACGTCACGCTTCGACGACGAGGTCTCGCAGCACGATGTCGTCATCGACCTCATCGGCAATGTTCGTGATGACACGGGCTCGCGCTCGCTGAAGACCCTGCGGCCCGGCGGCCTCATCGTGAATGCGCCGACGGGCAGCTGGCCGTCGATGCTCGACGAGGCTGCGGCTGCCGGCGTGCGCGCAACGACCTACAAGCTGTCGCCGAGCGCCGCGACCCTCGCGGTGCTGACCCGCATGTTCGACGCGGGCGACCTGCGCGTGCACCTCGACCGCATCGTGCCACTCGAACAGCTCGCCGAAGCCCACCGACTGATCGACGAGGGTCACACGCGTGGAAAGATCGCTATCGAGGTCGCCCGCGAGTGACGCCCGTGAACACCAGCTGGCGCTCACGCACGAAGTCGTCTTCGATCGTCTCGCCGACCCTGAACCCCTTGGTGCCGACGATCGCGAAGCCCGCCTTCTCGTAGAACCGGTTCGCGCGGGCGTTGTGGATGTTCACGCCGAGCCACACGCTCACAGCACCCTCATCGACCGCGGCCTGCAGCGCGTGCTCGACGAGCGCCGAGGCGACTCCGCCGCCGTGCAGCTCGGGATGCACGTAGAGCTTGCTCAGCTCGGCGGTGGGGCGATGCTGCACCGCGCCCGCGACGTCAGGGTCGGCCGGCTCACCGTGCACGAGCATCGCGTAGCCCACGAGCTCGTCGCCCTTGTCGGCGACGAGCACGAGCCGGTGCGGGTCAGCGAGGTACTGCTCGAAGGCCGCCCGACTCAAATGCTGCTCGATGAACTCAGCCTTCGCCGCCTCGGTCGTCGACGGCGGGCACGCGAGCGGAAAGGTCAGCGCCGCGAGGTCGTGTAGCGCCCCGGACTCCGCCGCCCGGGCTCGTCGGATCGACGCAGTGGTCTCGAGCATCCCCCCATTCTGCCCGGCGCTGTTCGCAACTCAGGCTGAGACGACAGATGTGCAGTGGTGATACCGCACCGATGAACCGTCAGCCTGAGTTGCGAACACGAGTCGCGAGTGTCGTTGGGCACACGCAGAAGGCCCCGCCGAAGCGGGGCCTTCACGGGTAGGGCTGTCGAACTAGACAGCGTTGACGTCGAGCGGAATGCCCGGGCCGAACGTGGTCGAGACCGAGCCCTTCTGCAGGTAGCGGCCCTTCGAGCTCGACGGCTTGAGCCGCATGACCTCGTCGAGCGCAGCCTTGAGGTTCTCGCTCAGCTGCTCGTGCGTGAACGCCGTCTTGCCGACGATGAAGTGCACGTTGGCGTGCTTGTCGACGCGGAACTCGATCTTGCCGCCCTTGATGTCGGTGACAGCCTTGGCCACATCCGGGGTCACGGTGCCGGTCTTCGGGTTGGGCATGAGGCCGCGGGGGCCGAGCACCTTTCCGAGACGGCCGACCTGGCCCATGAGCTCGGGCGTCGAGACGGCCGAGTCGAAGGCGGTGTAGCCTCCGGCAACCTTCTCGATGAGCTCGGCGCCGCCGACCTCGTCAGCGCCCGCCGCGATCGCGGCCTCGGCCGCAGGGCCGGTCGCGAAGACTATGACGCGAGCGGTCTTGCCCGTGCCGTGCGGCAGGTTGACGGTGCCGCGCACCATCTGGTCGGCCTTGCGCGGGTCGACCCCGAGCTTGAGGGCGACCTCGACGGTCGAGTTGGTGTTCTTCGAACCGGTCTCTTTCGCGACGGCCACTGCCTCGTCGAGGGAGTAGAACTTGCCCTCTTCGATCTTGTCGGCCGCGGCCCGGTATGCCTTTGACTTGAATGCCATGATTACGCCTCCACCGTGATCCCCATCGAACGGGCAGTGCCCGCGATGATCTTTTCCGCTGCCTCGATGTCGTTGGCGTTGAGGTCGACCTGCTTCTGCTCGGCGATCGAGCGCACCTGCTCTTTGGTGAGCTTGGCGACCTTGACCGTGTGAGGAGTCGACGACCCCTTCTGCACGCCCGCAGCCTTCTTGATGAGCTCGGCGGCCGGCGGCGTCTTCAAGATGAACGTGAACGAACGGTCTTCGTAGACGGTGATCTCGACGGGGATGACGTTGCCGCGCTGCGACTCGGTCGCCGCGTTGTAGGCCTTGCAGAACTCCATGATGTTGACGCCGTGCTGACCCAGCGCCGGCCCGATGGGCGGGGCGGGGTTGGCGGCGCCGGCCTGGATCTGCAGCTTGATCAGACCCGTGACCTTCTTCTTCGGTGCCATTTTTCTTCTTCTTTCGTGTCGAGCAGCATCCAGGTGGATGCTGCGCTCCCGCCTGCACGCCCGTTGCGTGCCGCGGTCATCTATCGGTATTAGAGCTTGGTGACCTGGTCGAACGACAGCTCGACCGGGGTCTCGCGCTCGAAGAGCGAGACGAGCACGGTGAGCTTGCCGCTCTCGGGCTTGATCTCGCTGATCGTGCCGGGGAGCCCGGCGAACGAGCCCTCCTTGATGGTGATGGTCTCGCCGACCTCGAAGTCGATCTCGGCAGGAATGACGCGAGCCGCGAGGCCGCCGCCCTTCGAGCCGCCCGCCTTGGCCGGAGCCTCCGCGATCTGCACGGTCGACTTGAGCATCTGGAAGGCCTCGTCGAAGCGCAACGGGGTCGGGTTGTGGGCGTTGCCCACGAAGCCCGTGACGCCCGGCGTGTGCCGCACGACCGACCAGCTGTCTTCGTTCAGCTCCATGCGCACGAGCACGTAGCTGGGAATCCGCACGCGCGTGACGAGCTTGCGCTGACCGTTCTTGATCTCGACGACGTCTTCCATCGGAACCTGAACCTCGAAGATGCTCTCTTCCATGTTCATCGAGATGGTGCGGTTGTCGATGTTCTGCTTGACGCGCTTCTCGAAGCCCGCGTACGAGTGCACGACGTACCACTTGCCCGGCTTCATGCGCAGTTCGAGCTTGAAGTCTTCATAGGGGTCGACCTCGGCCTCGTCGGCCTCGGCGTCACGGCTCTCGTCATCGGCCTCGTCGTGCGTTGCCTCGGCAGCAGCCTCGGCCTCATCGGCCGAGTCGATGTCGAGCGCGTCGTCGACGATCGAGTCTGCTTCGGGGTCGACAGCGGCCTCAAGGGCGTCGAGCAGGCCTTCAAAGTCGGGCTCGCTGCTCTCCTCCTCGATGTGCATCGCGTTGTGCTCGGCCGGGTCGGCGGAGTGCAGCTGGGCGTCGATCGTGTTGCCCTCTTGAGCCTCGTCCTCTTCAGACGACTGCTCGGCGGCAGTCGAGAGGTCGAGCTCGCTGGGCAGCTTCTCAGTCACGGTTTCTCTTTCCTTGCAGTGCGGGTGAGCGGTCGGGGTGCTGGCCTACTGGCCGAGCACAGCCGATCCGTCTCCGAAGACGAACGACACGAGCCAGCCGAACACGATGTCGAGGCCCGACACGATCGCCATCATGATGATCACGAACACCAGCACGACGAGCGTGTAGGTGATGAGTTCGCGGCGGGTGGGGGTGACCACCTTGCTGAGCTCATTGAGCACCTGGCGGATGAAGAGCGCGAAACGACCGAAGGGTCCGCGCTTCTCAGCACGGTCACGCTTCGCCTTGGCGACGACATCTTCGCCGCCCTGGTCGTCGATCACACTGCTCACGTGATGCTCTACCTTCGTCGCTCGCACGGATTTCTCGGTCTGGTGGTGCACACCGCCTCACCCGGCGCACGCTCTCGACACGTCGAGAGGTGCGCCGAGCCGGCGACTGTGCAGGGCGGACAGGACTCGAACCTGCAACCTGCGGTTTTGGAGACCGCTGCTCTACCAATTGAGCCACCGCCCTCTGCGGTGAGCGGCTGATCCCGGGCATGCCGAAGCATGGCAGGAATCAACTACCGTCTCCCAGTGTAAGCGACACCGGATGCTCTGCAAATCGGCGGGCGAGCATCCACTCGCCCCGGCGCTCGCCCACCCGCCGCGCGGCCGCCGTAGAATCGTGGCCGTGACCGCCGACTCTGCACGCATCGCCCGCCGCATCGCCGCCATCAGCGAATCTGCGACCCTCAAGGTCGACGCCAAGGCCAAGTCTCTGAAGGCCGCTGGCCGGCCCGTCATCAGCTACGCCGCGGGCGAGCCCGACTTCGCGACCCCCGACCACGTGGTCGAGGCCGCCGTCGCCGCCGCGCGCGACCCGAAGAACCACCGGTACACGCCCGCCGCCGGGCTTCCCGAGCTGCGCGAGGCTGTCGCCGAGAAGACGGCGCGCGACTCGGGGCTCGAGACGAGCGCCGGCCGCGTCATCATTACCAACGGCGGCAAGCAGGCCGTCTTTCAGGCTTTCGCGACGATCGTCGACGAGGGCGACGAGGTGCTGCTGCCCGCGCCGTACTGGACCACCTACCCCGAGGTCGTGCGTCTCGCCGGCGGTGTTCCGGTCGAGGTCTTCGCCGGCGCCGACCAGAACTACCTCGTCACGGTCGAGCAGCTCGAGGCCGCTCGCACCCCGCGCACCAAGGTGCTGCTCTTCGTGAGCCCCTCGAACCCGACCGGCTCGGTCTACAGCCCTGAGCAGACGAAGGCCATCGGCGAGTGGGCGCTGCAGCACGGCATCTGGGTCATCAGCGATGAGATCTACCAGGCGCTCACCTACGACGGCGTGCGCGCCGTCTCGATCGTCGAGGCCGTGCCCGAGCTCGCCGAGCAGTGCATTCTTGTCAACGGCGTCGCCAAGACCTACGCCATGACCGGCTGGCGCGTGGGGTGGATGGTCGGCCCTGCCGACGTCATCGCCGGGGCGTCGAACCTGCAGTCGCACCTGTCGAGCAACGTCGCCAACATCTCGCAGCGCGCCGCGATCGCCGCCCTCACAGGGCCTCAAGATGCGGTCTCGACGATGCGCGAGGCCTTCGACCGGCGGCGCCGCGTGGCCGTCGCCGAGCTCAACCGCATTCCGGGCATGGTCACTCCGACGCCGACGGGGGCGTTCTACGTCTATCCCGACGTGACGGGCCTGCTGAACCGCGAGTGGAAAGGCTCGACTCCCGCGACCTCGCTCGAGCTCGCCGACCTGACTCTCGAGCACGCAGAAGTCGCGGCCGTGCCCGGTGAGGCCTTCGGGCCCAGCGGCTACCTGCGCTTCAGCTACGCACTCGGCGACGCCGACCTGCTGGAGGGCATCCAGCGCCTGCAGGCGCTCTTCGGCACCGACTAGCGTCACAACGGCGGGCGCAGCGAGCGTGTTGCGGCTCCAACAACGGCATCGGCGATGGCCGTCATGACGGGCGATCCGAGATTCCACTGCTGCCAGTAGAGCGGCACATCGATCGGGTCGCCGTGGAGCCTGACGAGGGCTCCCCGCGTCACCTCGGTTGCCGATTGGGCCTCGGGCAGCATGCCCCAGCCCAGGCCGAGCACGACCGCCTGGGCGAACTCATGTGTGGCAGGAATGACGTGCCGGGGAGGGTCGCCCGGGTCGATCCCCTTGGATACCAGGAACGTGTGCTGCAACTGGTCGTTGCGGTCGAATTGCACCAGGGGGGCATCGCGCAGCCATCCGCTGCCCGTCGAATCTGATCTGTACCGCTCGAGGTAGGCGGGCGCGGCAAAGGGCTCGTAGCGCATCGACCCGAGCGGTCGACTGCTGCAGCCGGCGACCGGTTCGGCTTGCGACGTCACCGCCGCCATGACCGTGCCCGACTGCAGCAGTTCAGTGGTGCGGTCCTGGTCGTCGCGGTGAAGATCTACGACGACCGCGTGCGAGTGGGTGACCGCGGTCAACGAGGGGAGAAACCATGTGGCGAGCGAATCGGCATTGACGGCGATGGCGAGCGAACTGGTGCCGCCGTCGTCGAGACCGAGCTCAGCCATCGCGTCGTGCTCGAGCAGGGCGAGCTGACGGGCGAGACGCACAATCGCTGTCCCCGCCTCCGTCGCCCGTACCGGTTTCGACCGCACCAGCACCACGCGACCGAGCTGCTGCTCGAGCGCCCGAACACGCTGGCTGATCGCGGACGGGGTCACGCGCAAACGACGCGCTGCACTCTCGAAGGTGCCCTCGTCAATAATCGCGGCGATCGTGTGTGCCAGTTCGAGCGAGATCGTCATGAACAGCAATGCTAATGACTCTGAAGAATCATGAACTGGAATTCATCAGAGAACTCGCCGTACCGTGGCATTCATGTCAGTACTACTCGCCGGCTTCGGGCTCGGCCTCTCGCTCATCATCGCCATCGGCGCGCAGAACGTCTTCGTGCTGCGGCAGGGAATCCGGCGTGAGCACGTGCTCGCCGTCGTCATCGTGTGCGCGGTGTCAGACGCCGTGCTCATCGCCGCGGGCATCGCGGGCATCGGCGCGGTACTCTCGGTGATTCCCTGGCTCGTCGAGGTCGTGCGCTGGGTGGGTGCGGCCTTTCTCATCGGGTACGGGATGCTCGCCGCGCGCCGCGCCTGGCGCCCTCGTGCCGCGCTCGTGGTGGAGGAGCCGGGCGCCCCCGAGCCGGGCCCTGCCGAACCTGGCGCGACGACGGTTGCCGCGACCGCCGTCGCTCCCCCTCAGGCACGGCTACGAACCGTCGTGCTCACCGCGCTCGCGCTGACCTGGCTCAACCCGCACGTCTACCTCGACACCGTGTTTCTGCTCGGGTCGATTGCCGGCACGCACGGCGATGCGCGCTGGGTGTTCGGCGCCGGAGCGATGGCCGCGAGCGTCGCCTGGTTCACCGCGCTCGGCTTCGGCGCCCGCTACCTCTCACGCTGGCTGTCGACCCCTCGCGCGTGGCGGTGGCTCGACGCCGGCATCGCCGTCGTCATGGTCGCGATCGGGCTCTCGCTCGTGCTCGTGCGCTAGGTCGCCGTCGCGCGTCGCACTGTTTCAGACACCTCGTACTGACGAAAGCGTGCGACGTGTCGCAAACGGTGAGAGGTGAGCCGTCAGCGCTGGGCGGCAGCGTAGGCCTCGCGAATCTCGGCCGGAATACGGCCGCGATCGCCGACCGTGTAGCCGTTGCGCTGCGCCCACTCGCGCACCGCGGCGGTGTCACCGTTGGCGGCCGACCGCTTGCGGGGCGCCGCGCTCGCACGACGGCCCGTCGAGCGCGCTTTCGCGATGAACGGCGCGAGAGCATCCCGCAGCGCCTGCTGGTTGGCGCGGCCGAGATCGATCTCGTAGCTCGCGCCGTCGAGGGCGAAGGTGACGGTGCCGCCGTCGGCAGGCCCGATGACGGTGCCGTCGAGGTCGTCGACCAGTTCAGTCGTAATGCGCTTCATGGAATTTCTCCCCCTCACATTGCGCGACTTTATGCGCGACGTCACTTTATCGAATTCCGGCGGCAATTCATGAATATCGGTGGATGCTCCGTCCACCGATCGGTGGACCCAGAGTCGGGCCGACCGGCCGTTGTCGCATTCAGGTCTGGCGAGCAGAGTGGGGGCATGACAACACCCAAGAACGTCGTCGAAGTGCGAGACCTGCGCAAGACGTACGGCGACTTCACCGCCGTCGACGGCATCACCTTCGATATTCACCGCGGCGAGACCTTCGCGCTGCTCGGCCCGAACGGGGCCGGCAAATCGACCACCATCGAAATTCTCGAGGGCTACCGCGACCGCACGAGCGGCGACGCCCGCGTGCTGGGCACCGACCCCGGCCGAGGCGGTCTCGACTGGAAGGCCCGCATCGGCATCGTGCTGCAGTCGAGCGGCGAGAGCGGCAACGTCACTGTCGCCGAGCAGTTGCGGCACTTCGCGGCCCTCTACCCGAACCCTCGCGACGTCGACGAGGTCATCGCCGCGGTCGGGCTCGAAGAGAAGGCTGGGTCACTCATCCGCAAGCTCTCGGGCGGCCAGCGCCGCCGCGTCGATGTGGCCGTCGGCATCGTCGGCGCGCCCGAGCTGCTCTTTCTCGACGAGCCGACGACGGGCTTCGACCCTGAGGCCCGCCGCAGCTTCTGGAAGCTGATCCGCACGCTGCAGAGCGAGGGCACGAGCATTCTGCTCACCACCCACTACCTCGACGAGGCCGCGCAGCTGGGTGACCGGGCCGGCATCATCGCGGGCGGTCGCATGGTCGACCTCGCGCCGATCGACGAGATCGGCGGGCGCGAGTCGCGCGTGCCGCTCGTGCGCTGGCTCGAGAACGGCGAGCGCCGCGAGCAGCGCACCACGACCCCGGCAACCCTCGTCACCGAGCTCGTGAACCGTTTGGGCGCCGAGCCCGGCTCGCTCGAGGTCATCAGGCCGAGTCTGGAAGACGTCTACCTCGACCTGGTCGGGCACGAGCACGCGAGCGACCTGAGCGCTGACGAACTGAACGAGACGGAGGCAGCACGATGAGCACGACAGAGTCGAGCTCGACGATGAGCCCGGCCCGGGCATCCCGCACCGAATCCTCCATCGGCCGTGCCATTCGCTTGGGGCTGCTGCGCATCGGCTACGAAGTGCGCGCCTACTTCAGGCAGGGCGACACGGTGTTCTTCACCTTCCTCTTCCCGGTCGTGATGCTCACGATCTTCTCCGTCTCGTTCAGCGAGGCGAGCTTCGGGCAAACCGCCGACGGCGACGAGATCACCGCCGCGTGGTTCTTCCTACCCGCCATGCTCGCAGCGGGTGTGCTGCTGAGCGGCCTGCAGAACCTCGCGATCGACATCGCGATGGAGAAGAGCGACGGCACGCTCAAGCGTCTCGCCGGATCACCCCTGCCGGTCGTGAGCTACTTCATCGGCAAGCTCGGCCAGTCGTTCACGACGGGTCTGCTGCAGGCCGGCGTGCTGCTGCTGCTGGGCTTCACGGTGTTCCAGGTGCCACTGCCCGAGAACGCCGAGAACTGGGTGACGTTCGCGTGGGTCTTCACGCTGGGCGTGTTCTGCTCGGCCATTCTGGGCATCGCACTGAGTGCTGTGCCGCGCAGCGGCAAGAGCGCCACGGCCGTCGTGATTCCGATCACGCTCGTGCTGCAGTTCATCTCGGGCGTCTATCTGCGCTTCAGCGACCTGCCCGAGTGGCTGCAGAATGTGGCCTCGGTGTTCCCGCTCAAGTGGATGGCGCAGGGCATGCGCAGCGTGTTCCTGCCCGACGAGCTCGTCGTGCTCGAGCAGAACGAGTCGTGGGATCTGCCGGGCATCGCCCTCGTGCTCGCGATCTGGCTGGTCGTCGGCCTCGTCATCACGAGCCTCACCTTCCGCTGGATCCGCAAAGATTCGTGAGGGTCAGGATGCTGCGCCCGAGTCTGGCCCTGACCGAGTCGGTCACCCGTGGCTAGGCTCGGGCGCATGACCGCCCGTCGAGTGTGGAGCGCCGCCGTGCTGGGCATGGCGGTGCTGCTCGGCGTCATGCTCGTCATCACAGCGAATGATGCCGTCGATGCCGTGCTCGGTGGGGCGGGCATCGCGCTGCTCGTTGCAGGGTGGTTCAGCCTCGGCCTGCCGCGCGTCGACGACCCGCGCGGGGCTCCGGTCTTCGTAGCGGCCGTCGCCGTCGCCGTGACGCTCATGGTCGCCGCCTCACCCACGCTCGCCATCTCGCAGGGCATCGCCTACCCGATCGCCTGGGTGTTCTGCTCGTCGATCCGCCGGGCGGTGGTGCAGAACATCGTCATCTCGGCAGGCGTCACGTTGGGGTTCTTGGTGAGCCTGGGTACGACACCCGACGCCCTGCTGCAGACCGCCTTCACGATGGTCATCTCGCTCGGCTTCAGCCTCGCCATGGGCTTCTGGATCGCCCACATGACCGAGCTGGGCGACCGCAACGGTCGCCTGCTGGCCGAGCTGCAGGGTGCGCAATCGCAGATCGAGGCGTTGCACCGCGAGGCGGGAGCGACCGCTGAGCGCGAGCACTTCGCCCGCGAGCTGCACGACACGATCGCGCAAGACCTCACGGGGCTCGTCATGCTCGCTCAGCGCGCCCGGCGCGAGCTCGGCGACAGCGAGACGCTACGCATCATCGAAGAGAACGCGCGGGCGACGCTCGCCGAGACGCGCGCGCTCGTCGCCTCGAGCGCGGCCCTCGGCGATGACACCACCGACCTGGCATCGGCCCTGCACCGGCTGGCCGAGCGATTCTCGCGCGAGACCGGCGTCGAGGTGACGTGCACCGTGGCCGCCGAGCTCGCGCTCGACCGCGAGACCGAAGTCGTGGTGCTGCGCTGCGTGCAAGAGGCGCTCGGCAATGCGCGCAAGCATGCGCGAGCATCCCGCATCGCCATCACGGTGACCGCGCCCGAGGGCGACACGCATCGGGTGCGCGTCGAGATCACGGATGACGGCATCGGGTTCGACCCCACGACCGCGCGCGACGGCTTCGGGCTCTCCGGAATGACCGATCGCCTCGCGCTCGTGCACGGAACGATGTCGGTGCAGAGCTCACCCGGCGCAGGCACGACCCTCGTCGCCGAGTTGCCCGCTGCGGGGGTGACGGCGTGAGCGAAGTGATCCGCGTGCTCGTCGCCGACGACCACGCTGTCGTGCGCGCCGGCATCGTGGCGCTGCTCGCGGCCGAGCCGGGCATCGAAGTCGTCGGCGAAGCGGTCGACGGCGAAGACGCGGTCGAGCAGGCGCTCGCGCTGCGGCCCGACCTCGTGGTCATGGACGTGCGGATGCCCCGCCTCACGGGCGACGCCGCGACCGCCGCGATTCGCGCGCAAGCCGACGAGGTGCGCGTGCTCGTGCTCACGACCTACGAGTCTGACGCGAGCATCCTCTCGGCGATCGAAGCGGGGGCGAGTGGCTACCTGCTGAAAGCGGCACCCGCCGATGAGCTCATCGCGGGCGTGCGGTCGGTGGCCGCGGGTGAAGTGGCGCTGTCACCTGCGATCGCGGCGCAGCTCGTCGCCCGCATGCGCGAGCCCTCGCCCGCCGCGCTGACCCCGCGCGAGACCGAGGTGCTGCGCCTCGTGGCCGAAGGTCTCTCGAACCGCGAGATCGGCGAACGCCTGTTTCTCGGCGAGTCGACCGTGAAGACGCACCTGCTGCGCACCTTCGAGAAACTCGGCGTCAACGACCGCACGCGCGCCGTGACGCTCGCGATGCAGCGCGGGCTGCTCTAAAGAGTCTGGTTGATGAAGACCGGCTCGGGGTGCAGCACGACCCCGAACTCGCTCATGACGCGCGTCTGGATATAGCTCGCGAGCTGCGCGATCTCGGCAGCGGTCGCGCGACCGCTCGCGTTCGTCAAGGCCAGGGTGTGCTTCTTCGAGACGGATGCTGCAGAGCCAGGTAGTGCGAACCCTCGAGTGATGCCCGAGTGCTCGATGAGCCAGGCGGCGCTGAGCTTCACCGTCGACTCGACGGGCGGCGGCGGGCTCGCGGGCTCAGCACCCAGTGGCACGGCGAGCGAGGGCGGCTCGGGCTGTTGCGGCCACCTCGGTGCGTCTGCCGGCAGCGTGCGGGCGAAGCTCTCACTGACGATCGGGTTGGTGAAGAACGAGCCGGCGCTCACCGAGTCGGGGTCGTTCTCGTCGAGCACCATGCCCTTGCTCGCCCGCAGCGCGAGCGTCGCGGCTCGCACTCCGACGAGCGGTGCGCGGTCGCCGATCTCGACGCCGAGCGCATCGGCCAGCTGCGCGTACGCGACCGGCCGGCTGCGTGCGCCCTCAACGCGCTCGAGCGCGAGGTCGACGCTGAGCACGATCGCGGCCCACCCCTGCTTGATCGCACTCGTGCGGTAGCCAAGCTGCAGCTCGGGTGCCGGCACGCGGCGGCGCTCGCCCGATGCGATGTCGAGCACCTCGACCGCCACGAGGCTCTCGGCGAGCTCTTGCCCGTAAGCGCCGATGTTCTGAATCGGTGCGGCGCCCGTCGACCCGGGCACCCCGCTGAGCGCTTCGATTCCGGCGAAGCCCTGATCGACGGTGAACGCCACGAGCTCATCCCACGGCTCGCCCGCCTGCACGCGCAGCCGCACCGGTCGACGCGAGCCCTCCACGTCGGGCAGTCGTTCGATGCCGCGCGAACGCACGAGCACGACCGTGCCGGGCACGCCCTCGTCGCCGACGAGCACGTTCGAGCCGCCGCCGAGCACGATCCACTCACGGCCGGCGGCATCGGCTTCGAGCACGGCCTCGACCAACTCGTCGTCGGTCGTCGCCTCGACGAGCCGATCGGCGGGGCCGCCGACGCGCAAGGTGGTGAGCTCGGCGAGCTGCATGTCGGTCACGCCAGAGTCGTGACGCGCACCTGCGCCTTGCCCAACACGGTCTGGCCGCCGAACGTCACGGTGAGGTCGATGCGCGCTGCATCGTCTTCCACTGCCGCAACCTTCGCCGTGATCGTCAGGTCGGCGCCGAGCGCCGGGTCGACCACGACCGGACGAGTGAAGCGCACCTGGTAGTCGCTGACCCAGCCGCGAGCATCCGCCCAGTCGATGACGGGCTGCACGGCCACGCCCATCGTCAGCATGCCGTGAGCGAGAACGCCCGGCAGCCCGACCTGCGCCGCGACATCGTCGCGATAGTGGATGGGGTTGAAGTCGCCGCTGGCCCCGGCGTACCGCACCAGGCTGTCGCGCGTCAGGTGCACGGTGCGCTCGGCCACGACCTGGCCGACCTCGAGGCCGTCGAGAAGGCTCATGACTCGTCTCCTCTGATGACGAGCGTCGAGATGCTCGTGACGACGTGCGCGCCCGCAGCGTCGGTCATGGCCGACTCGCTCGTGACCATGCTGTTGCCGCCGAGCGTCTTGATGCTCGTGACCCGCAACGTCGCGGTGAGCTCATCGCCCGCCACGATCGGGCGCGAGTAGCTGAAGCGCTGGTCGCCGTGCACCACTCGACTGAAGTCGATGCCCGCATCGGGCTCGGCCAGCAGCTGCTGCAGCGTCGCCTCGGAGATGACGATCGGAAACGTGGGTGGCGCGACGACGTCGGCGAAGCCGGCGGCACGAGCCGCCTCGGGGTCGTGATGCAGGGGCGCGGTGGCGAGCACGGCGCGCGCGAACTCCCGCACCTTCTCGCGGCCCACCAGGTAGGGCGCGGTCGGAGCGAACGCGCGCTCGGTCAGTTCAGGATTCACGGGCACCCGACCAGTCTAGGCGCGCCCCCTTGCCGCCGAGAGTGCCCGTTGCGCGCGAGTGTGCCTGTCGCGAACGGGCTCACTCGCGCGCAAGAGGCACAGTGGCGGGCGGATGCTGCGGTGCGGTCTAGAAGAGCGTCGCGCCGAGCAGGCGGTCGAGCATGCCGCGGCCCAGGGTGCGCTCGGCGGCGTGACCGCGCGCCTCGCCGCGCACGAGCAGCTCGAGACCCCGCGTCGCCGCGATGGCACGCAGCGCGAGCTCGTCGCGCTCGGTCGGAATGCGGCCGTAGCCGTGCAGGAAGGCGGCCCGCAGCCACGGCTCGTCGCGCCACGGCCCGTACTCGAGCCACACCAGGTCGGTGATGCGCGGCTCGAACCGCAGCTGGCTGAAGTCGATGAGGCGCACCCGCCCGCCGGGGTCGATGATCCAGTGCCGGGGCTCGAAGCGCCCGTGCACGGGAACGTGGTCGAACTCGCCGAGGTCCATGGCCGCGACGATGCACTCGCGAGCCCGAGCGCGTTCGTCGGCGAGCCGCTGGCCGCGCGCGTCGGCCGGATCGCTGCCATCGCCCCAGAGCTTTTCGGCTGCGACGCTCCAGCGCTCGAACTCGGCGGCGATCGACGGGCCGAAGAGCGCGTGCCGTCGTGGGGGCTCGGCATCGTGCAGCCGGCGCAGCAGGTCGCCAGCACGCTGGTGGATGTCGGCGTCGCGCTCGTGCGGCGTGCCGGCAGCGGCCTCGCCGAGCAGGCGCGAAAGAGCGAGCAGGCGCAGGGCCGGGTCACTGAGGGCGACGCGCGGGGCATCGCCGCCGAGCGCCACGGCGTACTGCTGCAGAGCTGTCGATTCGCGGTGGTGGGGCGCAGCATCCCGATGCCATTTGACGACCGCCTGCTCACCGCCCCGTGTCATGACGTGCAGCACGCGCGATGCGCGATCGGTGCCCCAATGCTCGTCGACCACCTCGACGGGGCCGAGGGTGCGGTGCACGCGGTCGAGCACTTCGGCATCACTCGCCAGGCGCGCACGGGCGTCGACGGTCACGGCATCAGCGGCGATGCTCATGAACCCTCCTTCGAGCCGGTGGCCCGGTCATGCGAAACCCCGGCCCGCCATCATCGGCGGTCCGGGGTTTCGACTGAAGCTGGGTGACCGCGGGTGCAGTCAGCGGGCTGCTACTGGCAGCTCTCGCACTGCAGCATGTCCATCGGGTCGACGGGCACGGCGTAGCCACCGATGGTCTCGTTGTCGTTGTCCATGTCGGACCTCCTCGTGATTGCAATTCTCCGCCCCCGGCGGCTAGGGGTCTCACTATATACATGGAATGACACCGATGTCATTCCCCTAGATGTTGTGGTTTCGGCGTGTCGCGAACAATTCTGCGCGGAGCTGATCGCGGCCTGCTCGCAGCAGCGGCGCTCTAGGCTGAGCACGCGCCTCGTGACGCAGAGAGACCCCATGCGATTCCTGCCCCCTTCCCCGGCCGCCGACGCCGCCGATGCTCAGTTCTCGCGCGAGATTCTCGAGCAGCACGTGAGCGAGGGCGTGCTCGTCGCGCGATCAGCGCTGCGTCTCGCGGTCAAGAACGGCGTCATCATGTCGACGCTGCGGGATGCTCGCCCCTGGAGCACCGACGAGGTCACGACGCTCGCCCGCGAGGCTGTCGACTCGCTCATTGCCGAGCTCAGCGCGACGGCCGAGCGCCTCGACGCCGAGGCCGCCGCCCACCCCGTGCGCGGCCGCGGCAGGAGGCGACACGATGCCGAGCGCGAGCTCTCTCGACTCGAGCTGCGCGCACGTACCGCGCGCGGCGTGGTGCAGCGCCTGCGCCGAATGCGCACCGACGACAGCGCGATCGCCCGACTGGTCGAGACGGCGCGAGACGACACGCTCACCGAGCTCACGAAGGCGCGTCTGTTCGCCGAGCACGAGTTCGCGAACCAGTCGGCCGATGAGCGACGCATCGCGATGGAGGGCGTCGCGGCCGACCTGCTCGACCTGCGCGAGCGTCTCGACGCGATGCGCGAGCTCGGCGACAGCGGCTGGTAGAGATGGGAGAAACGGTAGCGAGGGCGGGACTCGAACCCGCGACACCACGATTATGAGCCGTGTGCTCTAACCACCTGAGCTACCCCGCCGGGCAAGACACCCCCGCGAAGGAGTGTCCAGAGCCCCGAGTCAGGATTGAACTGACGACCCCTTCCTTACCATGGAAGTGCTCTACCACTGAGCTATCGGGGCGTTGCCGGGCGCGCGAACGCGATCGGCACCAGAGAAGATTAGCACCTAGTCGAAGGGCCTCACTCCCGGCAGTCGCCACGCGGTGAAGGCCATTCCGGTCGAGCGCACGCGCGTGCCGTCGAGGGTGCCGGTGCCGATCAGCCGCTCGCCCCTACCCGCGATCGCGCCCGTCGGCAGGGTCACGTCGACGTCGTCGCGGGCCGCGAGCACGAGCACGCTCTCGTCGGCGCTCTCGCGCACGAAGAGCAGGCTGTCGTCGTCGACGTTCAGCCAGCGCATGCCACCGTGGCTGAGCGACGGATGCTCGCGCCGGAGCCGCACGAGCGAGGCGTAGAGCTCGATCTGCTCGTCGTAGTCGCCGAGTCGATCCCACGGCATGGTGGTGCGCGAGTGCTCGCCGTTCTCGCCCGTCGTGCCGAGCTCGTCGCCCGCGAAGACGACGGGAATTCCTGGCAGTGTCATCGACAGGCCTGCGGCGACCGGAACCGCCCCGGGAAGCGCGCGATTGGCGAAGCGCGCCGTGTCGTGAGTGTCGAGAGCGTTCATGCCGTGGATGCGCGTGCGCCACGGCATGGCGGCCGTGAACCGGCGGTGAGCGTGATGAACCTGCCGCGCCGTGTACTGCGGCATGACGGGGTACGGCAGGCCGAAGAACCACTCGATCGGTCCGGCGCTGCTGAGCCACGCCCACACGGGCCGCGTGAAGTTGGCGTAGGTCATCGCCCCGTGCCAGCCGTCACCCTGCAGGTCTTTCGCCGCGTCGTTCGTGTATTCGGCGAGCAGCAGGGTGTCGGCGTCGACCTCGATCATGGTCTGGCGAATCGTGCGGCGCACCGCCTCGTTGAGGTCATCGTCGCCGAAGCGCCCCGTCATGTTGGCGACGTCGATGCGCCAGCCGTCGAGGTCAAACGGCGGCTTCATCCAGCGCGCCACCACCGAGTCGGGGCCCTCGATGAAGCGCCGACGCAGCTCGAGCGAGTTCCAGTTGAGCTTGGGCAGGCTCGGCACGCCGAGCCACGACTCGTAGGTCTGCTGCTCGTCGTCGAGCCAGTAGTAGAACTCGCTCTCGGCGGTGCCGGGCTGGCCGTGCGCGGCACGGAACCACTCGTGGGCATCCCCCGAATGGTTGCTCGTGAGGTCGCCCATGACGCGGATTCCGCGCTCGTGTGCTGCCGCCGTCAATCGCGCAAGCGCCTCGTCGCCGCCGAGCAGCTCGTCGACCTGGTCGAACCGGTGAGCGTCATAGCGATGGTTGGAGCGAGCAGGAAAGAACGGGGTGAGGTAGAGCAGGTTCACCCCGAGCCGCTCGAGGTGGTCGAGGTGCTCAGTCACACCGTCGAGGTCGCCGCCGTAGAACTGCAGCGGCGTCGAGGGGCCCTGGTAGATCGGCTCGTCCTGCCAGTCGGCGGGCTCGGCCCACTCCGGTAGCGCTCGGGTATCGGCGGCGGCCGAGCGGGCGAAGCGGTCGGGGAACACCTGGTACATGACGGTCTCGGCTCCCCAGGCCGGCGCGGGCGGATGCGTGACGAGCTTGAAGTCGTCGTCGTCGCGCGTCTCGATGTCGCTGAGCCCCGCGTTGCACAACCAGGCGACGCTCCCGTCGGCGCGCTCGATCGCGAAGCGGTAGCCGTGCACCGGGTTGCCCACCTCGACCTCGGCCTGCCACCACTGGGCGCCGTCGCGCTCGCCGAGCAGGGTCGCCGTTGACCACCGCGGCTCGTGATCGGGGTTCGACCGCGTGCGTACGGCCGCGACCGGCCCGTAGCCGAGCGGGATGCGCACCCGCACTTGCACCGCGTCGCCGAGAGCGGGTGTCTGCGTCGAGACGTAGAGCGGCGAGCCGTCGTGGTGCGGTTCGAGGGCGAGAGCTGGCGTGCTCACTTGACCGACCCGGCGGTGAGGCCGCCGATGATGTACTTCTGCAGATAGAGGAAGAGCGCCATGACGGGAATCGCCGCGAGCACGGCTCCGGCCGAGAACAGCGTCCAGTTCGACGAGGTCTCTTGCGAGACGAACTGGTAGAGGCCCACCGCCAGAGTCTGGGTCTGCGGGTCGGTCAGCACGATCGAGGCGATGACGAACTCGCTCGTCGTGCCGATGAACGAGAGCAGCCCGACGACCGCGAGAATCGGCGCGACCAGTCGCAGGATGATCGTGAAGAAGATGCGGGCATGGCTCGCGCCATCGATCTTCGCCGCCTCGTCGATCGACACCGGCACCGTGTTGAAGAAGCCGTACATGAGGTAGGTGTTGACGCCGAGCGCGCCGCCCAGGTAGACGAGGATCAGGCCGGCCTGCGTGCCGATGCCGATCTGCGGGAAGACCTCGCCGATGCCGCTCAGCAACAGGAAGATGGCGACGACGCCGAGAATCTGCGGAAACATCTGCACGAGCAGCAGCGTCAGCAGCCCGACGCGACGCCCACGAAACCGCATGCGCGAGAAGGCGTAGGCGGCGAGCGCGCCGAGGAAGACGGTGCCCGCGGCCGCGACGAGGCCGATGACCATGGTGTTGATGAACCACGCGGCGTAGGGCTGCTGTGGCAGCTGGAACAGCTCGATGTAGTTGCCGAAGTCGATCGTGCGGAAGAGCGTGTTCGACCCGACGAGTGTTCCTGTCGGGTTGAGCGAGGCCGACAGCACGTAGAGCAGCGGGAAGGCTGCGAAGACGAGCATGACGAGACCGATGAGGTGACGCCACCCCGTGTCGCGGAACCAGAACCAGGGGCCGCGACGGCGGCGTTTGGGAATCACGCGCGCCGGTCGCTCGCCCGGGGTCGTGGTCGCCCCCGCGACCATCGGGTTCAGCCGACTGCTGACCTCAGCACCGTCGGCGGGGTTGAAGGGGTTCGTCATGTCAGTTCAGCTCCTCGAGGGCTTTGGTCTGCCGGAAGCTGATGATCGACACCGTCGCGACGATGAAGAAGATCAGAATGGCGAAGGCGCTGGCGAGGCCGTAGTCGCGCCCCGTGCCCTCGCCGAAGGCGACCTTGTAGACGAGCGTGATGAGAATGTCGGTCGCGCCGGCATCGACCCCGGCGCTGACGTCGCGCGGGCCGCCGCCCGTGAGCATGTAGATGATGTTGAAGTTGTTGAAGTTGAAGGCGAACGACGAGATGAGCAGCGGCGCGACCGACACCAGCAGCAACGGGAACTTGATCAGCCGGAAGACCGCCCATGGCTGAGCACCATCGACCGTGGCGGCTTCGGTGAGCTCTTCGGGAATCGACTGCAGTGCCCCCGTGCAGATGAGGAACATGTAGGGAAAACCGAGCCACAGATTCACCAGCAGCACGCTGAACTTCGCCAGCCAGGGGTCGTTGAGCCACGGAATCGCCGCCCCGCCGAACAGCACCTGGTTGATATAGCCGAAGTCTTCGTTGAAAAGACCGAGCCAGACGAGCCCCGACAGGAAGCCCGGAAAGGCGTAGGGCAAGATCATGATGAGCCGGTAGGCCTTCTTGCCCCGCATGTTCGGCTTGTTGAAGACGATGGCGAGGAAAAGCCCGAGGGCGAAGGTCGTGGCCACCGAGAGAATCGCGAAGGCGAAGGTCCAGATCGTGACGCTGATGAGCGGGCCGCGGATGTTCTCAGTCGTGAAGGCCTTGATGAAGTTGTCGAAGCCGACGGTGATCGTCCACCCCGGAATCAGCTCGCGACCGCTGTCGTTGACGAAGGCGCCGTCTCCGCCGTCGCGGTAGACCGCGCCCTGCCGATCGACGAACGTGTCGGTCGCGGCGTCGTAGCTGAGCGACGAGAGATAGAGGTAGGCGTTCGATCCATCCGGCGTGCGCAGGGCACCGTCGTTCGGGTCATCGCTGACTTGCACGGCGAGATCGGTGATCGCGCGCTGGTTGCCGAGCAGATCGGCGAAGCCGAGAGTTGTGAAGCCCGGCACCGAGTCGGCACGGCCCGTCGAGTCGGTGCCGAAGTCGGTGATGCGCTCGAGCGGGCTGTCGGCGCTGCCGAGAGAGACCTCGCCCTCGGGGTCGGTGACGAGGAAGAAGTACTCGCCGAACTGCTCGAGAACGGTCACGCGGTAGGTGGGCGAGTCGGGCACGCGCTCCTGCGCCGTCAGCAGGATGGTGCTGATCGCGTCGTCTTTCGTGCCGTTGCGGCCGTCACCGTAGTTGGTGAACGCGATGTACCCGCTGTAGACCACGACGAAGATCTGGAAGACCGCGAGAAAGAGGAGGCCCGGGGTCAGGTACTTGGCCGGCAGCCAGCCGGGCGTGAGATAGATCCAGTTGACGAGCACCGTGACGGCGAGCACGATCGCGAACGGAATCCACGACTCCTGCAGGAAGAGCATGAAGAGGCCGAAGACCGCGATGGCATCGATGATGCTGAGAAGCGCGATCTTGATCAAGATGCCCCGCGTGCTGCTGCTCGACCGCGGCGGCTTCAGACTGCCAGCGGGAGCGGGGGGCGTGGGGGCGGCGAGCGGACTCGCCGGGCTGGGGTGGCTCATGGTTCTCCGAACATCGTCGTCGCGGCACCGTGGCGGTGCCGGGAGCCTACCGGGGCGCTGAGCGCTCCGGCAGGTCCCGGCACCAACTGTTGCGAGAGGCTGCTAGCCGTCGATCTTCGACTGGATGCTCTCGACCATCGCGCGCCACAGCTCGACCGGGTCGCCCTGGCCGTTGATGATCGCGACCTCGGTCGAACCCCAGTCAGACCACACGACGTCCATCGCGGGCACGTTCGGCATCGGGTTGCCGTTGGCACCAACCTCGCCGAAGGCAGCGACGTCGGCGTTCGACTTCGCTGCTTCGAAGGCGGTCAGCAGTGCGGGCGCACGGCCGCCGACCTCGTAGAGCGCGGTCTGCACGGCCTCAGTGCCGATGTAGTTCACGAGGAATTCGTTGGCCGCGAGGGTGTTCTCGCTGCGCGAGCTGATGAAGAAGCCCTGCACGCCGACGAACGGCGACGCGGTCTCGCCACCGGCCGAGGGGATCGGGTCGATCGAGTAGTTGATGCCGGCCTCTTGGATGGCCGGTAGGTTCCACGGTCCGGTCAGGAAGAACGGCGACTTTCCGGCGACGAACTCTTCGCGAGCGATGTCGCCCGAAATGTTCGTGTTCAGAATGCCGGCAGCGCCCCACTCGGCGAGCTGGATGGCGAAGGCCTCACCGCCCTCGTTGCCGAGCGCGAGAGCGGTCGGGTCGTAGGTGCCGTCAGCCGTGATCTCGAAGACAGGAGCACCGAACGACGCCTGCAGCGGGTACAGGTGGTAGGGGTCGGCAGCTGCCGGGTCGAGGCCGACCAGGAAGGGGTACTCGGCGCCCGAGGCCTCGCCAGCGGCGATGAGGTCGTCGAACGTGGCGGGCACGTCGGCCGCGAGGTCGACGTTGCGCAGCATGGCGATGTTCTCGACCGAGTAGGGCAGACCGTAGTTCTGGCCCTCGTAGCTCATGGCCGTGATCGCGACCTCTTGGAACTCGCTGGCCTTGTCGCCGAGCTCGAGCGGCGCGACGACGCCGTTCTGCACGAGCTTGCCGAGCCAGTCGTGAGCGCCGACGATGATGTCGGGGCCGTTGCCGGTCGGGGCCTGGGTGATGAAGTCGTCGCGGATCGCGCCGAAGTCTTTCGTGACGAGCTCGACGGTGACGCCGCGCTCCTCTTCGAACTGCGCGGCGATGTCTTCGAGAACGCCGGCGCGGTCGGCGTCGACCCAGACCGTGAGCGAGCCTTCGAACATCGGAGCCTCGGGCTCAGCGGCCGCGCATCCGGAGAGAACGATCGCCGTTGCTGCGGCCATCGCTCCCGTCATCATCAAGCTGCGTGATGTCACCTTCATCGGTGGTCACCCTTTCGTGTGCGGACGGCCCCGACGGCGGCACTCGAGTGCGACCCTGCACCGTCGGTGCGTCGTCGCCCGAGAGACGTGGAGCCGATCTCTTGGTGTGCTCGCGGAGTGCAAGCGCTTCCATTAGGCCACAGGGCGGGCTATTCTGCAAGCGCTTCCAGAGCCCTTGTCACGAATTCGTTATGCAGAGAGTGAGATCGCCCATGAGCAGGCCCAGAACGGCAGAAAAGTGCGCTCCGTGCATGGAACCGGTCCCACGCGACGGCTGGGTGTCATAAAGTGGCGCACATGCCTCACCACACGACGATCCCTTCGGCGCGCGCCGTCGAGCACGACGAGACCTCGACCCCCGGAGCCGAATGGTGGCGCTCAGCGGTCATCTACCAGATCTACCCGCGATCTTTCGCCGACGCGAGCGGCGACGGCATCGGCGACCTCGCCGGCATCACCGAGCGGCTGCCGGCGCTCGCCGACCTCGGTGTCGACGCCGTCTGGCTGTCGCCGTTCTTCCGCTCGCCGCAGCGCGACGCTGGCTATGACGTGAGCGACTACTGCGACGTCGACCCCATCTTCGGCACCCTCGACGACTTCGACGTGATGCGCGACCGCGCGCACGAGCTGGGCTTGCGCGTGATCGTCGACCTCGTGCCCAACCACTGCTCGAGCGAGCATCCCTGGTTTCAGCAGGCGCTCGCAGCCGGGCCGGGCTCGGTCGAGCGCGACCGCTTCATGTTCCGCGAGGGCAAGGGCGAGCACGGCGAGCTGCCGCCGAACAACTGGCAGTCGGTCTTCGGCGGCAACGCGTGGACCCGCATCACCGAGGCCGACGGCACGCCGGGCCCCTGGTACCTGCACATCTTCGACAGCTCGCAGCCCGACTTCAACTGGAAGAACCCCTGGGTCTGGGAGCAGTTCCGGCAGATTCTGCGGTTCTGGCTCGACCGAGGGGTCGACGGGTTCCGAGTCGATGTCGCGCACGGCCTCATGAAGAAAGAGGGCCTACCTGACATCGTCGAGAAGGCCGAGGCCAGTGGGCTCGCCGACGCCATCTCGTCGCCCGACGACGTGCCCTACTGGGCGCAGCCCGAGGTGCACGAGGTCTATCGCGACTGGCACCGGGTGCTCGCCGAGTACAGCGGCGACCGCGTGCTGTGCGCCGAGGCGTGGGTCGAACCGCTCGAAAAGGCCGCCCTCTGGGTGCGCCCCGACGAGATGCACCAGGCCTTCAACTTCAGCTACCTCGGCACTCCGTGGGAAGCTGCGCGGCTGCGCTCGGTGATCGATGAGTCGATCGCCGCCTTCACGGGCGTCGGTGCCCCGAGCACGTGGGTGCTCTCGAACCACGACGTCGTGCGCCACCCGAGCCGCTACGGCCTGTCGACCTACGGCGCGGCGCCCGCGAGCGGCATCGGCCCCAAGACCGAAGACAAGCCCGACGACGAGCTGGGCCTGCGCCGCGGCCGCGCCGCGACTGCGCTCATGCTCAGCCTGCCGGGCAGCGCCTATCTCTACCAGGGCGAAGAGCTCGGCCTGCCCGAGGTCATCGAGCTCGATGACCACGTGCGCGAAGACCCGACCTTCCACCGCACCAACGGCGAGGTCTACGGCCGTGACGGATGCCGAGTGCCGATTCCGTGGGAGTCGGCCGCGCCGGCGTTCGGGTTCAACAGCTCGGGCGACAGCTGGCTGCCGCAGCCCGCCCTGTTCGCGCACTACGCGCGCGACGTGCAGCACGGTGTGCCCGGGTCAACGCTCGAGCTCTACCGCGACGCACTGCGGCTGCGTGCCGAGCACGACCTCGGAATGGGCTCGGTGCAGTGGCTCGAGCGCTTCGACGCCGACGTCGTCGCTCTGCGCAATGGCTCGATCACCGTCATCGCCAACGTGGGCGCTGCCGCGATCGAGCTGCCGGCGGGCGAGGTGGTACTCGCGAGTGGTCCCCTAGACGGTCGCACCCTTCCGGTCGACACGACGGTGTGGATGCTCGGCTAGAGCCCCGCCGTCTGGAGCGGCCCGCTCAGCGCGCGAGCGCCGGGCGGGTCTAGCTCGCGTTAGCCTGCAACCAGGCGAACGGGTCGATCGCGATGTCGTCGATGCGAATCTCGAAGTGAAGGTGGGCGCCGGTCGACGTGCCGGTGCTGCCGACCGTGCCGACGAAGTCGCCGACGAGAATCTGCTGCCCGACGACCAGAGGCGAGCTGGCCGTCGTCATGTGCGCATAGGTGCTCGTGACGCGCTGGCCGTTGATGGTGTGCTCGATGATGGCGTGGTTGCCGAAGCCGCCGCTGTGCTCGGCCTTGATGACGACGCCGTCAGCGATCGCGAAGATCGGCGTGCCAGCGCCGGGGTTGAAGTCGAGGCCCTGGTGGTAGCTCGAGCAGTAGCGGCACGGCGCGACGCGCTCGCCGAAGCCCGAGCTGATCGGCACGGCGGCGGGGAACGGCCAGCGCACGGCGCCCGAGCCGCTCGTGGAGTAGGAGAAGTCACGGCTGCCGTACTTGAGGCGCAGCATCTCGGCGTACGAGGTCACGCTCCACTCGTCGCGCGACGCGACGACCGCGGTGAGGTCTGCGCCCGCCTCGACCTCGACAACCTGCTCTTCGGTGAGTTCAGGATCGATGGCGGCCTCGTCTGACATCGCGATCGATGCCATGACCGTGGATGCCGGAGGCGCGTCGGGGTCGAACAGCGCCGTCGCGGGCACTGACGTGCCGACGAGCAGGGCGGCCGCGGCGAGCATGACGACGGGCGGGAAGGTCTTCTGGGCAATACGCCGGCGCAGCGAGGGGCGCGAGGAGGCGGGCCGCGTGGCAGCTGCCGCCACGGGCGGCGCGGCGGGCGCACGCCGCACGGGGGTCGGCGTCACCGTCTCGGTCGCACTCACGCTCGGTGACGTCGCGGCGACGGGCTCGCTCGCGGCCGGGCCACGGCCTCGTCGCGAGCTCGGCTTCGACCGCTCGGCTTCGCGCAAGGCGCGACGGCTCAGTGGCACGAGGTCGGTCGAGTGGCCAGAGGGCAGCTGCTCAAGTGCGGCGGTCGGCACGTCGGCTGAGCTCGTCTCGACGGGAGTCTGAGCAGAGGATTCCTCGGTGAAGGAGAAGCCGAGCGACTCGAGAGCGTCGTTCGCGGTCGCAGGGGAATTCTGGTCAGAACCCTCTGCGGCCCACGGGAACTCGTTCGTCACGGTCGTCGTCAGCCTCAGATGTCAGTTGCTCGGATCAGTGGTCGCCTCGCAGAGCGCGATTATCACGGATTGGTAAAGACTAACGGCTGCGCGTCGACAGCGAAAGTCGGTGAGCACAATTCGCAGTTCGTACCGAGGTGCGGTCACGACGAGTCACTGGCCGCCTCACTCGGCACGGCCTCCACCTCGCCGAGCACCCGCTCGAGCGCGACCGCGAGTTCCGGGTGCGCCGCGAGCAAGAACCGGTGGTCGGCGCGCATGCCCGGCAGGCCCGTGACACGGGCGCCGGCCTCGGCGGCGACAATGGCACCCGCGGCGTGATCCCAGGGGCTCAGCGTGCGCTCGAAATAGGCGTCGACACGACCGCTCGCCACCGCGCAGAGGTCGAGCGATGCGGTGCCCATGCGCCGAACATCCCGTACCTGAGGCAGCAGGCGCGCAACGGCCGCGCCCTGCTCGGCACGCGTCTGCGCCGCGTAGGCGAAGCCTGTCGCAACGAGCGCCTGCGAGAGATCGACCGGAGGGTTGACCTGCAGCGGACGATCGCCGAGAAAGGCGCCGTCTCCCGCAGCGGCCGAGAAGAGCTCACCTGTCGCCGGGTTGACGACGACCCCGGCGAGCGCCTGCCAGCGCTGCGGGTCGGCCTCGCCTTCGACGACGGCGATGCTCACGGCATAGTGCGGAATGCCGTAGAGAAAGTTGACGGTGCCATCGATGGGGTCGACGACCCAGGTGAGTCCGCTCGAGCCCGACGCTCCGCCGCTCTCTTCACCGAAGAAGCCGTCGTGGGGCCGCGCTTCGGCGAGGCGGCCGCGAATGAGTGCTTCGGCGTCGCGGTCGACCTGCGTGACGACGTCGACCGACGACGACTTGCGGTCGGCGACCTCGACGACCCCGCGCCGCGCCTCGAGCACGAGGGTGCCTGCCTCGAGAGCGACGGCGCGCGCCAGCGAGAGCAACTCGGCGGTCGCGTTCGGTGGAGGAGTCATGGTGGCGAGTGAGGGATTCGAACCCCCGAATGCTGAGCAGTCTGATTTACAGTCAGATCCCTTTGGCCGCTTGGGTAACTCGCCAGGTGCGCGCCCGACCCGTGTGGTCACCGACCGGAGGCGCCTCACAAGAATACAAGAGCGGCGGGGTCGGCGATACCACGCTCGCCGCCCCGCATCCGTCGTCGGGTCCGCGTGCGGTTATTCTGGCCAGAGGGGAGAGAGCGAGGCGACGACACATGGTCGGCATCGACGACGTCGCCCGTCGTGCGGGAGTCTCGACGGCGACCGTGTCGCGCGCTCTCAGCGGTCGCGGGCACGTCGCGGCCACGACCCGTGAGCGCGTCGAAGCCGCCGCCGCCGAGCTCGGCTACGTCGTCTCGGCCAGCGCCTCGAGCCTCGCGACGGGGCGCACGCGCAACATCGGCGTCGTCGTTCCCTTCTTGAACCGCTGGTTCTACACCTCGGTTATCGAGGGTGCGCAGCGCCGCCTCATGCAGTACGGCTACGACCTGACCCTCTACAACCTCTCGGGCGACGATCGCGAGCGCGAGAAGGTCTTCACCGATCACCTGCTGCGGCAACGGGTGGATGCTGTGATCGCCGTGAGCCTGGAACTCACGGTCGCCGAGATCACCTCGCTGCATGCGCTGAGCAAGCCGCTCGTCGGCGTGGGCGGACCCTTGCGGGGCGTGCGCACGCTCAGCATCGACGACGTCGCGGTCACGAAGCTCGCGACCGAGCATCTGCTCTCGCTCGGGCACACGCGCATCGGTCATATTGGAGGCGACGTCGATCGCGAGCTCGCGTTCCACCTGCCGACCAATCGGCGCCTCGGCTACGAGGCCGCACTGCGCGGTGCCGGGCTGATTCCTGAGCGCGACCTCTACTTTCCTGCCGTCTTCACGATGGAGAGCGGCTACACCGCAGCCAAGCAGATGCTCGGCAACCCTCGCCTGCGCCCGACGGCCATCGTCGCGGCGAGCGACGAGATGGCCATCGGCGCGATTCTCGCGGCGCGCGACATGGGCCTCGACGTGCCGGGTGAGCTCTCGATCATCGGCATCGACGACCACGAGCTCGCCGACTTCTTCGGGCTCTCGACCGTGGCGCAATTCCCGGGCCTGCAGGGCGAGCGCGCCGTCGAGCTGCTCATGGAAGAGCTGCAGCCGAGCGGCAGCGACGATCTCGATGACGAGAACACGCCCCTGCCGTTCGAGCTCATTGTGAGGTCGACGACCGCTCGGCCGCAGCGGCGTAGCCCTGCGAGGCGGTAGCCACGGCGTCGAGGTAGCTGCTCGCGTCGTTGTAGGCGGCGATGCACCCACGCCAGGAGGCCTCGTCGCCGAGGGTCGGCACCGCCCGGCACAGATAGTTGGCCGCGGCGAGCGCCGCGTCGTCGATGTTGTGCGGGTCGGCGATGCCGTCACCGCTCGCGTCGACGTACCAGTTGGCCCAGCTGCCCGGAATGAACTGCATCGGACCCAAAGCCCGGTCGAACTCGGCGTCGCCGTCGAACTCTCCCCCGTCGGTGTCGGTGATGATGTTGGTCGTCGAACCGTCGAGTGCAATGCCGATGATGGGCGGGCTGACGGTGCCGTCATCGGCGACGGATGCTCCGCCGTAGGTGCCGTGGCGCGACTCGACCCAGCCGATGCCCGCGAGTGTGTTCCAGCCGAGGTCGCAGTCGGGGCGCTCGGCGTTCTTCGAGATCGCGGCGCCCGCGTAGGCGGCGAGCACCCGCTCGGGAATGCCCGAATCCGCGGCGACGGCGGTGACCCAGGCCGGGTCGACCAGGCCCGAGACTCCGGGCCGGGTCGGTGCCGCCGACGTGGGAGGGAGGGGCGCCGGCTCTGCCCAGCGCGGCGCGGGGGTCGCGGTGGGCTCGAGCGCAGCATCCGTCGGTGTCGGCGCCGAGGGGCGCAGCAGCAAGAGCACCAGGGCAGCGACCACGAGAGCTCCGAGCGCAAGCCCGATGCTCATTCGGGCGATCGCGGCGGGGGTCATGGTTACGATGGTCGCATGGCTGATTCATCATTCGACATCGTGAGCAAGGTCGACAAGATGGAGGCGGACAACGCCGTCAACCAGGCTCAGAAGGAGATCGCCCAGCGCTACGACTTCAAGGGAGTCGGCGCGTCGATCGAATGGAGCGGCGAGAAGCTGCTGCTCAAGGCGAGCGCCGAAGAGCGCGTCAAGGCCGTGCTCGAGGTGCTCGAGTCGAAGATGATCAAGCGCGGCATCGGCATCCGCAGCCTCGACACGGGTGAGCCCTACGCGAGCGGCAAAGAGTTCCGCATCGAGGTCGGGCTCAAGAACGGCATCTCGAGCGACGACGCGAAGAAGATCTCGAAGATCATCCGCGACGAGGGGCCGAAGAGCGTCAAGAGTCAGATTCAGGGCGACGAGCTGCGGGTGCAGTCGAAGAGCCGTGACGACCTGCAGGCGACCATGGCGCTGCTCAAGGGCAAAGACCTCGACGTCGCGCTGCAGTTCGTCAATTTTCGCTGACGCTTCGAGCCGCGGCGGATGAACCTGCGTCACTAGACTGCGGCCATGACTGACGACGTCGCCCTCAGCGGCACTGAGGCGTGGATTGTCCTCATCGTGACAGGCCTCGTGCTCCTGGCCGCGCTGGGCATTGCCATCACTGCTCTGGTGGTTGTGCCGCGCAACCGTCGACCCCCGAGCGCCCTCGCCTGGCTACTGCTCATCTACATCCTGCCGCTCATCGGCTTCCTACTCTTCCTGCTGCTGGGTTCCCGTCGGCTGCCGAAGAGACGTCGGGAGCAGCAAGACGAGATCAACACCTACATCCTCGAGACCACTGACGGCATGGATCGCGTCAGCAAGGATTCCCCCTGGCCGCCCTGGCTCGAGCCGATCGTCGAACTGAACCGCAACCTGGGCGCGATGCCTCTCGTGGGCGGCAACACGGCCAGGTTGTACACCGACTACTCTTCGTCGATCTCTGCCATGACGGAGGCGGTCGACGCGGCGACCCGTTTGGTCAACGTCGAGTTCTACATCATGTCTGTCGACGATGAGACCGAGCGGTTCTTCGCCGCCCTGGGTGCCGCCGTCGCGCGCGGCGTTAAGGTGCGTGTGCTGTACGACCACATCGCCTCGGTGCGGGTTCCCGGCTACCGAAGACTTCGCCGTCGGCTCGACGCGATCGGCGCCGAACACTTCGCGATGCTGCCGGTCAGGCCGTGGCGCGGCCAGTGGCAGCGTCCTGATCTGCGCAATCACCGCAAGTTCTTGATCGTCGACGGTTCGATAGCCTTCACCGGGTCGCAGAACCTCGTCGAGCGCGGCTACCATCGGCGCTCCCGCCGCGACGGCTCGCGGCTCGAGTGGCGAGAACTCATGGTGCGCTTCGACGGCCCGATCGCGGCCGGCATCGAGGCCCTGTTCGCGACCGACTGGTACGCCGAAACCGACGAGCTGCTGCTGCGCGAAGCTGTCATCTCGCCCGATGTCGATCCTGGTCAAGGGCTCGACGCTCAGGTAGTGCCGAGCGGCCCCGCGTTCGAGGGTGAGAACAACCTGCGCCTCTTCAACTCACTCGTCTATGCAGCGCAAGAGCAGGTGCAGATCTGCTCCCCGTACTTCGTGCCCGACGAGTCGATGCTCTACGCGATCACAACCGCGGCGCAGAGCGGGCTCGACGTGCAGCTTTTCGTGTCAGAGGTCGGCGACCAGACGCTCGTCTTCCACGCACAGCGCTCGTACTACGAAGAGCTGCTGCGGGCCGGGGTACGCATCTGGCTCTACCGCTCGCCGACCGTGCTGCACGCCAAGCACTTCACGATCGACGACCAGGTGGCCATCATCGGGTCGAGCAACATGGACATGCGCTCGTTCAGCCTCAACCTCGAGGTATCGGTCATGGTGCGCGGCGAGTCGATCATTCGAGAGCTCCGAGCGATCGAGCAGACCTATCGTGAGAACTCGCGCGAGTTGACGCTCGATGAGTGGCTGCGCCGCCCCGCCCACATGCGCGCCTTCGACGACCTGGCTCGCGTCACAGCGGCTCTGCAGTAGCGGCCGCCCGCCCAGCGCGCGTACGGTTCTCGCATGACGCAGAAGACGCTGCCGACCGAGGTTCCTGTCGACGAGTTCTTGTCGACGCTCGACCCGCGCCGTGCGGCTGAAGGTGCCGAGCTCGTCGAAATCTATCGCCGGGCGACCGGGGCCGAGCCGGTCATGTGGGGTCCGTCGATTGTCGGCTTCGGTACCTACCGCTACCAGTACGCGAGCGGCACCGAGGGAATCTGGCCGCGCACGGGCTTCTCGCCGCGCAAGGCCAAGCTCACGCTCTACGGCCTGACCGAGCATCCAGACGCTCCCGCTTTGCTCGCTCGACTCGGCCCGCACAGCGCGTCGGTCGCCTGCGTCTATGTCAACCGGCTCGAGCAGCTCGATCTCGAGGTGCTCGACGAACTCATCGCCCTCGGCTGGACGGTAACGGCCGACTCCGCCGTCTGAGCCAGGTCCACCGCCCCACCCTGGATGCCTTCCACAACTTCGGAAGGGGGAAAAGTCTCGATACCTCGCGACTCCCACTCCGAAGTTGTGGAAGGCGGGCGGGGGCGGGTCCCGCAACCCCCGTCCTCCACAGAGCACAGAGAACAAGCGATGATCGACCGACGCCGAGCGCGGGGCACGCGAGATCGTCGAGCACCCGCACACTCCTCTGTATGCCGCGGTTTCGAACGTTCGACGAGTACATCTCGGCCAACGGCGGCATTGCCTCTCGAGCTGAATTGCTTGCAGAGGGGTGGAGCGCCGACGACATTCGCTTCGGAGTCCAATTCGGCTGGCTCAAACGACTCTGCCGCGGTTGGTACGGGTCGAGCGACCTGCCGGCATCAGTGCGGTCAGCGTGGAGTCACGGTGGCCCGCTCGCTTGCGTGAGCGCCCTGGAATTCTACGAAGTCATCGATCGTCTCGACTCCCCTGAACCTCCGCATGTCAGTCGGCCATCACGTGCGCATCGACTCCGATACGCCGGTGCAGCGACGATTCATTGGTCTGACGATGCCTACGATTCAGGCACACGGTGGTGCGTGTCGATCGACATTGCCCTGACTCAGGCCGTGCGATGCGCACCCCATCGACTGCCCGACATGGAGCTCACGCAGAGGGCTCGCCCGCGGTGGCCGGGCTAGTCTCGCGAGATGCGGATCATCTCGTCGCGCGGCACGACCTTGATGCGCTCGCGGCCCTGAGGCTTGCCCAGCGCGACCTCGTGGGCGTCGAGTCGGTGCCAACCGTCGAGGTTTGTGTAGAGCACTCCGCGGCTGTCGAGCAGGTCGACGACCGACTGCTCGTCGGGGTCGCTCGGGCTCCACCATGAGCCCTGGTCAACCACGAGGTGCTGAATCGTCTCCATGGCGTCGCTCTTCGTGTGGCCGATGAGGCCGACCGGGCCGCGCTTGATCCAGCCCGTGGCGTATACACCCGGCAACTGGCGGTTGTCGTCGCCGAGCACCTGGCCCTCGTGGTTCGGAATGACGCCGTGGCGCTCGTCGAAGGGGATGCCGTCGAGGGGCGAGCCGAAGTAGCCCACCGCCCGGTAGACCGACTGCACCGCAACCTCTCGAATCTCACCCGTTCCGCGCACCCCGCCGGCGCCGTCGGGCTCGGTGCGCTCGTAGCGGAAGCCCGCCACGCGGCCCTCGTCGTCGGCGAGCACCTCGAGAGGCTTGGCGTAGAAGTGCAGGTGCAGACGACGGGACGCGCTACCGGTCTCGCGCGAGCGCCACTGCGTGAAGATGCGGTCGATGACCGTGATCTGCTTGTTCGAGGTGATCGCATCGCGCGAAGCCTGGTCGTAATCAAAGTCCTCCTCGTGCACGACGATGTCGACATCGCGCAGCTCGCCGAGTTCGCGCAGCTCGAGCGGGGTGAACTTCACCTGCATCGGGCCCCGGCGGCCGAACACGTGCACGTCGGTGACCGGCGAGGCGACGAGGCCGGCGTAGACGTTGTCGGGCACCTCGGTCGGCAGCAGGTCTTCGGGGTGCTTGGCGAGCATGCGGGCCACGTCGAGCGCGACGTTGCCGTTGCCGATGACCGCGACCGACTCGGCCTCGAGCGGCCATTCGCGCGGCACGTCGGGGTGGCCGTCGTACCAGCTGACGAAGTCAGCGGCGCCGTAGCTGCCGAGCGCGTCGATGCCGGGAATCTCGAGCGCAGCATCCCGAATCGCCCCCGTCGAGAAGATGACCGCGTGATAGTGGCGCTTGAGGTCGTCGAGCGTGATGTCGGCGCCGTAGCGCACGTTGCCGAAGATGCGAATGTCACCCGAGTCGAGCACCTCGCGCAGAGCGTTGATGATGCCCTTGATGCGCGGGTGATCGGGGGCGACGCCGTAGCGCACGAGGCCGTAGGGGGCGGGCAGCTGCTCGAAGAGGTCGATCGAGACGTCGAACGAGCGCTCGTGCTTGAGCAGGATGTCGGCGGCGTAGATGCCGGCTGGTCCGGCACCGACGATGGCGAGCCTGAGCTTGGTCATGCGGGGTGGGGTGCTTTCTGTGCGAGGAGGCGGGCGCGGTCAGCGACGCTCACGTGCTGCGGTCGACCACGGCCTCGGCGAACTTGGTCAGGGCGAGCTTGACGGGCCCGTCGGGCAGCGGCTCGAGGGCGGCGACGGCCTCGTCGGCCCAGCGGCGCGCCTCGTCGAGGGTCTCGGTCGTCACATCGTGCGCGCGCAGCTCGGCGATCGCCGCGGCGAGCTCGGTCTCGTCTCCGTCGATCTCGACGTGCAGCTCGATGCGGGCGAGCAGCGCGGCGGCATCGACATCCGTGCGCGCTGCTCTTCGCAAGAACAGCAGGGGCAGTGTCGCCACCCCACTGCGCAGATCGGTTCCCTGAGGCTTGCCGGTCTCCGACTCGGGCTCGGCCAGATCGATCACGTCGTCGATGAGCTGGAAGGCCACGCCGATCTTCTCGCCGAAGGCGACCACGGGTGCCGCGTAGTGCTCGGGCGCCTTCGAGAAGATGACGCCCATCTGCGCCGCGGCGGCGATGAGCGAGCCCGTCTTGTCGGCGAGCACGCGCAGGTAGTGCTCGATCGGGTCGTCGTCGATGCGCGGGCCGATGGTCTCGTGCAGCTGCCCGAGGCACAGCCGCTCGAAGGTGTCGGCCTGCAGCTTGATGGCCCCCTCGCCGAGGCTCGCGACGAGCTTGCTCGCCCGAGCGAACAGCAGGTCTCCCGTGAGGATCGCGACCGAGTTGCCCCAGACGCTCTGCGCCGAGGGGACACCGCGGCGCATCTCGGCCTCGTCCATGACGTCGTCGTGATAGAGCGATGCGAGGTGCGTGATCTCGACGGCCTGCGCGGCGGTGATGACGGAGGGGTTGTTGCCCTCGCCGAGCTGCGCCGTCAGCAGCGTGAGCACAGGGCGGATGCGCTTGCCCCCCGCTTCGAGCAAGTAGCGCGACGTGACATCGGCCATGTCGTCGGCGAAGGCGACCTCGCGCAGCAGGCCCTCTTCGACCTCGACGAGGCCGGTCTCGATCGCGTCGGCGAAACGACGTTCCTCGCTCGAGGCGAAGAGCTTCTCGCCGAGGCCGAGCGATGCGCTGAGCGTCTTGCTGCGGCGGGCGAGCGGTGGAAGGCGGGTCAACGGTTCGCCGATCTCTTGGGGCGCGGGGCCGACGGAGCGACGGCGGGCTTGCGGCCGCGGTGCAGTGCCACGACGCCCGCCGACAGATTGCGGTACCCGACGGTCGTGAAGCCGGCGGTGCGCAGCCACTCACTGAGCACCGGTTGCGACGGCCACGCCTCGATCGACTCGAACAGGTAGCGGTAGGCGTCGGGGTTCGAGCTCGCCGCGCCCGCGATGAGCGGCATGACGTGCTTGAGGTAGGCCTGGTAGGCCGCACGCAGAGGGGCGAACGGTGGGCGTGAGAACTCACAGATCACGACGCGACCACCGGGCTTGAGCACGCGGAGCATCTCGGCGAGCGCCACCTCGGGGTGCTGCACGTTGCGCAGGCCGAAGCTGATCGTCACGGCGTCGAACTCGGCGTCGCCGAACGGCAGCTTCTCGGCATCGCCCTGCACGAAGGTGAGGTCGGGGTGCCGGCGTCGACCCTCGTCGACCATGCCCTGCGAGAAGTCGAGCGCGATGATCTCGGCACCCGTCTTGGCGAGCGCGACCGAGCTGGTGCCCGTGCCGGCGGCGATGTCGAGAATGCGCTCGCTCGGCTTCGGGTCGACCGCCTTGACGGTCGCGATGCGCCACAGCGCCGCGTTGCCCACCGACAGCACGGCGTTCGTGCGGTCGTAGCCGCGGGCGACACCGTCGAACATCGCGGCGACGTCTCGCGGAGTCTTCGACAGATCGGCCCTCGTCACAGGATCGAGTCTAGTGAGCGTCGGCCCGGGGTTCGCCGTGAGCGACCTGGGGGACTGTCGGGCGCGGAGTACCCTGAGCAGGTGCCTGAATCCGCCGCGCCCGCGGTCTCTGTGCCCCCGGTGGCGTTGCGGGCGGTGACCGCGACAGCGCATCCGCACGAGGTGTTGCTGGAGCTTGCCGACCTGCGCGACCCGCTCGTCGCTCTGCGTCGAGACGACGGCATCATCGGCATCGGTGAGCTGCTGCGGCTCGAGTTCTCGGGCCCCGATCGGCTGACCGAGGCTGCGGAGGCCTGGCGGGGCATCTCAGCCGCGGCCGACGTGAAAGACGGCGTGGGCCTCGCGGGCTGCGGACTCGTGGCGTTCGGCACCTTCGCGTTCGCCGACTCGTCGACTGCGGCGAGCGTGCTCGTCGTTCCGCAGTTGATCGTCGGCCGGCGCGACGGGGTGAGCTGGGTCACCCGCATCACGGTGCAGGGCGACGACACGGTGACCGAGCCCCCGAACGCCGCGCCGATCGGCGAGCGGCCTCGCGCGACCCTCGCCGCGGCCTCGCTGAGCCGCGAAGGCTTCACGGCGGTCGTCGGCAGTGCTGTGCAGGCGATCCGCGACGGGCGGGTCGAGAAGGTGGTGATCGCGCGCGATGCTGTGGCGAGCATCCCGCCCGATGCCGACCGGCGCGCCCTGCTGAGCGAACTCGCCGACCGCTACCCCGACTGCCTCACCTTCGCGGTCGACGGCCTCATCGGCGCGAGCCCCGAAACGCTCGTGAGCGTGCACGCGCACGAGGCGAGCGCACGAGTGCTCGCGGGCAGCACGGCCCGCGGCGCGGGGTCGGCCGACGATGCCGCCGCGGCCGCCACGCTCGCAACGAGCCAGAAAGACCTCGACGAGCACGCCTTCGCGGTGCGCAGCGTGCTCGACGCCCTGCAGCCGCACGTGCGGGCGATCACCGCGAGCGAGCTGCCCTTCACGCTCAAGCTGCCCAACCTGTGGCACCTCGCGACCGACATCGAGATGCAGCTGGGCGACGGGGCGAGTGCGCTCGATCTGGTCGCGGCGCTACACCCGACCGCGGCGGTCGCCGGTTCGCCTCGGGATGCTGCGCTCGAGCTCATCGGCGAGCTCGAGCCTTTCGATCGCGGACGCTACGCCGGCCCCGTCGGCTGGATCGACCAAGACGGCGACGGCGAGTGGGTCATCGCCCTGCGCTGCGCGCGCATCGACGACGACGGCGCACTCACGGCATATGCCGGCGCGGGCATCGTCATCGACTCCGATCCCGACTCCGAGCTCGCCGAGACCCGCATGAAGTTCCGGCCCATCGCCGACGCTCTCCGCTAAGGCTGGGCTCGTCCTACCGCGCTAGCCGCCGTCAGGAGAGCCTGAGAAGTCGTCTCTCACTACTCGGAGACTTGAGACAGACTTCTGAGACTCATCGCCCGGGCGTGTCGTCGGCTCAGCGCGGGGTCTCAATAGAAGATCGCTTCTGAGACCGCGCTAGATCTGACAGCGGTTGTTGGGAGAACTCCCCGTGCACTAAAACCCGGTGTGATTCAGTCGAGCAGTCCTACGACGCTGACCAAGAATCACCCCTGCCGGCGACCGCGTCGGACAGGAAACCGGACAGGCATTAAACCCAGGCCGAATCACATCCCTCTCCACCACCGGAAGCCCTTCGGCCTGCGCCAAGAGATCATCCTCGGCAGAGGCGCGCACCCCGGCGGCCTTCTTGATGACGTCTTCGGACAGCAACACCGGTTCATCGATGTCGAAACGACCCTCAGGAAAAGTGGGAAGCGGTGCAACGTAGTCAAGAGCCTCCACCAGGGGGGCCTCTCGCTCCTCGTCAAGGAGAATGTCGACCGGTTCCACCGGCGCCGCGACAGCGACTTGCTCGGTGCCGGGCATCATGGCTAAGCCGGCGACCAGGGCGACGGCTGAGGCCATGCCGACAAGACGAAGAGATTGGGACCAAACGACCATGTGACTACTCCGCGCTGCCAAGGGGGGTGGAGGCCGGCGAGCACGAGATGTGAGCGTCGATCAGGCATCACGCTAAGCCCCAGAGAAACCCGCCCGCAGTCGGCACTTTGGAGGACATGGCCCCGTAACCGTCACGCAGCCTTCTTCGGATTCAGGCCCGGGCGCGCGGAGGGTCGGCCCGATGTCTCAATAGACGATCGTTGAGGAGACCAGGCTTCGGAGGGCTGCGTCGGATGGGGTCAGAATCACGTGAGTTTGGCGCCTGACCGACAACGTATTCACGTTGTGTACACAAAGCCAATTCGCATACAATGGTCCTCATGGACACAGTGACTAACGAGGTTTCGACGCGCGAACTGCGCAGTCAGTTGGCCGATGTGCTCGGCCGAGCGATGTATGCGGGCGAGCGCATCGGCGTGACCCGCAATGGCAAGCTCGCCGCGGTCGTCATCAGCGTGGCTGACCTCGAGGCACTCGAAGCATTCGAGCATGCGCAGGATCTTGCCGCCTACCGCGACGCGAAAGCCGCGGACGACGGGGCTCGCGTGACCCTCGATGAACTGCGAGCCGAGCTGGCTTCTTGACCTACAGCGTCGAATTCACCACTTCCGCTGCGCGCCAGGTGAAGAAGCTTCCGCGCCCCGCCCGTGAGCGCCTTCTCGCCGCTATCCAAAAGCTCGGCGATGACCCGCGCCCGCCAGGCTGCACGAAACTGGTCGGTGAAGAGATCGCGTGGCGACTGCGTGTTGGTGACTATCGAATCGTCTACGACGTCTTCGACGACGTGCTCACGGTGCTCATCGTGCGGGCGGGGAACCGGCGCGAGATCTACCGGTAGTTGCTACGTAGCCGCGAGGCGCTTCTTCTCGGCCTCGACGTCGAAGTCGGCCGCAGGCCACTGCGGGTCGATCTTCTCGAGCGCGTCGAGCAGCAGGGTCTGCACGGCGAGCCGTGCGTACCACTTGCGGTCGGCGGGCACAACGTACCAGGGGGCGTCGTCGGTGTCGGTGCGCGTGATGGCGAGCTCGTAGGCCTGCTGGTAGTCGTTCCAGAGCATCCGTTCATCGATGTCGCCCGGGCGATACTTCCAGTGCTTGTCGGGTCGGTCGAGGCGCTCGGCGAGACGCTCTTTCTGCTCGTCGGCGCTGATGTGCAGCATCACCTTGACGAGCGCGATGCCGCTGTCGACGACGCGGCGCTCGAACTGCACGATGTCGTCGTAGCGCTGCTCGATCTCGGCGGCGGGGGCCAGCTGGCGCACGCGCCCGATGAGCACGTCTTCGTAGTGCGAACGGTCGAAGACGCCGATCATGCCGGGCGCCGGCAGCTGCTTCTCGACTCGCCACAAGAAGTGGTGGGCGAGCTCTTCCTCCGTCGGCTTCTTGAAGGCGGCGAGCTGAATGCCCTGCGGGTCGACCGCCCCGACAACGTGGCGTACGATGCCGCCCTTGCCGGCGGTATCCATCGCCTGAATCACGAGCAGAACGCGCTGGGTCGAGCCCGCCTTGCTCGCCGCGTACAGCCGCTCTTGCACCTCGCTGAGCCGCTCGGCGCCGTCGGCGAGCGCTGCCTCGGCCGCCTTCTTGTCGCCGTCGAATCCGGGCGTCGACGAGGTGTCTATGTCGTTGAGACGCAGATCGGCAGGGGGTCTCAGCAGTTCGCGCATGACTCGGATGCTACCCGCCGCTGTTCTCACGGCTCGAGCGGCACCTCGACGAGCAGCAGAGACTCAGGGGCGGTCAGCGCGTCGTCGAGCTCGGCGCGGGTGGTTGCGCGGCGATAGGCCCAGCCGCCCGCCGCGGCGAGCGACGCGAAGTCGGCGCGGTGCGGCGTGCGCATGACGGTGGCGAAATCGTCGGGGTCGGCGGTCTGCGCCACCTCGAGGGCATCGAAGATCGTGCCGCCACCGTCGTTGCCGACGATGACGTGCAGGCGGATGCCCTCCGGCAGGGGCACGAGCAAGGCCCCCGCATCGTGCAGCACCGCGAGGTCACCCGCGAGCACTCGCGTCGTGCCCGTCGAGCCGTCGCGCGCCGCGGCGAGCGCGATGCCCGTCGCGGTCGAGATGGTGCCGTCGATGCCCGCGAGCCCCCGATTGGCATGCACCCTGATGGCTTTGCCGGGCACGATCGCGTCGGCGACGCGGATGAGGCGCGACGCTGCCAGCACCAGGCGATCGTGCGGCCAGGTGGATGCCCACAGAGCCCGCGCGAGCATCCGCCGGTCGATCGGGGCGCGAAGAACGGCGAGCTCGGCCTGCGCGAAGGCGGCGCGCACGCCGCGGTCGCTCGACACCGCGAGCGACAGGTCGGGAGCGGGGTCATCGGGTGCGTCGCTCTCGAGCACGGCGCGCGACATGCTCACCCAGCCGCCCACCCAGCGCCGCACAACCGCGGGGTCGGGGGTGCCCAGCACGCGCACGTCGTCGACGACGCGGGCGCGGCGCCCGGGGTTGTAGTCTTCGACCCCCGGCGTGCGCACGACGATGACGTCGACGTCGCCGCGTTCGAGCAGCTGCGGCACCTCACGGCTGAGCGTCGGGTGCCCGAGCACGATGGCCCGCCCGACGGCCTCGCCGTGCGGCCCGCGCAGCACGTCGCGGTAGGCGACGACGGCGTGGCGGCCGAAGCGCGCGCCGCTCGACACCTCGGCGATGAGGGGGGCTCCGAGATCGACGGCCAGCTGTTCGGCGCGGGGGCCGGCGCCGTGGCCCGCGATGACGACCGTGGCGTCGTCTGGGTGGAGATCGAGCACGGTAGCCGCGACCGCGTCACTCACGGGCGGTTCGCCGAGCGCGAGGCCCGTGTCGATCGAGATCGGCCCGCTCAGGGGCTCGCGGTAGGCGAGATTGACGTGCACGGGCCCGTCAAGGCTGGCGCGCACGGCCAGCACCGCGAGCTCGCGCGCGTCGTCGAGCTCGCCGGGGGCGCCGGTGGGCGCCGGAACATCCCAGTCGGCACGCACGAGGTCGCCGAAGATGCCCGGCTGCTGCGTGGTCTGGTTCGCGCCGATGCCGCGCAGTTCAGCGGGCCGGTCGGCGCTGAGCACGATGATGCCGACCCCGCTGTGGTGCGCCTCGAGCACCGCGGGGTGCAGATTGGCGACGGCCGTGCCCGAGGTGCAGATGATCGCGACCGGGCGCCCGCTCTCGACAGCAAGGCCGAGCGCGGTGAACCCGGCGACGCGCTCGTCGATGCGCACGTGCAGCGAGACGGCACCCGTGCGAGCGAGCGCGGCGGCCGTGAGCGCGAGAGCCTGCGAACGAGAGCCGGGGCTCAGCACGATGTCGGCGACACCGCGCCGCACGAGCTCATCGAGCAGTGCGCCCGCCGCCGCGCTGGCCGGCGAGGCGGTCTCAGCGCTCGGGGTCGGCGGGGGTGTCATCGTCGAGATCGGCGAGCTCTTGCTCGAGCCGACGCAGTCGTTCGTCTTGCTCGGCGCGCCTCGTTATCTCGTCACTGCTCAGGGTGCTGAGAAAGCTGGGGTCATCGTCGGGGGCGACGGGGCGGGCCATCGAGCCGGCCGTGCGCCGCGCCTTGCCGACGAACAGCCAGAGCAGGCCGCCGATGACCGGCAACAAGACGACCACGAACGCCCACAGCGCTTTCGGAAACGCCCGCACGCGCGAACGCTCGGTGAGCAGCACGTCCACGAACGTGTAAATCGTGAACGCAATGGCAATCACGAGCAGCACGATGAGGAACCTGGTCATGCTCGCAGTCTACGCCGGGGGTCTGGGCAGGCCCCGAGAAGGGCCTCGTAGACTGCAGTCGTGAGCCCCTGGATTCAGTACACGCTGGTGCGCCTCGGCGTCTTCGCCGCGGCCTTCACCGTGCTCTACCTCGTTCTGCCGACGCCGCTCGCCTCGGTGGATGTGGTCGGGTTCGCCGCCATCGTGGTCGTCACGCTGGTCGCCGCCATCATTGCGCTCACCCTGTCGTACATCTTCTTGGGGCGGTTGCGTGATGCCGTCGCACTCGATCTGGCCTCCCGTCGCGCCCGACCCTCGATCGATCCGGATGCTGATGCCGAAGACGCCGCAGTGCGCAGCGACTCGGCCGAGAGCTGACGAGCCGTAAGAATCTGTAATCGTCTCGCCCTGTGCGCGGCCGTTGCCCGCACCTACAGTCAAGTCATCGGTCGGGCATCGTCGGCCAGAAACAACGAGAGGTGCGGGGAATGCGCAACATGACACTCATCGCCGCCATTGCGGCCACCATGCTGCTGGCGGGGTGCGCGACGGGCGGGGGCCCGGACGCAGCGCAAACACCTCCTGTTGTCTCTGCGCCGACGACGCCCGACCCGACTCCGACCGACGAGATGCCCGTTGAGGCTGAGCCGGCCGTGCAGCCCGGCGACTACGTCGAGTACTACGACGGTGCGATCGCCGAGACAGCCGGCACCAAGGTGCTGTTCTTCCACGCCTCGTGGTGCCCGAAGTGCCGTGCGCTCGAAGAAGACATTCTCGCCAACCAGATTCCCGACAACTTCACGGTCTTCAAAGTCGACTTCGACACGGCGACCGAGCTGCGGCAGCGCTACGGCGTGACCCTGCAGACCACGATCGTCTACGTCGATGACGAGGGCGACGCCCTGGCCAAGGGCGTGCTCTACGACGACACGACACTCGCGGCGCTGCTCGCCGCGGCACCCTAGGTCGCCGGCGTGGAAGGCCTGATCTTCGTCAGCCTGGCCGCGGGCGTGCTCACGGTCGCTGCGCCGTGCGTGCTGCCGCTGCTGCCGGTCATCGTCGGCGGCTCGATCGTGGCCGACGGCGAGGATTCACGCCGGGCGCGCTGGCGCCCGTTCGTCATCGCCGCGTCACTCGCGGTGAGCGTCATCGCCTTCACGCTGCTGCTCAAGGCGACGACGGCGCTGCTCGGAGTGCCGACGCAGGTCTGGCAGATCATCTCGGGCGTCATCGTCATTCTGCTCGGCATCAACCTGCTGTTCCCGGCGCTGTGGGAGTCGCTCTCGACGCGCCTCGGGCTCGGCACCCGCAGCAACAAGGTGCTCGACTCGTCGGTGCAGCGGCAGTCGGTCTGGGGCGACGTGTTGACGGGCGCCGCACTCGGACCAGTGTTCAGCAGCTGCAGCCCAACGTACGCGCTCATCGTCGCGACGGTGCTGCCCGTCTCGTTCGCCGAAGGCCTGCTCTACGTCACGCTCTACGCGATCGGCCTCGCGGTGCCGCTGCTGCTCATCGCGCTGGCCGGGCGCACCGCCGCGCGGCGTCTCGGCTGGCTCGCCGACCCTCGCGGCTGGTTCAGGCGGTCGATGGGCGTGCTCTTCATCATCGTCGGCATCGTCGTGATCATCGGGGCCGACAAGGCGCTGCAGACACTCATCCTCGACCTGGGCTGGTACGACCCGATCGCCGACCTCGAAGGCGTGCTGCGCGGTGGCTGACGCGTCGCACACGGGCGCCGCTGATCGACCGCTCGACGGTCGACGGGTGCTCGTGGTCGACGACGATCCGACGTTGCTCGAGATCGCGGCGGCCTACCTCACCGCCGCCGGTAGCGTTGTCGATGTGGCGCCTGACTCGGTCACGGCGCTCGAGCTCGCGAGTGCGCGACCGCCCGACCTCGTCGTGCTCGACCGCATGATTCCCGGCGTCGACGGCCTGACCGTGGCGCGTCGACTACGTGAGACCTCGGCCGTGCCGATCATCATGCTCACGGCGCTCGGCGAGCCCGAGCACCGTATCGAGGGGCTTGAGGCGGGTGCCGACGACTACCTCGCCAAGCCCTTCTCGCCGCGCGAGCTCGTGCTGCGGGCCGAAGGTCTCATGCGGCGCGCGAGCCCGGGGCCCGAGCCGACGGGCGAGGTCGCCCTCGGTCGCCTTCGGGTTGACGCGGCACGTCGCGAGGCGCGGCTCGACACCCGAGCACTGGCCCTCACCGCTCGCGAGTACGACCTGCTCGACTACCTCGTGCGGCGGCCTGACCGCACCATCACGCGAGAACAGTTGCTCGCCGACGTCTGGGGGTGGACGGTGGGCGACGTCTCGACCATCACCGTGCACGTTCGACGCCTGCGCGAGAAGCTCGAAGCCGACCCGGGGGCTCCGGAGATCATCCAGACCGTGTGGGGGGTCGGCTACCGACTCAGCTCGGCCGCCCTGACGTCGCCGGCGGTGCCGCGATGACCGGCATGGACTACCTGCAGATCATCGCAACCTCGGCGGGCTCTGCGCTCGTCGCCGGGCTGATCGCCGCGGTGCTGCTGCGGCTCGCCCGCCGGGCCCCCCTGATCGTGCACGTGGTCGTCATCGTCGCGGCCGCGGTCGCCGCCGTCGCCGGCGGCATCGCACTCACGGCGAGCGGCATGTACATCTCCGACGACGACACGGCGGTGGCGCTCGCGGTGACCGCCGCGAGCGGCGTGGTCTCGGTCGTCATGGCGGTGCTGCTGGCGACGACGCTGTCACGGGATGCCCGCCACCTGGGCCGCGACGCCCGACGACTCGGTGCCGGCGAGGCGGTGCTGCCGGCCCCGCGCACGACCGCCGAACTGCACGCGGTGCAGGGTGAGCTGGTGGAGTCGAGCGCGCGACTGCGCTCGGCCCGAGAGGCGTCGGTGCGCGCAGAGCAGGCTCGCCGAGACCTCGTCGCGCGCATCGCGCACGACCTGCTGGCGCCGCTCGCGAGCATCCGCGCCATCGCCGAGACGCTCGAAGACGGCATGTCGCCCGACCCGCAGCGTCACGCCCGCCAACTCGGCGGCCACGTCACCCGGCTGCACTCGCTCATCGACGACCTCTTCGCCCTCTCGCGCATCGACGCGGGCACGCTCGCGATCACGCCCGAGCGCGTCTCACTGACCGACCTTGCGAGCGATGTCGTCGCCGACTACACCGAGCTCGCGGCCCGGCACGACGTGCGAGTGCGCTTCGGCGAGAGTCAGGGCGTGACGGTCGAGGTCGATTCGCGCGAGCTCAGCCGTGCCCTCATCAACGTGCTCGTGAACGCGATCGAGCACTCGCCGGCCGGTGCCGAGGTCACCGTGACCGTCGGGGCCGTCGAGGGGCGCGCCGCAGTGGTCGTGCGCGACGAGGGCCCCGGCGTCGACGCCGACGACCTGCAGCACCTGGGCACGGCCGGGTGGCGCGGCAGCACCGCACGCACGAGCCCTCGCGTCAGCATCGCGGGCGGCGCCGGGCTCGGTCTGGCGATCACCCACGCGATCGTCGAAGCCCACGGCGGCGAGGTGCGCGCCCGCACCGTCGACCCCGGCCTCGAGGTCTCGGTGCTCTTGCCGCTGCCCGCCTAGAAGGCGATCGCCGCCGCGAGCCCGAGCCCGGTGAGCAGAGCGCCGAGCGACGTGAGCTTGAGCGCGAGCACGAGCTCGCCCGGCGTGCGCGCCAGCAGCACGATGAGCGCGACCGGCGCCGAAATGAGCAGGGTGAAGTAGACGAGAGGCGCCCACTCGAACAGCAGCGCGAAGGGCACGAGCACACCGTAGACGCCCGCGAGCAACACAGTGAAGACAATGCGCGACGGAAGGTCGCCGATGCGCACGGCCAGCGTCTTCTTGCCGACCCGGGCATCCTGCTCGCGATCACGGATGTTGTTGACGAGCAGAATCGCCGCCGCGAAGAACCCGGCGATGACGCCCGCGAGAATCGACTCGAGCGGCGCCTGCTCGATCATGACGTAGGTCGTGCCGACGGTCGCGACGAGCCCGAAGAAGACGAAGGCGACGAGCTCGCCGAGCCCCGCATAGCCGTAGGGCCGCTTGCCGCCCGTGTAGAACCAGGCCGCGACAAGAGCGACCGCTCCCACCGCGAGCAACCACCAGATGCCGGTAAGCACCACGATCGCGATGCCCGCCGCCGCAGCGAGCGCGAAAAAGACGAGGGCGACGGTCAGCACCGTGCGGGGCTTCGCAGCCCCCGAGCCCGTCAGGCGGCTCGGACCGACGCGGTAGGCATCGGTGCCCCGCACGCCATCGCTGTAGTCGTTGGCGTAGTTGACGCCGATCTGCAGAAACATCGCGACGCCGAGGCACAGCAGCGCGATCGCGAGGTTGTACCCGAGCGTGTAGTACGCCACGGCGGTACCCATCGCCACCGGCGAGATCGCGAGGCTCAGCGTGCGCAGTCGCGCGCCGGCGATCCAGTCGCGGGCGGTCGCCTTCTGCACCTTGGCTGGGTTGCCGGATGCCGCGGTCGACTTCGCGGGGTTGGTGCGCTTGGTCTTCTTGTTGGCGGGCTTCTTCGCGCGCGCCTTCTTCGTCGTGGCCACGAGCGTGAGTTTAGTGACCCTGAGTCACGCGGCGAGTCAGCGCGAGCCGGTCGGGCTTGCCGCTCGGCAGCAGAGGGAGAGCATCCACCGTCAGAATGCGATCGGGACGCGCCTCGGGAGGCAGCACGGCACCGACAGCTCGGCGAAGGTCGGCGAGCGCGGGCCTCGCCGTCGTGACGACCACGGGCACCTCGCCCCACTCGGGGTCGTGGCCCGCGATGACGACGGCGTCGGCGAGCCCGGGCTGCTCGCGCACGATGCGCTCGACGTCGCCGAGGCGCACCTTGAGGCCGCCCGTCACGATCGTGTCGTCAAGGCGCCCGGTGATGCGCAGCACGCCGTTCTCGAGCTCACCGGCATCATCAGTGCGGTACCAGCGCGCCTCGTCGTGCTCGACGAAGGTGGCCGCGGTGCGCTCGGGGTCATCGAGGTAGTACTCGGCGAGCGTCGGCCCGCCCAGCTCGACGCGGCCGTCGACGATGCGAACCTGCGCCTGACCGACCGGCACACCGTCGTAGACGACGCCGCCGCAGGTCTCGCTCGAGCCGTAAGTGCGCGTGAGGTGCCAGCCGAGCGCGGTGGCCCGCTCGACGAGCGGTGCGGGGGTGGCCTGCCCGCCCACGAGGATGCGGTCGAAACCCGCGAGCGCGCGCCGCAGGTGGTCGTCTGCCTCAGCCTCGTCGACGAGGCGGCTCAACTGCGCGGGCACCAGGGCGGTGTAGTGCGGTGCGGAGGCCTCCATGGCGGCGACGGCCCCGATCACGCGTTCGGCGGTCAGCCTGCCGGGCGGCACGGGCATCGGTGTCGTACCCGCGGCGAGCGAGCGTGCGAGCACGTTGCTGCCCGCGATGTACTGCACCGGCAGCGCGAGCAGCCACTGCCCAGGGCCGCCGAGCGCACTCTCGGTCGCGGCCGCACTGGCGAGCACGGCGTCGGCGCTCAGCGCCACGCGCTTGGGTCGGCCGGTCGTTCCGCTCGTCTCGACGACGAGCGCGATGCGCTTCTCGACTGTGAGCGGGGCCGTGTGCACAGGGTTGACTCCCCCGCCGCGGAACAGCACGGCGGGGCCGTCGCCGCTCAGCGCCTCGCGCAGTGCCACCAGGCACGCGAGCGGATCAGCAGTGTCGACGACGGCGAGCGGACGAGTCACGCGCTCACGCTACCCCGCCCACCTGCGCCCCCCTTTTCAGATCTGGGGCAAAGGGGCGCTATCCCGGGGGTGATACGCCCTGTTGGCCCAGATCTGGGCCTCGGGGAGCGTCGGGGGCTCAGGATGCTGCGACCGCGGCCGTGCGGATCATCAACTGGTAGGGCAACTGCCGCTGCGCGAGCTGGTTGACCGTGCCGACGACGATGACGCCGCTGCGAGCATCCCGATAGAAGACCACCCCGGAGGCGCCGGAGTGCCCCTGAAACTCGAACGAGCGAAAGCCCGTGAGCACGGCCGGTAAGCGAAAGCGCATGACACCCGTGCCGTACTCGAGCGGTGAGAAGATGCGGTGCCAGTCGGTGAGCATCTCGTCGAGGAGGGCCGCGTCGAACAGTCGGCCGTCGAAGAACGCTTGTACGAAGGCGACCCCGTCGCGGAGGGTTGAGACCACGGCACCCTGACCTCCGCATGAGGCGAGCAACAGCGGCAGACGGAGTTCGCGATCGCTGTGCCGGATCACCGCCATCTCGTCGAAGCGGTCGAGCGTGTCAGTAGTGAACACGTAGGTGTGGTCGAGACCGAGGGGAGCCGTGATGCGCGCGCGCACCGAATCGGCAAACGTGCGCCCGTCGAGGCGCTCGACGACGCCGTCGAGCAGCTGGAACCCGGTGTCGCTGTAGAGGCCGCGGCCGCGGCGGGCGGGGGCCATCGCGCGGGTCCACTCGATGACCTCGGCCTCGCCCCAGCCGAAGTCGCTCTGCATGGCGCGCTCAAGTGTTGTCGGGCCGTCGGGGCGCTTGCCTTCGAAGTAGTCGGCGAGACCCGCCGTGTGGCCCATGACCTCGCGCACGGTGATCTCGGCGCTGACGTCGCGGCCGCTGTCAACGGCAAGGTCGCTGAGGTCGAGGTCGGTCAGGTAGCTCGCGATCGGAGCATCCCAGTCGAGCGTGCCCTCGTCGCGCAGCTGGGCGAGGCACACGACCGTGAAGAGCTTGCTCACGCTTGCGACGAAGAACGGCCGGTCGAGATCGCCGTGCGCGACGTCGAGCGCACCGTCGGGGGTAACGACGCGCCACAGCACCTCGCCGGTACGGCGGTCGGCCGCGCTCTTCTCGATCAGGCGGTGGATGCGCTGCTCTCGTGTCGCCATGCGCGGGTTCCTCTCGGCTGGTGTTATCGCCGTTAACATCGGCAGGTCATGTCTAGCGCACTCATGTGTACACTGTCAACATGTCGAGTGCGCGGAAGGCTGCGGGGTCAGCGCGGTCTCGCCCGGAACGCACCGCGTACCACCACGGCGCCCTGCGCGAGGCGCTCGTCGACGCCGGCGAAGCTTTGGCTCGGGCCGAAGCGCTCGAAGGCGTCACGGTGCGGCGCATCGCGGCAGCGTGCGGCGTGAGCGCGGCGGCCGTCTACCGGCACTTTCCGAGCGGCGATCACCTCATCGCGGCCGTCGCCCAGCGGGCGCGCGAGATCATGGCGCGCGACATGTTCGCCCGGCTCGCCGCGGCTGTCGGGCACCCGCCGATCGACCGGCTGCGCGAGGTCGGAGAGTCGTACATCGCCTTCGCGCTCGCAGAGCCGCAGCTGTTCTCGCTCGTGTCGATGCCCATGACGACACCGCCCGATCGGCCCGACGACCCGAATGCGGCCGACCTCGTGCGCGACATCGTGCTCGAACTCGAGCCGCCTGGCGCAGTCGACGAGAGCCGCGTGGCGAGCCGCATGATGCTCGCGCAGGCGAGTGCGCACGGCCTCGCGGTAATCCTGCGCGATTTCGTGCCCGACCCCGCCGCGCGCGAGATGCTCATCGCCGGGGTGCTCGACCGCGTGGGCGCAGGCCTCGAGGCCTAGCGCCATTTTGCCCCAGATCTGGGGCAAACCGGCGTTCAGGCTTCACTGTTCAGCCCTTTTGGAGCGAATCTGGAACTGGTCAGACCGGAGGTCAGCATCCCCCGCTCAGTACTGCCAGGGAAACGGCGACCAGTCGGGCGCGCGCTTCTCGAGGAAGCTGTCGCGACCCTCGACGGCCTCGTCAGTGCCATAGGCGAGCCGCGTGGCCTCGCCCGCGAAGAGCTGCTGGCCGACCATTCCGTCGTCGGTCAGGTTCATGGCGTACTTGAGCATGCGAATGGCCGTCGGGCTCTTCGTGAGAATCGTCTCGGCCCAGTCGAGCGCCGTCGACTCGAGCGAATCGTGCGGCACGACGGCGTTGACCGTGCCCATCTCGTAGGCGCGCTGCGCGTCGTACTCACGGGCGAGAAAGAAGATCTCGCGCGCCACCTTCTGCCCGACCTGCTTCGCGAGGTAGGCGCTGCCGTAACCCGCGTCGAACGAGCCCACGTCGGCGTCGGTCTGCTTGAAGCGCGCGTGCTCGCGGCTCGCGATCGTCAGGTCGCACACGACGTGCAGCGAGTGCCCGCCGCCGGCCGCCCAGCCGGGAACGACGGCGATCACGACCTTCGGCATGAAGCGGATAAGGCGCTGAACCTCGAGGATGTGGAGGCGACTCGCGCGCCCCGGCTCGACCGTCTCGGCCGTCTCCCCTTCCGCGTACTGGTACCCGCCGCGCCCCCGGATGCGCTGATCGCCCCCCGAACAGAACGCCCACCCGCCGTCTTTCGCGCTCGGGCCATTGCCTGTCAGCAGCACGACGCCCACCTGCGGGTTCTGGCGCGCGTCATCGAGCGCCCGGTACAGCTCATCGACCGTGTGCGGACGGAAGGCGTTGCGCACCTCGGGCCGATCGAACGCGATGCGGGCGATCCGGCCACTCGTGTCGAGGTGGTACGTGAGGTCGGTGAGATTCTCGAAGCCGGGCGCGACCACCCAGCGTGCGGCGTCAAAGGTCTCAGACACAAACGGCTCGGCCATGCCGCCAGCCTACGCGCGCGCCCTGTTCGCAACTCAGGCTGTCGCGGGAGTTGTGCGCGAAAAACACCGCACATCGGTCGGTTCCGCATGAGTTGCGAACAAGAACCGACAGACTGGGGGCATGGATGCTCTGCCCGAGCTCGACGACGTGCTGGGCCGCGCCCACGTGGTGAGTGTTCCGCTCGTGACGCGGTTCCGCGGCGTGGACCGCCGCGAGGCTGTGCTGCTCGACGGCCCGAGCGGATGGAGCGAGTTCAGTCCTTTCGTCGAATACGCCGATGACGAAGCCAGCACCTGGCTTGCCGCGGCCCTCGACTTCGGCTGGCGCGACTCGACGGTGCCCGCCGTGAGAGCGAGCATCCCTGTCAATGCAACACTGCCAGCCGTTCCGCTCGACCGCATCGCGCACACCCTCAGCCTGTTCGGCGACTGCCGCACCGTGAAGATCAAGGTGGGCGAACCGGGCGAGACGCTCGCCGACGACATCGCCCGCGTGCGCGAGACCCGGCGCCTGCTCGGGCCTGCCGGCCGCATCCGACTCGACGCGAACGGCGCGTGGACCGTCGACGAGGCTGAGCACGCCGTGCGCGCCCTCGAGCAGTTCGACCTCGAGTACGTCGAGCAGCCGTGCGCGAGTGTGCCCGAGCTCGCCGAACTGCGGCGGCGCATCCACCGCATTGATGTGCTCGTCGCCGCCGACGAGAGCGTGCGCAAGGCCGCAGACCCCCTCGCCGTCGCGCGTGCGGGGGCCGCCGACCTGCTCGTCATCAAGGTCGCTCCGCTCGGCGGCATCGACCGCGCGCTCACGATCGTGGCCGAATCGGGCCTGCCCGCGGTGGTCTCCAGCGCCCTCGACACGAGCATCGGCCTCGCGATGGGCGCCGAGCTCGCCGCACGCCTGCCGACTCTCGACTTCGACTGCGGGCTCGGCACGGCCGCATTGCTCGCCGACGACGTCGTCGCCCGGCCGCTGCGACCCGTCGACGGTGCGATCGCGGTCAGCCGCGTCGCCGCCGATGCGGATGCTCTCACGAGGCTCTCCGCCGACGCCGAACGCACAGCGTGGTGGCGTGCGCGGCTTGCTCGATGCCTGGCCCTGCTCGCCGACTCGGCAGAAGCGGACTAGGCAGAAACTGCTCACGCGCGCGACCCGGAGGCGGCGATACCCTCGAAGTGTTCGCCCGCTCGCCCGTCGAAGGAGCCACCATGCGCCGCGCATCACTCGCCCTCACCGCTGTCGCCCTGCTCGTTCTCGCCGGCTGCTCGACGGGCGGCAGCACCGAGGCTGACGTCGACCCCGATGCCTCCAGCTCTGGCGAAGGTGTCGAGACCGAGGCGCCTCCGGCCGACCCGCTCGACCCCGCGTGCCTGATCGGCGACTGGGTGCTGACGCAAGAGCAGATGCAGAGCTTCTACGACGCGGTCGCGTCAGAGACCGAGGGCATCACGTTCACCGCCGAAGGCCAGGCCGGCCTGAGCTTCACCGCGACCGACTACCGCTGGACCCCGGAGTTCACGTTGAGTCTCGAGGTCGCGGGTCTGGAAGGCCAGGGCGTCACCACCGGAACACTCGGCGGCACCTACACGGCGTCAGAAGGTGTGATCACGACAACCGTGGGTGACAACAACCTCGCGGCAACCCTCACGATCAACGGCGCGGTGCAAGACGGCTCAGACATTCTCGGATCGTTCATCTCGAGCGACCCCATCAACGACACCCCCTACGACTGCAGCGACCCCGATGCCCCGGTGCTGCAGTTCGAGACGGCGACGGGCCGCACGCCCATCGTGCTCGCCCGCGCGGGCTGACGCCGGGCGCCCCCAGACTTCTGCCGCTTCGCCAGCACTGTCCTTCCCGGGGTGGAGCCCGAGGCGGCGGAGGAACACGTCGACGGCGGCGCCCCCGAGGTGGGGAGCGCCGCCGTCGAGAGCCGTGGGTCGCGCCTAGAAGGTGCCGGCGTTCAGTCGCGTCTGCAGCGCCTTGACGGTCTGCGGACCGACCGCGCCATCGGCCGTGACCTTGAGGTGCGTCTGCAGCGCCTTCTTGCTCTGCGGGCCGAAGACGCCGTCGGCGGTGACGCCGAGCTTCTTCTGCAGGGCCTTGGTCGAGGCGGGGCCGAACTTGCCATCGACGGTCACGCCGAGCACGGTCTGCAGCGCCTTCGTCGTCGCCGGGCCCCACTCGCCGTCCACGACGAGCGACGCCTTGGGGGCGCTGGCGGCAGACGTCGCTGCTGCTTCAGCCTTCTCGGCAGCTTCGGCCTTCTTCTCGCGGGCCGCTTTCGCCTCGGCGAACGCCTTGTCATTGCGAGCCTGGATGCCCGCCTTGCGGGCCGCGTCGCTACGGGCCTTCTTGGCCGCCTCGTCGTCGTCGATCTTCGCCATGGACTACTCCTCGATGTCGGGCCCGCGCATTGCCATGGTCGACGATGACTCCGGGCATCGTGGCGTCACGGTAGCACAACGGTGCAACGAGGTGAGAGGGTCTCGCGCCTTGCGCTACAGGCCCGAATAGGAGTGCAACCCGGTGAAGGCGATGTTGACGATCGTGTAGTTGAAGATGACGGCCGAGAACCCGATGATCGCCAGCCACGCCGAGCGGTCGCCGCGCCAACCGCGCGTCGCACGAGCGTGGATGTAGCCGGCGAAGAGGGTCCAGATGATGAAGGTCCAGACCTCCTTGGTGTCCCAGCCCCAATAGCGGCCCCAGGCGCGCTCAGCCCAGATGGCTCCGGCGATGAGCGTGAAGGTCCAGAACACGAAGCCCACGACGTTGAGCCGGTAGGCGAGCGACTCGAGCGTCGCAGCGCCGGGCAGCGTGTCGAGAAAGCGCAGGCCGTTGACCTTGCGCACCTCGCGCTGCGAGCGCAGCAGCTGCATGATCGAGAGCCCCGCGCCGATCGCGAAGAACGCGGTAGCAAGAGTCGCGACGAGCACGTGGATGACGAGCCAGGCCGACTGCAGAGCGGGCGGCAGCGGCACGACGTCGACGTAGAAGTTGACGGTCACGATGCCGAGCGACAGAAGGGTGAAGCCCGTGATGTAGGCGCCGAGGTAGCGCACGTCTTTCCAGAACTGCACGAGCAAGAAGACGCCCATGCCCATGGCCGTGGCGGTGAGGCCGAACTCGAACATGTTGGCCCACGGCACTCGCTCGGCGGCGACGCCGCGCAAGACCGTGGCGCCGAGGTGCAGGGCGAAGCCCAGAACGGCGAGGGCGAAGGCGGCCCGCTGGTATCGCGTGGCGCCGTTCGACGGCTCTGCCGGTGCGACCTCGGGTGCCTCGAGCACGGCGGTGGTCGCGCCCCCGCCAGCGGCGGCCGACGTCTGCACGACAGCCGCGGGCACGGGTCGTTCGGCCGAACGCTTCGCGAGATCGAGCGTGAAGAGAATGAACGAGACCGTGTACACGCCCATGGCCGAGTAGACGGCGACGAGCGAGAGTGAGACGAGGTTTTCCATCAGGCCTTCATCGTACGGTCGAAATCTGAGAGCGCGGCTCGCCCCTCAGCGACAGTCGGGCCCTTCGACCCTGGGGTGCGCCGAGCAGACCGGGTCAGAATGGAACCATGAGTCGTTCTGCCGCGCCCAGTGCGCCGTCGTCCAAGAAGAAGCCCGTCAAGAAGCCGATGTCGCCCCGCACGGCACAGTTCATCGCCATCGGCGTCGCCCTCGCTTTCGTCGCGGCGATCGCCCTCATCGTCGTCACGAGCCTCGGCGGAGGCGCGCAGACGGATGCTCTTCCTGACGTCACCCCCGAGGGTCAGGCCGAGGTGCAGCGCGCCGATTCGCACTACATCAACGGCTCAGCCGATTCTGCGGTGACCATCGTCGAGTTCCTCGACTTCCAGTGCCCCGCGTGCGCCGTTGCGGCGGGCAGCGTCGGCTCGATCATCGACACCTACGGTGACGACGTGGCCGTGGTCATTCGCAACTTCCCGCTCACGAGCATCCACCCCCACGCCGTCGACTCGGCCGTGGCCTTCGAAGCCGCCGCTGCCCAGGGTGCTGCCGCCGAGATGTACCGGGCCCTCTTCGCGACGCAGCAGCAGTGGAGCCCCGGCAGCGGCTCGCAAGCCGACGTGTTCCGCGGCCTGGCAGAAGACCTCGGTCTTGACATGGCGGCGTACGACGCCGCGGTCGCCGACCCGGCCACGCTCGAGCGCGTGTCGCGCGACAACGCCGACGCAATGGGCCTGGGCTTGCAGGGCACCCCGAGCTTCTTCATCGACGGAGAGCAGGCGGCGATCGCCTCGCTCGACGACCTGGCCGCTCTGGTCGCTCAGGCTCTCGGCGAGTAGACCAGCCAAGAGCGGTCGCGGGCGACCGACGGCTAGCGAGTCGCCGGCTGCTGCGGTCGGGCGAGCAGCTCGACGTGCCGGTCGGCGAGTTCGCCCACCGCGCGCTCGAGCCCGGCATCATCACCACGCGCGAGGCCCGCGTACTGCAACCGCACCCCTTCGCCGTCGGCCGTTGCCACGACCCACAGTCGACGCCGCGGCACGAACAGGCTCGTCAGCAGCCCGGCGAGCACGAGCAGCGACGAGATGAGCACGCCCGCCTGCGTCGGGTCATGGTGGATATCGAGGCTCACGAAGCGCGGCAGGCGCGTGAACTCGACGCTGCCCCGCCCGTCAGGCAGCTCGGCGCTCTCGCCGAGCTGCAGCACGATCGAGTCGACGCCCGTGTCGCCTCCGGTGATCTGGTCGAGGTCGTCGGTGTTGAGCGAGTAGGCGTTGCGCGGCACCCCCTCGTCGAGGCCGAGGTCGCCTTCGAAGACGTTGAGCGTCAGCACGGGGTTGTCGGGCTCGGGAAAGATCGAGCTCAGGGCCCCCGAGTCGAGCGCGACGGCTGAAGGGTAGAAGAAGCCGATCATGCCGAGCTGCTCGTCGAGCCCGTCGGGCACCTTGACGACGCCCAGACTCGTCAGGTTGGCGTCTTGCGGCAAGAACGGCACGGGCTGACTGAACACCGCTGTGCCCTCGCCATCGAAGACGGTGATCCAGGGCGCGAATCCGTTGCCGAGCAGGTAGGCGTTCGTGGCGCCGACCGGTAGCGGCTCATTCACCCGCACGGTCTCGGCACGGGATTCGCCGTTCTCGGTGACCGTCACCGACGCGGTGAAGTCGAGCGGAATCGGTCGCCCGGTCGTGGTGTCGAGGTCGTAGACCGCCTCGAAGTCGTCGAGTCTGAGCGAGAACGGGTCGAGCCGGGTCTCGTCGAAGAAGCGGCCGGGGCTGAACGAGTCGTAGCTCGTGAGCTGGTTCGTGAACGTCTGCCCCTGCACGATGACGCGCTGGCCGTTGTAGCCGAATCCACCCGCGAGACCGATCGTGGCGAGAATGCCGACGAGCGCCATGTGAAAAACCAGGTTGCCGGTCTCGCGCAGGTAGCCGCGCTCGGCGCTGAGAGAGTCGCCGTAGCGCTCGACGCGGAAGCGCTGTTTACGCAGCAGCGTGCGCGCTTCGGCGAGCGCCGTCTCGATATCGACGGATGCTCTCCGCTCGGTGTGCCCGACGAGCCGGTCGAGGCGTGCCGGAGTGGCCGGGGGTCGCGCGCGCAGCGCCTTCGCGTGATGCTGAGTACGCGGGATGATGCAGCCGATGAGCGACACGAACAGCAGCAGGTAGATCGACGAGAACCACACCGAGGTGTAGGTGTCGAAGACCTGCAGGGCGTCGAGCACCGGGAAGAGGTCGGGGTTGTCGCGCTCGAACTGCACGACGCCATTGGGGTCGGCCGAGCGCTGCGGCACGAGCGAGCCGGGAATCGCGGCGACCGCGAGCAGCAGCAGTAGCACGAGCGCTGTGCGCATGCTCGTGAGTTGGCGCCAGGCGAAGCGCAACCAGCCCGCCGCATCGAGCTTCGGCTGGGCGATCGTCGAGCGCGTCGCGGGCTCGTTCTTGTCAGGCTCAGTGCTGTCGTGAAAGTCAGAGGGGCGTAACGGTTCCACCGATCACCGCCGAAAGGCTCGAGACGAACAGTTGCCAGAGACCGGTCACCATCATGAGGCCGATGACGATGAGAAGCGCGCCGCCGATGATGTTGATGACGCGAATATTGCGCTTGAGCCACGCCGTCGCCCCGGCGACCCACCGGAAGCCGAGGGCGACGAGCAAGAACGGCACGCCGAGACCGAGGCTGTAGGCCGTGCCGATGAGGGCCGCCCGCCCGAGGTCGCCCTCGCCGAGCACAAGCGCGTTCACCGCGATGAGCGTCGGGCCGATGCACGGCGCCCAGCCGAGGCCGAAGACGATGCCGAGCAGAGGTGCCCCGGCGAGACCCGTGGTCGTCGTGATGCTCGGCGTGAGCGTGCGCTGCAGAAAGCTCACCTGCCCGATGAAGACGAGCCCCATGACGATGACGATGACGCCCGCGATGCGCGTGATGAGGTCGAGCCACGGCAGCAGCAGCAGACCGGCCGTGGCGAAGACGATCGAGAAGCTGACGAAGACCGCGGTGAACCCGAGCACGAAGAGCGCAACCCCGAGCAACAGCCGGCCGCGGCCCTTCTCGAATTCTTCAGCACGCGTGAAACCGCCGATGTAGGCGAGGTAGCCCGGAACGAGCGGCAGCACGCACGGCGAGGCGAACGCGAGAAACCCCGCGGCGAGCGCGATCGGCAACGCGAGCAGCAGGTTGCCACTCAGCACGATCTCACCGATCGGGTTGACGGCGGCCGCGAGCGTGATCACTGCGCTTCGGCGAGCACGTCGGTGATCATCGACCGCAACACGCTCGGCTCTGTGAGCAGCCCCGAGATGCGCGCGGCAACCCTGCCCTGCTGGTCGAGCACGAGAGTCGTCGGCACGGCGTTGGGTGCGACCTGGCCCGCGAAGGCGAGGCGCACAGACCCGTCATTGACGTCGAGGATCGAGGGGTAGGTCACGCCGAACTCGTTGGCGAATGACAGGGCGGTCGGCGCCTGGTCGTAGATGTTGACTCCGAGAAAGCTAACGCCGTCGGCGGCGAACCGCTGCGAGAGCTCTTCGAGGTCGGCGGCTTCGAGGCGGCACGGAGGGCATCCGGCGTACCAGAAGTTCACGACGAGCACGTCGCCGAGATAGTCGTCGCTCGAGACCGAGTCGCCGTTCTCGATGAGCCCCGCGAACTCGACGGGCTCACCCCGGTCGGCCGCGGCGATGACGGTGTAGGCGCCGTCGCCCGAGATGTAGCCCTGGCCGGTGCCGTCGCGATACTGCTGCGCGAGCGGATCGCTCGAGGTGCAGCCGGCGAGAACGATCACGGCCGCGGCGAGGGCGAGGGCGCTCGCGCGGCGCACGGCGGTTCGGTGGTTCACACTGCTCCCAGGTCGGTCGACTCTGCGATCAAGTCTGCACTCGGCTGCTGATAGTCGGTCTCAGTGAAGCGGCCGTCGGCCCAGGTGAAGCTCGTGACGCTCGAGAGCGAGCAACGGCGCTTGCGGGGGTCGTGATGCAGGGGCTCTCCGGCGAGAGCGCGGTGCGCCATCCAGATGGGCAACTGGTGGCTGACCATGACCACCTCACCCGAGTCGACAGACGCGCGGGCATCGGTCATGGCGGAGAGCATCCGTGCTGCGATGTCGGCGAAGGGCTCGCCCCAGCTCGGCAGCCGCGGGTTGCGCAGCAAGTGCCAGTTGCGAGGGTCAGAGAGAGTGCGGCCGTTCATGCGCTTGCCCTCGAAGCGGTTGGTCGGCTCGATGATGCGCGGTTCGGTGCGCACGTCGAGCCCGAAACCCTCCGCCCAGGGCGCCGCCGATTCCTGCGCGCGCTGCAGCGGGCTGGCATAGAGCGCGGTGACCGGATGCCCCGCCAGCAGCGACACAGACGCGGCAGCCATGCGGTGCCCGAGGTCACTGAGCCCGAAGTGCGGCAGTCGCCCGTAGAGCACACGATCGGGGTTGTGCACCTCGCCGTGGCGCACGAGGTGAACCAGGTCGGCGGGCATGCTTTCAGTCTAGAGTTCGCAGGCTTGGTCGCCGCCGGGAGCGGCGGCCACAGCAGCACAGCGTCGCCGCCGAGAGCGGCGGCGGGCATCCCCTGCCCCGCCGGTAGGCTTGGGCCTCATGACTCGCACCGTGATCGCGCACCTCGCCCCCCTGCCCGACGGCCCTGTAACCGTCGCCGGATGGGTCGAGACCGTGCGTGATCAGAAGAAGGTGCAGTTCGTCATTCTGCGCGACGAGTCGGGAGCCGTGCAGCTGGTCAACCCGGCCACGAGAGATCTCGAAGACGGTGCCTCGGCCGAGGAGCTCGCCGCCGCCGCGCTCACCGAGACCATCGGCGGGCTCGCGCACGGCACGATGGTGCGCGTCACGGGCGAGCTCAAGCACGACGAGCGCGTCAAGCTCGGCGGCATCGAGGTGAAGATCGCCGCGCTAGAGGTCGTGAGCGAGGCCCTCGCCGAGACGCCGATCGCCGACGACTCCAGCCTCGACAAGCGGCTCGACTGGCGTTTTCTCGACTTGCGTCGCCCCGAGGCCTCGCTGATCTTCAAAGTTCAGACGACGTTCGAGCACGCCCTGCGCACCTGGTGGGTCGAGCGCGACTTCATCGAGCTGCATACCCCCAAGCTCATGGCGAGCGCGTCAGAGAGTCGCGCCGAGCTGTTCGAGATGGAGTACTTCGAGACGAAGGCTTACCTCGCGCAGAGCCCGCAGTTCTTCAAGCAGATGGCGCAGCCCGCCGGCTTCGGAAAGGTCTTCGAGATCGCTCCGGCCTTCCGCGCCGACCCCTCGTTCACCTCGCGCCACGCGACCGAGTTCACCTCGATCGACGCTGAGATCAGCTGGATCGACTCGCACGACGACGTCATGGCCATGCACGAGCAGCTGCTGGCCGCGGCGTTCGGCGCAGTCGTCGAGAAGCACGGGGCCGCGATCGAGGCAGCGTTCGGCGTCGAGCTGAGCGTGCCGACCGCGCCGTTCCCGCGCATCCCGCTCGCCGAGGCGCGCCAGATCGTGGCCGACGGGGGCTACGAGATTCCGCGCGCCGACGGCGATCTCGACCCCGAGGGCGAGCGCCGACTGAGTGCGTGGGTGAAGGCCAACCACGGTCACGACTTCGTGTTCGTGACCGACTACGCGACCGGAATCCGGCCGTTCTACCACATGCGCCGCGAGGGCGACCCGAGCATCACGAACAGCTACGACCTGCTCTACAACGGCGTCGAGATCTCGACCGGCGCGCAGCGTGAGCACCGCATCGACGTGCTCATCGAGCAGGCGAAAGAGAAGGGACTCGAGCCCGAAGAACTCGAGTTCTACCTCGACTTCTTCCGCTACGGCGTGCCGCCGCACGGCGGTTTCGGTATGGGCCTCGCGCGCGTGCTCATGCTCATGCTGGGCCTCGGCTCGATCCGCGAGACGACCTACCTGTTCCGCGGCCCGACGCGCCTGCTGCCGTAGAGGTCAGGTCAGGCAGCGGCTAGGTCAGGTCGACGACCGTGGCTCCGGCCGCGTGCTTCATGACCGACTCGACCGCACTCTTTGCCGAGGCCTTCGCCTTGTAGTTCTCGCTCACCGCGAGGGTCTGGCCATTCGACGACACGATGCGCCAGAAGTACGGCTGGGTCGCGCTCTTGCCTTTGACGATCTCGAACTTCATCGGTCTCTCCCGTCTGCGGGCGGCCTCGGGTGCCGCCTCTGTCGTGATGCTATTTCGCTATCTCGCATCGCGCCAGAGGCGTCAGAGATTCAGACGGTGAAATCGGGGCGGATGCTCCAGCCGGTGTACTGCTCGAGCTGGGCCATGAGGGTCAGCGCCTGCAGTCGCGCGTGGTCGTCGCTCACCGTCGAGTAGACGTCAATCGCCAGGGGCGGGGGCTCGCCGAACTTCGGAATCTCGATCTCGACCCAGGCGCCGCGGCCGTCGCGCGCTTCGTCGAGCGGCACGAAGGGGCGCATGGTGCGCTGCCTCTCGACGGGACGGTCGACGGCGAGGGCGACGATGGCGAGAGCATCCAGCTTGGTCACGGCGCTCATGACCACGATCGTGGCGCAGTATTCCGCCGGCTGGTCGGGGCGGCGCAGCAGTTGCCGCAAGGGGTCGAGCATGAGGCAACGCTAGGCGGCGATTCTGAATGCGCGCCGGGGTGGGAATACCCCTGTCACTCTATGCGTTTGCATGAATACTATTGAGGCGAGCACGACAAGGAGCCCACCATGACCGTCGCCCCCGAAGGCCTGCACCATGTCACCGCGATCGCCGGCGACCCGCAGAAGAACATCGACTTCTACATCACCGGGCTCGGCCTGAGGCTCGTGAAGAAGACCGTCAACTTCGACGACCCCGGCACGTACCACCTCTACTACGGCGACGAGTCGGGCCGGCCCGGCAGCCTCATGACCTTCTTTCCGTGGCGGGGCATTCAGCAGGGGCGCATCGGCGCTGGCCAGCCGACCTCGACCGCCTTCTCGGTGCCCGCGGGCTCGCTCGGCTGGTGGGTCGACCACTTCGCCTCGGTCGGTGCCCAGGCCCGCATCACTTCGACGAGCTCGAGCGAAGAGCGGCTGCTCGTGCACGACCCCGACGGCCTGCAGATCGAGCTCGTCGCGACGCACGAGCACGACCCGCGCGACCCGTGGGACTCGGCGAGCGTTCCTGCCGAGCACGCGATTCGCGGCCAGCACTCGAGCGTTCTCACGGTGCGCGACGCGGAGCAGACGATCGCCCTCATGGTGAACGATCTCGGCATGCGGGTCGTCGAGCAGGAGGGCAACCGCACGCGCCTCGCCTCGGGCGTGGGTCTGCCGGGCGCACTCGTCGACGTGCACGGCTCGAACCTCGTGCAGCCAGGACTCACGGCGGGCGGCACGGTGCACCACATCGCCTTCCGCGTGCCCGACCAGGCGACGCAGCAGCAGTGGCGCGACGAGCTCGCCTCGCGCGGCCACCGGGTCACCGAGATTCTCGACCGGCAGTACTTCACGAGCATCTACTTCCGAGAGCCCGGCGGCGTGCTGTTCGAGATCGCGACCGACACCCCCGGCTTCGACGTCGACGAGCCGCTGCTCGAACTCGGCCGCTCACTCAAGCTGCCGCCGTGGCTCGAGCCCTCGCGCGAGCAGATCGAGCACGCCGTGATTCCGATCACGCTGCCGGCAGAGAACAACCCCGAGGTGGCGGCATGAGCCCGGATGCTCTACCGACGGTCGACCTCGACGAGTGGCCCCACCTCTTCATCGAGGGCGCTTCGGCCGTTGCGCCGGTCGTGCTCACGCTGCACGGTACCGGCGGTGACGAGCGCGAGATCGTCGCACTCGGCGAGGCCGTCGCACCGGGAGCCGCCGTGCTCTCGCCGCGCGGCCGGGTTCGCGAGGGCCTCGCGAACCGATGGTTCCGGCGCCTCGGCGAGGGCGTCTTCGACGTCGACGACGTCATCGTGCGGGCCGCAGAGCTCGCCGCCTTCGTGGTCGCCGCGCGGTCGCGGTATGCGCTCGAGGGACGCGAGCTGATCGCGGCGGGCTTCTCGAACGGCGCCAACATCGCCCTCGCGACGGCGCTGCTGCATCCCGACGTGGTATCCCGCGTCGTCGCGTTCAGCGGCATGTACCCGTTCGGCGACCGCGAGCCCGGCGGCTCGTCACCAGGACTCGAGCTGCTGCTGCTGGGCGGCGACCACGACCCGATGGCGCCGGCGACGAGCGTCGACCGGCTCGAAGCGTTCGCGAGCGCGAGGGGGGCATCCGTCACCCGGCACCGCCGCCCCGGCGGCCACGGCATCGAGGCCGGCGAGCTGCAGTTCGCGAAGGAGTGGTTGGCCCGCTGACGCGCGAAAGAGGGCAGGCACGACCGACATCGACCGCTGTGCTGGCCGACACCCGTCGGTCATGCGGCAGCCGTCGACGCCCGCCTCAGGGTCGCGCGGTCGGGTAGCGCTCGAACCACTCGGTTGCGTTTCCGCTCTCGACGAACTCGCGATGCAGGGCCGTCTGACGCAGGGCTGATTCGAGCGCATACCCCCTCAGCGCGGCCCATCCTCGTGTCCACGAAACTCGCCGGGCGTACTGCCAGATCGACGCGGAACCGAGTTCACCGAGAAGCTCCGACACTTCTCGGGCACGACGCACGTGGTGATAGGCAATCTGCCGTCTCCTCTTTCCGAGTTTCGTGAAGCCGTACTCATGGCCCGGAAGCACGTCGAATGCGTCGAACGCAGAAAGCTTCTCGAGCGATGTCAAGAAGTCATGAACGGGATCATGCCCCGGAAGAGAACCGATGCCGATACCGGAGAAGATCTGCGGAAGCACATGGTCGCCTGTGTAGACGACCTGACGATCACGGTCGGCCAGGCACAAATGCCCCTGCGTGTGACCGGGCGTGGCGACCACTTCGAGTGAATGCCCTTCGAACGGCAGGATCTCACCGTCGTCGACTGTGCCGTCTGCATGAACCGGTCGATCGTCGTCCTTCTGCTCGGTGGGAACGGTCAGATCGTCGCGACGATCTTGCGGAACACCCCAGGTCTCCCATTGCGCTTCACGGGCCTGAAGAGTGCTCGGCTCACCGGCCTCTGATCGAGCAATCACGTCACATTCCACCGTCGACAAGAGCAGACGGGCGCCCGTGCGCTCCCGCAGTTCGGCGCTCAGCCCCAGGTGGTCGCGGTGAAAGTGAGTGGCCAAGACTGTGCGCACGTCGTGAATGCGAAGACCAATGTTCTCGAACGATCGAGACAGTTGCTCGTATGAGCCGATGCCAGCCCAACCCGGGTCGATGACATGCAGGTCGCCCCGGGGCGAGACGAGCACGTAGCACAAGGTGAAAGGCAAACCCGGAACTGGAGTACGCGTAGCGATCGCCCATATTCCCTCAGCAATGCGGGTTGGCTCGGCCACCCGACCGTGCCTCCACGACTCACGCTGCGCCACGCACTGGTCGAGGGGTCGCACCACGGGGCCCTCGCGCACGTTCGAAGCCTAGCGCGCGGTCACAAGGTAGACAGGTGCTCCGTGCGGCAAGTTCGTATCTTTGAGGGCCGCGGTCTCGGGAGCGTCCGGTCGCACTTCCGGGCGGCAGCGGTGCTTATCGCCGCTCTGCAGAACGACATCCTTCTCAACGTCCCCGGTGATCGAGCCCGCAAGGCCAAGCGCATCTTTCGTTTCGACCAAGTGGGCACAGAGCGAGTGCCGGTTGCGGCCGCCAACCGTGACCTTCCTGGTCATCGGAGTGGTACTGCCCCAGGTCGTACCGCAGTAGACGGTGGTCTTCTACTCGCTCGATAGCTCGTGCAGGAACCAGTTCTAAGTAACCCCAAGGCCGCGAAACCGCGGTGGTCGGAGGTCTTCCGCAGTTGCTCCAGCTGCTCGTACGGCGGAACGGCACCACAGCGTGAAGCCACGTTGACGACGAGCGCGACGCGATTGGCAGACTTGGCGAAGGCTGTCTCGCGGCCCTCGATCACGGAGTGCAGTAGATTGGCGTGCTTCAGTGTGCTTGTGCTGATACATAGGCGCAGCCTGGGCACACGCGTGCACTCGCTCAGCGAGCAGAGAGCACGCACTGGCAGCTGGTGGAGCACGCGACCGGCTGCAGCGACGGAGTCGCACATGGACAGGTGCGCTTCGAGGAGCGCCAAGCTCAGGTTCCGCAGTACGAGCACGAGCCGCGGGTCGTCAGCCTGTGCGAGCATCTCGTCGGTCGATGCCCATTTTCCTGGGCAACCGAATGCAGTCATTCAGCCAAATACGCCGGAGTGAGGCCGCTGGTCTACGTCGAAGAGAGCGAAAGTTGGCCGCAGGTCAAGAGGGCTGCGAATGGATCAATGCGTCGCCCGCAGTCGGAGCCGCGCACGATCGCAATCCACCGATGCCGAAGCACACTCCCCCATTGGCTTCCGCGAGCGTCACACGTTCGCTGTTGAGATCAGCGCTACGCGTGAACTCCATGTCGGACAGCCGACAACTTCTAACCCAATGCGCTCTTGTTTAGGCTTAAAGCAGGAGCGCTTCATTGCCTCTGTAACGTATTTTTTTCAGGTCCAAAAATTTGCTACTATGTTGAAATAATTCCCAGGAATGGATCTCTATGTCTCAGGCCCTGTACGAAGAGTATGTCCACGCACTGATCGATCGTGACTGGGCGAGACTCGAGACAACCCTCACCGAAGACGTGCGAAGAGAGGGATTCGACGGGCCACGAGACTCAACATTCAGCCGCGCTGAGTACCTCGAATACCTAGCGCGTGTTATGGATCCGATTGAGAGCTTCGGATACGACGTGCATCGCATAGTCTCGACCGACGATGGACAGGTCGGGCTTGTCGAAGTCACCAGCCGCTACCTTGAAGACAGCGTGAGTTTCGGCTATCGCATGGCCTTCGTCCTCACGAAGCGCGCTGGTGAGGAACGGATCGAGAACGTCGAGATCTATTGGAAGACCCCTGAGCATCGCCTCAAGCAAGAAACCGTCTACGACCGCAGCTCGGAGTGAACTCATGTCTCTAGAAGTCTTTCAGTCTTACCTGCAAGGCATCATCGACCGCGACTGGGACCAGGTTACGGCCACGCTAGCCGCTGGTGTCCATCGCGAAGGCTACGACGGACCGCAAGACTCAACCGATGGACGCGACAACTACATCCAGTTTCTTGACCGTGTAATGACCCCCATCGAAGGGTTTGGGTACGACGTCCACCGAATCGCCTCAACGGAGAACGGAAAGGTGGGCCTCATTGAGGTCACGAGTCGCTACGTCGAGAACGGCGAAGAGTTGGGCTATCGAATGGCATATGTCATCACCGTCGATGACAATGACCTCATCGACAACATCGAGATCTACTGGAAGACACCCACCAAACGCCTTTCTGTCGACACGGTATACGACCGCACGGCAGGCTAGTTGCGCCGATTCCGGAGCTTCTCACGAAGCCGCCCCCAGCGGCGGGCTTGTTTCGCAGCAGTCGCCCCGGTCTGCACAATGCACCAGCAACCAGCTAGTGGCTGCCAGCGAGGATTCGTGCAGGGTTTCCCACGATGATCTGATCGATCGTTTCTTCCGAGACACCGCGGCGCCTCAGCTCCGGAAGAACCTGCTCAGAGACGATGAGATGGGTCCATTCGGGCATGATGCGGTCCTTGTGAGTCGGAGCCATGTTCACGCTGTAGAGCGACGAGTCATGCGAGACAACGAGTTGTTCCGCGTACCCGAGTTCAATCAGCTGGTGAAGAGTGTCGACCCGTTCCGTATCCACTCCCGTAATCGTCATTCCGAATCGGTCCAACCCCACCGTTGAACCCGCATCCAGAAGGCGTCGCAAGTACGTGATGTCCGTTGTGTCTCCGCTGTGTCCGATCACGACGTGCTGCAAGTCGATTCCCAGTTCTGTGAAGCGCGCCTGCTGATCGAGCCCGCCGAGCACATGAGGGTTCGAGTGCGTCGCAATCGGCACGCCGGTCTGTTGGTGCGCGGCTGCAGCCGCGGCGAATACGCGGGCGACATCGTCGGTGATACCGAACCGATCGCTCGAGACTTTGATGATCGCCGCCTTCACCCCCGTACCGGCGATGCCTTCCCGGATGTCACCGATGAACATCTCCGCCAACGGATCCTCATCGATGTACCCCCCGCGGGAGTGCGTTGAGAAGTAGGTCGGAAGATCACGCTGTGTGTAGAAGCCAGTCGCCACAACAATGTTGACAGGACTCTCGGCCGCCAACCGTTGAATGCGCGGAATCGATCGGCCGAGACCCATGACCGTGAGATCAACAAGGGTCGAGATGCCCGCTGCGGCAAGCGCACGCATCCGCGCCAACGCTGCTGCGTGCATGACATCCTCATCCCATTCACCCGTTGGGTAGTTCTCCTCCAACTCGGGGTTTCTGATGAAGAGGTGCTCGTGCATGAGAGTAGCGCCGAGGTCCTTCACTGCGACTTCGCCGCGCACTGTCGCAACCGTGCCGGTCATGCCACACGCTCCTCGCTGGTCAGCACGGGCGCCGCCAACGTCGGCCAGTCAGCCGTCACGACGTCCACTTCGAGCGCCGCAGCGCAGGAGGGGCAGTAGTACTCCCTCATGAGAACCTCAGGTGACGTCGTGCGAGGGGCCACGGCCATGTCAAGTTCTTCGTATCGAGCCGCAATCTCCTGTACCTGCATCGTCGCTCCATCTCGCCAATTGCGGGAGATCGGTCCCAAGACCTGGAGACAGGACTCGCAACGCCACGTGCCATCCGCGACACCGATCGAGATTCCGATATTGCTCGGTGCCCGTAATTCCGCCCGGGGCTCTGCGCCAATGCGCCTGCGACGCAGCTCCTCACGAGCGCTGGCTGTCGCGTCCGGATCGACCATTCCGGTCTCCGTGAGAATTACGGCGTACGCTGCCTCCGCGTGTTTGCGCGTTATCCAGCCAGCCTGCACATCTTCCGCGACTATCTCCGGACTCCGCAGCAGAGGGTCGCCGAGACCGCTCCCGCCGCCGCCTGCATGGATGACCACGTCTCCGCGTTCGACTACGAGATCAGACATCTTCTTGCGGTAGTACTCGGTCTCTCCGGTCAGGCGGGCTTCCTCGCTCGGCGCGATGCCGTGATCCAGGAGTTCCCTGACGCCAGCGCTCCGAATGACGCGCGCAGCGCTCGCCGCGCCGGGAAACCCCCCGCCGGGACCGCACGCGGGCTGGTGGGCGACGTTATTCCATGCGGGACCGCGGAGCTTCTCTGCGTGCGCGATCTCGTAGGCCTCTTCCATACCCTGCCCACCGCGCATGGCCCCAGGTCCGCCCGAGTTCGGCGCAATTCTCTTCCACAGAAACCGCGTGGGTCCGTCGTGTTCGTAGACCTCGAGCTCGGGGATGCGCGCCGCGAGTTGCCCCGTGCCGCCGTGCACATCCTGCCCATCGTGGTTGGTCTGTGCGCCACCTCCGGTTCCGATCGCATCGTCCATGTAGAAGATCGTCGACTGGTGGCCTGCATCATGAGTACCCGAAAGTGCGTTTGACGAGTGCCCGTTGTGGGCGATACCTGCGACCCGACTACGAAGCACGGGATCGTCAGAAAGCGAGCACGCTTGGATGAGCAGACTCGCGGTGAGCTTGCGCACCGCGAATCCCGTCTCTACGTGCCCAAAGCTCACTGCCGCAGGCATCGTGGGGTTGACATTGGTTCCCGGCTCGCCGAAGTCGAACGAAAGCGGCCGCCACATTCCTCCGTTGATCGGAAAGTCGCCGTACCCCAAGAGCACCACAAGCGGAGCTGCGATCGACCCAATCATCGCCCCTCGACCAGCGTTCACGTAGGCCTCGATCTGCGGGAAGCCCTCGAAAGAGAACACGAGATCAGACCCATCGATCGCGAGCCGTCCCTGAATGGGGAGCATGACGTCAGGGTCGGCGCGACCGTCCCACTCCACCCAGTCCACAGCCTCGTAGACACCGTCGGGCATGCTGGAGATACGTTCTCGAAAGGTCTTCTCAGTGAGGTCTTTGTTGTGCTCCGAGTAGGCGAGATGCGCGTCGATACCGAACCGCTCGATCACCTCGTTGAGTTTGGACGCACCGACGTGACTCGCGGCGATCATGCTCCGGATATCGTTGATCACCGGCCGTGGGGCGCGAACGTTGGCCGCAATGAACTTTTCCCATTCTGGGTCGAGCAACCCACCTCGAATGACGCGGATCGGTGGGAACCGCAAGCCTTCTCCGAAGATGTTGAGGGCACCAGGTGCAATTCCCGAGACTCCCGAACCGCCGATGTCGAGTACATGAATATTGGTGAAGGTCCAGCCCTGGTGGGTGTCGCCCGTGAAGACCGGCATGATGATTCCGACGTCTGCCTGATGAAGCGCGCCTCCCACGTGCGGGTCGTTGACGATCCAGCCATCGCCCGGGGCAAGATCGCCGAGCTCAGCCGCTGTTGCCGCGACTGCCTGCGTTCCGACGAGAGACGACCCAAGATGCGCCTGAACGAACGCTGCCGAGCCGAGGTGCTCGGGGATCGCGTCGAATACGCAAGCCTGGAAGTCAGAAGCCTCGGTGACGACCGGAGAGCCCGAGGTGCGACGGAGTGTGATCGCCATTTCGTTGGTGATGTTCTCCAGCGCGCGACGGTGAACCTCTGCAGCCAAGGTGTCGTTGATGGCACTCATGAGATCTCTTCCGTTGTCGTGGTCACCTCTGTGTCGGTGAGTACGTAGTTCAGAAACTCATCGCGCGACGCTCTGAAGCCGGGCGGCACGAAGATCGTCGTGTCAGACGCATCGATGATCGCCGGGCCGTTCACCGAACTGCCCGGGGTGAACTTGTCATCGGCATAGAGCGGGATGTTCTCCCGGGACCGCTTCGAAGGCAGGAAGACCGCACGCGATCCGGTCTGAATCTTGTTCGGCGCAGTCGCGCTGAGCGCGGCCGGGGTGAGTTGTGCTTTGTCTCGGCTTGCGCGAGCGGTGACGACGTAGTTGACAAGCCGAACGGTGGAGTCCTTCCAGGCAGTCCCTGCGCCGTAGGTTCGCTCGTAGAGTCTGAAGAACTGTTCAGATAACTGCGGGGCATCCGACGCTGAAATCGTCGCGGTGTCGAGCGCCATCGGCAGTTCGTGGTGCTGTCCTGTGAAGCGGAACTCGCCGCTGTACTCGAGCGCGATATCGTCCGCGCTGAAGCCTTGAGCCTGAAGCAGTTCACGCGCTTGCCCAAGCATCTCCTCGGCTATTGCGCCCATCGCATCCTCGTCGATCGAATCGAGCTCGTCGCCGATGGTGCGCGTCAGGCGCACCATGTAGTCGGAACTCAAGACCCCCACCGCACAGAAGACCGAACTGTTGTGCGGGATGATCACCCGCTCGATCGTGAGTCTCCGTGCGATCTCCGCTGCAAACATCGGGAGCGTGCCCCCGTAGGCGACGAAGGCGAAAGCGCGCGGGTCATACCCCTTGGCGACTGTTACCTCGCGCATGGCGCTCGCCATGTGGGCGACGACCAGATCGTGCACCGCGGCCGCGGAGTTCTCGATGTCAGAACCAAGAGGAGTTGCGATGACCCTGTCCAGAGCGTTCTCAGCGAGGTCGGGCCGCAACTTCAAGCGGCCGCCGAGGTAGTTCTCGGGGTCCATAACCCCGAGAACGATCATCGCGTCGGTCACGGTCGGCTCGGTACCACCGCGGCCGTAAGCGGCGGGTCCCGGCTCAGAGCGCGCGCTCTGGGGGCCGACTCGAGGCACACCGCGTTCACTGATCCAGGCGATCGAGCCACCGCCGGCACCGACCGAGTCGATGTCGACGATGTTCACCGTCGTGCGCAGCGGACCCACTTGCACATCGCCCGCTATGTGCGGCTCATAGTCGGTGATAATGCCCGTGTCAAAGCTCGTACCCCCCATATCGCCGAGCAGGACATGGGGAGTCTGCATCCGCTCGGCAAGCGCCTTGGCGCCGACAGCGCCACCCGCGGGGCCGCTGCCATAGAGAGCCAGAGGCTGTTCGGAGGCAGCCTCGCTCGACATACGGCCGCCCAAACCTTGGAAGAACGAGAGATTGCCCGTGAATCCGCCCTCGTCGAGGCGGTCCCTGAGCGACGCGACGAAACGAGTGGCTTCGCTCTGCACGAATGCGCTAAGCACCGCAGTCGTCCAACGACGGTTCTCCCCGATGACCGGCGACATTTGGTGCGACTGGACGACGAACGTCCCGATTCCTGCATCGCGAACGGCCTGCGCCGCACGCAGCTCGTTGTCAGGATTCAGGTAGCTGTTCACGAAGCAGATCGCGACGCTGACCACCCCGAATTCATCGACAAGTCGACGAGCAGCGGCAACGATTACCGAAGGGTCGGGGGCGAGCAACACGCTTCCGTCACCGTCTGTGCGCTCGTCGATCTCGACGATCCACCGCCGATCGACCATGTCAGGGGCATTCTCCTGAAGGTGGTCGTCCCGTACCGCGCTGCGGTGTGAGTCGCCGATACGGAATGTGTCTTTGAATCCGCTGGTCACGAGCACGCCGACGCGCGCACCGCGAAGGGTCATGAGAGAGTTAGTGACCACTGTGGTCGACACCGTGAACTCAGTGGTCGCCGCAAGAAACTCAGCGCTCGGAACCCCGACAACCTCGGCGACGACACCGACCGCTTCGAGCACACCTTTGCCGAAGTCGTCGTATGTCGTGAGTGCCTTGCCCCGCACGACGCGGCCGTCCACCGCGGCGGCAACATCAGTGTGGGTGCCTCCGACGTCGATGCCAATCTGGACCGGCGTACAGAATCGTTCCTGCACGGGTGATTTCCTCTCGTTCACGAATGGTGTGCGTGTGCAGGACTAGTGCGCACTTCGGCCTAGATAGAGATCTTCGATCAGGGGGTCGTCCTGCAGGGCGCTGGGCGTGCCACTGAGCTCGACTCCACCGCGCACCATGACGTGCACTTCACTGCTCTCAGTCATCGCAATCTTCACGTTCTGCTCAGTCATGAGTACTCCGATGCCCATGTGTCCCAAGCGACGCACGACATCGATCACTCCACGAATGGCGACAGGTGACAGGCCGATCGAAGGCTCATCCATCAGCAAGTAGCGAGGTCGGGCAGCGATGGCCCGCGCCATGCTCACGAGTTGCTTCTGCCCTCCGGAGAGTGATCCTCCCTCACGGTCGGCGAAATCGGCGAGCAACGGGAAGCTCTCTGCGAGCTCGTCGTAGACGCCTTTGTCGGACTTCTTTGTTCCGAGGAGCACCTGTTCACGCACAGTGAGTTCGGGGAACACTCCCCGCGCATCTGGCACGAAGCTGATGCCCCGGCGGGCTCGCACATGAGACGACGAGTGAGTACAGCGGGTGCCATCGACAACGACGTCACCGCCATGCGAGATGAGACCAAGGATTGCCGACATAAGGCTCGTCTTGCCCGCTCCATTGGGGCCGATCACTGAGATGATCTCGCCGGGTTTCACCACCAAGCTCACCCCACGCACCGCAGTGATCGGGCCGTAGCTCACTGTGACGTTGTTGATTTCCAACGGCATGCGATCCTCAATTCCCCATGTACGCGGTCACGACGGCCGGGTCGCGCAACACGGCGTCTGTCTCACCGTCGGCGAGTACGGCACCTTTATCCATCACGATCGTGCGAGTCGAGATTTGGCGCACGAATTCCAGGTCGTGCTCGACGACAAGGAACCCACGGTTGTGCTCAACTGCCCATGCCATGATCATGTCGCCGATGCGCCTGCGCTCGCCGTCGGTGAGACCTGCGGTCGCTTCATCAAGCATGACAACGCGGTCACCGCCGATGACGGCCATCACAATGCCGACGAGCCGGCGGTAGAGAAAGCTCAGTTGGTCGACGGGAACATCAAGGTGCTCTTCGAGGCCGGCCGACCGAACGAGCTGCATGTGCACAGGCTCGAGCACGCGTCGACGCAAGAGCTTGCCGTGGAGCGCGGCGACGCTGAGATGCTCGCGCGCAGTGATTCCCGTCGCGAAGGCGACTCGCTGAAACGCCCTACCCAGTCCCATTCGCGACCGCCCGAAGATTGTTTCGCGCGTGAGGTCGATGCCGTCGAGCAGGATCGCGCCCCCGGACTGCGGCACGAAACCCGACACGGCGTTGATGACGGTCGACTTGCCGGCCCCGTTGGGTCCGATCAGGCCGACGATCTCACCCGGGTTCACATGACCACTGAAGTCGTTAACAGCCTTCGTTCCACCGAAGGTCACTGTGATGTTCTGAATGCTGAGGACTGGTGCGATCGTCGACGGCAAGTTCATTTCTGTGCCTCCTTCGCGGCGTCGGGCACGGGGGCATCAGAGGTGGGAGGCTGCGTGGCCCGTTTTCCCGGATACATGCGTCGCATGAGTTTGGCTATCTCCGGCACGATCCCAAAGGGAGCGACAAGGATGGCGAGCAACAGGAGCGCGCCCGCGACGATCTGGTCTACGACCGCCGAGAGGTTGAAGAAGGCAGGAATGACCGCGACGATCAGAACCCCGACTACGGTGCCGGTACGAGTGCGCATCCCCCCGACGATCACAATCGACAGCGGAATAATGAGGTATTGGAATCCGAAGACGTCAGGGCTGATGAACCGGGTGGACTGCGCGAAGAATGCACCGACGAGACCCGCCATGAGCCCGGAGACGACGGTGACGACCAGCCGAAGCCGACGCACGTTGACACCACTCACGAGAGCAAGTTCCCGGTCTTCCCGCGCCAGTTCAAGGACCACCCCAGGCGTCGAAGACTTCAGCAAGGAGTAGGCCACAAGCAGCAGCACGAAGATGGTGCCGGCGTAGATCGTCTGCGTCGAGAAGCGCAGAATGTCGGGAATGACCGGCCACCCTTCTACCCCCGGGATGCCCGCGGTACCTCCGAGCTGCGCGTTCGCCCGCACGATGACAGCGAGAATCATGGTGAATGCGAACGTCACGACCGAGAAGTAGATCCCAGAAAGCCGAAACGTGAGGAGGGCCATGACGGCAGCAACGATGCCCCCTAATGCGATCGCCCCCAGCGTCGCGACGAGCCAGTTGGTGCCCGCACTCGTCAGCACGGCATACGTGTAACCCCCCGCGCCAAAGAGTGCCGCGTGTCCGAGACTCAGTTCACCGAGGAGGCCGAAAACGACCTGGAACGACACAGCCAGCGCGCCCATGATGAGCGCGAACTGCAAGGTCGGAAGGAGCGACGCAGGCGCGGTGAACGCCAGGGTGACAACGAGGCCCAAGCCAACGACCGCGAGGACGGGAATGCGCACGGTCAGATTTCTCATGCTGAGGTCCTTGTGTTGAACAGGCCACGCGGGAAGAACACGAGCGCCACGATGAGGAGCACGTAGATCACTGCCGGGGTATACGCGCCCGTGAGGTTGACGCTCAAGAGCACTTCTGAGATCCCGATGACGAAGCCGACGATGAGAGCTCCCCAGAGTTGCCCGAGACCGGCGAGCGCCGCGATCGCGAATGCCTTGAGGAAGAAGTGCTGGCCAGCGAAAACAGTGGGAACAATGTTCGCGGCGACGAGAGCGCCTATCGCCGCGGCGATGACGACACCGACGAGTACAGCGACGATGTACGTGCCCCTCACGTTGACTCCTGAGACGCCCGCAAGGTTTGGCTCCTGGGCAACCGCTCGAATCTCCGCGCCCCGCCTCGTCCGCTTCATGAAGAGCACGAGGGCGAGGGTCACAAGCGGAGCAAGCACGACGATGAGCAGCTGCTGCAGGGTCACATGGGTTCCGAGAAGCCGCAATACGGTCTGCGAAAGAGGCGTATCGACGAGTACCGGATTGGTGCCGAAATACATGAGGCCAAGATTGACCAGGATCACGTCAATCGCGAGCGTACCGATGATGACCGCGTCTGGATCGGCCACCAACCGTATGATCACGAACCGAGCGATGATGAACCCGATGACCCCGACCAACAGAACAGCCACCACTACGGCAAGCGAATTGCCGGCCAGCGAGGCATTGAGTCCTCCGAACGACGCGACGATCATCGCGCCGAGCATGTACATCGTTCCGTACGAGAAGTTGATGATTCTCGAAATACCGATGGTGTAGGTGAGCCCGACCGCCGCGAGGGCGTAAGCCCCCCCGACGATCAGACCCTGCAGCAGCTGACCAGTCACTCGACCGACACGATCTCGCCGCCCACCACCTGCACCGCGATCTGCGGAGCGACCGCTTGGCCGCTAGCAGAAAACGAGATGACACCCTGCGGCATGTCCCAGTCGTTCTCGAGAATCGCCTGGTAAACCTCGCCAGCGTCGCGCGTACCAGCCATCGCGGCCGCAGCGTGGTAAAGCTTCACAGAGCTGTACTCGATGAGTCCTTGGATCGAAACGTTCGTGTCGACGCACTCTGCATGATCCGGTGCGTAGGCCTCGAAGTCCTCGCGCATCTGCGTCGACGCGTCGTTCTGCACAGACATGTTCCACGAGTCAAACCCGTATACGCCTTCGAGATCCGCACCGCCGGCATCCACGAGCGGCGCGTTCAGAATGGAGAGTCCGAGAGCAAGCGGAACATCCGTTCCGGTCCGCGTGTACTCACGGATAAACGCGAGCTGCTTGTCGAATCCCGCGATCGGCAAGAAGAACGCGTCGGGGTCGGTCGCGAGCAACGCGTCAATCTGCGAGGCGAACGTGACCTCGTCGAACGGCACGGACTGGACTGACACCTCGACGTCAGTACCGAGAGCGTCGGTCGCTCCCTTCGCCATCTCTTGCGAGTACTCAATGTCTTGCGTGAGCATCGCTACCTTCGAGACGTCGAACTCGTCGAGCAAGAACTGTGCCGCAAACGCACCTGCAACGGAGGTGTCGGGCTGCAGTCGAGCCACCCGCGCGCCGCTCGTGAGAATTGACAGCGCCTGCGAGGTGCCTGCAGTCGTGATCGCGCCGGCATCGGCGAAAATGGGCAGCTGGGCGGCGACCTCCGAGGTCGTCGGACCACCTTGGAAGAAGACGATGCCTTCACTGGTCAGTTCACCTGCGACACGCGCAGCTTCAGCGGGATCGGCCTTGCTGTCTTCGATGAAGAGCTCGACCTCCTCACCAGGGTTGGTAGCCAGAGCGTTCAAAGCGTCGCGAGCGACCAGTGCGCCACACGCCTGTGCTTGTCCGATGGACGCAGTCGGGCCAGTCAGCGGCGCAACCACACCAATCTGAAGCGGCATTAGCTCGCCGTCCCCTTCAGTGCTGACACTCTGGTTGCAGGCAGCAAGGGGCAAAGTCATTGCAGTGACGGCCAGTCCGACAGCCGCAGTGCGGGTCCAACGCTTCATTTCACACTCACCTTTCCGGTCGGCTGAATGAACGGCCGCCAGCTGTGGAGCCAACATTCGGCGCGCGCGTCGCGCCGCCGTACACGGGCTCTGAATCGACATTGATCCTCTCCGGGAGTGGAGATTCTTTTAATCCTGAACCATATACTTCAGACACTGATTGTCAAGGACTAGCGCCGAAAATGTGATCGGTCGTTTGTGCTTGAAGCGATTGCGAGTTCGAATCGATGGTCGACAAACCGGACCCTAGGCTGGTGATGTCGCGAGGCAGTGAGGGCTGTCGAGGGAGGGCCAAAGGCGCATCGGGCCCGCACTGCAGTGCGTCGAGCTCACCGCATTCTTCTCATCGCCGTGAAGCGGACGATGACTTCTCTCGCAGTTCGGCGGCACCGAGTCCCTCGTCGGCCCCCTCGAGCGGTAGACAATCGTGCGGGGTCGGGAAGTGGCGTGCAGTGAGCGGGCGTGAGGGGCAGTCTCACAAGGACTCAGCCCATCGGTTCGCTTTTATTCAACCTTGAAGTACAGTAAGCGCCAGCATAGGGCGAGACGACCGTCGTCACAGCGTGCCCACGACCGATGGAGGGACCCATGAAGTTTCTCGACGACCGCTCCCCCTCTCAACGGCTGCTGATGGTAGTCGTGCTCATGCCGATCGCCGTCATCGTGGCTGGCGCTGTCGTATGGCTCGCCACGCTCGTTCGCGAGATCCCCGCAGTAGAGTCGTTTATCCTTCGGTACCCCGGAGAACTAGAGTTGCCCGAGGGCACCCGTGAAGGCATCCCCCCGTGGGTCGGCATCACTCACTTCGTGAACATGCTGTTCATGTTGCTCATCATCCGGACCGGTTGGCAAATCCGCACCGGGGCGAAACCCGACTCGTACTGGACCCGAAACAACGCTGGTCCGCTGCGCACGAAGTACCCACCGACCAAGATCTCCTTGACCCTGTGGACCCACCTCGTGCTGGATGTGCTGTGGATCACCAACGGAATCGTCTACATCGTGCTGTTGCTGGTCAGTGGGCATTGGGCGCGGGTGATTCCCACCAGCTGGGAGGTTTTCCCGCACTCGATCTCGGTGGCGCTGCAGTACGCATCGTTCGATTGGCCGTCAGAAAACGGTTGGATCAACTACAACTCGCTCCAGGTCCTCGCCTACTTCGTCACGATTTTCGTTGCGGCGCCGCTCGCCATCGTCACCGGCGTTCGCATGTCGCCCGCCTGGAGTCCTCGTTTTCGAGCGCTAGAACGCATCTACCCGGTGACGCTCGCGCGGGTCGTGCACTTTCCGGTCATGCTCTACTTTGTGGCTTTCACGGTGGCTCACGTCACCCTCGTGCTCGCGACGGGGGCTCTCCGCAATCTCAATCACATGTACGCCAGTCGTGACGAGGTCTCGTGGGTGGGCGCGCTGATCTTCGCAGGCTCACTCATGATCATGGCGACGTGCTGGTTACTCTTGCGCCCGATGCTTCTGCGACCGGTCGCGTTGCTCGGTGGGCAAGTCACCAAGCGATAGGACAGAGCGAAGATTGCGCTACTGCCCCCCTTCAAAGCGCAGGGCATCTGCATAGGTCGGCATATGCGCTGTGAGCCCGCCGTCCACGACGAGCGCATGGCCTGTTATGAAGCGTGCGGCATCACTCGCCAAGAATGCGACCACGTCGGCAACCTCTTGCGGGCCAGCGTGAAGCGGAAGCAATTGGTGCCGTGTCAAGAGCTCTCGCTTCGCGGGGGGTAGCCCCGTGCCGGCGGCGCGATTGACATCGATGAGCCCAGGGATGATGGCATTGCAGCGAATGGATTGTCGGCCATATTGAGTGGCCACGGACTTAGTGAGTTGAACGACGGCAGCCTTGGCTGCGCCATATGCAGTGAGACCGAGGTCGCCGAGAAGTCCCGACGCCGACGCGGTGTTGATGATGCTGCCACCCCCTCGGTGAACCATGGCGGGGATTGCATGCTTGCAACCGAACATCTGCCCGCGAAGGTTGACCTCGAAGGTGTCGTCCCAGTGACGAGAGTCTGCGCGTGTCACGGAGCCGTCGTCGCGCACCAGATGCATGGCAGCCGCATTATTGTGCATGATGTCGAGGCCGCCCCATCGGGCGAGAGCGGCGGCGACTGCAGCGGAGACTTGTGCTTCGTCGCGCACGTCGCACCCAATCGAAAGGGCGTCTCCACCAGCCTCTCTGATCTCCTCTGCCCGCCTCTCGACTGTCTCTGCCGCAATGTCTGCAAGCAGAACGCTCGCGCCCAGTCGGGCGAGGGTTGCAGCGCTCGCCGCGCCAATTCCCGTGGCCGCTCCCATGACGAGCGCGATCTTGCCTTCTAGATTTGCCATGCCACGATGGTACGGTAGTGCCCTGTCATTTAGATTCAAACCATCGAGGCAAGTTCTTCATGAGATAAGTCTTCTTCCCTATCTCTAGTGGGCGAAAAGACCAGTTGAGCATTAAGTTCAGACTTGAAATGCTTTGCCTCTCAGTGCAGAATCAGGTGTGTCGCTAGGCCATCCGGTCGGCCTGCGTGACGCGAAACAAAGGAGTTTTCGTGACGATCTTTCGCACTGGCCACGTGGTCGGGCTTCAATGGTGAGCTCAGCATTCACGATCGGCGACCGGTTGCGCACCCACGCCACCGAGAGGCCGAATGACGTCCTGCTCGTCGACGCAGGGAACGATCGCACACTCACCTACGGCGAGGTCTACGGCCGCGTGCGCAGATTGGCGTCTGCGCTCCACGAACTGGGTGTGCGGAAGGGCGACCGGGTCGGAGCGATCTCTGTCGACAATTATCGGTTTGCTGAACTCCTGCTCGCGACGATGAGCATGGGTGCCACGATCGTGCCCATCAATCCGAGAGCAGTGCGACGCGAAGTCGAGACTTTTCTCGCAAAGTCGGAGGCGCGTTTGCTCTTCGCTGACGCTCGTAGCCTTGAGAATGTGCACGATATCGCCGACGTCCTCGGCTGTATTGGAGCGATCGTCGCCTTTGACCCAGACTCTCCGCTCCGTCCAGAGCCAGGCGGCGCCGACTTCTCTTATGACGCCCTGCTCGCCGAGGCACCTAACGGCCATGAGTGGCCTGACATCGAGGACTCCGACATTCTGCGACTGTCATTCACGAGCGGTACGACTGGCACACCGAAGGGCGTGCTTCAGAGTCATCTGATGCTCAAGCGACTCGCGATCCAATGCTCGATCGATCGAGAGTTCACCCGTCGCACATTTCACTACAACGGTTCTCCCCTTTTTCACGTGTCGGGTTTCTCGCACCTCTTGGCGGCGGTTGCCGTCGGCTTCCGCATACTTCTGATGCCCGCGTTCAAGCCATCGGAGCTCTTAGACTGGCTGAGCGACGGAGGGCTCACCGACGTATTTCTTGTGCCGACGATGGTGAGTAGCCTTCTCACGACCCCCGACATTGAAGGCCGCGACTACTCGCAGGTCAGGTCATTCGGCTACGGCGCTGCCCCTATGCCCCCCGCGCTGCTGCGTCGGGCCATGGATGTGTTCGGGTGCGACTTCCTTCAGTTGTTCGGAGCCAGCGAATGTGGAAGCCAGACGGTACTCGGCTGGGAAGAGCACCGTCGTGCCGTCGCAGGCGAGCACTGGCTCTTGGCTTCCATCGGAAAAGCGGCCTTCGACACGGAGGTAAGACTGTGCGACGACGACATGAACGATGTGCCTCCTGGCGAGATCGGAGAGATAGTGTCGCGCGGAGATGTGAACATGTCGGGCTACATGGACCTGCCGGTCGAGACGGCTCGGGTGATGATCGATGGCTGGTTTCGTAGCGGAGACATGGCTCGTCGTGACGACGACGGCTACCTCTATCTGATGGGCCGCAAGAAGGACCTCCTCATTCGTGGTGGGGAGAACATCTACCCGATCGACATTGAGAGCGTCCTGTTCGAGTTTCCCGGTGTTCGGGAGGCTGCTGTTGTCGGCTATCCGGACGAACACTGGGGTGAGATCGTCATGGCGTACCTGGTCGTGGATTGGCCGGAAGACCGCGAGGAAGACTTGCTCGCCTTCTGCCGCACCCATCTGGCCCCGCAGAAGATCCCCGTGCGCCTTGCCTATCTCGACACACTTCCCAAAACCTCCACCGGCAAGATCGACAAGGTCGCCATTCGCAGCATCCTCCACGAAGACCGAAAGGAATCGTCATGACCGCACTTTCCGCCCCCGCTCCCGCCACACTCGCAGACTGGGCCGTCCGCCGAGCAGTGCTCACTAACGCGCTCCTGGTGGTCGGTGGCGCTGCATTTACCGGGATACTCGCTCAAGTCTCGGTGCCTCTCTGGCCCGTACCTATCACCGGGCAGACCCTGGCGGTGCTGCTGGTCGGAACATCCCTCGGCGCAGCGCGGGGATCCCTCTCCCTCGCGGTGTACGCGCTCCTGGGCATGGCGGGCGTGCCGTGGTTCAGCGACCAGACGGGCGGATGGGGAGTCATCGTGGGGCCCACCGGAGGTTACATTCTCGGCTTCATCGCAGCGGCCGCGCTCACGGGCTGGCTCGCGGAACGTCGCTGGGACCGGCGGTGGTTCGGCGCTCTGGTGTCGTTGAGCGCAGGAACCGTCGTGGTGTTCGCCTTCGGACTCCCCTGGCTCGCGTTCAGTCTCGGCTTGAACCTCGAGCAGACTCTCCAGGCTGGTCTCTTTCCGTTCTTGATCGGCGGCGCCATCAAGGCCGTCATCGCTGCCGGTCTCATTCGAGGCGCCTGGACGCTCGCTGACCGCAGAGCCTCCTCGTGACCGACGCGCCGCTTCTCAGCTCGGGATGAGCCCGGCAAAGCTAGCGGTGAGCCCGCCATCCACCACGAGCACGTGCCCGGTCACATAGCCTGCGAGTGCGGACAGCAGAAAGAGCACAGGTCCTGCAACGTCGTCAGCAGTGCCCGTGCGCCCGAGTGGCACTACCTTGCGCCGTCTAGCTTGAACGGCTTCCGTGTCGATCTTGGCCCCGGATCCGCGGATACCAGTTCCGCTGACCAATCCCGGCGACACAGCATTGACTCGAATCCCCATCTGACCCCACTCGCTCGCGAGTTGCTGGGTGAGCGACACCACGCCCGCCTTCGAAACGCTGTACGCTCCGAGCCCGGCAAATGGGAATTGGGCTGCAATCGACGCCACATTGACTATCGATCCACCGCCGCGTAAGTGAGGCCGGGCGGCGCGCGCGCAATGCAGCATGGCGAGAAGATTAACGTCCATGGCAAGCTTCCACTCATCGAGAGTCATGTCGGTGAGCGTCGCGGTGCGATAAAGGCCCGCGTTGTTCACGAGACCGGTGAGTCCGCCGAAGTGATCGACAGTCCTATTCACGACGATCTCGGCGGTCGCGCGCTCGGAAATGTCGCCGGGCACCGCGAAGCCTCCGATCTCCGCGGCGACAGCCTGTGCTCTGGGGCCGTCGATATCATTTACTGCCACCGCCACCCCAGCTGCTGCGAGGGCACGCGCGATGCCCGCGCCGATGCCCGAGCCCGCTCCGGTCACGAGAACCTTTTCGCCGTGCATCGTCATTGTCATCGTCATCCGACCACCTCTAGTTTCGAGTCCAGGGCGTAGATTTCGCCGTCTGCCGTGATGCAGACGGGATTCAGATCGAGAGTCGCGATATCGGGACGACGTAACGACAGGTCAGCGACGTCCGCGACCAAGTCCTGCACCGCTCGAGCCGACGGACCGACGACGTGTGAGGCGACCAGTGAATGAATGTCTTCTGGCCCGAGCGGCGCGCTGGCGAAGTCCACCGCATCGCCGACGTGGGTTCCCCCGATACCGAACGACACAAGCGGACCATGCTCGCGACTGCGCACGAATCCGACGATCAGCTCGGTTTCGTGCTCGATCTGTTCATGCGCGCTCACTGGTGCGCCGGGAAACCGGCTGTGCAGGAATGCCAAGGCTGCATCGAGCTCGGCGCGACTGTTGATGTCGCGGATCACACCTCCGGCGGCGGCTCGGTGCGCGAGGGACTCCGCCTTCAGTACCAACGGAAGACCGATCTCCATCACCAGAGCGTCGATGTCCGTCTCCACGTCCATCGAACGAGGCCATTCGACTCGGACGCCCTCAAGAACAGCACGCGACTCGGCCCCGGTGATGAGCCGCACAGGCCCACGTTGCAGATCAGTGTGATCCGGACTGAGCGCGGGGGACGTGCGCCTGAACCGTGCCGCAAGCGCACGAGCTTTCGCGACACCTTCACGCGCACTGGTCGCCGTGACAACACCGTCCCACCGTTCGATTGGCGGAGCCCCTACGATCGCGGACAGGACGACTGCGCGACCGTGGCCCTGAGCGATGTCGACGAATGAACGCGCGACCGCGGTGTGCTGCGGCAGCTCGGCACGAGGGAGCCCCACTCCCGCGACATGAACAAGCACTGAGTAGCAGCTGTCCGTCGCATAAGACGTCACGATGTCCGCGAAGGCGGCGGCGTCGTTCATCACCGCCGCACCGAGGTCGTGGGGATTCCCGGCATGAGGAACGGCGGTTTCTGTTGCCTTCGAGGGAGTTTCGAGCGCGAGCCCGCCCCGTTGGGCGGCATCTGCCATCGCGACGGCTCCGCCGCCCGAAGTCGTCAAGACAGCGACGCCCCCAGGCTGGGGAATAGGGAGACCTGGCGTCGTCAGCGCTTCTATCGCCCACACCGCTTCCTCAAGGTCTCGACAAGCCAAGATGCCAGCCTGTCGTGCAACGCCCTCCACGATGCGTGCAGGTGTCGCGAGCGATCCGGTGTGCGAAGCCGCGGCAGAAGAACCTGCTTCTGATTGACCGCCCTGAACCAACACCAAGTTCTTGCCCCGCGACGCCGCGTCGGAACCGGCGACGCGGAGCAGCCGGACATCTGCGATCGACTCGGCATACAAGAGCACCGTCTCGATTCGGCTGTCCTCGAGAAGCCCTGCGACCAAGTCCGGATACCCGAGCACAGCCCCGTTGCCGTACGACACCGCGGTCGACACACCGATGTCGCGTGCCGCCAGAGCGGCAACCACACCGGACAGCATGCCGCCGCTTTGCATGACCAACCCCACCGGTCCACGTGAGACAGAGGGCAGCGGACCGGCGTACCCGAAAAACCCGTCCTCGAGCGACATCAGTCCCATGCAGTTCGGGCCGAGAACTGGCACCTCTGTGCTCGTGGACCAAGCACGAAGAGCCTCTTCTTCGTCGGGCGAGAAGTCCGAACTGATGACGACCACTGCTTCGATGGGCGCCCGCGTGCTTTCGAGAACCGGCACGCAATGACGCGCCGGAATCGCCATGTAGACCATTCCTGGTTCATCGACGAGATCGAGGGAACGCGCCGTGGGTCGACCCCTCACCTCAGTTCGCGAATGGCTTACTAGATGAATGGGCTTACCGAACCGAAATGCGCCAGAAGTCAGGTTGGTCAGTAGCGCATCGGCGAAGAAGGACTCGGGGGATGCGCCGACGATGGTGACAGCAGACGGCGAGCGCAGCGCCGCGAGCCCCTGTCGCTGCGCCGGGCGCTCAGGAATGGTCATTGCCGGCGGAAGTCGAAGAGCTGGTACGCGACAGCGGGGTCGAGAGTTGCGTTCATGTCGGTCACGACGCGCCGGTTCAAGACACGCTTCGTGAACGCAAGGACGTCGGCTGATCGCCTGAGTAGACGCGCGATGAGGTCATCGACGGCGGCATCCAGCTCTGCGAGTGGCACGGCGGTGTTGATCATGCCTGTCGCCGCGAGCTCGGCACCTGTGTACTCCTCAGACAAGAAGAAGTACTCCTTCACCTTCGGCGGCGACATGAACTGAGAAACGAAAGAGAGCGCGCCATCGCCCGGTACGAGACTGTAGTGCGGCCCCACCGGCTCGTTCCCGTGGGTGGGCATCGTTTCCCCGAGCGCGAGGTGCATGTCACAGATCTTCGCGTCCTCGCGAGCAACCACGAGGTCGGAGTTGAACATGAGGCTCTGGCCGAATCCCATCGCATCGCCGTTGACCTTTGAGATGACAACTTTCTCCATCTCGGCGACGGCCTGGTGGGCACGGATGATGCCAGTAAAGCGCTCCCACTCGCCTCTCGGGCTTCCGAGTCGGCCGTTCTGTGATCCGCTCCGATAGTTGTCGGTGGGAGGAGGAACAAGAAACTCGCCGTCCTCTTCTCCGGTCAGCACGACGATGCGAATGTCGTCATCGAGTCGCAACTCCGAGAGCGCTCTGCCCATCTCGTGGTGGATTTCGGCGTATGGCACGAGATTCATTGATACGCGGAGCGGCTTCATTCTCACCGTGGCAACCCCGCCAGTGCGTGCGATCGAGATGGCGCGATACTCGGACACGATACATTTTCCTTTACTGTTGAATCTTCTGTCCTAGCCTAGCGTCTCCTCTCTGTAGAATTGAACTTGTCATCATCATCAGGAGTTGTTACAGTATTGAAATACTTAGCTGCAAAGGGGTGAATCCGTGAAGATCGTCGTCCTTCTCAAACAGGTACCCGACACCTGGGGCGAACGCCGACTCGACCTCGAGACGGGATGGCTCGATCGTGCCGCCAGTGAGGCAGTCATCGATGAGTCGGGCGAGCGCGCGCTCGAGTTGGCGCTGGCATACCGCGATGCCAAGAACGCCGCAGAGATCACCGTCATGACGATGGGACCTCGACAAGCTGCTGATGTCCTGCGCAAGGGTCTGGCCATGGGCGCCGACCGCGCCGTGCACATCCTGGATGATGCCCTGGCTGGCTCAGACCTCAGCTGGACCTCATTGGTGCTGGCCACCGCGATCAAGCGAGAAGGTTTCGATCTCGTCATCGCTGGTAACGAATCAACAGACGGGCGCGGCGGTGTCATTCCGGCAATGCTCGCGGAGCGGCTGGGGGTCGCCGGTCTTGGGTACCTGAATGTTGCCGAACTCTCTGACCTCGAGGTTCGTGGGGAACGGGCGACGGAGTACGGAACGGCTGACGTGCACGCCGCCCTCCCCGCTGTGATCTCCGTCACTGAGCGAGCACCGGAGGCTCGGTTCCCAAGCTTCCGGGGAATCATGCAAGCCAAGAAGAAGCCTCTCGAAGTTCGACACCTCGCCGACCTCGGCCTGAACGAGACCGCTCGGGCCGTCTCGGTGATTCTGAATACGGCAGAGCGGCCAGCACGCGACTCTGGCCGCAAGATCGTAGACGATGGCACCGCCGGTCAGCAGATTGCGGATTTCCTCGTCGAAACCAAGCTGATCTGACGCTGGAGGTTTGTCACATGGCTCACGCCCTCGCTCTCATTGAGACCCTGCCGTCCGGGGCGATCGCCCCCTCGGCCTCGACCACGCTCAGAGCCGCCGCAGCCGTAGGGGATCCCGTCGCGGTGATCGCCTTGCGGCCGGGTGCCGGTGACGAGCTGGCCGACGAGCTCGGCAGCCTCGGCGCTCGAGTGGTGTTCATAGCAGAGATAGACAGTGCTCTATCCACCGTTACAACCCCAGCACTCGCAGCCCTCGCCGCTGCCACTGAGCGCTACTCACCGGCAGCCGTCTTCGCGCCGAACTCGACGGATGGTCGCGAAGCGGCGGCGCGCCTGGCGGTGCGGACGGGTGGCGCGCTGGCTGTGGATGTGGTCGGCGTGCAGGGCGGTGAGCGGATCAGGCTTGCTCACTCGGTGTTCGGCGGTGCGTTCGACGTCGAATCGACGGTCGAGGGCGGCCTGGTAGTCGCCACCGTGCGGATCGGTAGCATTGACTCAGAGGCACCAGCCACGTCTGCAGAAGTTGTTCGAATGGCTGTCACCGAACAGTCGCCAGCTGGCGTGATCGACGGTGTTTCCGAGTTGCCCTCCACCACGAATCGCCCCGACCTGCGCAGCGCGCCGCGGGTGGTGGCGGGTGGCCGTGGCATCGGCTCTGCCGAGAATTTTGCTCTTGTTGAGGAACTCGCTAATTCTCTCGGAGCGGCGGTGGGCGCGTCACGAGCCGCGGTCGATGCCGGCTTCGTTCCTCAGTCGTATCAGGTCGGCCAAACCGGCACCATCGTGTCACCACAGCTCTATGTCGCCCTAGGTATCTCCGGTGCCATTCAGCACCTGGCGGGCATGCAGACGGCCAAGACAATCATCGCCATCAACAAAGATGAGAATGCGCCAATTTTCGACATCGCAGACCTCAGTGTCGTCGGCGATGTGTTCACGGTGGTGCCCCAACTGATCGAGGCCATCAATCGGCGCTGAGGATGCTCGCCAAATGGAATGTCTTTCACATGTGAAATACAAGCTCAAGCCCAAAAGCTGAGGGCTTCCTGGCATGTCGGGCGAGATTCCAGGCTAATGTTTCAATATGGATGCAGTGGACCTTTTCAGTGCGCAGTGGATCGCGGAGCGCCCGGGACTTGATGTCGAACCTATTGAAGCATGGGGGCGCCTGAAGCGTTCAGCGCATCTCTTCGAGAAGGCGCTTTCGCAAGTCCTCGAGGAGTGCGACCTCAATATGTCGGAGTTTGAGGTGCTCTCGGCGCTTGTCCGCTTGGGCGCGCCGTACGAAACTCGCCCGACGGAACTCACCCGATCGCTCATCATTACGCCGGGGGCAGTCACCGCCCGTTTGTCGACACTCGAGCGCCGTGGGCTGATCGCGCGCCGCGCCCATCACGAAGACGGACGAGTTCAACTGGTATCCCTGTCTGCGAATGGTCTCAGACTCTTCGAACCCGCCTTCGATCGGATCGTAGACACGTGCTCGTCGATCCTCAACTCCCTCAGCGTCGAAGACAGACGTGACCTCCACTCCTCGATGAGAGGACTCATGTCAGTGCTCGACTCCTCCGCGCAACGGCGAAGTCAGAAGAGGCTCAGCGCCCCCAGCAGTTGATTACACCCGGTGGCGCCGAGCCAAGAGTCGCTTTCCGGTGTCGCGCAACAGGTGCCACAGCCCCAACAGGCCCGAAGGCCACACTGTGAGTACGACGACGAGTACGAGTCCAAGAATGAGCTTGTCGACGCTTCCGCCCAGACTGAATAGGTTCTGCTGGGTGATGATCAAAGCGACGCCAATGACTGGGCCGAGCAGCACTCGGCGTCCGACGATCGCGGCGGCCGTGAGCATGATGATGAGAAAGTACATCTCGAAGAGATCGGGACTCACATAGCTTCGGTAGTAGGCGTACAGCCACCCGGCAAGTGCGGGGGGAACCGAGGAAATCACGAGAAGCAGGAATCGGGCCCGCGACACGTTGACTCCCATGGTGGTCGCCAAGTCAGGGTTCATGTAGGCCATCAAGGAGGTACGTGCGAGCTTCGAATGGCGGAATCTCGAGATGCCGAGAATCACCAGCACCAGCACCACATAGACGACCGGCCACATGTCTTGAACCGAGTTAGTCGCGATTTGGATCGGTCCGATGCTGAGGTCGAGAAATGGCACGCCCACAACACCGTCGGAGCCGCCCACGAACTCCCAGTTGTGCGCGATGTTGCTCAGCACTACCGCGGCCGCGTAGGTCGACAGCGTGAAGATGAAGGCTCGGGACTTGTAGACCGCCCCTCCCAGCACTGCTGCGAGTGCGAGGCAGAGCACGATCGACGCTACTAGCGTCATCCAGCTGTTCCAGCCGAACCGAGTTGCGCTCGCCGCGGTCACGTAGGCACCAGCCGCCCAAAATGCGGTATGACCAAGACTGATGTCTCCGAGGTACGACAACAGCATGTCGACCCCGTAGACCATCAGCGCGAAGATCGCGATCACGACGAGCGTGTCATAGATCCGAATGCCCCCTCCCAGCGCCACAGGCAGAAAGAAGAAGGCGACGATCACCGCGGGCACTCCCGCCCACCTGATGACGCGCTCGCGAGTCGAGTATGGACGGATCCCCGGAATTGAGAACTGCGACGGGGGGGCGCCTGTTTGCTTGTTCATGGTCATTGCACCTGCACTCCTCGCGGACGAATGATGAATAGCAGCAATACGATCGCGAACAACACGCCAGTCGTGTAGGCGGGCGAAACGAGTGCGCCGAAGATCGATGTGAAGAGACCGACCCCGAGTGCCGCGAGCAGATTGCCCCAAATGCGGCCAACACCGCCGAGCACGACGATGACGAAGGTCAGCAAGACCTGTTCACCTCCGACGGTGGTGAACACTGGGCTGCGAGCGGTCAAGAGAGCCCCCGCGAGGGCAGCCAGAACCGTGGAGAAAGCGAACACCGTGATGTATACCTGAGCTGGGCGCAAACCGCCCAGCTCGGCCAACTTCGGGTCTTCCGCCACCGCCCGAATCACGCGCCCGAGCCTTGTACCTTGCACTACGAAATAGGTCACGGTGAAGAGCACGAGCGCCAGCACGACGACGATGATGTCCTGAACGCTGAGGCGCACACCCGCAACGTCGACATAGATCTCTTGGAACGGCGATATGACCCTCTGCGCGTTTCCGCCAAAAATCAGTGTCGCGAGCGAGGAGAGCACATAGCTGAATCCGAGCGTGACGATCATGATCCGCACGAGGTCGTGCTCGATCGTCATCCCGAGAATCACCCGCTGCATGAGCATTCCCACGAGACCCGCAACCACGAGGGCGACTACGAGACTCACGAGATACGGAGCACCGGTCATGGTCATGAACCACCAGGTGACGAACGCGCCAATCATGTAGAACTGCCCGTGCGCAAAGTTGACCACCCGTGCGGCACCGAGCAGCAGTGTCCAGCCGAGCGCGAGCAGCGCATACCCCGAGCCAATCACGACTCCGTTGATGATTTGAGCGATAGTGATCATGATTCGGTCCCGAGATAGGCGTCGATGAGGCGTGGGTCGTCCTTGAGTTCGTCCGGAGTCCCTCTCGTAAGCACCGAACCGCGCTCCAAGAGGATCAACTCGTCCGAGACACCGAGCACCGCAGTGACGTTCTGTTCAGACAGAAGGACACTCATGCCGGAGTCGACGAGGTTGCGTACGAACTGCAGAATCTCGACGATGACCTGAGGGGCCAGGCCGATCGAGGGCTCGTCAAGCATGAGCAGAGTCGGGTTGGCGATGAGCGCACGTCCGATTGCGAGCATCTGCCGCTGCCCTCCGGACAACGAACCCGCCTGCTGCTTCTTCCGTTCCGCAAGCCGAGGAAGGAGCTCGTAGATTTCTTCGAGGCTACGTTGCCCTTCGCGATGGCTCTCACGATGAAGTGTGAGGTTCTCCTCCACAGTGAGCGAATAGAAGATCGAATGCGACTCAGGCACCAGTGTCACGCCTGCGTTAGCGCGATACACCGTCGACCTCTTGCTGATGTCTTCCTCGCGCAGGAATACGTCACCGGTCTGGATCGCCTTGCCTCGCGACCATCCTGCTATCGCGCTGAGGAGGGTCGACTTGCCGGCCCCATTCGATCCCACCACGGTAATCAGACTTGCTTCAGGTATCTCAAGGTCGAGTGGCTGCAGCGCAACATTGCCGCCATAGCGAACCGTGAGCCCCTTCGTGGTCAAGATGGCGCTCATGCTGCCCGCCCCAAGTAGGCCTCGAGAACCTTCTCATTGGTGCGAATCTCGTGGGGGGTCCCTGCAGCGAGCATCGCGCCCCGATCGAGCACTACTATTCGGTCTGCCACCGACATGATCAGGTCCATATGGTGCTCGATCACAACGAGTGCGGTGCCTGTCTTCGCGATCCTCTGGAGCGTCTCGGCCAAGTCGCGCATATCAGACCCACCCACGCCGGCGGCTGGCTCATCGACCAGCAAAGCCTTAGCGCCAGAGCCGAATGCGAGGGCCACCGACAGCATTCGCTGCGTGCCGTAAGGAATCTCGCTGGGCAAGTTGCCGAAGAGCTCAGAAGGCACACCGAACTCGGTCAGAAGCTCTCCAGCCATCGCCAGACGACGCCGCGTCTGCCGGGTCTCTCTCCTCGGAAGAAGTACCGACGCCCAGAGCGGAGTGCCTTCATGCTGAAGTAGTGCACTCGAAGCGTTCTCAATCACGGAGAGCTCGTTGTAGAAGGCGTTCTGTTGAAATGTGCGTCGGAGCCCGAGTCGCGAGAGCCTGTCGGTCGGAACCCCAGTCACATCCTGACCATCGAGAAGAACAGCGCCGACGTGCTTGACACTGTTGGTGATCGCCGCCATGCAGGTGCTCTTTCCGGCGCCGTTGGGACCGATGATGCCGAGGATCTCTCCCGGAGCGACCGACCACGAGACATCGTCGAGAGCCACGAATCCCCCGTACTTCACGCCGAGCCCACGCACTTCCAAGGCGCCGTTCTCAATGACCGCCGCCGCCGCGACGGACTTGTCAGTGACCGCGGCCTGAACGTCCGTTTCACTGAGGCCGAGCGACTCGTCTTTCATGCTGCACCTGCCTTGATCTGCGCGAGGAGGAAGTCGGCTTGCGCCGGAACTCCGTCTGGGGTGAATGACCCGGCCTCGTCGTGAACCTTGTCCAAGTTCGCGATGAGATCGTCGACCGTCAGGCGAGTATTCACGTAGCCAGGTGTCTCGGAGATATTCACGAGAGCTACGCGCCCTCCTCCTGCGGCAATGGTCTGACCGGTCCACGGGCACTCGCGACTCACCATGAGTGCAACCACGGGGCTCACCAAGGCCGGGTCGAGCGCCTGAGCGAACTCCTCTTCCAGGGTGTCGTTCGACATGCGGGTGCGCGCCGCCGGCGAGAGTGAGTTGGCTTTGATCCCATCGCGTGCACCCTCTACCGCGAGAGTGCGAGCCAAGCCGACCATGCCCATCTTCGCGGCGGCGTAGTTTGCCTGACCGAAGTTGCCGTATAGCCCAGCGCCGGATGTCGTCATCACCACTCGCCCGTAACCTTGACTGCGGAAGTGCGGCCACGCCTTCTGGGTCACGAGGAACGATCCGACGAGATGCACCTCAAGCACTGCTCGCAACTCGTCCATGCTCATTTTTCCGAAGGTCCGGTCACGCAGAATTCCGGCGTTGTTCACCACTGCGTCGACACGTCCAAAGGTGTCGAGCGCTGTACGAACTAGCCGATCCGCACCCTCCTCGGTTGCGACTGAGTTCTCATCAGCAACTGCCTCACCGCCCGCCTCGACGATGAGCCTCACGACCTCGTCAGCCGGCCGTTCGCCGAGATCCTGCCCTTGCAGGCCGACTCCGACGTCGTTCACGACGACTCGCGCACCGAGTGAGCCGAGCAGCAGGGCGTGTTCACGGCCCATGCCAGCCCCCGCGCCCGTGACAATGACGACGTCTCCTCCGAGTTGCATCAGCTCTGCCCTTCCCTTGCGTGAGTGATGGTGCTAGTCCTTTTGGCTGCGGCGGGCACACCAAGGATGCGGCCCGCGAGGATATTGCGTTGAATCTCATCGGTGCCGCCGGCGATCCGGTACATCGGCGAGTTGAGCGCCTCATAGGCCCAGTGGTCACCCATTGGACCGTCGGTCACCATTCCCGCCGCTCCCTGCAGATCGAGACCGAGTCTTGTAGTGCGGCTGATGTGCCGACCGTGATGGATCTTCTTGACTGAGCTCTCCATCTCCGGGTCCCTTCCGTGTGCCAGCGCAGACTGCACTCTGGCATCGAGAAGATCGAGCATTCGCTCGCCGATGTACACATCGATGAGTTCTCGGCGGCGGTCGGACCCCGGCTGGTCGGGTGCCGCAAGCGCGAGCCCCCTGAGTTCGTCGAAAGACGGGCCCTTATGGCCGCCGCCCATAATGGCGCGTTCGTAAGTGAGCGTCGTAAGCACGACGCGCCAACCGTTTCCCACTGCGCCGAACTCGCTGCCGCCAGGAAGCCGAAGGTCGTCGAAGAACTCCTCGTTGAAGTGCGATGACCCGGTCATCTGCCGCAAGGGGCGAATGTCGATCCCTGGTAACGCCATATCCACGAAAAAGCAGGTGAGGCCTTTGTGCTTCGGCACCTCCGCATCAGTTCGAGCCAAGAGCATCGCCCATTGGCAGTAGGTGGCGCCCGAAGTCCAGACCTTCTGTCCGTTCACCACCCAGCCATCGCCATCTCGCACCGCTGTGGTGCGGACGCTGGCCAGATCAGAGCCGGCCAGCGGCTCACTGTAGAACTGGCACCAAATCTCCTCGCCGCGCAGCATCGGCGGCAGGAAACGTTGCTTCTGCTCTTCCGTAGCGTGCGCAATGATCGTCGGCCCGATCATGCGAATCGCCACGTCAAACACAGCGGTGGTCACTCCGAACTTCGACTGCTCCTCCGCGAAGATGATTTCTTCCGTGGTCGACAGCCCCTGTCCGCCGTACTCCTTCGGCCAACTCAAGCCTGCGAATCCCGCGTCGGCAAGCTTCGCCTGCCAGTCACGGGACTGACGAAGAAAGCGTTCCTCGGCCTCGCCTTCGAGCGCACCGTATCCGTGAGAGAAGTCCTCTGGTGAGCCTTTCTCGGGAGCGTTGGACTGAAGCCAAAGCCGAACACGCGCACGGAACGCGGCCTCTGCGGGGGTATCGGTGAGATTCACGAGTCTGCCCGCGGAGTGAAGAACGGCAGAGTGATATCGCCTGCCGATACGGGTTCGAGTTCGACCGGGAGGTCGATCCGAACGTCGTCGGGATCAATGCCCGTAAGGTTCGTCATCATGCGTGGTCCCTCTTCGAGTTCAACGATGGCCAGCGTGAAGGGCACCAGTGAGCGGAACGGCTCTGCCCCATGTGTCCTCACCACCGTGAAGGTGTGCACCGTGCCTTTTCCTGTGGCGGCAAACCACTCAACGCTGCCCCCGCACGTGGCGCAGAGTGAGCGCGGATAGAACTGTGCGATGCCACAAGCGGTGCACCGCTGCAGACGAAGTTCGCCGCGCGCAAGACCCTCCCAATACTCGGCGCTGTCAGAATCGGGCATCGGGAGAACCCGGTCGGACGCCCTCAATTCCACAGAGGTGTTCGCTTCCTTGCCCATCACGGTTGCCTCCCGAGGATCGCGACGCCGATATGGGACAGGATTCCTCCGCTGCCAGAAACGAGTGCGAGCTGCGCATTGGGAGTCTGCGCGTCGCCCGCATCGTGACGCAGCTGCCGGGTTGCCTCAATGATGAGGAAAATGCCGCGCATGCCGGGATGGCATGCGCTGAGGCCGCCCCCGTCGGTGTTAGTCGGCAATGCTCCACCGACCTTGAGCTTGCCGTCAGAGACCCAGGCCCCGCCCTCGCCCTTGGGGGCGAACCCGAGATCTTCCAGTTGGAGCAGGACGGTGATGGTGAAACTGTCGTAGATCTGCAGGGTGTCGATGTCGTCGCGGGTGACATCTGCAGCACGGAACACGTCGTCGGCCACCATCGCCGCGGCGGTTTGGGTGTAGTCGGGCATCTGCGCGATGTTGTAGTGCGTCGCGGCGTTCTTGGCAGCCAGCACGTAGACCGGCGTCGTCTTGAGATCGCGCGCGCGCTCGCCGCTCGTCATGATGACCGCACCTCCACCGTCTGACACCACACAACAATCCCAGCGATGCAACGGGTCAGCCAGCATGGGAGAAGCGAGTACTTCCTCCACGCTCAGCGGGTCTCGGTACATTGCATTCGGATTGAACTGAGCGTTGTAGCGCATTGCCACCGCGATTTCAGCGAGTTGGGCACTCGTCGTTCCGTACTCATACATGTGCCGCTGAGCCGCAAGCGCGTATGAACTGATGATCGAGCTGCCCCAGGGAGCTTCGAAAGCCGCAGCGTTTCCTTGCCGCCTCGGCCCGGACTGCGGCTGATCAAACAGGTACGTGGTTGGTGCGAGGCCTTTGGCGCCGAGCCCGCGCTTATGACGACTGCGTGCATCCGATCCGTAGACGATCAGTGCCACTTCGCACTCGCCGGCCGCGATCGCCAGAGCCGCGTGCTGGAGAAGTACCTCGAAGGCCGATCCGCCGGTGAAGGTACTGTCGAAGTATCGAGGCTGGATACCGAGATACTCAGCGAGGTTTTCTGCGTCTTCGAAGTGAGGAAGCGCGTCGCCGGCGCTGAAGAAGCCGTCCACGTCTGCTTTCGTGAGTCCGCTGTCGTCGAGGGCACGCCGGAATGCAAGTGCGGCGTGCTGCTCGCTCGTCATTCCGGGTGCCACGGGATAGTCGCTGAGTCCGATTCCGGCTATCGCGACTTCTCGCTGCAAGGCTCCGCGCATGAGGTCTCTCCTATCCCGCCGCTGGCGCGCCGATGGAAGCTTGTCCTGACGAAAGAACCTGACGTCCATCTGCGTCAGCCGCCGAGAACCGCGCCACCTGCCCGCTCCCACTGACCTCGACCACGATCGGATCCCCAGGAAACGCAACGCCCGTGAAGCGACAGCCGAGCCGGCGCAGCTGCGTCGGGTCACCTCCCCCGACCGCGCTCACAACCGCACGACCAGCGAGCGCGAGCGAGCACATGCCGTGCAGTATCACGCCGGGGAGCCCGATCGCCTTCGCTGCGTCATCGTCGAGGTGTATCGGGGAGTCGTCTCCCGATGCAGACGCGTACCGCGCGGGGAGGCCGAGGTCCGTCGGCATCTCGACGACCTGGGTTCGGGACGAGCGAAAAGCCGCCGGATTCGTTGGCAGTTCTCCAACGCCCGCGTTCGCGATGACGCCGATCACGAAGGCAGTGCTGACCTGGTGAACGAGAAGTTCACCCTGAGTCGAACGGGACTCCGCCTCGATAGCCACCACTGACCCCTTGGATGTCGGCTTGACGCCGACGAGGCGGGCGCGCGTCTGAAGTATGTCTCCGGGGCGGAGCGGCCGAGGGGAAGTGATCACGTGTTCGCCATGCACTTGTCGCCCATGGCCGGATGGCGGAATCACCGCGTTGAACTGGTCAACGATGTGACGCCAGGACGGAACGACGCCGTACATCAAGGGCGATACTTCTCCGCGGAGCATACGCTCGTCGGTCTCACCAATCGCCTCTGAGTACGCGACGATGGCTTCATGGCGCACGACGGATTCGGCCTCGGGAGTCCACCGACTCACAAGTCCAATCTCGAAGTCATCATTGACCAGCATCTGCGCCATTGTTGTGACTGTACGGGATTAGTCCAGAGATTTCAATATTGAATCAAACTGGTGTCATTGCGCATTCTGCCCCTAGGTGGCAGTGTCGCTCATCTACTTCAATGCTGTAGCATATGACAAGCGGCAGCGACGGCGCGCTCGCCCCGCACGACGAATCGGGAGCACTATGGATTTCGACGAGACCGAAGATCAGCGAGATCTGCGTGAGATGGTCCGCGAGTTCCTGGACCGTCGCTGGAGCGAGTCTGAGGTGCGCCGCCAGATGGCGACCGAACGTGGTTACAGCGATGCCATCTGGAAACAGGTTGTCGACCTGGGACTCCCCGGCGTGCTCGTACCTGAAGAACACGGCGGGCTCGGGCTCGGCATCGTCGAGGCGGGCATCGTGCTCGAGGAGTTCGGCCGTACCCTGTTCACCACTCCGTTTCTCGCCAGTTCAGTTGGCGCGACAAGCGCAGTTCTGGCCGCGGGAGACATGGAGCGCGTCGAGGCGCTCGCCTCCGGCGCACACCTGGCGACACTGGCGACCGTCGAGGCCGATGGCGACTGGCGCGCATCATCGGTTGAGACGACTGCCACCGCGAACAGGGATGAGGTTCGCCTCACCGGAGAGAAGCACTTCGTCGTCGATGGCCTTGCCGCCGACGAGTTCTTGGTGACGGCACGAGACGATTCCGGTGTGAGCTTGTACGCAGTCTCGAGCAGCGCCAGCGGCGTGACAGTGAGCCCTTCAGAGACTCTTGACCAAACTCGCAAGCTCACGCGCGTCACCTTGAGAGATGTACCCGGCGAGAGAGTGGGCAGTGCAGGTGACGGGGCACGAATCGTCAACGAATCTTTGGCGTTCTGTGCGCTCGCACTTGCAGCCGAGCAGATCGGAGCCGCGCAACGATGCCTAGGAGCCGCGGTCGGCTACGCCAATGTTCGGGAGCAGTTCGGGCAGCTCATCGCCGAGTTCCAAGCCGTGCAACACCGCTGCGCCGACATTCTCGTCGAGATCGAGAATGCTCGAAGCGTACTGCTCTATGCGCTCGGGGCGACGGAATCGCGCATAGAGGGCTGGCAAGACGCGATTTCCGTTGCGAAAGTGGCATGCTCCGACGCGCTCAACTACGCGGCAGCGGAGAACCTCCACCTTCACGGAGGCAACGGATTCACCTGGGAATACCCGGAGCACCTTTACTTCAGGCGAGCTCGTTCCGCTGATTTGCTCTACGGCTCGCCCGCTTTCCACCGCGCATTGCTCGCCGAGTCGCTCGGTCTGTGATGGCGGATTTGACGACGACACCGTCGGGCTGGCGGATGCTTGCGGAGGGCTACGGATTCGTCGAGGGGCCTGTTGCCCGCGGCAACCTCGTGGATTTCGTGTCAGTGAACCGTGGAGTGGTGTACCGCGCTGCTCTTGACGGAACCGGGGCGACCAAGCTCCGCGAACTCGGAGGCGGCCCAAACGGGGCAGCGGCCGACGCGTCCGGGCTCTGGGTCGTCAACAACGGTGGCCGCGTGATGGACGGTAAGTCGGAAATCACCACCGATCCGGGAATCCAGAGAATCGGTCTCGACGGATCGGTCAGCGCGTGGCTACGTTCAGATCTGCACGCCCCGAACGACTGTGCCTTCGGTCCTGATGGTCGACTCTGGTTCACTGATCCATACGGTCGGCTGCTCCCGCCGGTCGACGGCCCACAAGGTCGAGTGTGGGCTTTCAACCCCTCTGACGGCGAGTTCGAGTTGATTGCAGAAGGCCTGCCACACCCGAACGGCCTCGCGTTCAGCGCAGATGGTTCGGAACTCTACGTCACAGACACCAAGGATTGCTCCGTCGTGGCGTTCGATGTCGACGGCGCAGGCGTACGCCGCGGTCGTGAGGTCTCCGTGCTACCCCACGGACAACCTGACGGCATGGCATTCGACCTCGAAGGCCGACTCTGGATCGCCGCCACCACATCCGAAGGTATCTGCGTGCTTGAGACAGACGGGTCTTGGAGCTTCATCGACCTCGGCGACTCGTTCCCCACGAATCTGTGTTTCGCCGGAGATGAGCTCACCACGTTGGTGGTGACTGCGGCACGCGGAGGCCGGGTTATTGCGCGAGACGCGGTCGCCCCGGGCGTGCCACTCTTCGGCGCGCCCTAGTCCTCTTGACCGCGCGGACGATTGACGAATGCTTCCGCGCCCTTGCGGGCATCTGGGGTGTCACCGTACATTGCCGTCACCGACTTCCACAGCGGTGAGGCGACAGCCGACGGCAGGTCGCCCAGTCCGCTGTCAAGCCCGCGCTTCAGCCCGGCCACAACAGTCGGAGAGAACGCGGCGATGATGCTGGCCATCGCGTAAGCCTCATCGAGCAAGCTGTTCGGCCCCACGACGCGACTGACGAGGCCGTAGTGCAGGGCTTCCTGAGCGTCTAGTCTGCGACCGGTGAAAACCATGTCCAGTGCAACCGCCGCCGGCACCCCGATGCGTCGCAGATACAGCGGACTCTCGGTTGCCCTGCCCACCTTTGCCTGCGGACTGCCGAAGATGGCGCTCGTCGCCGCTATCCTCAGGTCGCACTCAGCCGCCATCTTGAGACCCGCACCCATGCAGTATCCGTCGATCGCCGCAATAACTGGCTTACCCGGGGGGGTATCGACGGGATAGCCTGTACGACCACCGAGCTCCCAGTCAGGACCCGTCTGAGCTTGTTGGTACGCTTCGGCGGTTTCTTTCATGTCGCGACCAGAACTGAAGGATGAACCAGGGACTCCTGCGATGACGGCGACTTTCACCTCATCGTCTTCGCGGACTCGATCCCAGAAACCGGCGAGCGCCGCGCGAAGTTCGCTGTCGAGGGCGTTGTGCACCCTCGGGCGATTCATCAGTCCAGTGAGAACGCCCTCACGCAGATGGGTTGAGAAGGTGTTCATGAGCTCGCCGGGAGGCCGAGAATCTCACGTGCTTGCGACGGGGTTGCGACCTCTCGCCCGAATGTCTTCGCAAGTCCGGCGAGACGCTCGACGAGCTGCTTGTTTGTCGCCAAGACGCCCTTTTCGTAGTACCAGTTGTCTTCTAGACCCGTGCGCGCATGACCACCCATGAGGATGGCCAGCACATCCATCGGCAACTGGTGCCGGCCGATTCCCGCCACAGACCAAATCGCACCCTTCGGCAGACTCTCGACCAAGTGCACGAGATGCTTCGCCGTCGCCGGGGCTCCCCCATTCACGCCGAGAACGAACTGCATGTACAAGGGGTCATCAATCAATCCCTCTTCGGCGTATCGCACAGCGTTGCCGATCTGTCCGGTGTCGAAGATTTCGATCTCCGGCTTCACTCCGTGCTGCTGCATCTTCTTCGCCAGCTCCCGAAGGAACTCGGGCTTGTTGTAGAACACGTGCTCGTTGAAGTTCATCGTTCCTGCGTCATAGGAAGCGATGTCGGGCGACAGGGTAAGGGGCGAGAATCGCGTCTCCCAATCGTCGACGTTGGAGCCAGTGAAACTGGTCGTGAGATTGATCAGTATGTCGCTGTCGTGCTCCTTGATGTAGTCGACCGCACGCTTGAAGTACTGAACGTCGCCCGAATGCACGCCGTTGTCGTCCTTGGCGTGAATGTGCACGATCGACGCGCCTGCTTGCCAGACCTCGATCGCCATCCTTCCGATGTCTTCCGGGTCTTTCGGAAGGTTTGGCATGGCATCTTTATTGAGCGAGCCCGAGATTGCAGCATTGATGATGAGCGGTTGCATGGGTGTCCCCTATCGATGAAGCTGGATGTCGAGTTCGCCTTTACGCACGTGAACCGACTGTGCGCGAGATGCCGCGGCGTCGCGAAGGGCAAGGATGAGCGGATGCTCGTCGCGCTTCGGATACGCAGTCTGCACGGGCCCAGCCGCGATCATCGCATCGACCGCAGGACCGGGAACGAGAATGCGCAACAGCAGTTCCTCGTCAGTGAGGTGGATTCCGTGCTGCTGACGAAGCTCCTTGAGACTCGGCTGAGGCAACTCCCAAGCGGCAAGCTCTTTCGCTCTCTTGTGGCCGAGAATCTTGTCTCGCGCGTTCTCGTCCATCGGCGCTGGCGGGGTACCAAAGCGGCCTAGCGCGTACAAGATGACTTCATCGGTGACGAGTCCGTAGCGTTCACCGGTTGTGATGTTGAGCACGGACTGTGTGCCGATGAACTGCGAGAATGGCGTCGCCATGACCGGATAGCCAAACTCCGCGCGCACCCGCGCCCCTTCGTCGAGCACTTCCTGAAGCCGATGCTCCATTCCGTGAGTGCTGAGCTGAGCCCTCAGTGTGCCCATCATGCCGCCCGGCATCTGCTCGGTGAATGTCTTTACGCGGAACTCCTCGACAGCTCCGAGCCGGTATCCCTCGCGCTTGCCGACGTATTCAAAGTGTTCAGAGATGCGATCGATCGCCGTGAGGTCTAGGCGCGTTGTGTGGCCGAGTTCCGTCACGTTCTCATGCATAACTTCTGTCGAGGGAAGCGAGGAACCGTTAGCCAGTGGACGCGAAGCCGTGTGAATTCTCGTGATGCCGAGTTCGATTCCCATCAAGTAGATAAGCGGGGCTAGGCCGGTGGTGTTGTGAACATGCAGCTCGATCGGAACACCGTTCGCCGCTTCGATGATGGCTGGCAGAAGAGTCCGAGCGCGATCGGGAGTGAGCACACCGGCCTCGTCAGCCAGCATGATCGCATCGGTGTGCCTCCAACTGGCAAACTCACGGATCTTGTCGGCGAAGAACTCGTCTGTGTGAACAGGGCTCTCCGCATACGTCGCGGTCGGGACCGACTCCGCACCCAAGCTCGAGACGACCTCGCCTAGGCGCTCCATCTTGTCGATGTTGTAGAGGCAGTCGAAGAACCAGAAGCTGTTGATGCCGTGTTTCATCATGACGCTGACCGAGAGATCAATCACGGAGTAGGGCTGCAGGCTGAAGTTGGCCGTGTCGGGTCGCATGCCCGCGCGCAACACCATGCCGGGCATTCGACTCGTCACTAAGTCGAGTCCCTCGTATGGGTTCTCTTTGAAGTCGCGCACGAGCAGCGACTGAATCGTCGTGCCGGTCAGCTCGGCGGAGAGGAAGCCCGCTTTGGGGAACTCGTCGGCAACGGGCAAGATATGCGCCGCGCGCATCTTCATTCCCCACAGACTCTGTTGTCCGTCTCGCAGGGTCTGATCAAGAAACTCGATCTCAGCCATGTGAGCCCCCATCTGACCACTTAGGCATAAAGTCCGCTTCGAGCCAACGGGTCGTGACTCCCATTGCCGCGAATGCCGGATCAGTCACTACGGCTTCGAGAAGCGAAAGGTTCGTGCTGATTCCGTCAACCCGCACTCGCTGAAGGGCGCGAGAAGTCGTCGCGATCGCCTCTTCACGATTCGCGCCGCGCACGATGATCTTGGCCAACAGCGAGTCGTAGTACGGAGGCACGATGTAGCCGGGGAACAAATGGGTGTCAACCCGAACATCGGTGCCCTGTGGAGCGACCCACTCGGTCACGCGCCCCGGCGTGGGCATGAAGTCCCGGGCGGGGTCTTCTGACGTCAGGCGACACTCGATAGCGTGACCTCTCACCACGATGTCTTCTTGGTCAGGCAGTTCCGCTCCTTGGGCAAGACGCAACTGCTGACGAACGATGTCGATCCCAGTGACCATCTCGGTCACCGGATGCTCAACCTGCACCCGGGTGTTGATCTCCAGGAAGAAGTAGTCGCCGCGCACGACATCGACGAGGAATTCCACGGTACCGGCGCCGAGGTAGTTCAATTCGCGCCCCAGCGCTACAGCGCTGGCGTGAAGCCCGTTGCGCAGCTCGTCGCTCAGGCCGAACGCAGGTGCTTCCTCAACGATCTTCTGATAGCGACGCTGAACGGAGCAGTCACGTTCTCCGAGATGGATCACACCGCCTCGCCCGTCGCCCAATATCTGCACTTCGACATGTCGGCCACGCTCGACAAATCGCTCGACGAACACCCGCCCGTCGCCGAATGCCTCCTGCGCTTCTCTGCCGCCCTGCTCGATTGCGCTCAGAAGGGCGGCTTCATCAGCGACGAGACGCATGCCGCGTCCTCCGCCCCCGGCCGATGCCTTGATAAGCACCGGGTAACCGATCGCACGCACGTGTTCCAGCAGTCCCTCTGCATCGGAGGACGGCTCGACGCCTTCGGCCACTGGGATACCGAGTGACTTTGCGAGGGTGCGAGCGGTGGACTTGTCACCGCCCCTTCGCAAGCTATCGACAGAGGGACCGACCCATGTGAGCCCGTTCTCGTCACAAGCGAGCGCCAGCTCTGGGCGCTCGCTCAAAAAACCGTATCCGGGGTGAACTGCGTCGCAGCCAGTCGCGATAGCCGCATTGACGACAGCTTCGACAGAGAGGTAGCTCGCACTGGCTTGAGCTGGTCCGATCACGACCGCGCGGTCAGCCATTTTGGCCGCGAGCGAGTCGCGATCGGCATCGCTGATGACGGCGACGGTCTCGATTCCTTCGTCGAACGCCGCACGGATGATTCGCACAGCGATCTCGCCGCGGTTGGCCACAAGTAGGCGATGGATGGGGGTCATTACTGAGTCGCTCAGAGCATCGCAATAGTGAGGAGCGGCTGATCGAATTCCACGACCTGGCCGTTTTCGACGTGGATTCCGGTGACAGTACCCCGAACGCCGGGCTCGACGCGAGTCATCATCTTCATGACTTCAACGATCGCCAGTGGAGAGTCGGGCTCAACCTCGTCCCCGACCTCGACGAACGAGGGAGCCCCCGGCTGCGGAGCTCTCCAGAACACTCCAAGAGACTTCGCCCGCACGATGTGCTCATGTGCCGAAGCAGTGATCGGGGCGGCCGTCGACGACTCTGAGACGGTCGGTGGAGAGACAGCGGCGGGAGTCGTCGACGCTACTGGTGCGGGGGCAGATTGCGCAACGCCCAGCCCGACTCCGGAATCCGAGAGCTGCAACTCGAAGTCGCCGAACCGCAATCGCGCCTCACGCCAGCCCGATGCTTTCAACAGGTCGATAATTGCCGTGATGTCGCTCAACTCAATACTGTTGTTCAAGGAGTGGTCTTCCTGTTCGTTCATCTTGCATCGCCTTCTGCCTCATCGAGGCCGCCTGCCCACAGAGTGGCGGGGGCATCCACTGCCCACCGACCAAGCCATTCTTCGCACTGGCCGACCGTGGGTCCGGTCATCGCATGATGCTGGATTCGCTTGAATCCGAAGTGCACCCCGCCTTCCCAGGTGAATCCCATACCGCCATGGAGCTGAATCGCTTCACTCCCCATGCGCAGTCCGGCGCTTCCCACAAAGGCTTTCGCCAAGTGGCCGAGCGCAGACGGCTCGCCATGAGTGGGGAGTTGATCAGCGGCATGGATACTCATCTGCTGGGCGGCATAGACATCGGTCGCGAGGTCTGCGGACCGGTGTCGAAGTGCCTGGAACGAGCCGACTGGCACCCCGAACTGCTCTCGCGCGCTGACGTAGGCCATCGTCGACTCGAGCAACGCTTGTGACTGTCCAGCGATCGCAGCGGACTGTGCGACAAGGAGTTCGGCGCGGAACCGATCGCTCTCCGGTCCGTCGAGTCCTCCGAGCGATTCGCCAGCACCGGTGACCTTTACAGCCGCCAGAGTGGGGTCTGGGTCGTTGGCCGGCACTCGGTCACCCACGCCCGGCCTGATCGCTTCGAAGTCGAGGCCGTCACGGCTGTCGATCGCCAGAATCACCGTGACATCGGCACCGAAGGGAACCCAGCCGCTGTCTCCCGGCTCGAACGCAGAGGCGACTGCCAGTACCGGAATGCTCTCACCGACGACACACGACTCGAGGATTTCATTCGCCTGGGGGGTATTGAGTCGACGGAGCAACCGCATGGCGCTCCAGATCTCAACGATCGGAACGGGCAGGGGCAGGTCGCGGCGGTGAAGTCGCTTGATGGCCTCGAAGTACAGTAAGGATTGGGTGTCGCCGTCGAGGGCGAAATCCAGCCAACCTTGGTCTCGAATGACTGCAAGTGTCTGGCTCATCGTGAGAAACTCGGGCGTTTCGTCTGGTCCAAGACGAGGACCACCGATCTCCTCGAGCAAGTCGGACCAGTAGCCGAGCACGTCTGCCGCCTCAGCATCGAGATGGTCGTCAAGCAAGGTCGTGAGGAGCATGTCACGCCACCTTCTTGCGACCGCTGGGCAACTCGAGCAGTCGACTGGCGATCAAGTTGCGCTGGATCTCACTCGTGCCAGCCGAAATGGTGAAGTGGCGAGATTCTGCCTGATCGTGCAGGCGTTCTTTGGGACCCTCGGTGAAGTAGGGTGCACCCCACCAACGCAGCTGGTCATCACCCATCGTGCGCCACGTCTCGGTGGTGTAGAGCTTCACGAGAGACTCGAGTCCTTCAGGAGCGGTGCGATTCTGACCACGCTCGAGCAAGTCGGATGCAAGCACTTGAATGGCGTACACGCGTGCGTAATCTGCGCCAAGGTGCGCGACTGCACGGTGCTCCGCCGGGAGCTCGCGTGCCGTCGAGACGACATCGTCAAAGATGCGCCGAATGTCGGAATACCGTGCCAAGCAGTAATCGGCCCCCCTCTCGTCCTGCAAGACGCTCCGGACGATGGACCAACCCGCGTTTTCTTCACCCACGAGATTGGCGGCAGGGACCCTGACGTCGTTGAAGGAAACCTCGTTGAACTCGGCATGGCCCGACATGGTGATGATCGGGCTGATCTCAATGCCTGGGGTGAGAAGGTCGACGAGCAGCACGGAGATTCCGTCTGCGCGCGAGTCTGCAGGCCCCGTGCGGACAAGCAAGATAATCCAGTCGGCGAACTGTGCGAAGCTCGTCCAGATCTTTCGGCCATTGATGACCCACTCGTCCGAAACGCGCTGTGCTGTCGTGCGGATGTTCACGAGGTCGGATCCGGCTGACGGTTCTGAGAAGCCCTGACACCACAGTTCGTCACCCGTGCGGATGCGCGCGAGGTGCTGTTGTTGCTCAGGGGTGCCGAACTGCCACAGCACCGGAGCGACAAGCCTCTTTCCGAGACGATTCAGTCCCTCGGGCGCGTCAAACCGCGCAGTTTCTTCAGTGAAGATCGCCCGCTCGACCGCGTCGGCACCACGGCCACCGTACTCTTCTGGCCACGTGGGGACGGCCCAGTCTCTCGAGGCGAGCACCTGCTCCCAGTCGCGAAGATACGCGCCCAGGTCCTCGAACGAGTCATATCGCTCGCGCCAGCCAGGCTCGACCTTGTCGGTGTAGAAGGCGCGAAGCTCTTCGCGAAAGGCTAGCTGGCGACCGGTCAGCTGTAGAGGCATTGCTCGCCTTCCTCGATCGACCACGTAGTCAGAATTGTTCAAAGGTAAAGGAGTGCACGCATCGCTGTCAAGGCAGGCATTTGAACAGCATGTCTTTCCATGACTGCGAACTCGATTTGCCCCTAAACTATCTCTCAGACGAGTCGATGGCGACCGTCGCTGAAGGAGATCACGATGACACGAGCACCGAAGTCTGATTCGCTCGCCGAAGTGTTGGTGGAGCTCCTCGCCGACATCTCGGCGAAAAGCCTCCCCGACTCCACGCGAGACTCCGTGGCGCGAAACTCTCTCCAGGTATTCGGAGTCATGAGGCTGGGACTGCAGAACCCAATAGGGCGAGACTCCGTCGAGTACACAGCGAAGTGGGAATCGGGAAGCGCCGCGACCATCGTGGCGCATGGCAAGCGATCGGGCACTTGTGCGGGTGCGGCGTTTGCGAATGCGGTTGCTGCACACTCTGACTTTCGAGAAGACACCCATGCGGGGAGCTCCTCCCATCCCGGGGTCGTGGTGATCCCGGCCGTGTTCGCTGTGGCCGAGGCGATGGGAGGTACGCTTCCACCCGGTCGTTATGCGGAAGCTGTCGTGGCCGGTCACGAGCTCATCGGACGACTCGGTGGGCCCGCAGCCGAGCGAACAACCGCGCGCGGCTTCCGTCCACCCTCTGTGTACACCGTTTTCGGAGGCACTCTGGCGGCCGCACTAGCCATGGGCCTGACGCAAGAACAGCAAGTTCATGCCCTGGCGATCGCTGCGCAGGGAGCATCCGGCATAACCCATCCGTTCCTAGCCGGGTCGGATGAATGGTTTCTCGCCCCCGCGCTTGCCGCGCGCCACGCGGTCATGTCGGCGATGCTCGCGGCTGAGGGTGTCGAGGGTTCACGCTTTGCGTTGGAGGGGCCCGAGGGCGTCTTCGTCGCCTTCGCGGGCGAGACTCTGCCAGTGGACCTCCGGCCTGCAGGACATGGTGGTTTCGAGATCGAACGAGCCCGTCTGAAGGCGGCCCTCACCTGCGGGTGGAATCAGTCGCTCGTGCACCAGCTTCGTGAATTCAATGTTCGGGCCGACCACGTCAGTGCCGTACGTGTTCGCCTGAGCACGATCGCTGGAGAGTACCCGGGGGTCGCAAGCGCCGGGCCGTTTCCCTCCCGGTCTGCCGCATTGCTGAGCGCGCCGTGGGCAGCCGCACTGCAACTTGTGCGAGGGTCACTCGACCACAGCGGATACGACGACCTCGAAGACCCCGAGTTGCTCGAGGTCGCACGCCGTGTCGATGTGACACCGACCGGCGACCTGCCTGGCTACGCCACGGAAGTCGCGATCGACCTCACCGATGGAACGACTCGTTTCTCGGCCGACGGCAACGACAATCCAGCGTTCTCACTAGACACCAGGGGGCGAGTGCTGGAGGCACTTCACCGCAATTACGCGTCATCGGGGTTGGACGAATCTCGAGTCGACGTTCTCGACGCAGCCATGACCAACCTTCTCGAGACGGGCAGTACAGCGAACCTCGCCGCCGCGATCGGCGAAGCGGACTAGCGGACCCTCACCGTCCGGTCCATCGAGGTTCGCGCTTCTCTTTGAATGCCGCGGCACCCTCGCGTGCGTCGTAGCTGTGCGCGATCGCATCGGCAATCTCGAACTGACGCGCAAACGCCTCCGCTTTGGGCCAGTCTCTCGCTTCGACCATGATGTGCTTGCTCGCACGAACAGAGAGCGGCGCATTGCGCGCGATCTGACGGGCGATATCGAGGGAGGCCTCCAGTGCCGCACCGTCGTCGGTCAGGTCGGAGACGATGCCGAGGTCGGCCGCACGCGACGCATCAATCACGTCGCCTGTGAGCGCGAGGCGCATCGCCACGTGGTAGGGAATTCGCTCAGCGAGCGTCAACAGACCGCCTCCCGTTGCCACGAGCCCTCTCTTCACCTCGGGCAGGCCGAACTTCGCCCCCCGCGCAGCGACGATGATGTCGCAGGCGAGCGCGATCTCGAACCCGCCGGCGAGTGCATACCCTTCGACCGCCGCGATGAGCGGCTTCGGCGAGCTTCGCTGCACGATCCCTGCGAAACCCCGCCCCGGTACACGTGGCGACTCACCGCGTAGCTTTGCGCCGAGATCGGCACCAGCACTAAAGGTGCCGCCAGCACCGGTCACGATGCCGACGAGAAGCTCATCGCGCTGGTCGAGCTGATCAAGCGCCGCGGCGATCCCTACCGCTGCTGCAGAATCGATCGCGTTGCGCACCTCGGGCCGATTGATGGTGATCGTGAGCACCCCCTCGTGAGTGCTCGTCAGTACCGCAGCGCTGGACATGCTCACAAGGGTCGCCCCAAGATTTCTAGGATCGAACTGAGGTCGGTGCCTTCGAGCGCCGGCGGAATCACGTTGACGAGTTCATCGATGATCGCTGGGTCAAGGCCGCTCACGGCGAACTTGCCCCTCAAGGACTCGATGACCTCGGGCACAGTCAGGAGCCACCGCGCCTCGGTGCCCGTCGAGGTCAGCGATTGCACAGAACCGTTTCGATGGTGAACATCGATGACAGTGTCGTAGGCCCGATTCGCGGGAGACGCGCTCAAGTTGACGCGGTGTGCCGCATCCACGCGTGCAGGATTCGCGAGGTCGCGGTAACTCGTCACGTCGAGTCGCCCATCGTGCAGCAGCGAACCGACCCCGAACTCCATCGACAGCACCGCCGCTGTATACGTCCCGTACGGGCCTTGGTTGTGAACCCCGGGAAACGCGAATGCCTCAGGGCTGACCGAAATGTCGATGGTGTCGACGCTAGAGAAGTCGACACCCGCTTGGAGCAGAGCGTTCGCAGCTGCCTGATTCCACCCGCAGGTCAGGACCGTCTTAAGTCGTGTCGTCTCGATCTCCCAGTCGGGTTCATCGGGATCGACGATGGCCGCGAGATCGACCCCACCGTATGCACGATAGAAGCCGATCTCGCCTTCGAGAAGGCGGGGCGCGCCCACGATTCCCTCGCGCGCGAGAAGCGAAGCAAGGAGCCCGTTCTTCGCGGCGAACCCCGGAAGCAGTATCCAGTCGTCCGTGCCGTCGAGATAGGGCTGGTTCAATCCGGCCGCTAGGTGCGTTGACAGCGTGATCGCAGATTCAAGCTGGGCTCGGTCAAGACCGAGAATCTTTGCGGCCGCGACCGCTGCCCCGAAGACGGTGTAGATCGCGCTTGCCCGAAAACCCCGCGGAGTGGAGGAGTTGGCACCCAGTCGGCCGAGCCGGCCGATCACCTGATAGCCAGCGACGACGGCTTCGCCGAACCGTCCAGCGGGGAGAGGCTCACCGAGCATCTCGAACGCGGCCAGCGCCGCGGGGATGACGGTGACGCCGGGATGCGATTGGCTGTCGACGTGAGCATCGTCGCGGAAGTCTGCGTGGCACACTGTCGCGTTCGCCATCGCGGCATCGCCCGGTGCGATGGTGGCACCACTAGCGATCATGGTCGCCTTCCCGGGCGCCGAGTGCCGGGCGTACGCCATCACGCGTTGACTGATGTCGCGATCGAGGCCGAGAAAAGTCGTGCCCAGTACATGCAGGGTGCTGCGCACTGTTGCATCTTTGGTGGCGGGCGACAGGCCCTGCCAACGGATCTCTTCGACAATGTCCGCGACGTCTGCGGCCGACTGAATTCTCGCCATTGCGCATCCTTTCACCATCTAACTGTTTTTCGAAGAGTACGACCTATGTAGACCCAGAGGCAAGGTAACAATGATGTATCGGGGCCTCAGTTGAGAAACTTTGCACTTGAACTTTCTTTCGAACAGGTGGATGATGCTACCAATCTGGCGCACGGCCAGACCTGCAATCACATCACGCTCAACACGAAGGAGTGTCCGTGAAAACCTCAAACACCAAGGTCGGGCTCGGAGTAGCCCTGGCCTTTACTCTGCTGATCGCCGGCTGCTCAAGCGACGCAACGCCTGCCGAGCCGAATGGCGACGCAGACCCGATCATCGCGGGAGCACTCTTCTCGATGACGGGCCCGCTCGGCCCCACCGGAGAGCGCATTCTCGCTGGCGTTCAAATCGGCATCGACGAAGTTAACGCTTCGGGTGGCGTGCTCGGGCGCCAGATCGAACTCATCAGTGCCGACGACGAGGGAACGGCGGCGGTCGCGGTCAACCGGGCTCAGGAACTCGTCGCTGAGGACATTGATGTCGTCTTCGAAGGGGTCCTGAGCACAGTGTCGCTCGCCTCGCAGCCGATCTTTGCCCGCGCAGGGGTCATGGACGTCACCATCACCGCCGCCGCTCCGGACATCCTGGCCGGCACGGTGAATCCCGACGCCGTCAGGCTCAACGCAGATAATGACCTCACCGCGCAGTCGATCGCTGACTACATCAACGCCGAGGGCTACGAGAACGTCGTTGTACTGCAACAAAACGATGTATACGGCGACAGCCAGGGTGGGGCGACCATCGCGGCGCTCGATAATGAACCCTCGCTGATCATTCGGTTCGACCCGAAGCAGACCGACTTCAGAGTCGAAATGGAGCAGGTCATTGCCGCCGACCCCGACCTTGTGTTGATCGTCAACGCTTCGTCTGACACGGGCGGTCCGGCTATGCTTTCGCAGTTGCGAAGCGCTGGATACGACGGGCCCTTCACGATGGCGCCGACGACCCTCACCCCGACCGCTATTGAACTAGCTGGCGGTGCCGCTGACGGTGGAATCTCGACGCAGGCGTACATTTTCGACCAGGAGCCGTTCGTCAGCTACCCCGGTACGCAGCGACTCGTCGAGGCATACAAGGCGTTTTCGGACGACCCGCCCACCCACGAGGTGGCGTTCGCTTATACCGCCGTGCTCGTCTGGGCCGCAGCTGCCGAAGCAGCAGGCAACCTCGAGCGCTCCGCGGTCGCCGCAGAGATCAAGGGCAATTCGTTCGACAACACCGCGTTCGGAGAGGTCTCGTTCGATGACAAGGGACAGATGAGCTCGACGCTTCAGCTTTACCGAGTCGAGAATGGCGAGATCGTCACCTTCTAGGCCCACTGCACCACACGGAATGCCCTCGCGGGCGAAGCGCGCGAGGGCATTCCGGTCTTCTGAAAGGGGGAACCGGGATGAGCGAATTCGCGTCGCCCACACCATCGGCTAAGGACAAGCGATCGGCCACGTCGGCGCCGAGCGTCGCGGTCATCGGCGCTGGCCGAATGGGTGCGGGTATCGCGCACGCATTTCTCGTGAGCGGCTCGACGGTCACTCTGTGCGATGTCGACACTGCGGCCACGCAACGCGGCGTCGACACGGTCGTCCGGTCTGTGTCGGTTGCTCACGAGCGGAACACGCTACGGGAGTCGCCTTCGCTCGTGCTTGCTCGCCTCGCAACGATGGTCGGGGCCTCTGCAATCGGCGCTGTCGACCTAGTCATTGAAGCGGTACCTGAGAACATCGATCTGAAGCGTTCGGTTCTCGCCGACGCAACCGCCGGCGTGCCGACGACAACTGTTGTTGCGACCAACACCAGCAGCATCAGCATCGCGGAACTCGCGGACGCGGTCTGCGAGCCAACACGATTTCTTGGTATGCACTTTTTCAACCCCGTACCGGTCAGCAAACTCGTCGAGCTCATCCGAGGTGAACACACCGACGACCGCACAATCGAGTTGGCGCGGACTTGGGTGCTCGCGCTCGGAAAGCAGGAAGTCATCGCGGCCGATGCACCCGGGTTTGCGACCAGCCGCCTTGGGGTCGCCATCGGTCTCGAGGCGATTCGGATGTTGGAGCAGAAGGTCGCCAGCGCCGAAGACATCGATCGCGGAATGGTGCTCGGGTACGGATTTCCCGTCGGGCCACTACGGCTCACCGACATTGTGGGGCTCGACGTCCGGCTGGAGATCGCCGAGTACCTCGAGCGCACTCTGGGCCCGCGATTCGAGCCACCAGCGCTGTTACGTTCGCTGGTCGCGCAGGGTCACCTCGGCCGCAAGTCCGGTCGCGGCTTCTACCGCTGGGCGGACTGAGCCTTCACTGCGGTGCCTCAGAACGGGAGAATGCTCGCGTGCATTGCAGGGCGAGCCGAATGAACGTGGAGAGGCGACTCCCGATCGATGCTCGGGGTGGACCCGGTGCCGTGTCTGACTCTGAGTTTGGTGAGATCCAGTCTCGAGTCACTCTGCTGCAACGCGCTAACTCAAGCGTGCAAAGGCGATTATCTGCACTATGCCGCGTGCGGCGCTCATCAGCCCTGACAGAGTCAAGGGCTCTTGTCCAGCTCCGCCCGGGAAGGGCGACGCAGCAGCCAATTGAACCGTTGGGAGTGAATCGTTCACAAGACCACCACTAACTCGGTCGCCATACGGCCGACAAGAATCTCCGGAGGGCGATTCCGACTCACTCTTCTCGCTACACCCTTTCGAAGACTGCCGCCAAGCCCTGACCGCCGCCGATACACATCGTTTCGACTGCGAGAGTCGCATCCAGTGCACGCATTTCGTGCGCGAGTGTGACGAGGATTCGCACTCCGGTCGCGCCGATCGGATGTCCGATGGAGATGCCGCTTCCACGTGGGTTGACCCGTGGGTCCTCAGCGTCCACATTCCAGTCCTGCAGACAAGCGATTGCCTGCACCGCGAAGGCCTCATTTAGTTCGATGATATCCAGGTCAACAAGTCGGGCGCCTGCACGCTGTAGCGCCTGCCGCGTCGCAGCGACGGGACCGATTCCAAACAGCTCAGGTTCAACTCCACTGACCGCCCACGATCGAAGTCGGAGCATGGGAACGAGACCCAACTCGAGGGCGCGTGCGGGCGTGGTGACGATGACAGCGGCGGCGGCATCGTTCTGTGCGCTCGAATTCCCGGCCGTCACTGTGGCGTCAGGCTCTTTGTTTCGCATGATCGGAGTGAGCGCTTCGAGTGCCTCCAGCGAGGCGTCCGCGCGCGGGTTCTCGTCCCTATCGACGACCGTGTCGCCGCGCCGTCCGGGCACCGTCACGGGGATGATTTCCGCTGCGAACGCACCGGAGGATTGAGCTGACACGGCGCGCTGGTGTGACCGAAGGGCGAATTCGTCCTGCGAGTCGCGAGTTATGCCGTACAGTCGCCGCAGAACTTCAGCCCCTCCGATATTGCCATCAGGCGTAGGAAAATTCTCGCCGCCTGCCGTCAACCGTCCACGCACGAGTGCGTCATGGAGCATTATTCCAGGACCGGTTACCCCCCGTCGCCCCTGTTCGCTGTATAGAGGCGCGTTGCTCATGGATTCCACACCTGCAGCAATGACGACCTCGCTCACGCCGGTCTGGATTTCCATCGCGGCGTTCAACACGGCCTGAAGACCCGATCCGCACCTCCTGTCGAGCTGATAACCAGCTGTGGTGACCGGTAGTCCGGCATCCAGAGCAGCAACTCGCCCTATGGCCGGGGCCTCCATCGTTGGGTAGCTCTGGGCCATAACGACACCGTCGACCGCATCGACATCGAGACCGGAACGCTCGACGAGCGCGGTAAGCGCGGTGCGTGCCAGCGCTCGGGCATCAAGGGTCGCCAACGCGCCACCGAAACGTCCGACTGGTGTTCGCACCGGCGAACAGAATACGACGTCTCGAAGCTCCGTCATAAGGGGCCCCTCCATATTGTGGGCATTCCGTGGCTCGCCGCTTTCCCGCGTCGTCAAATTTCATTTCAACATTGAAATAGCTTAGCCCGCTCCTCTCCCAGACACAACTGCACGTCCCCGCCATCCACCAGTCGTTGAATATCGAGTTCTAGGTGTGGCCTTACGGAACATTGTTGCCGTTCGATTCATCGAGACCCTTCGGCAGGGTATGGGTGACCGTACTCACGTCATCAAACGAGAAGTCTTCGGATTTCACGCTTGGACTCTGCGCGCCCGGACTGCTTGGCTGAGGGCATGAGCATGCTGCAGCAAAGCGTTGCCAAGATCACGCTGCCGGTCAGGGCGAAACCGCGGCTGTATTCCCGTCAGCGATAGCGCCCACGCCGGTTCACCTCGCTTGTCGAATACGGCCGCTCCCATGCCCCAGCTACCTTCGACAACAAGCCCAGGGTTCAGCGACCACCCGCTCTCCCGAACCTTCCTCAGCCGAGCCACTAGAGCCTCGCGTCCATGTTCTTCGCCCCACTCCGAAGTGAGATCGATGCCATCAAGGTAGGCTTGGCGCTCGCTTGCGGTCATGAAAGCGAGAATCGCCAGACCCGCGCTCGCGACACCCAAGGGGAGGCGGATCCCCTCATGCAATACGAATGATCGAATCGGGAAACTACCCTCTTCGCGCAATAGGCACACTGTCTCGTAGCCTCTCCGCGCTGAAAAGAAGGCGCTCTCCCCTGTCAACCTGGCGAGGTCACGCACGTGTTCGCGGGCCAACTCAGTGATGTCATACCGTTCGGTGGCGACAGTCCCAAGAAGGTACAGTTCGGGTCCCGGTACCCACGCCATGCCCTGTCTATCGAGAAAGCCTTCATCAGCTAGCGCGGCCAGAAGGCGATATGTCGTCGGGCGCGTAAGACCAGTCGTCGCCGCGAGCTCGGTTGTCGACAGGGCCTTCGGAGCGTGGGAACTCACGGCTCGCAAAAGGGTGCTGATTCGAGCGACCACCTGAGTTCCAGCGCGAGCATTGTCACCCTTCATGTCCACATTATGAACGCATTCGAACCCACTCGCCACATAGAGAGCGGAACTTGATCCGTCCACTCAATTACGCCTAGCGTCACGCCTATGCGCCATGTGGTCGACCTAATTGGTGCGGTCAGGGACTAGCGAGGGATGCTCCGTGGGAAACTACAAGGTTCGGAATTCAGCCATTGAAGTTCTGCGCACAATCGTGATGGACGGGCAAACCATCGCAGTCGGAGGGTTCGGGATGAGCGGAAACCCGACCGACCTGATCGAAGCCCTGCGCGACACAGGGGTGCGTGACCTCACGATCGTGAGCAACAACATGGGGATCGATGGAGTCGGCCTCGGGTTGCTCATCGAAAGCAGACAGGTGCGCAAGGTCATTTCGAGCTACGTCGGCGAGAACAAGTTGTTTGCCGAGCATTTCATCTCAGGTGAGCTCGAGGTCGAGTTCTCCCCTCAGGGGACTCTCGCCGAACGAATGCGCGCAGGAGGCGTTGGCATCGCAGGCTTCTACACCCGCACAGGAGTGGGCACACTCGTCGCCGAGGGCAAACCCATCACAACTTTCGACGGTATTGACTTTCTGCTCGAGCGCGGCATCGTCGCCGACGTCGCGCTCGTCAAGGCATACCGCGCCGACCCCGAAGGCAATCTGATCTACCGCAAGACAGCACGCAACTTCAATCCGCTCGCCGCTATGTGCGGGCGCGTTACCGTTGCCGAAACCGAAATAGTCGAGAACGACTGGCTCGACCCCGACGAGATTCATACACCTGGCATTTTCGTGCAACATGTCGTCGTCGCCGCACCTCGCGAGAAGCCTATCGAGCAACGCACCGTAAGGCATCGCAATGCTTCGGATGTCGAAGCGGGAGCCCGCTGACATGGCTTGGACGAGAAACGAGATGGCGGCGATCGCCGCAGAAGAACTGCGTGATGGACAGTATGTAAACCTCGGCATTGGCATTCCGACGCTGGTCGCCAATCATGTTCCCGCCGGAGCCACGGTGACCCTTCAGAGCGAGAATGGGCTGCTCGGAATGGGCCCGTTTCCGTGGGCGGGCGAGGAAGACGCCGACCTTATCAATGCGGGTAAGCAAACGGTGACGATCTTGCCAGGTGGGTCGTTCTTCGACTCAGCAACCTCATTTGGCATGATTCGCGGTGGTCACGTAGCTCTCGCCATTCTCGGCGCCCTGCAAGTGTCGGGTTCGGGCGATCTGGCGAACTGGATGATTCCCGGCAAGCTCGTCAAGGGCATGGGCGGCGCAATGGACCTCGTCGCCGGTGTCCCCCGCGTCATCGTGCTGACCGAACACAACGCGAAAGACGGTACCGCGAAGATCGTGGCCGAGTGCACGCTACCGCTGACCGGCAAGGGCGTGGTGCATCGCATTATCAGTGACCGCGCGGTCTTCGACGTGACCCCCCACGGCCTGGTGCTGCGCCGGCTCGCCGACGGCGAGAACGTCGACGCGATTCGCGCGGACACCGGAGCAAACTTCGATATCGATCTCGAGGAGGTACCAGCGTGAATGACGTCATCGCGGGTTTCGTCAGCGTTCCCTTCATCAAACCCTGGGGCGTCACTCCCACGCTGTCAGTAGTCAAACTCGGTGCACACGCAGCTTGAGTAGACTTCGGGTCGTCAACCTCGACGAGTAGCCCCACCTCTTCACCGAGGGCACCACGGCCGACGCGCACTCCGTGCTCTCGCCGCGCGGCCGGGTTCGCGAGGGCCTCGCGAACCGATGGTTCCGGCGCCTCGGCGAGGGCGTCTTCGACGTCGACGACGTCATCGTGCGGGCCGCAGAGCTCGCCGCCTTCGTGGTCGCCGCGCGGTCGCGGTATGCGCTCGAGGGACGCGAGCTGATCGCGGCGGGCTTCTCGAACGGCGCCAACATCGCCCTCGCGACGGCGCTGCTGCATCCCGACGTGGTATCCCGCGTCGTCGCGTTCAGCGGCATGTACCCGTTCGGCGACCGCGAGCCGATCGGCGACGTCAGTGCGGTCGAGCTGCTGCTGCTCAACGGCAGCGCAGACCCGATGGCGCCCGCGGCGAGCGTCGACGTGCTCGAACGTGCGGCGAGCTCGCGCGGAGCATCCGTCACACGCACCACGCGCCCCGGCGGCCACGGCATCGATCGCAGCGAGGTCGACGCGGCACGCGACTGGATCGCCGCACGTCGATAGCGTTCAGCGCGGCAGATTGGCCTCGATGAGGGCCACGATTTCGGGCGCGTGGGGCACCACGTTCGGGCGGAAGCGGTGCACCTCGCCGCTGGGCAGCACGACGAATTTCTCGAAGTTCCAGGTGATCGGGCCGGCGAGTCCGTGCGCGTCTTTCGTCTCGACGAGTGCCGCATAGAGTGGGTGCCGCTTCTTGCCGTTGACCTTGACCTTCTCGGTCATCGGGAAGGTCACGCCCCAGGTGGTGCTGCAGTACTCGGCGATCTTCTCCTCGCTCGAGAGCTCTTGCAGAAACTGGTTCGAGGGCAGGCCGAGCACGGTGAATCCCCGATCGCCGTACGCCTTCTGCAACCGCTCGAGCCGCTCGTATTGGGGGGTGAGCCCGCACCGCGACGCCACGTTGACGACGAGTACGACGTGATCGGTGAACTCGGCGAAGGTCGTCTCGCGCCCGTCGAGCATCGTGAGTGGAGCATCCGCGAGGGTCGTCATGATCTGAGCGTAGGTGGCCATGCTGGACGCGAACGGTGCGGGCCCTCGACGATCACGGTGTGTGGGCCGGAAGCTCGTCGAGCGTGCCCCCGGCGGCCGCGGCGGCCTCGAAGAGCGGAAGGTGCGATTCGAGGGATGCCCGGCGCAGGTTGCCGAGAACCTTCACGAGCCGCGCGTCATCGGCCTGGGTGAGCAACTCGTCGTACAGCGCCACGTTGTTGATCTCGCCCTGCGCCCATGCCTCGGCGGCGGTCTGCAGATCGGCCGGCGCGACCACGATGCCGATGTAGGGGTTCTCAGGAACCTCGATGCCGGCCCGCTCGAGCTGCCGCGTGAGCGCGTCAATGTGCCGCAGCTCACCTTCGAGAATCGTCGCGTAGGGCTCGACCATGCCGAAGCTGTCGAGCACGGCAAGGTACGACGCCGCGGCGGCATATTCTCCGACGGGCGACATGAGTGCATCCCACGCGAGCGCCGCATCGCTCTCGGGCTCGACGCCGGCAGGCAGCGCGGTCGTCGCGGGCGCTGCCGGCAGGGCGATGCCCGGATCGGGCTCGGCGAGCGCGACGGGTGTCTGGGTAGAGCTCTGAGTCGACGGGTCGAGCTCTGAGTCGACGGAGGTCGAGCATCCGGCGAGCGCCATGAGCACGATGAGCGGCGTGGCGACGAGAGCGGCAGCAGTGCGAGTGAGAGTCATGGTGTTCCTCCTGGGGATCACCTCGACGGTATACCCCCCAGGGTATGTGCCATCTTGACGTCAGCTATGAGTGGGCCCTGAGCGCGGGCAGCTATTCGCCGAGGCGCTCAGGCCGCAGATCGAGCCGCCGCAGCAGCTGCGCATTGAGCGCCACGACAACGGTCGAGGCAGACATGAGCAGCGCGCCGATCGACATGGGCAGGATGAACCCGATGGGCGCGAGAACGCCCGCCGCAAGCGGAACCGAGAGCAGGTTGTAGCCCGCGGCCCACCACAGGTTCTGCTTCATCTTGCGGTAGCTCGCCCGCGAAAGCTCGATCACCGACAGCACGGAGCGCGGATCGTCGCTGGCCAAGATGACGCCGGCCGAGCCGATGGCGACGTCGGTGCCTGCGCCGATCGCGATGCCGACATCGGCGGCCGCGAGCGCCGGAGCATCATTGACGCCATCTCCGACCATCGCCACGACGAGTCCTTCGGCCTGCAACTCGTCGACCTTCGCGGCCTTGTCGTCGGGGCGCACCCCGGCGAAGACGCGGTCGATGCCGAGGTCGGCGGCGACCGAGTGCGCCACGGCCTCGGCGTCGCCGGTGATCATGACGACAGTGATGCCGAGCTCGCGCAGAGCATCCACAGCCTGCCGCGATTCGGCGCGCACCTCATCGGCCAGCGCGAGCGCGCCGACCACCTCGTCGTCGACCAGCACGTGCAGAATGATCGACCCGTTCTCGCGCCAGCTGTCGGAAGCAGCGAGCGCGCTGGCGCCGTGGCGCTCGAGCATCGAAGGGCCGCCGACGCTCACTCGGCGCCCGTCGACCTTGGCCGTCACGCCCTCGGCGGGGCTCGACGTGAAGTCAGAGGCACTCGGGATGCTCAGCTCGCGCTTTTCGGCCGCGCGCACGATCGCGCGCGCGAGCGGGTGCTCGCTGTCGGCCTCAGCCGCTGCGGCGAGCGCAAGCACCTCGTCGTCGCTGCGCGAACCCGTGGTCTCCATCGCCGTCACCGTCGGGGCACCCATCGTGAGGGTGCCGGTCTTGTCGAACAGCACCGCGGTGACCGAGCGCATGCGCTCGAGAGCGAGGCGGTCTTTCACGAGCACTCCGCCGCGGGCCGCGCGCTCGGTGGCGATCGACACGACGAGCGGAATCGCGAGCCCGAGTGCGTGCGGGCAGGCGATCACGAGCACGGTGATGGTGCGCACGATCGCGTCGCCGGGCATGCCGAGCGCGCTCCACACGATCGCGGTGATCACGGCCGCCCCGAGGGCGAACCAGAACAGCCACGCCGCGGCGGTGTCGGCAAGGCGCTGTGCGCGCGACGTCGAGGCCTGCGCATCGGCGACCAGGCGACGGATGCCCGCGAGAGCCGTATCGTCACCCACCGCCGTGACACGCACGCGCACGCCCGAATCAGTGGCCACAGTTCCGGCCACGACGTGGTCGCCTGGCTCGCGGCGCACCGTGCGCGATTCGCCGGTGATCATCGACTCGTCGAAGGCTGCCGAGCCCTCTTCGATCTCGCCGTCGATGGGCACGCGGGCGCCGGGCCGCACGATCACCAGGTCTCCGACAGCCAGGTCGGCGGGGTTCACCGTCTCGACGCCCTCTTCTGTCACGCGCTCGGCCTCGTCAGGCAGCAGCGCGGCGAGAGAGTCGAGCGCGCTCGTGGTCTGCGCGAGAGAGCGCATCTCGATCCAGTGCCCGAGCAGCATGATCACGATGAGCAGTGCGAGCTCCCACCAGAACTCGAGCTCGTGCGGCAGCAGGCCAAGGCTCGCGCCCATGCTCGCGATGAACGCGGTCGTGATGGCGAGCCCGATGAGCAGCATCATGCCGGGGCGTCGGGCCTTCAGCTCGTCGAGCGCACCGGTCAAGAAGGGGCGGCCGCCCCACACGTACATGATGGTGCCGAGCACGGGCGCGATGAACGCAAGGCCGGGAATGGCCGGCAGCTCGTAGCCCAGCAGCATCCCGAACATCGGGCTGAAGGCGATCACCGGTATCGCGAGAGCCAGGTTCCACCAGAACAGTCGCCGGAACTGCGCGACATGGTCGCCGTGCCCGCCATGGCCTGCGTGGCCGCTGTGGTCGCTGTGCGTGCTGTGGTCGTCGTGAAGAGTCTGCTCGGCGTGGTGATCGTGCGTTGTCATCTCGTTCATGGCGGCTACGGTATACCCCCCTGGGGTATGAGTCAACCCCTTCCTCTCGACCGGAAGGGGCGTACAGTGCGGTCAAGGCGAGGAGCACCCATGGCGAAGAAGAAGCACCCGAAGCGAGTGCCCAAGAAGCTCTACGAAGCGGAACTCAAGCGCCTGCAGATCGAACTCGTCGAGATGCAGCAGTGGGTCATCGCGACCAGGCGACGCGTTCTCGTCATCTTCGAAGGTCGCGATGCCGCGGGCAAGGGCGGCGCGATCAAGCGCGTCATGCAGTACCTCAACCCGCGCCACGCGCGCATCGTCGCCTTGCCGCAACCCTCCGAGCGCGAGCGTGGCCAGTGGTACTTCCAGCGTTACATCGAGCTGCTGCCGACCGCCGGCGAAATCGTGCTCATGGACCGCTCGTGGTACAACCGCGCTGGCGTCGAGCGCGTCATGGGCTACTCGAGCGACGACGAATACCAGCGCTTTCTGCGTCAAGTGCCCGTCGTCGAGCGCATGCTCGTCGAAGACGGCATCATCCTGCTCAAGTACTGGTTCTCGGTCTCTGACGACGTGCAGCAGAAGCGCTTCGCCTCGAGGGTCGACGACCCGTTGCGCCGATGGAAGCTCTCCCCCACCGATCTCGAGTCGATCAAGAGATGGGAAGACTACTCGCGCGCGAAAGACGCCATGTTCGCCGCAACCGACATACCCGAGGCGCCGTGGTGGACGATCGAGAGCGACGACAAGCGAGCATCCCGCATCAATGTCATCAGCCACCTGCTCGGTGAGATCCGCCACGAGCGCTCTGAGCCCGAACTGGTCGCGATTCCCGATCGACCCCCCGCGACCGACTACCAGCGGCCCCCGCGCGAGCAGCACCAGCACGTGCCCGATGTGGCGAGCAGATTGGGCTCGTAGACGCGCCTCGACGACTGCTACTCTCGTCGCATCGTGAGCACTCTGTTCTGTTGTCGCTGTTGTCGCTAGTTCCCTTCGCGAACTAGACCCTCGGTGCGCCTTCTCTGCGCCCGCCCCTCCCGACAGCACGACTCACGAACAGGAATACCCATGCGCACGCTGCCCATTCTCGACCTCTCCCTACTCGCCGGCTCGGCCGACGACGCCGCCCGCTTCCGCGACGAGCTGCGGCGCGCCACCCACGAGGTCGGCTTCTTCTACCTCGTCGGCCACGGCCTGAGCCCCGAGCTCATCGACCGGATGATGCAGACAGCGCGCGACTTCTTCGCGCTGCCGGTCGATGCGAAGCTCGCCATCGAGAACACCCACAGCCCGCACTTTCGCGGCTACACCCGCATGGGCGGCGAGCTCACGCAGGGCGCGACCGACTGGCGCGAGCAGATCGACATCGGTGCCGAACGGGATGCTGTGCCGCTCGATTCAGGAGTGCCCGACTTCTGGGCGCTCGAGGGCCCCAACCTGTGGCCCGCCGAGCTGCCCGCCCTGCGCGAGGTCGCGACCGAGTGGATCGACCGGCTCGGCGAGATCAGTGTCACCCTCTTGCGCTCGTGGGCCGAGGCGCTCGGAGCACCCGCCGACACCTTCGATGCCGCCTTCGCGAGCAACGCCTCGCCGCACCTCAAGATCGCACGATACCCGGGGCGCGAGCAGACCGAGGGCACGCAGGGCGTCGGCGCGCACAAAGACCTGGGCGTGCTCACGCTGCTCTATGTCGAAGAGGGCAAGGGCGGTCTGCAGGTCGAGAAAGACGGCGAGTGGATCGACGCCCCCTCGGTGCCCGGCGCATTCGTGGTCAACATCGGCGAGCTGCTCGAGATCGCCACGAACGGCTACCTCAAGGCCACCCTGCACCGCGTGCAGTCGCCCCCCGCCGGCGACTCGCGCATCTCAGTGCCGTTCTTCTTCGGCCCGGCGCTCGACGCAGAGATTCCGACGATCGAGCTGCCGCCCGAGCTTGCGGCTTCGGCGCGGGGCGTGACGGTCGACCCCGGCAACCCCCTGCACCCCGTATTCGGCGTCAACTGGCTCAAGAGCCGCGTGCGCTCGCACCCGAACGTGGTCGAGGCGCACTACCCGCACTGGATGTCATGACGTTGCGCGATGCTGCGTCCACGCCCACTTTTGTACGTATATGCGTACTATCGTGCAGTAACCACAGAAGGGGGGAGCCGCGTCATGCAGCTTGATGCACCCCTGCGCACCGTCACTGCTTCGGTCGATGGCGATGTTCTCAGCGTGTTGGCACGAAGCGATTCCGAGCACACAGTCGCAGACCTCAGACGCATCATCGACAGTCGGTCGAGCGAGGGCATTCGGCGCGCGCTCCACCGTCTGGTCGCCCAGGGCGTCGTGCTCAATCGCCACGTGGGCCGCTCGATTGCCTATCGGCTGAATGTCGACCACCTTGCAGCGAACGCCATCGTTGAGCTCAGCGCAATCCCATCAACGCTTCGCACACGCATCACCCATGCGCTCGAGGAATCGCCCGATCCGCCCCTGTTCGCCGCGATGTTCGGTTCAGCCGCGCGCGGCAGCATGACGGAGCACAGCGACATTGACATCGCGCTTATCCACCGCGGTACCTCGACGGAACCAAGGGAAAACGAGATCGCTGCATTGGAGCACGACATCTCGCTATGGACGGGGAACGACTGTCGCGTCTTGAGCCTGACTGAAGCCGAAATTCGGGGGCAACAGGCCAATGAGCCGGTCTTGGTAGACATCTTGAATCACGCCATCACTCTCTACGGAGACCGAGAGGCGTTTCGTGCCCTGATCAGGCCGCAGTGACCCCGCCGACTCGAGCCGCGGGGCGCTCAGACGCTGCGGCAAGGTTCGCTGTAGCCGAGGAGTTCGCAGAAACCGCTGCCGCGCTCTATGACGTGTCGACAGCGACGGCCCAGTATCCCGACGTCTACGTCACCAACGCGGTGCATTGCGGCATCGCCGCAGCCGACGCGATTTGCATTGTGACGCTCGGCGAGTACTCCGCTTCCGGCAACCATGGCGAGGCAGTGCAGTTGCTCAAGCGCGCTCATCCGGCCGCGAGCACGAGCCTTCAGCGACTGCTCGCGATCAAGACAAAGGCAGGGTACTCGCCGACTCCGGCGTCAGCGGCCGATGTTCAGACTGCCTTACGCGCGCACGAGGCGATTCTGCAAGCAGCACGAGCGTCGATGGCCGGTTCATGACGACCAGGCTTTCCGCGAGCTCACGATCGTTTCCAGCCGCGACTATCAGCTCACAGGACGACCGAAAGGGCCCCAGAGAACAAGAAAACCCCCGAACCATTAGGTTCGAGGGTTTCCTATGTCCTGAGACAGGACACAACGCGGTGACGGTGGGATTTGAACCCACGGTGGGCTCAACACCCACACAACTTTTCGAGAGTTGCACCTTCGGCCGCTCGGACACGTCACCGCGACAGAGTTTAGTACAGGCGCGCGGGCGGGTCGAACCGGGGGCGACCGCGGCTGAGCATCCACTCGTCGTGGCTACGATGCGTGCATGGCCTGGTCGTTGCGCACTCCGTTCACGAACGCGCGGCGACGGGCCTGGGCGCGACGGGCACAGCAGCCCGGCGAGCTGCTCTACGTTGCGGTCGGCGACTCGGCAGCACAAGGGGTTGGGGCGCTCCGCCTCGACGCGAGCTACGTCGGCAGGCTCACCTCGCGCCTCGAGCGGCTGAGCGGGCGCACGGTGCGCGTCGTCAACCTCTCGCGCTACGGCGCGCGCCTCAACGACGCGATTGAGCGACAGGTGCCCCTGCTCGCCGACCTCGACCCCGACGTCGTCACGGTCGCGATCGGATCGAACGACATGGTGCACTTCGACGACGCCGCGTTCAGCGCTGGCATCACGCGCATCATCGCCGCGCTGCCGCCGCACTCGATCGTCGCCGACCTGCCGTGCTTCCACTTCGGAGAACGCGAACGGGATGCTGTGACCGCCTCGCGCATCATCGCCGACCTCGTGCGCGCCCGCGGTCTGCCCTTCGCGCCGCTGCACCGCGTCACCGAGAAGCGACGGGGCTGGGGGTCATGGCCCGAATTCACCTGGGACCAATTTGACCCTTCGGCCCTCGGCTATCGCGTGTGGGAGTCGGCGTTTGCGGGCGCGCTCGCGACGCGAGCGCGAGCCCTCGGCTGAGAGGATGCGTGCATGATGGAGAAGACCACGATCGCCGCCGAACTCGCGCAGGTCACCGACCACTGGACTCCGCGCATCATCGGCCAGGTCAACGACCAGTACGTCAAGGTGGCGAAGCTTCTCGGCGAACTCGTCTGGCACGCGCACGAGAACGAAGACGAACTGTTCTGGGTCGTCTCGGGCCGACTGCGTATTCAGCTCGAGGGCCGTGACGAGGTCGTGCTCGATCCCGGCGAGTTCTTCGTCGTGCCGCGCGGCGTGCGTCACAACCCCGTCGCCGACGAGGAGGTCGAGATCGTGCTCATCGAGACCGTGACGACGGCCCACACGGGCGATGTGGTCGTCGAGCGCACGGTGCCGATCGAGAGGCAGCTGCGCCCCTAGGGAATGCGGCGGAAGAGCGAGAACTGCTCGGTCGTGCGACCGCCCGGACCCTCGGCCGTCATCGTGTAGTCGGTGAACGGCCACTGGCAGTCGAACCGCAGCGAGTCGGCCGGCTCGCCGCTGTACTGCGCGTTCGCCTCGAGCGGCCCGCTGAAGCTCGTCGCCTCCGCGTCATCGACGCGGCCGAGCGCGAACCAGACCGTCTCGGCACCAGACGTTGACCACTTGAAGACGAGCGGCACCTGGCGATTGGCGCCCGAGCAGAACATGAAGAACTCTTCGTCAGGGAAGATGCAGTCGATGAGCGGCGGCGCATCGGGCTCGACCGCGGGAGCCTCCCCCGCACACGACTGGGCGGCCTGCTGGGCGATCTCGCTCAGCGGTTCGGTCGACTCGACGACCGGCGCCGGTTCGGCTATTGGTTCGGGGGCCGCGGGCGAGCATCCGCTCAGCAGAACCAGGGCGGCGAGGGCAATGGCGAGGCGGGCAACTCGGGTAGGCATGATGAATCCTCCGCTCGGGTGCGTTGCGTCGACCCTACGGGGGGCGCTCGAGACCGGCAACCGTGCGCAGGCGCGCCGAGGTCGGTGCAGCGCCGTATTCTGAAGCCACCATGGCCAAGCCCACCGCGAACTTCGTCTGCACCGAGTGCGGGTGGTCGACCTTGAAATGGGCTGGGCGCTGCGGCGAATGCCAGCAGTGGGGCACCGTCATCGAGAAGGATGCTCCGACGCGGCACACCGCGCCGGCCCGAGTTGCCGAGGGCCGGGCCGCTCGCCCCATCACGTCGATCGAGCCGCGGGGCGAGAGTCACACGCCCACCGGCATCGCCGAGTTCGACCGCGTGCTCGGCGGCGGCATCGTGCCCGGCGCCGCCATTCTGCTTTCGGGCGAGCCCGGCGTCGGCAAGTCGACGCTGCTGCTCGAGGTCGCCGCGCGCGCCGCGAAGCTCGGCCAGCGCGTGCTCTACGTGAGTGCCGAAGAATCTGTCGCCCAGGTGCGGCTGCGTGCCGGCCGCACGGGTGCCCTCACCGCCGAGCTCTACCTGGCCTCTGAGACTGACCTTGCCACGATTCTCGGCCAGATCGACGAAATGCAGCCCGCGCTCGTCATCGTCGACTCGGTGCAGACCGTCGCCTCGTCGCTCGTCGATGGGCTCGCTGGCGGGGTCAGCCAGGTGCGCGAGGTCGCGGCGACGCTCATCCGCATCGCGAAAGACCGCGACATTCCCGTCGTGCTCGTCGGCCACGTCACGAAAGACGGCACGATCGCGGGCCCGCGTCTGCTCGAGCACCTCGTCGACGTCGTCTGCCAGTTCGAGGGCGACCGCCAGACCGCGCTGCGCTTCGTGCGCGCGCTCAAGAACCGCTTCGGCCCGACCGACGAGGTCGGCTGCTTCGAGATGACGGGCGACGGCATCGCCGAGGTCGCCGACCCCTCAGTCTTGTTCCGGTCGGGGTCGAGCACGCCCGTCAGCGGCACGTGCGTCGCCATCGCCATGGAAGGCCGCCGCGCTCTTCCCGTCGAGGTGCAGGCGCTCATCGTCGCCTCGAATGCTCCGCAGCCGAGGCGCGTCGTCAACGGCGTCGACTCGTCGCGGGTCGCGATGCTGCTCGCCGTGCTCGAGCGCCGCTGCGGCATGCCGCTCAGCGGGTTCGACGTGTACGTCTCGACGGTCGGCGGCATTCGCCTCACCGAACCCGCGGCCGACCTCGCGATCGCGCTGGCCGTCGCGAGTGCGCGTCGCGAGAAGGCTCTGGATGTTCACCTCGCCGCGATCGGAGAAATCAGTCTCGCCGGTGAGATCCGCGCGGTGTCGGGAGCGCCGCAGCGTGCCGCCGAGGGTGCGCGCCTCGGCTACACCACGGTGATCGACGCCTCAGCGCTGCACTTGCGCGAAGCCGTGCGGCGCGCGTTCGCGAGCGCGCACGACGAGAAGCTCGACGTACCCGAGTTCTGAGTCACTCGGCGGTCAAGCGCAAAGCATCGAGCACGTCTTGCGGCTCGGCCTGCATCGCGTGCGGGCCAGCGACGTCGAACCACACGGCCTCGAGCACGCCGATGTTCTGCTCGAGAAACTCTGCGAGGGTCGCACCGTCGTACGCGAGCACGCGATGCTCAGCCTCACCGGGCGTCATCGCCGCGTAGTTCTCGGGCGCCGAGAAGAGCAACAGCATGTACTTATCGGCCTCGCCCCGCCTGAAGACGCGCACTTGCGGCGGCCCATCGACGGGCAGCAGCGGCACGATCACGTGGTCGTTGCGCAGAGCAAACGCCACGGCCGCGGCATCTTGACGATCGAGGGCGGCATCCAGCCTCAGCTCAGGCGGCAGAGTCGACGGCGGCAGCGCGGCCGCGGCAGCTCGTCGAGCGGGTGAGCCTGATCGCTTCGGGGGCTTTTTCTTCGGCATCCCGACCAGCCTACGCGGCCCTAGTTCAAGATGAACGGCCGGTCGTCCGCGCTCTCGAACTCGCCCACCGTGACGCTCAGCCGGTAGGTCGCCCCGCCCGCAATGACGCTCGGGCGGTCGTCAGCGACGTCGCAGTCGCCAGGTGTCGAGCGGGTGCGGCTCCACGCGAAGGGCGTGCTCTCGACCTCGACACCGGGCTCGAGCACGAGCGGCGCGGGCACGCCGGGGTCTTGGCAGTCGGTCGAGGCCCAGATGCGATCGCTGCCCGAGACGATCACGAACTCTTGCACGTCAGGGCCAGCCTCGAGCGAGCACGCGGCCGCGCCGGTGTTGAGCAGCGTGAACGACAGCAGCGGCTCTTGGTCGGCGGGGTAGCTCGCGGCGTCGGTGACGGGCGTCACGACGACCTGCGTCGCGATGCATGCGACAACATCGGTCGGGTCGGTGGGGTCGGTCTCGCCACCGGGCTCGGTCGTCTCGGTCGTCTCCGGATCAGGCGTCGGCTCGGCCGCAGGGTCTCCCGACCCGGGGCGCACGATGATGAGCACGATGATCACGATGACCGCGAGCAGACCCAGGCCCACGATGAGGCGCCGCCGCCAGTAGACCTCGGGCGGCTGCGGTCCGACCGGATGACGCAGCGTCGACATGACCACAGGGTAGGCCCGCGGGGCGGCCGAAGCGGGATGCTCGCGCGGCGTGGCCCCGACTCGCAGTGCTCTCTTAGGCCGTGAGCGACTTGAGCATGCGCGTGTTGCCGAGGGTGTTGGGCTTCACGCGCGAGAGGTCGAGAAACTCGGCGATGCCTTCGTCGGGCGAGCGCAGCAGCTCGCTGTAGACCTCGGGGTCGACGAGCAGCTGCTCGTCGGTGGCCGCGAACCCGTGCCGCTCGAAGAAGTCGACTTCGAACGTGAGGCAGAACAGTCGGCGTAGCCCGAGTCGGGTCGCTTCGGCCTCGAGCGAGGTGAGCAGCGCGTGCCCGACGCCTGCGCCGCGCCAGTCGTCAGCGACGGCGAGAGTGCGCACTTCGCCTAGGTCTTCCCAGATGACGTGCAGGGCCCCGCAGCCGATGACCTCGCCGGTTGCGTCGTCGACCGCCACGCGAAACTCTTGCAGCGACTCGAAGAACACGACAAGCTCTTTGCCGAGCAGAATGCGCTGCTGCACAAGCGGCTCGACCAGCCGCTTGATCGCCCGCACATCGCCCGTGCGCGCTTCGCGCACGCTGAACTGTCTCGCCGTCACCGCACCAGCCTAGAGCCGCGCCAGCCGTGACAAATCACGGAACTTCGCGCCAGCATCCTCTCGCTCGCCGCATGGGCCCGCTGAGATCAGGGCGAAGTTCCGTGATTCGTGACATCAGGCATCCGTTGCAGGATGCCCGCTCTGGCCTAGTCCGCGACTGGAAGCTCACCAGCCGACGCCGGGGCGCCCGCCTCGACTGCCGCGAGCTGCTTCTGCGTGGTGACGAAGGTGAACTCGCCGTCGACGAAGTCGACCGCGACGTGGTCGCCGCCGTTGAGCTCGCCGTGCAGAATGCGCTCGCTCAACGCGTCTTCGATCTCGTGCTGCACTGCGCGGCGCAGGGGTCGGGCGCCGAGCGTAGGGTCCCAGCCGATCTTGATGAGCTGAGCCTTCGCGGCGTCGGAGACCTCGATCGTCATGTCTTGATCGAGCAGGCGCTCGCGCAGCCGCTTGATAAAGAGGCCGACGATCTGCATGAGCTCTTCTTCGTTGAGCTGCGGAAAGACGATCGTCTCGTCGACACGGTTCAAGAACTCGGGCTTGAAGTGCTTCTTGAGCTCTTCGACGACCTTCGAGCGCATGGCCGAGTACGACGCCGCGGCGTTGCCCTCGAGCGTGAAGCCGACGGGTCCACCGGTGATGTCTTTCGTGCCGAGGTTGGTCGTCATGATGATGACGGTGTTCTTGAAGTCGACGACGCGGCCTTGACCGTCGGTCAGTCGACCCTCTTCGAGCACCTGCAGCAACGAGTTGAAGATGTCGGGGTGCGCCTTCTCAATCTCGTCGAAGAGCACGACCGAGAACGGCTTGCGACGCACCTTCTCGGTGAGCTGGCCGCCCTCTTCGAACCCGACGAAGCCGGGAGGGGCACCGAACAGTCGCGAGACGGTGTGCTTCTCGCCGTACTCCGACATGTCGAGCGCGATGAGCGCGCCCTCGTCGTCGAAGAGGAACTCGGCGAGCGCCTTGGCGAGCTCGGTCTTTCCGACACCGGTCGGGCCAGCGAAGATGAACGAGCCGCTCGGGCGCTTCGGGTCTTTCAGGCCCGCGCGCGTGCGGCGGATCGTCTTGGCGAGCACCGAGATCGCCTCCTCCTGGCCGATGACCCGCTGGTGCAGGGCCTTCTCCATGAAGATGAGGCGAGAGCTTTCTTCTTCGGTGAGCTTGAAGACGGGGATGCCCGTGGCCTGAGCAAGCACCTCGGCGATGACGCCCTCGTCGACGGTGCCGCTCGCGGCCACCTCGCCCGCGCGCCACTGCTTCTCGAGACGCAGCCGCTCGCCGAGCAACTTCTTCTCGTCGTCGCGCAGGCTCGCGGCCTTCTCGAAGTCTTGGTTCTCGATCGCCAGTTCTTTCTCGGTGCGCACGCCGGCGATCTTCTCGTCGAACTCGCGCAGCTCGGGCGGCGCCGAAAGAATCGACAGGCGCAGGCGGGCGCCGGCCTCGTCGATCAGGTCGATGGCCTTGTCGGGCAAGAAGCGGTCTTGCACGTAGCGGTCGGCGAGATTCACCGCGGCGACAATCGCGCCGTCGGTGATCGACACCTTGTGGAAGGCCTCGTACTTGTCGCGCAGCCCCTTCAAGATGTTGATCGAGTGCGGCAACGAGGGCTCGTTAACCTGCACGGGCTGGAAGCGGCGCTCGAGCGCGGCATCCTTCTCGAAGTGCTTGCGGTACTCGTCGAGCGTCGTCGCACCAATCGTCTGCAGCTCACCGCGGGCGAGGAGAGGCTTCAGGATGCTCGCCGCATCGATCGCGCCCTCCGCAGCTCCGGCGCCCACGAGGGTGTGAATCTCGTCGATGAAGACGATGATGTCACCGCGAGTGCGGATCTCCTTGGTGACCTTCTTGAGGCGCTCTTCGAAGTCGCCGCGGTAGCGGCTGCCGGCGATGAGCGAGCCGAGGTCGAGCGAGTAGAGCTGCTTGTCTTTGAGCGTCTCGGGCACTTCACCCTTGACGATTGCCTGGGCGAGGCCCTCGACGACGGCGGTCTTGCCGACGCCGGGCTCGCCGATGAGCACGGGGTTGTTCTTCGAGCGGCGCGACAGAATCTGCATGACCCGCTCGGCCTCCTTCTCGCGACCGATGACGGGGTCGAGCTTGCCTTCGCGCGCGGCCGCCGTGAGGTTGCGGCCGAACTGGTCGAGCACCTGCGAACCCTTGTCGGGGCTGGGGCTGTCGCCGCCGACGGCGACGGCCTCTTTGCCCTGGTAGCCCGAGAGCAGCTGGATAACCTGCTGACGCACGCGGTTGAGGTCGGCGCCGAGCTTGACGAGCACCTGCGCGGCGACGCCCTCGCCCTCGCGGATGAGGCCGAGAAGGATGTGCTCGGTGCCGATGTAGTTGTGGCCGAGCTGCAGCGCTTCGCGCAGGCTCAGCTCGAGCACCTTCTTCGCGCGCGGCGTGAAGGGAATGTGGCCGGTCGGCTGCTGCTGCCCCTGGCCGATGATGTCTTGCACCTGCTCGCGCACGGCGTCGAGCGAGATGTTGAGCGACTCGAGCGCCTTGGCGGCGACGCCCTCGCCCTCGTGGATGAGGCCGAGAAGAATGTGCTCAGTGCCGATGTAGTTGTGGTTGAGCATCTTGGCTTCTTCTTGCGCCAAGACCACCACACGACGGGCACGGTCGGTGAACCGTTCGAACATCTCGCACTCTCCTCACGCGACACCGTCAACTGGGTTTGGTGCCGCTGTATCGAGGGTAACCAGAGCACCCTGGGTTAACTGCCCCTGTTCGCCCTAGGCGTGACGGAGGTTGCGCTTCAGCGAGAGCATCCGTATGTTAACGACAGTCGATAATAACGATCAACGATAAGGATGCTCATGCCGACATCGCCCACTCCGCCGACCCGCATCGAACGCGTGTTCTTGCGCGTCATCGCCGTCGGTGCTCTGCTCGTGGCAGCTCTGGCCGTCGTCGCAGCCGTCGTCGGAACCGCGTCCATCGCCAACGACAAACGGGTCGACGTGACAGGCATGCTCATCGCCAATGCCGAGACGCCGGCGTTCACCGAGAGGAGCGACGCCATCACCGACGCTCGCTACGACAGCGTGAGCGCGACGGTGACTGGCCTCAGCGGCGAAGCCCGCGCGTGGCTGGTGACCGAGCACCTCGCCGCGACACTGTTGACTCTCGGGCTCGCGCTCGTCGTCGCTTGGGTGGCCTTGCGCCTCGCAGCGGGCCGCCCCTTCGTGCGATCTGCAACTGTCGCGCTCGGCGGCACCGCCATCGTCGTCACGGCGTGCGGTCTGATCGAGCAGACGGCTGCAGCGCTCGGTCACGCTGAAGTGGTGAGCTTCTTGGGTGCCGACAAGCTCACCGCAGGCGGCAACGCAGAGAACCCGAGCTACGAGGGCTTTGTCGCTTTCGGCCTCAACCTCGACCTCGCGCCGATCGGCTGGGGAATCGCCCTGCTCGTCATCGCGAGCGCCTTCGAGCTCGGTCAACGACTACAGCGCGACACGGAAGGCCTCGTCTGATGAATACGCCAACACCTGGCCGGGTTGGCGGCCGTCTGATCCTGCTGACCGTTGCGGGGGTCACGACACTTCTCACACTCGCCATGCTGCTCAACGACATCGTGCGCACGGTGTACCTGCTCGAAGGCGCCTACGATCTCGAAGTCGGCCTCGGGTCACCGATGGGGGTGCCGGCGAGTATTCCCGGCGACAGCTCTCTATCCAGCTCGTACTACTGGACCGTCCTTATCTCGAGCTTCGAGCCTTTGGAGGGGCCGAAGCAGCTGCAAGCGCTCGCCATCTGGGTCACCACGCTCACCTTCGTGGCGGCGGCCGTGGTGATCCTGCTGCTCTGCCGACGGTTGTGGACAGGGCGCACCTTCGCGACCTCGGCGGCAACCGGCCTCCTGATCCTCGCCGTGCTCGCCCTCGTCACCGCGTGGCTCGCCCCGTGGCTTCGACACCGGGCCGACTCAATTGCGCTCGAGCAACTGGGCTACGCGACGAGCGGCGGCGAGCAGTGGGTGCAGGTGCACCGCTACGACCTCGGAGGCATCGACGGCCCGTTGCTCGTGCTGGGCACCGTGCTGCTGCTGGCCGGTCTCGTGTACCTCGGTGCACGACAGCTGCAGAACGACACGAAAGGCCTGATTTGATGGATCCGATCACTCTCGTGCTGCTCGTTGGGCTCGGCTTCGCTGTGCTCCTCGTCGCGGGCATCGGCAGCCAACGGCGTACCGGCCCGTGGCTGCCCCGCCTCGTTGCAGGCGGGGCAATCGTGCTCGCCCTGCTCAACGTCGTCGGCGGCATCGTCGGCATCGTCGCCGCGTTCGCATTTCCCACGCTCAGCTTGCGAGTGCCCGTCATCGCGCGGGCAGAGCTGACGCCCGCCGATCTCCGTGCCAGCGACGCGGAGGTCGTCAGTGGCGGAACGGAACAGGTCAGCATGCAGCTCACCGCCAGCGGACTCGACGTGCTCACTCGTGTTCTCGTGGCGGCAGAGGTCGTCATCACGACGACGGTCATTGTCACCTTGCTCGTGATGGTCGCGCGTCTTGCGCAACAGTCGATCTCGACTGAACCGTTCTCGCCACGGCTCGGTCGGCTGCTCGTCATCGGCGGCTCAGTGCTCGCCGTCGGATCGGTCGCCGCTCAGATCAGCAGCGCACTGTCGGGCGCTCGAGCGGCCGAGTTGCTCTTCGCCATGAGGCCCGATGCCCTCGGAGGAGGGTGGACCTACGACACACCGGCAGTCTTCTTCGATGTCGTGCCGGTCGGCGTCGGGCTCGCGCTCGTGGTGATCGCAGGGCTCATCCGCAATGGCGAGCGTTTGCAGCGCGAGACGAAAGGGCTGGTCTGATGAGCCCGGCGGTCTCGGATGAGGAGGAGACGGGCATCCACTGCCGACTCGACGAACTGCTCGAGCAACGCGGCATGACGCTGACCCGGTTGAGCGAGCTCGTCGGCGTGAGCATCGTCAACCTCTCGGTGCTCAAGAACGACCGGGCGCGGGCGATCAGATTCTCGACGCTGCGCGCGATCTGCGAGGCGCTCGACTGCGAGGTCGGCGAGCTGCTCGTGCTCGACGATGTGCGCGACCCGAATGGAGGTGGCCGCTAGCGCTCCACCGGCTCACGCGATTCCAAGATCGCGAGCTCGTCTCTCCGGGCGTAACCTTCCCAGTCACCGGGGCCCAGGCACGCGAACGCTCCCGTTCGCACCGCGGTCTCTAGCCGCTGTCTCGCTGGCAGTCCGGCGAGCAGCTCGGCGAGATATCCCGCGACGAATGCATCGCCAGCGCCGACAGTGTCGACGGGAGTAATTCGAACCGCGGCCACCTCGTGCGTCTCACCGTCGATCAAGCCAAGACAGCCCCTCTCGCCGAGCTTGATCACCACCTGGGTGGGGCCGAGTGCCGCAATGCTGGCAGCGAGTGTCGCCGGATCGGTGCCAGCCACCAAGAGCCTGGCTTCATCGAGACCCGCGAAGACGATGTTCGAACGAGCGGCAATGTCTCGATACTCACTGCTCGCATCTCGACCGCGCCAGAGAGTGTTGCGGTGGTTGACATCGAACGACACCGGCACCCCGGCGTCTCGTGCACGATCGATCGCGGCGTGAAGCGCGGCGTGCGCACTGTCAGAGAGAGCTGCCGTGATGCCGGTCACGTGTACCAACTGCGCTTCTTCGATCAGACCCGCAGGTATATCGTCGACCGACAGATTGCGGCCAGCACTGACAGACCGGTAGTACGTCACTCGGGTGGCAGCGGCGGTGCGCTGCTCTTTCACCATGAGACCGGTGCTCGCCGAATCATCGACCGCGGCGACCACCGTCACGCTCTCGGCACGAAGCTCTCGAACGACTCGATCGCCGAGCCCGTCGGCTCCAATTCGACCGATCCAGGTGCTCGGTGCACCCAGTCTCGCCACTCCAATCGCAACGTTGCTCTCTGCCCCGCCGATCGCCAGCTTGAAATCTGTGACGTGGGCGAGCGACCCGAGCTCTGCGGCTCGGAAGAGGCCCATCGTTTCGCCGAGAGTGACGACCCCCGTCGTCATGACCGACTGCCCAGACGCGATGTGAACTCCTGGCTCACCCTGCTGATGCCGGTGAAGTCGCCCCTCGCGATCATCTGTCGCGTCACCATCCAGCTTCCGCTCACGGCGGGCACAGCCGGATGCCCGAGGTATTCGAGGGCGTTGTCGGCGGTTACTCCACCGCTGGGCACAAAGCGCGTGTGCCGAAAGGGTGCCGCCAAAGCCGCAATGGTCGGCAAGCCCCCCAACCGATCGGCGGGGAAAAGCTTCACGGTGTCGACGCCTGCGTTGATCGCTCGCTGCACTTCAGTCGCGGTGGCAACGCCCGGAAGAACTGCGACTCCCGCGTCGAGCGCTCGACTCACCACCTCGTCATCGAAACCAGGAGAGACAATGAACTGAGCGCCGGCCGCAAGGCTTCGCTCGAGGTCGTCGCGATTCAACACCGTGCCGGCCCCGACCACGAAGCCAGGGATTCCGAGATCAGCGATGGCCGCAATGGCGCCGAGGCCCGCATCCGTTCGCAGCGTAACTTCTGCGCAGTGAATCCCGCCCTCGGCGAGGGCCAGTGCAACGTCACCCGCACGAGTTTCGTCATCGATCACGACGACCGGAACAATCGGCCCCACGTCTGCCATTGTGCTGGGCACCGTTGATCCTCCTAGCGAAAGTTGGCTCCACCGCCGACGTGCGGCAACTGACCAGTGTCAAACGATGACAGATCGGAGGCCGAGACGACAACCTATGCTCACCGCCATGCGCTCACCCCCGCGCATGAAGTTCACAATGCAGGCCGCATCGACCGTTGCGTCGAGGCGGCTCTGCACGTGCGTTCCCACGCGGAGTGGTCACCGCCCCAGCCATCCGCCGTCGACCGGCAAGACGGTGCCGTTGACGTAATCAGAGGCTGGCGATGAGAGGAAAACGACCGCGCCAGCGATGTCGGAAGGCCTCGCCCATCGTCCGGCGGGGATGCGATCGCTGATCTGCGCGAACCGCTCCTCGTCGGCGATAAGCGCCGAGTTCATGTCGGTGTCGACATAGCCGGGCGCAATCGCGTTGACGTTCACGCCGTGCGATGCCCACTCGTTCGAGAGCGCCTTCACGAGCTGAGCGACACCGCCTTTGCTCGCCGCGTATCCCGGCACCGTGAGCCCGCCCTGGAAGCTCAGCAAGGAAGCGAGAAAGACGATCTTGCCCGACCCGCGCTCTACCATCCCCCGACCGATCTCCCTGCTGAGGATAAAGGGAGCTGTGACGTTGACGGCGAGCACCTCGTCCCAGAGTTCGTCCCCGTGATCGACGATTGGGGCGCGCCGATTGATGCCAGCGGCGTGGACGAGGATGTCTGGGACCTCGACAGATTCGGCAATTCTCTCGAGCGCGCGGTACAGCGACGTGCGATCGCCCAGGTCGGCGCCGATTCCCCAATAGCGGCGTCCGAGGCGTTCGACGGGTTCGCGCGAAGCCTCAGCGGTGCGCTCCGTTGACGCGATTCCGACGACGTCAACGCCCTCGTGCGCGAGAGCGACTGCCGTCGCGAGGCCGATCCCTCTGCTCACCCCGGTGACAACCGCCGTGGCTCCCTGCGGGATACTGCCGATCATCGTGGCAACGCCGTCGCCGCATCGGGGGATGCACCGAGCAGTGCCGAGATCGCTTGCGCCGTCGCAACGACGCTCTTGCCGAGCGCGCTGTCGTTCTGCTCCGGAACCTTGGCGGCCGGTCCGGCGATGCTGACGGCACCGATGACCGTGTCGTTGTGGTCGAAGATGGGGGCCGCGCATCCCCGGATGCCTTCGCGGTTCTCCATATTGTCGACAGCGAATCCGCGCTCACGGGCGAGCGCGAGGTTGTCGATGAGGAGCGATCGGGATGTGATGGTGTTCGCGGTGCGAGCCACAAGCGTCTCGGGCAATCGCTCATCCAGTGTGTCCGCGCTCGTCCAGGCGAGAATCGCCTTTCCGACCGCGGTCGCAAATGCGGGCACGGCATCGCCGACCCTGCTGAAGATGCGCACGGGCTCCGGACTGTCGACGACCTCAATGTAGATGACGTCTGATCCGCTGATTGTCGCGAGGTGCGCGGTGTCGCGCGTCTCGGCGACGAGTTCGCGCATCGCGGGCAACGCGACGCGACGCAGATCGATCCTGCGCAGGTACTCCGAGCCCAGCCGCAGATTAGCGACGCCCAGGCTGTAGACCTGCAGGTCATCGTCGTAGCTGAGGAAGTCGCGGGCGACAAGCGTACGCAGCACGCGGTGGGTCGTTGCTTTGCTGTGCTGCAGCACTGCGCTGCACGCCGCGAGCGTCATGCCAGGCTGCGGGCTTGCCGCGATCGTGATGAGCATCTCGAGCGCGCGATCCAAGCTCTGCGTCCCTGCGATGGGCGACTTATCGTCGCCGGGCTTCTCTTTGGCCACTGGGGGCTCCTCAAAAAATGGGGCGGACGTGATTAGGATGCCTCAGCTCTCGGCGGCGCGCCAAGTTGCACGACCGAAACCTGGTCCATGTCTGTGAAACTCTGGTTCTCTCCCGCCATGACCCACACGAACGAATAGTTGGTTGTTCCGGCCCCGAGGTGAACTGACCAGCTCGGCGAGACGACTGCTTCGTTGTTGCGCATTGCGACTGATCTCGGCGCATCGGGCATTCCCATGAAGTGTTGGATACGGTGCTCGTCAGGAAGGTCCATGTAGAGGTAGACCTCGGTGCGGCGGTCGTGGGTGTGGGGGGGCATGCTGTTCCAAACGTTGCCGGCCTTGAGCGCCGTAATGCCGAGGACGAGTTGCGCCGTGCGAACACCGTCCTCATGCAGATGCTTATAGATCGTCCGCTCGTTCGCGGTCGCCGTCTCGCCCGCCTCGACGCGCAGTGCCTCGGAGAGCGGCACAAGGGTCGTCGGGTACGTCATGTGCGCGGTTGCCGAGGCGAGGTAGAAGCGCGCACTGCTCTCGTTCGTCTCCAACACAATGCTCTCGGCGCCACGGCCGATGTACAGCACGTCCTTGGCATTGAGGTTGTACTTCGCGCCGTCGACAACGACTGAACCCGAGCCCAGCACGCCGACCACAGCGAGCTCACGGCGCTCGCAGAAAAAAGCGCTCTTGAACCCTTCGGGCGCCGTTAAGGCAAGGGGCTTGCCCGCCGTCGGAACTGCACCGCCCAGCACCATGCGGTCGTGGTGGCTGTAGACGAGCGTCACCTCATTTGCGGTGAACAGATCATCCACGACGAACCGCTCGCGCAGGTCGGCGGTGGAAAGGGCGTTGAAGTCGTCAGGATGGGTGGCATATCGCGTCTGCATGATGTCTCAGTTCTCGTGTGTTAAGTCAGCGTGTTGGTCGGCGCACCGGCTGCGAAAGCCAGGATGTTCTCTCCCGCGAGCCGGAAGACTTCGTCGGCTTCGTCAGTGTGAAAGCCGATGTGCGGTGTCATGACGACGTTGGTCGTCGCGTGGGGAAGCGAATCGAGTGCGGGCGGCTCGTCGTCAAAGACGTCGATACCCGCGCCGAAAAACGCGCCGGCTGCGAGCAGTTCGCTCATCGCCGCGGTGTCGACCAACTCCGCCCGCGCAGTGTTGACCAGGATCGAGGTCGAGCGCAACCGTTGCAGCAACGAGCGGTCGATGAGGCCGTCCGTCTCGGTGTTGTGAACGAGGTGTAGAGAAACGACGTCGCTCGTGTCGAAGAGCTCGTCGAGCTCGACGCGAGTGGCACCGAGTTCGGCGTCGCGTTCAGCCGAATCGTTGCGGCTCCAGTAGATGACGTCCATGTTGAGGGCTTGACCCATGGCGATGACGCGAGACCCGATCGCGCCGGCCCCGACGACGCCGAGCCGACGACCTGCGACCTTCAGCCCCTGATTCTTGGCCCAACCTCCCGACCGCACAATGGCGTCACCTTCCACCACTCGGCGCGCGACCGCGAACATCAGAGCGATGGCGTGCTCGGCGACGCTCTGACTCGCAAAGTCCGGCACGTTGGTGACCGTCACGTTACATTCAGCCGCCTCCTCCATCGACACGAAGCGTCGCGCCCCGGTGCCGACGAAACTCACGAGTGACAACTGAGGATTGCGGCGCATGAGTTCAGCAGGAACTGGGCCTTGGTCTCCGATCACGTAAAGCGCGTCGTATCCCGCCGCGCGCGTGATCGTGGCCTCGCTGTTCGCGAACGACTCCTCGAACCAGTCGAACGTGTGGCCTTCCTTTTCAAGCGGGGTTTTCACATCACGCTCGACAATGTCTCGGTACTGAGCTTCGCCGTCAATGCAGACGATCCTCATGGCGGTGGTGCCTTTCTGTTGCGTATGTGAAGGGTGCCGGCAGGGTTGCCCGCGACGAGCGCTCGGCGCGGGCAACCCGACTGATGGTTACTGACCGACCCAGCGGTTGAACTGGTCGAGAACCGCGTCGAGGTTCTCGAGGTAGTAGTTGCTGTCTTGGAGCACAGAGCCTTCGACATTCGATCCGACCGGCAAGAACGACTGCACGTCTTCGGGGAAGTCGCTGGGGCTGAGTGACTTCAGGGAAGCGGGGATCGGAGTCGGCACTCTTGATGCGAATGCGATCTGGCCATCCACATTGTTGATCACGTGCGCGAGCAACTGCTGTGCTGCAGCGCTGTTCGGTGCACCGGCAGGGATCGCCCACACGCTGTTGGAGTACCCGGCCTCGTTCCAGGTGATGGCCATCGGAAAGCCGTTTTCGGAGAGTGCGGTAAACGCACGGTTGGCCCACAGGATGCCAATGTCGCACGAACCGTTCTCGAACGATTCGATCGACTGCGCACCACTCGTCCACCACGTGATGTTGTTCTTGATCTCATCGAGCTTGGCGAGCGCGCGGTCGACATCGAGGGGGTAGAGGTCGTTAGGGGCGACGCCTTCCGCGATGAGTGCCGCCTCAAGAGTCCAGCCGTACTGAGGGTTGTTGAAGAAGCAGCGGGTGCCGGGGAAGGTTTCGAGATCCCACAAGTCCGCCATCTCGGTGGGCTTTTCGTCGGGATACGCGGAGTCATCCCATGCAAGTACCATGCCGAAGGTTCCGACTTCGATGCCATACTCAGAATAGGTGCCATCCCCGAGGTCGCTCACCGGCACGATTGAGGTGTCTATCGGCTCGAGCAGCCCGTTCTCCGCGGCCGTCGCCGCGTCGTTGACCGTCGGGAAGACCACAAGGCTCCACGGCATCGACCCGGCGTCCGCCGAGGCGAAGAACTTCGTGGCAGCCTCGTTGTAGTCGCTCGTGACAGTGACACCGGTATCAGTCGTGAAGTCAGCGAACAGCGTCTCGGCCTGCGTCTCAAACACGACGCCGCCGCTTGTGTCGTAGAACAGGATGTCGCCGCTGATGCCGTCAGTCGAGTCTGTTGGCGCTGGATCCGCGGTGGCGCATGAGCTGACGGCAAGTGCCATGACGAGCGAACTCGCCCCGACGGTCAAACGTCGTCTGGTTGTATTATTCATTGCTCTCCTCGTTTGCGATTTCAGTTGTGGAATTGGGTGGAGCGGTCGGGGGATTCGCGCGGGACGAGCGCGGATTCCCCGATGCGAACGGACAGTGTCACCCGATCGCCGACGGCGGGAATTCGACCATAGGGATCGAGATCCGCCGAACATTCCATGAACTCGGTCGTCAGCTTCACGCTCTGGCGCTGTCCGAGAAATCGACTGTCGGTGACGACAGCCGTCGTGATCGCGTCATGGCCTTCTGGCGCTGTACCCGCGCTGATGACAAGTTGCTCAGGGCGCACCGAACAGTAGACGCTCGCGGAACCGGCCTGCGATCCGGGGCGAGCCGTCACGAGAGCGTCGCCGATTCGCACGACTGTGCCTTCTCTCGAGGCCGACGAGATTTCGGCGGGAAAGAGGTTGGTCTTGCCGAGAAACGTTGCCACGAAGAGGTCGTTCGGCGCGCGATAGAGCTCCTCCGGTGTTCCGATCTGCGAGATCCTGCCATCACGCATGACGCCCATCCGGTCAGAGAGAATGAAGGCCTCGTCCTGGTCGTGCGTGACGTACACGGCCGTCGTATTGGCTTCTTTCTGAATCCGGCGGATCTCCCCGCCGAGGTCTTGCCGCAGTGCGCGGTCGAGCGCGCCGAGCGGCTCGTCGAGAAGGAGCACGCGAGGCCGCTGCGCGAGCGCCCGGCCGAGCGCGACGCGCTGCTGCTGGCCACCACTCAGTTGCGCGGGATATCGGTCGCCGAGACCGCCGAGAGCAACGAGCTCGATCATCTCTGAGAGTCGAGCCGCGCGGGCCTGTGCCTTCACCTTGCGAATTTTGAGACCGAACTCAATGTTCTCGGCCACAGTCAAGTGGGGGAAGAGCGCGTAGTTCTGGAAGACGAATCCAATGTCACGCTTCTGGGTCGGAACGTGCGTGACATCAGCATCATCGATCGCGATGTGGCCGCGTTGCGGTTCTAACAACCCGGCCATGATGCGCAGCAGCGTCGTCTTTCCCGAGCCAGAGGGCCCTAGGAGTGTGAAAAACTCCCCCGCTCGCACCTCGACAGACGCGTCGTCGAGTGCGACCGCACCGTCGTAATCGAGTCCGACGCCCGAGGCAACAACGCGTCCCCGGCTTGTGTCGCTTACGGTCGTCATGAGTCCTCCTGTAGTGCTGCACGCCTCCGCGCGGCCATTGATCCGCCCACGCCGCGCACGACGACGACGAGCACGACGAGCAGAATAAGCAGGGATGCGACTGCGGGCACGGTCGGGATTATGCCGCTTTCGAGGTACTTGTAGATGGTGACGGGCAGAGTCTTGGTCGGACCCGTCTGCAGGAAGAGGGCGAGCACGACTTCGTCCCACGACGTGACGAACGCGACAGCGAAGGCTCCGAGCACGCTCGGCAGGATTCCGCGCACGACCACTGTCCAAAACGCTCGTGTGCGCGAAGCGCCGAGCGTCCAGGCTGCCGCTTCGATCCCGCGATCTGCACCAGCCATCGACGCGGCAATGAGTGCGTACGAGAGTGGTGCGGCAATGACCGTATGCGCGAGGATAAGCCCGCCCACGGTACCGGTGAGTCCGAGTTGCAGCGAGACATCGAACATGCCAATCGCGAGCAGGATTCCCGGCGCGATGATGGGCGCGAACGCAAGTGCCCCGATTACGGCTTTGCCCGTGATCGACCGCATCTCGCTCGTGAACCTCGCAAGCGCAAGGGCAATTGACACCGACAGCGCTGCCGTACCGAGGCCGACGATCGTGCTCTGCATGATCGGACCAAGCCAGGTCGTTGTCGTGAAGACCTGTGCGAACCAGTGAAGAGTGAAACCGCGCGGCGGGAAGACGACTGTTCCCGTCTCACCAATCGAGAGAGGAAAGACGAACAGCACGGGCACGACGAGCACGGCGAGGGTCACGACCGTGAGAACTGCTGAGACGATCAAGGCGGGCGACCAGCGGAACGGCATCTCCGCGCTCACACCCTTCGCCTGCACAGAACCGACGCCTCCGGGCTGGAAGCTGCCTGCGATGCGGACGACTCCGACGTAGCAAATCGCGGTGGCAATGAGCAGTACGACTCCCATCGCGCTCGCAATGCCCCACTGATAGATGTCGATCTGCTGTTGGATGTACACCGCGATCGTTTGATCGCGCGGGCCGCCCAAAATGGCGGGAACGACGAAAAAGCTCAGCGCGAGAATGAAGATGAGCAGCGCCCCGCTCATGAGTGACGATCTGATCATGGGCAAATAGACCCGGAAGAAAGCGTAGGTTGCCGACGCGCCCATCGTGCGAGCCGCAAGCATGAGGTTGCTGTCTACGGCAACCATGCCCGCGTACAGCACGAGGATCATGTAGGGCAAAAGGTACATGACCGTTCCGACGAGAATTCCCCCTTGCGAGTAGAGCAACGTCATCTCACCGAGACCGAGCGCGAGACTCAGCTGGTTGATCGGGCCATTGGGACTGAGTATCGAGGTGACGGCGAAGAGCCGCACGACGATCGACACCCAAAACGGTATGAGGATGAGCAGGAGCAGGATGGCGGCGGTGCGCCGCCGCAGGCGTGAGATGAAGTACGCGGTGGGAAAGGCTAGGAGTGTGGTGATGAGCGTCGAGTTGACCGCGAGGAGCACCGTGCGGCCTTCGATCAACAGGAGGAAGTCATCGCCCCACAATTGTGCGAAGTTGCCAAAGGTGAAGTTCGGGGCTTCGCTGTCGAACCGGCCATCCGGGCTGAGGCTTCGGAGCACGATCGTGAGGATGGGCCACAGAAAGAAGACGACGTAGAAAACGATGATCGGCGCCAGGAGCCCCCATCGGGCGAGTAGGGCGCGCGAGCCGCGCCGACGGAGACCTCCCGTCGCGGGTATCTGCGTCGTGGCTTCGCTGGCACTCAACGTCATGTCTTCACCTGGCCTAGGCCTGCGCCACTGGAGCGCTGTAGATGACATAGAGCTTGCGAGCAGTTTGGTCGACGTGCCACCGTCCACTCCACCCGGGTTGGAGCGCGATGACGACGCCGGGAGCGATCGGAGAGACGTTGCCGTCGGCGTGTTCGATGCGACCCGCTCCCGAAACGAAGTGGATGACTTCGCCGACGTCATTTTTCACCGAGTCGAACACGCCGGGCGTGACCTCCCAAATGCCGACCTCGAGCGCTCCGGTGTCGAGGATGACACGCTCACGGCAAACCGGCTTGCCAGAGAGGATGCGCGCGGGAGCCGCGCTCGGGCTGAGCTCGGCATCCGCGATATCGAGCAGGTGGTTGGATATGCCGATCACCTGATGTCACCTCCTTCAGATTATGGAACAACGTACCAATCTTGGATTACGTTCGCGTTTCCGGCCGGGGTCGCACAAACGTGCCGGCGCTCTCGTGTGCCAAGAGAGCCGCGCGGTTCACAATCGTGGGTGCGCCAAGGCCCACAAGAACTGATGCGCAACGTGCCGCGATCAGCCGCCGGAGTCGGTGTTCCGACTGCTCGGAATACCAAGCGATGTGATTTGTGAGGGTGACCCGTGGCGCCGTGAGCAGGGGGTCACCATGCGGCGGCTCACTCTCGAGAACGTCAAGGGCTGCGCCCGCGATCCGACTCTCGGTCAATGCGGCGACGAGCGCCTCGCTGTCGATCAGCCCACCTCGCGAGACGTTGACGATGTGCGCGCCGGGCGACATGCGCTCGAGCGCCGCTGCGTCGATAATGTGCCGAGTGGTCTCAGTCAGGGGGCAGTGCAGGCTGATGACGTCACCCATGGCGATTGAGTCATCGAAGCTCACAAGCTCGGCCCCATCCACAGCTTCGGCGAAGGGGTCGTATGCCACGATGCGCCCGAAAAAGGGCGCCATCAGGCGGATCACTTCCCGACCAATTCGCCCGACGCCGATGAGCGCGAGAGTCGCCGTCGAAAGCGCGCCAATCGGCCGCAACTCACTCCAGTCGCTCCACTGCCCGCTCCTCACGAGCAGATCGGCCTCGCGGATGCGGCGAACTGACCCGAGGATAAGCGCCGCCGCGTGCGTCGCTACCTCTTCTTCGCAATAGTCGGGAACGTTGACAACAGAGATACCTCGAGCGGCGGCGGCATCGAGATCGATCGTGTCCACGCCGACGCCGTAGCGTCCGATGACGCGCCAACTCGGGTTCGCGTCGAGCTCTGCTGATCCGATCGTGGCGTACTGCACGAGCACACCATCTGCACTCACCGAGGTTAATCGAGCGTCAACGACCGCGATATCGTGCTCCGCCGCGGCGGCGCTCTCGAGCGCAATGTCGCCGTACGAACTGTCGAGCACTGCAAGAGTGAGCATGACGGGTTTCCTTGTCTCAACTTTTGATACACCGTTCCATATTTCGACGACTGCTGTCAATACCCTCGTAGCTTTCGGGATCGCGCAATGTTCACGAGAGTGCCTCGACGTAGGGTGATCGGGTGAGCAACCTTGAGGTCGAGCCCGACGAGCTCGTGGCCGACGCGCAGCCTGCCGCGAGCATCCAGGTGCTCGAGCCGCGCGAGGTTCCGCTCGGCGGGCCGCGCGCCATGACGGTGCGCCGCACCCTGCCGCAGCGTGCCCGCAGCCTCATTGGCGCCTGGTGCTTCGTCGACCACTACGGGACCGACGATGTGGCCGACACGGGCGGCATGACGGTGCCGCCGCATCCGCACACGGGCCTGCAGACGGTGAGCTGGCTGTTCGAGGGCGAGGTCGAGCACCGCGACTCGAGTGGCGCGCACGCGATGGTGCGGCCCGGCGAGGTCAACCTCATGACGGCAGGCAGCGGCATTCAACACTCCGAAGTGTCGACACCGGCCACGAAGCGCCTGCATGGCGCGCAGCTCTGGGTCGCCCTGCCCGACCGCGACCGGCACGTCGCGCCGTTTTTCGAGCACGCCGAGCCCGCACCCATCACCGTCGGTGATGCGACGCTGCGAGTCTTCGTCGGCGAGCTGGCCGGCTCGGCGCCGAGCCCCGTGCGCACCTTCACCGCACTCGTGGGTGCGCAGCTCGACCTGCCTGCCGGGGCGAGCATCGACCTGCCTGTCGACCCGCGCTTCGAGCACGGACTTCTCGTGGATGCTGGCACGGCGCTGCTCGACGACACCGAGGTGCCCCGCGACCACCTCGGCTACCGCGCGCCGGGCAGCGGCAGGCTGCGCATCACCGCGGGCGACGCTCCCCTGCGGGCGCTGCTGCTGGGCGGCGAGCCGCTCGGCGAGCCCATCGTCATGTGGTGGAACTTCATCGGCCGCGACCACGACGAGATCGTCGCGTTTCGCGAGCAGTGGCAGGGCGAGGTCATCGACGGCGCCGACCCTGATGGGCGGTTCGGGCGGGTCGAAGGCTGGCCGGGCTCGGCCTTGCCTGCCCCTGCGCTGCCCACCGTGAGGTTGAAGCCCCGGGACTAGGCCGAGGTATCTATCGACCCGGTATCGACGGCCCCCGACTCGTCGGCCTCGTCGTCGTCGGTCGCCTCAGCGTCGCCTTCTTCGAGGGCGGCAGGCAACCGGCGGTCTTCGGGCAGAGCGAGCGCGTGCCACGAGAATCGGTCGGCGAGGCGTTCGCAGGCCTGCACGGAGCGCACGCTGTTGCCCTTCTCGTCGAGCAGCGGGCTGTAGAGGCCGAGGCCGAACTGAGCGGGGCTCGCCGTGATGATGCCCCCTGCGACGCCACTCTTCGCGGGGCTGCCGACCCGCAGCATCCACTCGCCCGAGGCGTCGTACATGCCGCACGTCACCATGATGGTCAGCACGTGCCGCGCGACCTCGCTCGAGAACACGCGGTCGCCGTTGACCGGGTTGCGGCCTCCGGCGGCGAGCGTCGCCGCCATGACCGCGAGGTCTCCCGCGGTGACGAGCACGGCGCACTGCCGCAAGTAGACCTCGAGGGTCTCGTCGACGTCTGCCGTCATCGAGCCGGCGCTGCGCATGAAGTAGGCGAGTGCTCGATTGCGGTCGGCGGTCGCGAGTTCTTCTTCGTAGACCTTCTCGTCGACCTCGAGCTCGCGCCCCGCGCACGCAGACAGCACCCCGAGGATGCGCTCGAACCGCGCGTCGGCCGAGTCGGCCTTGACGAGCGAGCACGTGACGATCGCCCCGGCGTTGATCATCGGGTTGTCGGGCCTGCCGGTGCCTTCTTCGAGGCTCACGGCGTTGAACGATTCGCCGCTCGGCTCGACGCCAACGTGCTGCAGCACGCCATCGAGACCGCGGTCGACGAGCGCGAGAGCCAGCGTGAAGACCTTCGAGATCGACTGCACCGTGAAGGCGACATCGTGGTCACCAGCCGCCGCGAAGCCGCCGTCGGGCGTGCACACAGCCAGGCCGAACTGGCGCGGGTCGACCTCGGCGAGTGGCGGAATGTAGTCGGGCAGCTCGCCGTCGTCGACCTCGAGCAGCTCGTCGTGCACGGTCTGCAACGCGTCGCCCACCGACGCGGGCAGATCATGCAGCATGGTTGCCGCCCCTACTCGTGCGGGTCGGCGCCGAGCTTCTCGAGTCGGGCGCGCTCTTCGGCCTCGATCTGCGAGTAGGTCTGGCGCTCGGCCCGGTCGGCGCGGATGATCGCGCGCATGGCGAACCAGAAGATGAGTCCGAGCAGGATCGTCGGGGTCACCGAGAAGATCGCATTGCCCCAGAAGTCTTCAGGCATGGCACCACCCTACGACCACTCGACTGCACGCGTGTCGAGTGCGGGCAAGCTGGGCCTACTCAGAGCGTCGGCGCTGCAGCAGTGCGAGCACGAGCACGATGAGCGCGAGCGTCGCCGCGGCCCCCACCACGAGCGGGGCGAGCAGGTAGGTGTCGGCGAGGGGCGCGAGCGCAGCATCCGTCGACACGGTCTCGTCGTCGAGAGATTCGGTCGGCAGTTGCGGCCCCTCGAGTGACTCGTCGAGGTTCGACGCGTTGCGCACGGTGACGTCGCCGACGGCGGTCGAGAGGCGTCCGTTGCCGAGAGTCACGATGACGCAGTAGACGCCGTCGGCGACGGCGGCACTCGGGATGCTCGCCACGAAGCCGCCCGCAGCGTCGACCACGGCGTCGCGCTCGAGCACGGGAGCCGCGCAGTCGCCGAAGGTCTGCGGCGCGAGCGCGACGGCGATCTCGGCAGAGGCGTCACCGTCGGCGGTGCCTGTGACGTCGAACAGCCCGCTGACGGTCGTGCCTGAAACGGGGCTCGTGATGCGCAGCGACTGAGCAGCGAGGCTCGGGCTGGCGACGAGCAGGCCTGCGAGGGCGAGCACGGGCACGAGGGCGCCGAGAACGCGGAGTCGGTGAGACAGCATGGGGGTTGCCGTTCGGGTCAGGCGATCGACGCCGACCGTCGGGGTGGCAGGCGTCGTGATTCGGGTGCCCTCAGGCTAGGCCGGGGCCAGCGACGCGCACAGACCCCCCTTAGGGGGTAGACGGCGAGAGAATCTCAGCCCTTGGCGAGAATGCCGACGATGCCCGAGATGAGCAGGTAGGCGCCGATGCCGCCGACGACCAGCCAGAGCGCGAGTCGGTTCATGCTCGGGCCCGTCTTCTTCTCGTCGTCGCCCGGCAGCTTGAGCTCGTCGTCGCGGTTGAAGACCATGTCGCGACCCTACTTCACCAGCGGAAAGAGAATGGTCTCGCGAATGCCGAGACCCGTGAGCGCCATGAGCAGGCGGTCGATGCCCATGCCCATGCCGCCGCTCGGGGGCATGCCGTGCTCGAGCGCGGTGAGGAACGCCTCGTCGAGTTGCATCGCCTCGAGGTCGCCGCCCGCGGCGAGCGCCGCCTGCGCGACGAACCGCTCGCGCTGCACGACCGGGTCGACGAGCTCAGAGTAGGCGGTGGCGAGTTCGAAGCCGCGCACGTAGAGATCCCACTTCTCGACGACGCCCGCGATGCTGCGGTGCTCGCGCACGAGCGGGCTCGTGTCGACGGGGAAGTCCATGACGAAGGTCGGGCGCACGAGGTCGCCCTTCACGAAGTGCTCCCACAACTCTTCGACGTACTTGCCGGGCAGCGGGTGCTCGATCTCGATGTCGACCGCATCCGCCAGCTTCTTGAGCTCGGCCATGGAGGTCTGGGGCGTGATCTCGACCCCGGCCGCGCCGCTGAGGCTCGTGTACATGCTCAGGCGATCCCACTCGCCGCCAAGGTCGTACTCGGTGCCGTCGGCCCACGTCACGACGTGCGAGCCCGAGACGGCGAGCGCCGCGTTCTGAATCATCTCTTGCGTCAGATCGGCCATCTGGTGGTAGTCGCCGTAGGCCTGGTAGGCCTCCAGCATCGCGAACTCGGGGCTGTGGGTCGAGTCGGCGCCCTCGTTGCGAAAGTTGCGGTTGATCTCGTAGACCCGCTCGATGCCGCCGACGACGGCGCGCTTGAGAAACAGTTCGGGCGCGATGCGCAGAAACAGCTCGGTGTCGAAGGCGTTCGAGTGGGTGACGAAGGGGCGAGCGGATGCTCCACCGTGCATCGTCTGCAGCATCGGCGTCTCGACCTCGAGATAGCCGTGGCTCGCGAACGTGCTGCGCAGACTCGCGACGGCCGCGGCCCGGGCGCGCACGGTCTGACGCGCCTGCTCGCGCACGATCAGGTCGAGGTAGCGCTGGCGCACGCGCGTCTCGTCGTTGAGCTCGCTGTGCAGGTTCGGCAGCGGCAGAATCGCCTTCGCCGCGATCGCCCAGCTCGACACCATGACGCTGAGCTCACCACGCTTGCTCGTGATGACCTCGCCCTCGACGAAGACGTGGTCGCCGAGGTCGACGAACTCTTTCCAGCGGTCGAGCGACGTCTCGCCCACTTCGGCGAGACTCACCATCACCTGCAGGCGGCTGCCCTCGCCTGACTGCAAGGTCGCGAAGCAGAGCTTGCCGGTGTTGCGGCTGAAGACGACACGGCCCGCCAGAGCAACCCGCTCACCCGTGGTGGTGTCGACATCGAGGTCGGGGAACCGCTCGCGAACATCCGGAATCGTCGTGGTCACCTCGAGGCCGACCGCGTAAGGGTCGATGCCGGCATCGAGCATGCGCTGCCGCTTGTCGAGACGCACCTGCTTCTGCTCGGCGATCTCCTCGATCGTCGGCTCGGCGGCGTGCTCGGCAGGTGCGGCAGTGTTCTCGGTCATCAGGCTCCTCGGTTCAGCGTTTCAGCCTATGTGCAGCAGCTCAGTGTCGATGAGCCGCGTCTCGCCGACCCGTGCGGCGATGAGCGCTCGCGCGGGCCCGCGGTGGTCGTCGTCGACGGGCTGGAACGTGTCGGGCCGCACGACGGCGAAGTAGTCGAGCTCGACGCCGTCGGCCCCCATGATGACGCCTTGGGCGGCGGCGATCACGGCGTCGATGCCGCGGTCGGCGGCCGACTGCGCCGCTTCGAGCGCGTCGGGAATCGCCCGCGCCGCCCGGCGCTGCCGCTCGCCCAGAAACTGGTTGCGGCTCGAGAGCGCGAGACCGTCATCGGCGCGCACGGTCTCGACGACCTCGATGCGGGTGCGAATGTCGAGGTCGCGCACCATGCGCTGCACGAGGTAGACCTGCTGCGCGTCTTTCTCGCCGAAGAGGGCGAGGTGCGGCTGCACGATGCCGAGCAGTTTCGCCACCACAGTGAGCATGCCGTCGAAGTGCCCGGGGCGCGAGCGGCCCTCGAAGCGCTCGCCCGCCGCGCCCGCCGCTACGTGAATCTGCACCGCACCCGAGGGGTACATCTCGTCGACGGCGGGGGCGAAGACGGCGGTGACGCCGTGCCCGATGAGGGCATCCCGATCGGCGTCGAGGTCGCGAGGGTACTTGTCGAAGTCTTCGCTGGGCCCGAACTGCATCGGGTTGACGAAGATCGAGACGATCACGATGTCGGCAACCTCGCGCGCGCGCTCGACGAGGGCGAGATGGCCGTCGTGCAGCGAGCCCATGGTCGGCACGAGAGCGATGGTCGACCCGGCGTCGCGGGCAGCATCGAGCCGAGACCGCAGACCGGCGATGGTCGTCTCGACGGCGGGAGGAGCAGAGGCGGTCACCGGTCGATGCTATCGACGGTCGCGCTCTGCAGCGCATTCTCGACGGCCGAGCGCACCACGGCGCCGAGCACGCGCCCGGGCTGCTCGACTCCGATCGCGCGCAGAGCCTCGACCGACTGGCCGACGATCGCGGTCGAGAACTGCGAGGCGGCCGAGACGGCTTCGGCGTACGCGGCGCGGTCGTGCTCGTCAATGACGATCGGCTCGGCACCCATCTCGACGACGAGCGCCTGAGCGATGGGCAGCACGGGCGTCGGTGCCGTCACCGCGCACCACGCGTCGCGGAGGCGGGCCAGGTCGACGCTCGTGCCGGTGAACGCGAGGGCCGGATGCACCGCCAGCGGTATCGCACCCGCAGCCCGCGCGGGGTCGAGCACCGCCACGCCGAAGGCGGCCGCGGTGTGCAGCACGAGCTGGCCCGGCTGCCACGCCCCGAGGGCCGCGAGGCCCGCGACGAGATCGCTCAACTGGTCGTCGGGCACCGCGATGATGACGAGCTCGCTGCGTTCGACGATGCTCGGCACCTCGAGCACGGGCACCCCCGGCAGCATGCTCTCGACGCGATCGCGCTCGTCGTCGGTGGCGGCCGAGATGCCGACGAGCGCGTGCCCGGCGCCCGCGAGGGCTGCGCCGAGCACGGGTCCTACGCGACCCGCGCCGATGATGCCGACGCCGAGCCGGCCGTCGCGCGCGCTCATCACGAGCGCCAGCGGTGTGTGCGGTCGGTGTCAGCGCTCGCGATGGCTGCATCGAGCACGGTGTCGAAGAAGGTCATCGCGTCGGTGCGGTCGAGGGCGCCGAGAGTGGGCGAAATGGGCCCGGCCACAGTGTGGGCGTGTACGTCGGCGAGCCGCAACGAGCGCAGCAGTGGGCCCTGGTTGACCGACACCGACTGCAGGCGGGCGAAGGGCACGATGGTGAGCCCGCGCCAGATCGCACCCGTGCGCAGCAGAACGGCGGCCGGCGTGAGCGCGAAGCCGTTGCGTCGCCGCGAGAACCAGCGCATCGCGCGCGCTCGCGGTGGCGAGATCGTGAAGCCTCCCTCGTCACCCGAGCCGAGCAGGCCGAGCTCGAGCGTCGCCCGCGCCTCGTCGGTAGCCACGTCGGGCAGCAGCAGGCCCAGCACGGCGCGCACGTCGTCGAGGTTGCCGACAGGCAAGATCGTCGTCTGCTGCTGGCCGGCCGCGCCGTTCTGCGATGAGCGAGAGGCGCGGTTGACGGCGATCTGCCACCAGCCAGCGGGCCGCCACAGCAGCGGCTGACTGACCCGCACCGAGTGGATGCGCCCGGGCGGCAGGGTCTCGTTGGTCGTCGAGAGCAGGCCGAAGCCCACGCGCACGCCGTCGGGGGTCGAGGCGATCGAGTAGCGCAGCGACCGCGTGATGCGCGCGATCGCGAAGCCGCCGAGACCGATGAGCGTCGGGAACATCGCGAACAGCAAGAACAGCTCGCCCGTGATACCGACGAAGATCGCAAGGCCGATCATGAGCCCGACGAGGATGATCGTGGTCTCGCTCAGCAGCGTGGAGCCGATCAGTCGCCCGGGGTTCATGCGCACGACCGACTCGGGTGCGGTCAGTTCGACGTCGAGCTCGGGGGCGAGCAGTTCTGAGACGCGTGCGTCGAGCATCCCGCTCGGCGTCGTGCCCTCCGCGCTGTCGACGGCGGCCTCGCGGCGGGCCCCTGAGGCGAGCAGCAGAATGTCGCGGCGCAGGGCGTCGGCGTCGCGACCTCGCAGGTAGGCGAGTTGCACGTTGGCGTCGTTGCCGGCCGATGAAACTTCGAGCTTGGCTGCGCCGAACAGGCGGGGGATGAACGGACGACCGATGTTGATGCCCTGAATGCGGTCGAGCCGGCCCTTGCGGTTCGTGCGAAAGACGATGCCCGAGCGCACTTCGACGACCTCGTCGGTGATGCGGAAGGTGTGCATGCGCCACGACAGCCAGAACCCGGCGACGATGAGCAGCAGCACGCCGAGCCCGACGAACAGCGCCACGATAATGAGCTCTTCGCGCACGATGAAGTCGATCGCGTCAGACTCGAGGTCGCCGCCCGGAGGGCCGGGAATGAAGATGTCGTCGCCGCCGCCGAAGAACAGTTCGATGAACCGGTCGCGCAGGTTGACGATGAGTACGCCGATGATGGCGATGAACGCGAGCCCGCCGCGGAACAGCGGCGTCGCGGGGTGTAGCCGGTGCCACTCACCGTCGGCGTAGTCGGTCGCGAGGGCGGATGCTGGCACGGTCGTCGGCGCCGGTGCCGCGTCGCCCTGCTGCGGGTCGGCGGGCCGCTCGGGCTGCGACTCTGCCTGCGACTCCGGCTCGATCGTGCTCACAGCCCTGCCCGGCGGGTCTCGGCGACCGCCACGAGGTGGTCGCGCAGCTGCTCGGCGGTCTCGAAGGGCAGACCGGGAATGGTCACGCCGCTCGACGCCGCCGCCGTGACGAACTTGAGCTCGGCGAGCCCGAAGGCGCGCACGAGCGGCCCGCGGTTGATGTCGACGAGCTGCATGCGCCCGTAGGGCACCGAGACGAAGCGTTGAAACATGATGCCGCGGCGAAAGAGCAGGTCGTCGTCGCGCAGCAGGTAGCCGATGGCGCGAACGCGTCGCGGCGTGAGCGCGAGGGTGAGCAGGAAGATCGCCCCGAGCGCCGCCCCGATGAACCAGCCCTCTTGCCAGCCGAGCCAGAACGGTAGGAAGCCGGCGGCCGTGACGATGGCACCGAAGATGAGCGTCGAGATCATGTCGACGGTGATGTATTTCGGCGACACCCGCTGCCACTCGGTCTCGGGCCGCTCGAGTCGGTGCGGTTCGGGGGTCGTGGTCATGCTGACTCCTGCGTGAGTTCGTCGGTCGGCTCGTCGGGCGGCAGTGAGCACCAGTGCTCGGCCACGAGGGCGGCGGCCACGAGAGCCACCGCGGCCACCAGCGTCGCCCCCGCGGTCAGCGACGAGCCTAACGGCACGACGGCTCGGCTGAGCAGATAGATGAGGATGCCCGCCGCGGCCCCCGCGAGCAGCGCACCCGCGAGCGCGCTCGCCTTGGCGAGCACGACCACGCGGGTGGCGAAGAAAGGGTCGATGCGGCGCTCGCCTTTGGCGGCGCTGCGCACGGGCCACGCGAAGGCGACGAGCAGCACGGCGATGAGTGCGAGAGCCACGGCAAGCGACACGGGCGGCACGAGCACGGCGACGCCGCGCATCGCGAGCACGATGTTCACGAGGTAGAGCGCGGCGAGTCCGGCGAGCGCCGCGATGAGCAGCGCTAGCGGTTGCGTGCGGCTCACGGGGCGGCCTCGGGGTTCGGCATCTCACGCAGCCGGGCGAGCAGCGCCGCAATCGGACCGTGGTGGGGCAGCTCGGCGTCAGGCTGCACTTCGAGCCAGGGCGCGAGCACAAAGTCGCGCTCGTGCGCACGCGGGTGCGGAACCTGCAGCACCTCCGAGTCGATCTCTAGCGCGTCGAGCGCGATGAGGTCGAGGTCGAGAGTGCGGTCGCCCCATCGTTCGTCGCGCTCGCGACCGTTGGCCGTCTCGATCGCGCGCATGGCGTCGAGCAGTGTGTAGGGGTCGAGCCGCGTCTGCAGCAGGGCGACGCCGTTGAGGTATGCCGGCCGGTCGGGGTCGAGCCCGTCGACCGTCAAAGCCACCGTGCCATGCCACGACGAGACGGCGAGGATGCTCGAGTCGGGCAACGCGTCGAGCGCAGTCACCGCGTGCTCGAGCGTCGCCTGCCGGTCGCCGAGGTTGCTGCCGAGTGCGATGACGGCGGTTGCGGCATGGGCATGCGTCACGGCCGGCCTCGCACGATCGTGACGCTCACGTCGTCGAAGGGCACGGGTATCGGTGCTTGCGGCTTGTGCACAGTCACCTCGACCTCGTGCACTGCGGGGTACCCCAGCGCGATGGCCGCCACCCGCTCGGCAACCGTCTCGATGAGGTCGACGGGGTCGGTCTCGACGGCCTCGACCACCGCGACTGCGAGCTCGCCGTAGTGCACAGTATCGGCGACGTCGTCGCTCGAGGCGGCACGGGCGAGGTCGAGCGTCACGCGCACGTCGATGATGAAGTCTTGCCCGTCGCGGCGCTCGTGCTCGAAGACGCCGTGGTGCCCCCGCGCCCGCAGGCCCGTCAGAGTGATGGCATCGCGCGGCACACTCACGGCGCACCCCCGCCCCAGCCGCTGCGCCAAGCCTCGACCACATCGAGTGCGCGGGCGCTCGAGCGCACGTCGTGCACGCGTAGAGCATCCACCCCCGCGACCGCAGCGAGCGCGCCGATGACCGCCGTCGGCAGGTCGCGCTCGTCGAGAGGCGCGTCATCGGGCAGCAGCGCGCCAATGAAACGCTTGCGCGAGGCGCCCACCAGCACGCGCGCGCCGAGCACGTCGAGCTCGGCGAGGTGCGCGAGCAGCTGCCAGTTGTGCTCGGGGTGCTTCGCGAACCCCAGCCCCGGGTCGACCCACAGGCGGCGCGGCGCGATGCCCGCCTCGAGCAGGGCGTCGAGCCGCGCGCGCAGCTCGTCACGCACATCGTGGGGGGCCCACTCATAGGTGCTCACGGCATCCCACTGATCGCTGGGCCCTCGCCAGTGCATCGCCACGAACTCGACCTCGAGCTCGGCGACGAGAGCCGCCATGTCGGGGTCGTGCAGCCCGCCGCTCACGTCGTTGACGATGACGGCACCGGCATCCACCGCAGCGGCTGCGGTCGCGGCGTGCATGGTGTCGATCGACACGCGGATGCCCTCCGCAGCGAGCGCCGCCACCACGGGCACCACGCGCTCGCGTTCGACCTTCGGCGCCACGGGCTCGGCACCCGGCCGGGTCGACTCGCCGCCGATGTCGATGACGGAGGCGCCCTCAGCCACCAGGTGCAGCCCCTGTGCGACGGCGGCATCGACCTCGACGAAGCGCCCGCCGTCGCTGAACGAGTCGGGCGTGACGTTCAGAATGCCCCACAGCTGCGGGCGCACGTGGGCGGCGCCCCCGGCCAGGCTCATCAGCCGCGCCCGCCGATGAGGGCCATCACCTCGGCGCGGCGCACCGGGTCGGCGAGGGCTCCGCTCGAGGCGACCGTCACGGTCGTGCTCTCGGCCTGCCGCGGGCCCCGGGCGCCGACGCAGCCGTGCCGCGCATCGATGACGACGAGCACGCCGTGCGGGGCGAGCCCAGTGTCGAGCGCCGCGACGACGTCTTCGCCGAGGCGCTCTTGCAGCTGCGGACGCGAGGCGACTGTCTCGACGACGCGCGCGATGCGGCCGATGCCGACGAGCCGCTCGGCGGGCAGGTAGGCGACGTGCGCGACTCCGGTGAAGGGCAGCAGGTGGTGCTCGCAGATCGAGCGCAGCGCGATGTCGCGCAACAGAACGAGCTCGCCGCGCTCGCCCGGGTCGGTCTGCATCTCGACTTCGTCGCTCAGCAGCGGCACGGGGTCGACGCCGACGCCGGCGAAGAACTCGGTGTACGACTCGGCGACCCGCTGCGGGGTCGTGAGTAGGCCGGGGCGCTGCGCATCCTCACCGATCGCGGCCAGAATCTCGGCGACGGCCGCCTCGATGCGTGCTCGGTCGATCGGGGGCATGCCAGGCTCAGTCGTCGCGACCGGCGGAGTCGTGAGTCGGAGCGGCGTCGTGCTGCGCGGCAGGCGACGGGCTGCCGTGCGCGGTGCTCGCCAGGGCCCCCGCATCGACGGGCGCCTTGCTGGGCATCGGCACGGGCGGCAGGTCGGGCAGCGGCCGGTCGACGCTCGAGAGCCACTGCGGTCGCTCGGGCAGCTTCTTGACCTCGGCGAAGAGCTCGGCGAGCTGCAGGTGGTCGAGCGTCTCTTTCTCAAGCAGCTCGCTCGCGAGTCGGTCGAGAATGTCGCGGTTGTCGTTGATGACCTCCCACGCCTCGTCGTGCGCCTGGTCGATGAGCGCCCGCACTTCGGCGTCGACGTTCTCGGCGACGCTCTCGCTGTAGTCGCGCTGGTGCCCCATGTCGCGGCCCAAGAACACTTCGCCGCTCGACGAGCCGAGCTTGATGGCGCCGACCGTCGCACTCATGCCGTACTCGGTCACCATGCGGCGCGCGATCGACGTGGCTTTCTCAATGTCGTTCGAGGCCCCGGTGGTGGGGTCGTGAAAGACGATCTCTTCGGCAACGCGGCCGCCCATCGCGTAGGCGAGCTGGTCGAGCAACTCGTTGCGGGTCACCGAGTACTTGTCGTCGATCGGCAGCACCATCGTGTAGCCGAGCGCCCGCCCGCGCGGAAGAATCGTGACCTTTGTGACGGGGTCGGTGTGTCGCATGGCCGCCGCCGCGAGCGCGTGGCCGCCCTCGTGGTACGCAGTGATGAGCTTCTCGTGGTCGCGCATGATGCGCGTGCGGCGCTGCGGGCCGGCCATGACGCGGTCGACAGCCTCGTCGAGGGCTTCGTTGGTGATGCGCTCGCCGTTGACGCGCGCAGTCAGCAGCGCGGCCTCGTTGAGCACGTTGGCGAGGTCGGCACCGGTGTAGCCGGGGGTCTTGCGCGCGAGCACTTCGAGGTCGACGTTCTCGGCCATGGGCTTGCCCTTGGCGTGCACCTGCAGAATCTTCTCGCGGCCCTTCATGTCGGGGGCATCGACCTGAATCTGCCGGTCGAAGCGGCCCGGGCGCAGCAGCGCGGGGTCGAGAATGTCGGGGCGGTTGGTCGCCGCGATCATGATGACGTTGGTATTGGGGTCGAAGCCGTCCATCTCGACGAGCATCTGGTTGAGCGTCTGCTCGCGCTCGTCGTGGCCGCCGCCCATGCCGGCGCCGCGATGGCGGCCGACGGCGTCGATCTCGTCGACGAAGATGATCGCCGGCGAGTTCTCTTTCGCCTGCGTGAAGAGGTCGCGCACGCGGCTCGCGCCGACGCCCACGAACATCTCGACGAAGTCTGAGCCCGAGATCGAGTAGAACGGCACGCCGGCTTCACCCGCGACCGAGCGGGCCAGCAGTGTCTTGCCCGTGCCGGGAGGGCCGTAGAGCAGCACGCCCTTCGGAATGCGCGCACCGACGGCGAGGAACCGCGCCGGGTCTTTCAAGAAGTCTTTGATCTCTTCGAGTTCTTCGATGGCCTCTTCGGCCCCGGCGACGTCGGCGAAGGTGACCTGCGGCGTCTCCTTGCTGACGAGCTTCGCGCGCGACTTGCCGAACTGCATGACCCGGCCGCCGCCGCCCTGCAGGCGCGTGAGCAAGAAGTAGAAGATGATGCCGATGATGAGGAACGGGATGATCAGGCCGAGCAGGCTGACGAAGAAGTTCGATTGCGGAACCTCGTCGGTGAACTCCTCCTCGATGGTCGCCGCGTCGATGGCCGCGACGACAGCGTCGCCGCGGGGGGCGACGTAGTAGAACTGCAGGTTCTGCCCCAGCTCGTCGTCGGGCTCGGCGAGCACGAGGTCGACCCGCTGCTCGCCGTCGACGATCTTGACCGACGTGAAGGTCTCGTCGGCGAGCAGTTCGAGGCCCTGCTGCGTGCTGATGGCGCGAAAGCCGCCGATGCCGCCGAGCAGCGCGAACCCGGCCCAGATGACCAGAGCGCCCACCACGATGAAGGGAAGTGGTCCGCGCAGCAGGCGCTTGGCGGTCATGGGTTCGCGGGCCATCGGGCGCGCACCTTTCTATCGGTGGAACGTGCCTGTCAGGCTATCGCGCGTCGCCAATGCGACCGCTGGATGTTCGCCGCGGGCATAGCGGCGAACCCAGGGCACAGCCGTCGCGGGCGCAGGTCTCGCCCAGCGTCCCCTTGATACCGCCACGACTGCAGGCGTCCGCTCGGCATCCAGGTCGCCGCTGAGGCAGTGTGCCTCCGGCGGCATGTGCCGCGAGAGGCACATTGCGTCAGGAGCAAGACTCCCGCTGAGCGCTGCGAGGCCCGCGTCGTGCGAGTGAGAGCTCTCGACGAACTAGTCCTGGTAGACGTGGGGGGCGAGCACGCCGACCGCGCGCAGGTTGCGGTACTTCTCCGCGTAGTCGAGCCCGTACCCGACGACGAAGGCGGGCGGAATGTCGAAGCCCACGTATTCGACGTCGACCTCGACCTTCGCCGCCTCGGGCTTGCGCAGCAGGGCGAGAATCTTGACGCTGTTCGCGCCGCGCGACTCGAGGTTGGCGCGCAGCCACGAGAGCGTGAGCCCCGAGTCGATGATGTCTTCGACGATGAGCACGTCGCGGCCGGCGATCTCGGTGTCAAGGTCTTTGAGAATGCGCACGACGCCGCTCGACTGCGTGCTCGCGCCGTAGCTGGAGACGGCCATCCAGTCCATCTCGACGTGCACGGCGAGCTCGCGCGCGAAGTCGGCCATGACCATGACGGCGCCCTTGAGCACGCCGACCAGCAGGGGAGGCGTGTCGCCGTAGTCGGCCTCGACCCGGCGCGCGAGCTCGGCGAGCTTGGCGTGAATCTCGTGCTCGGTGATGAGCACCTCGGTCAGGTCAGAGCGGATGTCTTCGACGTCCACGGAGTTCTCCTTCGGCGGTTCAGGGGCGGTCGGGTTCGTGGTCGTCGGGCTCGCGATAGTCCGGCAGGTGTTCGTTCTCGAGGGCCAGCGAAAAGACGATGCGGGCTCCCGTGCGCTCCACCCTAACGCCGGGCAGGTGCACCGGCCCTTGCCCGTGCCAGTCGGTCACGAGCCGCGCGACCTCGAGGGTCTGCGCCCGCGAGATCGACACACCGAACTGCCCGCGGGCGATGAGCCTGATCAGGCGGTGCCGGATCGCCGCGGGGTTCGCGGCGAGGCCGGCGACCGAGAGCGAGCATCCCCCCTCGGCCAGTTCGGTGAGGTCTTCGGCCACTTCGTCGACCAGATGATCGAGGGCCTCGGCGTCTTCGCGGGCGATCGCGGCGGTGCGGGCGAGCGCCTCGATGATTCCCTCGTCGAGCTGGTCTTCGAGCAGCGGAAGAATCGTGCGCCGCACTCGAACGCGTGCGAAGCGGGTGTCGTCGTTGTGCGGGTCGTGCCACGGCTCGAGGTACTGGTCGTCGCAGGCCTGCTGCAAGGTGTGCCGGCGCACGCCGAGCAACGGTCGGCGGTAGAGGTCGTCTGCCACGGCGGCCATGCCCGCGATGCTCAGCGTGCCGCTGCCGCGCGCCAGCCCGAGCAGCACGGTTTCAGCCTGGTCGTCGAGCGAGTGCCCGAGCAGCACGGCGATCGCGCCCCACTCGCGCACGCACCGCTCGAAGGCCGCATACCGGGCGTCTCGTGCCGCGGCTTCGGGGCCGCCCGCCCCGATGACGTCGACGCGCTCGATGCGCACGGGCTCCAAGCCGAGGTCACGGGCAGCCTGTGCAGCCGCCTGCGCGACCGCGGCCGACTCGGCCTGCAGGCCGTGGTCGACAATGACGGCGCCGGCGCGCAGCCCTAGTCGTGGAGCCTCGAACGCGGTCGCCGCGGCGAGGGCCATCGAGTCGGGCCCGCCGCTGAGCGCGACGAGCACGAGGGGTCGCGATTCCGCCGAGCCCGAGTGACCCGCGGTGAGCTCGGCGAGGCTGTCACGTACCGCGCGGCGCACGTCGGCGACCGCGGGGGTGAGCCGCGGTCTACGCTCTGAGGCCGCGGGCAGTGAGGGGGGCATCCACTAAGGTTAGAGCCGGTCTCGCGCGCGTGACCCTGCCGATTTTCCGCTGATTCTCATCGTCGAAGGAGCACCCCCGTGGGCGCCTACCCCGTCATCATCGAAGTGCCCAAGGGCAGCCGCAACAAGTACGAGATCGACCACGAGACTGGTCGCGTCATGCTCGACCGCGTGCTCTTCACCTCGTTCGTCTACCCGACCGACTACGGCTTCTTCGAGAACACCCTCGGACTCGACGGCGACCCGGTCGACGCGCTCGTGCTCACCGAGTACCCGCTCTTTCCGGGCGTGGGCCTCGACGTGCGCCCCGTCGGCGTCTTCAAGATGACCGACGACGGCGGCAGCGACGCCAAGGTCGTCTGCGTCATGGCGAAAGACCCGCGCTGGTCGCACATTCAAGACGTCGGCGACGTGTCGGAGTTCACGAAGAAAGAGATCGAGCACTTCTTCGAGCACTACAAAGACCTCGAGCCCGGCAAGTGGGTCAAGACCGAGGGCTGGGGCGACGCCGCCGAGGCCGAGGCGATCATTCAGGCCGGCATCGCGGCCTACGTGCCGCCCGCTGGCCACTAGCCTCGCTCAGGCGCTGGGGCGCGCGACGACCGGAATGCGGTCGTAGTTGCGCACCGTCACGATGCGCACGGGCTTGCCCGGCGATGGCGCTTCGAGCATCTGGCCGCCGCCGATGTAGATCGCCACGTGGTACTTCGAGCCCGAGGCCGAGCCGCCGTAGCTGTAGAAGATGAGGTCGCCGGGCTGCGCCTGCGCGTAGGGCAGCAGCTGGCCCCGCGTCGCTGCGCGGTTGTACTGCGCCGAGACCGAGTGCCCTCCGATCGCGAGGCCCGCGGCCGAGTAGGCCATCATCGTGAGCCCTGAGCAGTCCCACGCGTTCGGGCCGCTGCCGCCGAACAGGTACGGCTCGCCGAGCTGAGCGCGCGCGAACGCAATCGCCGCGTTGACGACGGCTGCATTCGGCGGGCCGACGGATGCTGGCGGCGGGCTCGCGGGCGTACTCGGTGAGGGGGCAGGGGCACTGGGGCTCGGCGCCGGGGGCGGCGGGCTGCTCGGTGAGGGCGCCGGGTTGGGCGCGCTCGGGCTTGGCGCGGGGGCGCCCGGTGCGGGGCTGCTCGGGCTCGGGTTCGGCGCGGGCGCGCCGCTTCCGCCAGAACCGTCGCCGCCTGCACCGCCACCCCCTGAACCGCCGAGCGAGTCGAGGTACTCACGCTCAAGGGCCGCACTGCGCCCGGTGAGCGTTGCGAGCTGTGCTGACAGCTCGCCCAGCGCGGCTTCTTGCGCGGCCACGCGTGCTTCGGCCTGCTGTGCTGCGGTGTTTGCCTCCGCGAGCGCCTGCTCGGCCTCACCCGCGAGGGCCGCTCGTTCGCCGCGAGCGAGCTCGGCCTGCTGCGCGAGAGCCGTGGCCGCGTTGCGGTCGAGCGTCGCGAGCGCCATGACGGCGTCGGCGCGAGTGCCGAGGGCGCTCATGGTTCCGAGTCGGTAGAGAAGATCATCCGCCCCGTCGCCGCTCGTCAGCAGCGCCGCAGTGACGTCACCTCCGCCGGCTCGTGACAGTTGGGCGACCACCTGTGCGGCCTGGCGCCCCGTGGTGTCGGCGCGCTCGAGGGCGGCGTCGCGCCGTCGTTCGATCGAGGCGAGCGCGAGGTCGGCGTCGTCGAGGGCGAGTTGCGCGAGCTGCAGCGCTTCACCGCGAGCGAGCGCATCACGGGCGGTCTCGGCGTACTGCTCTTCGAGCCCGCGCACGGTGTCGATGATGCGTGAGATGGCGATCTCGGTCGCTTCGACGTCACCCTTTGCCTGCTCGACCTCATCCCAGGTGGGCGCGCCGGGCGCCGCGACGGCCGTGCGGTGCGACGAGCTGTCGACCCCGAGCGCGAGAACCAGAGCCGTCACCAGGGCGACGACTCCGATGCCGCGACGCCCGAGGCGACGCATCAGAGTCGGCTACCCAATCGAGAGCCCTTTGTTGCGCAAGTAGGGCACGGGGTTGGTGGGCGATCCGCTCTGCCGCACTTCGAAGTGCAGGTGGCAGCCGTTCGAACTGCCGGTCGTTCCGACGCGGGCGATGCTCTGCCCCACGGCGACCGACTGGCCCATGCTCACCAGAATGCCGCCGCTCTGAATGTGCCCGTATGCGGTGGTGATGCCGTCGCCGTGGTTGATGCGCACGTAGTAGCCGTAGCCGCCGTTCCATCCGGCGTATTCGACGGTGCCACCCGCCGCGGCGTACATCACGCGGCCGCAGGGTGCGGCGATGTCGGTGCCCGCGTGGAATCGCACCGTGCCGCTGATGGGGTGCACGCGGTTGCCGTAGTGCGACGAGATCCAGCCGCTGACCGGCACCGTCCAGCCGTTCGCCACCTGACCGGTGCTGAAGCTGCCACCACCTGATTCGGCCTGGCGCGCGGCAACCCCGGCGGCGTAGTCGGCCTCGGTGGCGGCACGATTCTCGACGAGCACCGCCAACTGGGCTTCAAGTCGAGCCTGGTTCTCCTGTTGAGCGACCAAGGCGGCCTGCGCCTCTTCGGCCGCGGCCTGCGCTGCCGCATAGGCGGCCTCGGCCTCGATGCGCAGCTGGTCACGAATCTCTTTGGCGACGTTCGCCTGGTCGGTGAGCGACTGCGCGGCATTCTGGTCTTGCAACGCCGCGGCGTAGATGCCGTCGGCCTGCTCGGTGATCTTGCTCGCGAAACCGAGCCTCGAGAGCAGCGAGTCAGCCTGGCCGGGATTGCTGAAGAGGGCCGCCGAGATGTCGCTGCCGCCCGAACGCGCGAGCTCGGCGACGAACTGGCCGGCGCGCTGGCGCGACTCGTCGGCGCGCGCCTGCGCCTCGTCGGCCTGCAGTTGCAGCTGCTCGGCGTTGTAGGCGGCCTCGTCGAAGGCCAGTTGCGCTTCGTAGTAAAGGTTGCCCGCCTCTTCGGCGATGGCCTGCGTGCGCTCGACTTCGGCTGCGATCGCGGCGATGGCCGCACGAATCTCGCGGATCTTCGCTTGCGCCGCCGCCACATCGCGCCGCGCCTCGAGCACGTCGTTCCACGACGGGTAGTCGACGGCATAGGCGGGCTGCTCTGCGGCGGTGACTGAACCCGTCACGAGCAGAGCGAGCGCCGCGATCGCAGCGGTGAACGCACTGGCGCGACGACGGCGCGGACGTGCCGCAGCATCCCCCGCCGTGCTCGCCGTTGCCGGCGTCGCCGTCGTCATCGTTCCGCTCCCCCAGCGTGCGTGTGACTGCATCGTGCCTATCCGATTCCGGTGCGCTGCTCCAGTCGAAACGCGTTATGTCGCAACTGTCACACCCGCACCATTGAAAACAGTATCAACGGATGCCGCGTTCGGCCAGGCCTCGCACCGCACGCCGCAGAGGGCGCAGCCTGAGTTTCGAGCGCACACCCCTGCGGCGACGCTAACCCGCGGGCAGACGTTCGAGCGGGAGGTCATCCGGTTCGTCGCCGAACGCACTCGACCGGCGGCCGCCGCGCAGTTTGGCAAACTGCGCACCCGACCCGTATGCTTGTGCCTCGGTTGCTCTGCGGCTCGCGCCACCTGGCCCCATCGTTTAGTGGCCTAGGACACCGCCCTTTCACGGCGGCAGCACGGGTTCGAATCCCGTTGGGGTCACCAGCAGCGCACCGCTTACAACTGAATATGTTTGGCCCTGTAGCGCAGTTGGTTAGCGCGCCGCCCTGTCACGGCGGAGGTCGCCGGTTCAAGTCCGGTCAGGGTCGCCACGGCGATGAGCCCTCTCTTCGGAGGGGGCTTGTTCCGTAAGAGGGCCTCCAGGCCTTCTGGCTCTGTAGCTCAGTTGGTAGAGCGCACGACTGAAAATCGTGAGGTCACGGGATCGACGCCCGTCGGAGCCACCACTTCTCTCTCTCTCTCTCGTCAGCATGAGACTCTTGTGGGCGGCTACCGCGAATCTACGAATTGGGCTCCGCAAATGTACGGATTCGGTGTCGCGAATCTACGAGTTTGCGATACTCTCGCGGGGTGACGGACTTTCTCCCACGACACGCGGCCCCCGTCGCGAGAGAGTACCTCGAGCATTTCCCCGGCATCGTGATCGAAGGGGCACGCCAAGTCGGCAAGAGCACCCTCGCGCAGGAGATCGCCCAGCCAGACGCACTGATCCGAACACTCGATGATGAGCAAGTCAGGGCAGCGGCCATCGCTGACCCCGCCGGGTTCATCGCCGAAAGCGGCGAGCGTCAGCAGGTCATCGACGAGATCCAGCGGATGCCATCACTGACGCTCGCGATCAAGGCGTCGATCGACCGAGACCGTAGACCGGGGCGGTTCATTCTCACGGGATCAGCAAGTCTGCTTCGGGTGCGGGGCACGGTCGACAGCCTGGCGGGTCGCGTGGGTCGGATGAACCTGCATGGCCTGAGCCGCGGCGAAATCATGGGCACTGCGGATGACTTCGTCAGCACGGTGATCGACGGAATCGAGACCATCACGAGCGCCGAGTCTCACTACACCCGCACCGGTTACGCAGCCCTGCTTGCGGCTGGCTCCTACCCCGAGATTTACGCCGCAACACCTCGCGTGCGTACAGCGTGGTTTGAGGGTTACGTTCGAGGTGTCGTCGAGCGAGACATGTCAGAGCTCAAGCGCGAAGTGCGGCCTGCCCGGTCGATGGCAGTGTTGCGCACGCTAGCGGGGCGACAATCAGCAGAACTCGTCAAGGCGACGTTGGCCAGTGAGACTACGGTGCCAGCAACCACCATCACGGGCTACCTCGACCTCGTACATGACGTCGGTCTGGTCGCGAGCCTTCCGCCGTGGACGCCCAACCTCGCCAAACGCGAGATCGGTCGACCGAAGACCTTCATTGCCGATTCGGGGCTCGCCCTCTGGCTCGCACGGGTAACCCCAGACCAACTCGGCCGACTGGAGTACGGTGAGGCGTTCGGTGCCTTCCTCGAAGCGTTCGTGGCCGCCGAATTTTTGAAGCAGCGCACGTGGTCGGCGCGGCCGTACGACATCTTTCATTGGCGCGACCGCGACGGCGGCGAGGTCGACATCGTCATCGAGCTCAACGACGGCAGCGTGATCGGCATCGAAGTGAAGTCGGCGAGCTCGTTCACTGCCCGACAGTTCACGGGGCTCGCCCGAATGCGCGACGCTCTCGGCTCGAAGTTTGTCGCCGGCATCGTACTCAACACCTCCGAGACGGGTTATCGCTATGCCGATCGGCTATATGGCGCGCCCGTGTCAGCGCTCTGGAACTAGCCTGGACGAGAGCGTTTCACCCCCGGCACACCCACCCCACTGAACCGCGGGGTGTTCCCGCTGGGGCAAGAGAAAGAGGACCACATGACTGACGTCGCCACTGCCGGAACCTGCCCCGTTGTGCACGGAGCCCACACGTCGAAAGACGGTTCGGTCAAAGAGTGGTGGCCGAAGGGGCTCAACCTCGACATCCTCGCTCAGCACGACACCAAGACGAACCCGCTCGGGGCTGACTTCAACTACCGCGAAGAGCTGAAGAAGCTCGACGTCGACGCACTAGTCAAAGACGTCAAAGAGTTGCTCGTCACGAGCCAAGACTGGTGGCCGGCCGACTGGGGCCACTACGGCGGGCTCATGATCCGCATGGCCTGGCACTCCGCGGGCACGTACCGCATCGCCGACGGCCGCGGTGGTGGCGGGTCAGGCACGCAGCGCTTCGCTCCGCTCAACTCGTGGCCCGACAACGCGAACCTCGACAAGGCGCGTCGCCTGCTCTGGCCGATCAAGAAGAAGTACGGCAACCGCATCAGCTGGGCCGACCTCATGATTCTCGCCGGCACGCTCTCGTACGAGTCGATGGGCCACAAGGTCTTCGGCTTCGCCTTCGGTCGCGAAGACCTGTGGCATCCCGAGAAAGACACCTACTGGGGCAGCGAGCAAGAGTGGCTGGCGCCGAGCGACGAGCGCTACGGCAGCGTCGATGACCCGAGCACGATGGAGAACCCGCTCGCCGCCGTGCAGATGGGCCTCATCTACGTGAACCCCACCGGAGTCAACGGCGTGCCCGACCCGCTCAAGACCGCCGCCCACGTGCGCGAGACCTTCGCGCGCATGGCCATGAACGACGAAGAGACCGTCGCGCTGACCGCGGGTGGTCACACCGTCGGCCGCACGCACGGCAACGGCACCGCCGAGGTGCTGAGCGCCGAGCCCGAGGGCGCCGACATCACCGAGCAGGGCCTCGGCTGGAACAACCACGTGAGCCGCGGCATCGGCAAAGACACCATGACGAGCGGCATCGAAGGCGCCTGGACGACCCACCCGACCCAGTGGGACAACGGCTACTTCACGATGCTCTTCAGCCACGAGTGGGAGCTGCGCACGAGCCCGGCCGGCGCACCGCAGTGGGAGCCGGTGGCGATCGCCGATGACGACAAGCCCTTCGATGTCGAAGGCACGGCGCGTCAAAACCCGATCATGACCGATGCCGACATGGCGATGATCAAAGACCCGATCTACCGCGAGATCTCTGAGCGCTTCTACAACGACCCCGAGTACTTCAGCGAGGTCTTTGCGCGCGCCTGGTTCAAGCTGACCCACCGCGACATGGGGCCGCGCAACCGCTACGTCGGGCCGCTCGCGCCGACCGAAGACCTCATCTGGCAAGACCCCGTGCCCGCCGGCAAGGCTGACTACGACGTGGCGGCGGTCGCGGCGAGCATCCTGAACAGCGGTCTGTCGATGACTGACCTGGTGACCACCGCGTGGGATTCGGCGCGCACCTACCGTGATTCCGACAAGCGCGGCGGAGCGAACGGTGCCCGCATTCGTCTGGCCCCGCAGCGCGACTGGCACGGCAACGAGCCGGAGCGCCTGCACCGCGTGCTCGCCGTCTACGAGGCGCTGTCGGCCGAGACTGGCGTCAGCGTGGCTGACCTGATCGTGCTGGGCGGCAATCTGGCGGTCGAGGATGCTGCGCGCAAGGCGGGCGTCGAGGTGAGCATCCCGTTCCACCCGGGACGCGGTGACGCGACGCAAGAGTGGACCGACGTCGACTCGTTTGCTCCGCTCGAGCCGATTCACGACGCGTTCCGCAACTACGTGAAGAAGGACTACACGGTGCCGGCCGAAGAGCTCATGCTCGACCGCGCCAGCCTCATGAACCTGACGGCGGTCGAAATGACCTGCCTCATCGGCGGCATGCGCGTGCTCGGCACGAACTTCGGTGGCACTAGCCACGGCGTCTTCACCGACACCGTCGGCGCGCTGACGAACGACTTCTTCGTGACGCTGACCGACCTGGGCTACGTGTGGGAGCCGGCCGGCTTCAACGCCTACAACCTGCGCGACCGCACGACCGGCCAGGTGCGCTACACGGCCACCCGCGCCGACCTCGTGTTCGGATCGAACTCGATTCTGCGCTCATACGCCGAGGTCTACGCGCAAGACGACAGTCGCGAGAAGTTCGTGCACGACTTCGTCGCCGCCTGGACCAAGGTCATGAACGCCGACCGCTTCGACCTCGTGGCGAGCTAGCCACCAGCGCGTCCGGCCATTGGATGCTCGGCCAGGGGAGTCGATGGACTCCTGGACTCACTTTTCTCCTGGCATACGCGTGATGCCCGACTTGGGAAATCAGGCATTCGCGACGGCGTTGTGGCGCTCAACGCTTGAACTGAAAGGTTAGCCGTTACGCAGGCGCGATGTGGAGGCGTGTGCTGCTGGTGGCGCACCAGTCCCCTAATGGGCTGTCTCTACGCCGCCGGATTCGGACGGCGCGGACGAACTGACCGGGCGTGGCGCCCTCCGGAAGGAGGCCTGCGGGTATTCCCGTAAGCCAATCGCTGCCGACAAGCAGTGCAACGGTTCCCGAAGTCGAGTGCTCGATGCTGACAATTCTGCCTTCGATCGCGTCAGCGTGATCCCAGGTGGAGAGGGCTTCCCAATGCGGCTGGCAGATCATGCGTTTCGGGCAGAATCGGCACGTGGCTGCATCAGGGCGGGCGGTGATGCCAGCCAACAGCCTCGCGGTTCGGATGTCGCTGAGGAGCTCGGCAGTTGCTGAGGGGGTCACACCGATCTCTACGGGTCCGCTCTGGAGGCTGAACACGATCGCACTTTGCGGAAGCGAGCCGTAGGTCGCCTGGAAGAGGTGCGCGTAGAACCTCATCTGGTGCTCTATCGCTGGCGATGACAGCACAGAGGCGTCGCGTCCAGTCTTGAGATCGACGATGAGTCCGCCGGGGCCGGGAGCTACTAGGTCAACGATGCCGAATAGATGCTCCTGGTCGTCGACAAGCATCAGTTCACTCAGGAGCCCCGTACGCTCACTCGCGCGGCCGAGTATCGCTGCAAGTTCCTTCCCCCTGGACTTCAGGCGTGCCCGCGTGATGATTGCCTGGGGCATGCGCGCCGGCTCCGCACCGTGCACTTCCGCGACTTCGTCAAAGCGTTCCTGCAGTCGCCCTCCTGGGTCTGGAAACGACCACTCTCCTGCTTCAGCCCAGGCTTGCAACGCGAGGTGCGCCACCGCGCCAGCGTTGCTTGCGCTGTGCTCGGGCGGCTTTGCCGGAGCCGCAGTAGGCGAGGCGGAGGCGGGGCAAGACAAGAGGCGCCAAGTGGCTGTCGCTGACCACCATCGCGGCGCTTCATCAACGGAAGTCATGCACCTGCTAACTCGGAGTCGGAGATGAGCTTAAGTACACGGCGCGGATCGCGATCGAGGGTGAAGGAGTCGACAAAGACCACACCATTGAGCCCCTTTTCGGACGCCTCGATCTCGGCCATCGTCTCGGCGAGACGTGACGCAATGAGAGTCTCTTCTGAAGCCTCGAAGGCGTGGCGGGCGATCAATGCGAATGAACCGGCGCTGGGGCTGTCGTATCGTGCGACCGGGACGTTGTTGCCGATCAACTTCGCATTGTAGGCGCGCGCCCAGCGTTTGATGGCGGCCATTTCTGTGACGCGATCGACATTCAGTGGCCGCCCCTGTAGCAGGCGAAACAGGTCCCTAGCGAGCCGCCAATCGAGTAGGGCGTGATAGGCCATGTTGCCGTAGTCCCGTAAGCAGCGGTAGCACGAAGAACTGCAATCATCCGCGTGCGAGGGCTCCTCCAATTCAGTCAGGTAGGTGTCGATCGCGCCGAGGAATTCGGGCAGGAACTCCTGTGAGCCGAGTCGGGTGCAGAACCCTGCACCGTTCTCGAGGGTGTCCGCGAGAAATGCATATGTTGAGGGTTCAGTTCCAGTGACGCCTGAGTAAATGCCGGCCGCCAACTCTAGGGGCTGAATGTCGAGTGCCGCGGAGGCGACGGTGCGCAAGAGGAACGCAAGCGAGTACCAGCCGGCACGTCTGCTATCGGTGACTTCGTCAGCGCCATACGGCTGGCGGACGCCCGAGACGAGGTTTAGCCTTAGCCCAGCTTTGGAGTCCGTAGGTGCAGCGGCGCCGGCAAAGAAGAAATCGGTGTGTTGGATCGCGCCGAGGGCGACGTTTATGGGGTCGCCAATGGCGAATGACGAATGGAGCAGTCCGGCGTCGATCGCGCGAGTCGAGACGTAGCCGCCCCATTCGGGGCCGCCCGGAGTCGCCCGGCGGAGAGAGAAGAGCTGTCCACCGTTGTCGTTGATGACGTACCGAGAGCCGGGGCCGGCCAAGATCAAGGCGTTGCCGGGAGTCTGACGGGCGAGGGCGTCCATGTCGGTCATTGCTCGTGCAGCCATAGCGCGGGGGCTCCACGAGAAGTTGCCATCGAAATCCGTGCCGGGCGCGCTTCGGAACCCCAAAGGTTCACGGAGCGGGATGGTGTTGTATGAGCCGGGTCCGGCGCCACATCTTGGGCATGTGAGGACGATCTGCTGTTCGCCGAGATAGGAGCAGGCGCGACAAACGGACAACAGCGATTCAGCGCCGAGCGGTTCAGTTTCGGCCTGGGGGCGCGGACCGAATGGCTTAAACGCGGTGATCCCAACAACTGGGTAGACGGTTCCATCACGAACGACTTCGCTCATGGGAGCGAACTGACTGACGGCCATGCTCAAGTCGCGGTCGATGACCCCAGCTGGCGGCCATGGGTAGGAGCGCTGCGGCCGCTTCAGGTAGAGGTACCGGACCGAAGTGGGGAAGCCGAACATTGGCAGTAGACCACTTTCGGCGAGCAGCTGACTGAGATCCGCGTGGCGCTGGGTCCGAGCCGCGTTATCGATGTCGTCGAGAAGGGTGCTTGCACACCTCGCTGCCTCCTCTTCTGCGCTGCCCTGGAATGCCGTACTTCGGGCGAGAGATCGCGCAGTTTCCCGAGCAACATCTGTGTTGTTTCGCAACCAGTCTTCGAGTCTGGGCCGGAGCATCGTTTGCCAGTCGGCGGCCTTACCGAACGCGCCATGCACGTTCGCGCTAGCGTCTTCGCCGGCCTCTGCGGAGATGAAGTCAGACGACGCCTGGCGGAGTATCTCACTGCGGAGCGAGCGGGAGAAGATCTCGGGCCGATCTAGGGCGAGGTAAGGCTTCGGTGTCGGGTCGTTCGTGATGCGATCCGGTCGTTCGAAGTAATACTCGTCGTGGCTGCGGCCGCGGCAGACGGTCAGCGCGATCGCGACTGGCGAGTTGCGGCGCCCCGCGCGGCCGACCCGCTGCTGATAATTGAACCGGCTCGGTGGCATATTGCCGAGGACGACTGCCGAGAGCGCGCCGATATCGACTCCGGCTTCCATCGTCGTGGTCACCGAGAGGATGTCAATGGCATCAGTTAGCTCATTCTCGCCAGAGCCCAGGAAGACGTCCTGGAAGCGTGATTGGCGGGACTGCGCATCGATGCGATCAGTCTGGCCAGTCAGCTCTGCGGAATTGAGACGGAACCTGCCGTCGTCCCGGATGGCTTTCCACGAGTAGTAGTCCTGGGTCAGGTCAATAGGGACAGCAGTGGCGGGCAGCGGCTTAGCACACTTCGTGCAGTAACCATTACCAGTGCTCAGGTGTTGGCGGCTACATCTGTTGCATATCCAGGCACGTCCTTCACCAACCCGCAATACGACAGCGGAGGGGTCGATCAGATACTCCGTTATTGCGGTGTCGGCTCTGCTCAAGGCGTCGTCGCGGAGGCCATCTATGGTGGATGCTCCTGCGGCTGCCACTGCTGTCCAGAACTTTCGGAGTTTGGGGGTCGGCTCGTCGCGGCGAGTGCGCAAGCCAAAGAACCGACGCTGATCGGCAAGGATGCGCAAGGCCGCGCGTGCCTGTCCGGTGGCAGGATCAGCCGGAGTTTCGGCTGGTGAGGTGTCGGATGCAAGCGCTAGCCAGCCAAGGCCGAGGGATTCGAAATCGCGCCCCCCGCCTGAAAACAGCCCCTCTAGAAGCTCCTCCTCAAGGGAGCGGGCGATGTCACTAAGTAGAGACTTCTGCGGGTCAGTGAGTCCTGGCTTTGGCGTGGGCGGCGTGGAGCTCCAGTCGTATAGCTCGGACCATGGCACAGCGGGATCTTCGGCGGTCTCGCGGAGGCGAGCGCGCGGGCCTCCAGGGTTCATTCCAAGCTTGAGCAGATCGGAAGAAACCTCGGCGACGAGCTCCCTCAGAGATGGCGGGGCGGCGAGCGCGGCCTTGAGTCGCTCGGCGTCGGCGAGGCCTGTTCCGGGCTTCCCGTCCCACACGTTTCGGAGTTCGTCAAGCGATGAGGCGTTGCGCTTCCTGAGCCGCTCGAGAGCGGCGAAAGACTCGGGAGTTTTCTCGTTACGAACTACGTGACCCTCAGCCAGTTCGACATCACTCACGCTGACGCCCGAGCTGGCAAGTCTTGTGTACAGCAACTGACGCAGGAGGTCCTGGTAATGCCGCAAACTCAGACCGGCAGAGAGCTTCGCGGCATCCTGTCTACTGTCGGTGAAAACGATCAGCTTGCGGTCTGCATCTGGAAGGTCATTGGCGAGCTCAGTAGTGAGCACCTGATTGATCTTTTCGAAGCCAGTTCGCATCTGCCGGATGGGGGAGCGCTGGGTGGCTGGATCTGTTGCCGCCAGCCTTCCATTGCGACCGAACTGGATCTCCCAGTCATCCCCACAGTTCGGACACTGCGTTGGGAATGGGCTCACGGTCTCTGGGGCGCGGCGCAGTTCACCAGTTGTGCTGTTTTTGGCGATGCGGGCGTGAAAACTCCATCCAGTGAATCCCTCGGCAATGTTGCTAATCTCGCCTGACGCCGGGATGAGCTTGCTCGGTCGGAAAGCGTATGCGACGGCATTGTTGTCGCGGCCCCAGGTGGTCGAATCGAGATTGGTCAAGGCGCCCTCCGGGCGCGGCCAGTAAACAAGGTAGTTGTCGGCGGTGCGCTGCAACGTGACCTGGTCGGGCAATTTAGCGAGTTCCGGTACGTCTGCAAGCAGCATCGTCTTAACTGCCGGCTTTTGGAGTTCGCCTTCGGGGGCAAAGCCACCAAGGAGGACGTCGCCACAGTTTTGGCAATAGAGCAGTTCGAGTACCCTAGCGCCGCACTCGCACCGAGTTGCCGGTTCGGCATAAAGTCTGCCCACGGTGCGATCTGCCTGCGGGTCGACGACGGCTGAACAGGCAGGGTCGCTGCATGCCCACATACCGACTACGTTGCGGAAGAAGAGATGAGCGCGAAACTTCGGATCGTGCGGCTGCGGCTCTTGGGCGAGCCCGGCAAGGACATTCGCGATTGCGGGCTCCGACACTTCGCTGGGGGTCCCGGGGAAGATCTCTTGAGCGACCTGGCTGAGCGTCATAGCCCCGCCAGCCCCATCGGCGTGAAGTACACCGCGAATAGCGCTCACCACACCCGCAGTTCTCCCGTCTGCAGCAGCGGCCGCCGCATCTGCGACGGCGAGAATCTCCGGGTCGACAGCAGGGGGTATCTGGTATCCGTCCGGGGTCGCGCTGGCTCCAGCGACAAAGTTGAACGTACCGGGCTCGACATCGAAGAACTGGTGCAAGTATTCCTCGTCTCGTGCGGGATCAAGCGAGGCTGAAGCCGCGAGGACTCGGAATTGCTCGGGTCGATCGTGCAGGCCGAGGCGGCGCTTCAGTGTCCGGAGCAGATAAGCGACCTCGGTGCCCGCGGTTCCACGGTAGGTGTGCAGCTCGTCAACGACGAGGGTGAAGACGTTGGCGGGGTTGTCTAGCCATCGGCGCGTGGAGTCGAAGAAATGGCCGTCCCGCTCGCGAAGCAGCATCACGTTCAGCATTGAGTAGTTCGTGATGAGAATGTCGGGTGGGTAATCGATCATGTCCCAGCGGGAGCGCATCTCGGCCCCGTCCAGGCGCGGCACGAAGTAGCGAAGATCGTCGTCATCATTGTCGACTGCGATCTGGCGCGCTCTGGCTCCGCGCTGGTCGGTCTGACGCAGGTAGCGGCGCAGTTCGCCGAGGGCGAGACTGTTGACACGACTGCCTGTAACTGGAGTAGCCCCGGTGTACCGGCCAAAGTAGAAACGGTGACTGTTTCGGTTCGCGTCGAGCCAGGCGCGGATGTCGTCATTGTCGAGAGCGCGACGCAGGCGGATGAGCTGATCGTCAACTAGCGCGTTCATCGGATAAAGAACGATCGCGCGGACAGCAGTTTCGCGACCGTTCTCCCCGTCGCGCTGAGTATGGAATGAGTTGTCACCGCCAGTCCACCAGTCAGACGCGGAGGCTCCACTCCCTGTCCAGGTGCGCGATTCGCTCAACATCGAGGACAAGAGCGGCATAAGAAACGACTCAGTCTTGCCTGAGCCGGTTCCCGCGGTGATCACCATATGCCGACCGCGCTGCAATCCCGCAGTAAGGGCTTCTTCCTGATGCCGATAGAGCGAGGGGACGCCCTGCATCAAGCCGGCGTTGATGAAGTCCGCCAGGTCAGGATCTGCGCCCGCGGCTGCGGCGGAATCAGCGAGGCTGCGGCCTGTGCTTTCGTACTCGGCCCGGAGCTCAATCAGAGGTTTGCGGTACGCGCCACCGTCGCGGTCGAGGAGCGCTCGGCGTTCGGCCTGAAGGCGTTCGTCGGCGAGGCCGAATGGCGTGTCGTAGTAGCGGAAATAGGCGTCGCGTAGGTGCTCGAACGTCTGGATCGCGTCCAAGTTCCTGGTTGTACTGGTCATGTGCGGACCGGGTCTCTCTGCTTAGCTGCTGGTCTGCAGCGTCTGCCCAAGCGAGGAGGCGACTCGGGCGGCGATTTCTCGGGGGACATTGTCGTAAAGGGAGGTCTCAGCGGCACTTCCGAATCGCGGCACAAACCCGCTACAGAGCACGAGTGCGCGCGCCTGGAGCGGCGGCAACGACGCTCCCCAGTCGACTATGACTGTGCCTGTTCTGGTTCGGTGATCGCCGTCGGGCCGCCAGCGGATGACGGTCTCGCCCCGCCGTGCGAGCTCGGCGAAGACTCCTCTTGAGAGGTCGGTGGCGTACCAGCCGCCCTCGCGTCGCAGTAAGTGTTGCCAGCGGCCGTTGACCTGCTCGCGGTGTAGGCCCTCGCTGGGATTCGGTCGGCTGGGCAATGTCGGCGCCCACGTTTGTGGGCTGAAGCTGGAGAGGTGCTCGAATGGCGAGTCGTAGGCTGGAGGTGCCGTCGGTTTGGCAGGGGCTGTGGTCCCGAGCAAGGCTGCTATTGCGGCTGCCGCGCAGCCAGAGTAAACCGCGCCGAGTGCTGCAGCGTACTCCTCGAGGTCGCGGGTTCGCTCGTAAGGCATGAGGATCGTGCACGGAGGGGGGATGTCTCGGCTGGAGCCAAGTCGTCGTGCTTGCTCCGCGTAAACCCCCTCTTCGTCGATTGCGCGGAGCAGCCGTTGCCGTCGTGCCCCGACTAGGACCGCGAGGCCATCGGCGAGCGGGAGCCTGGTGATAACTGGCGGAGCAACAGACCACTTCCCGTGCTTCCAATCGACTTCGCAATGGCCAAGCGCTGAGGCGTCTCGAAGCCATCTTCCCGTGGCGCTCTCGTGCAGATCGAGGTTCTCAGTCCGTGCAAGCCACGCGGCACGGGCGCGGAAGTCGGCGATCGTGCCGTTTCCGGCTTCGCTGATCCAGGCCAGCAGGAGGTCGCCGATCATGCCGCACCCCCGGCCATACTTAGCTGCATCATCCAGAGTCGCGCGCCATTCGGGTCGCTACATGCACGCTTCCATGCCTCTAGAACGTCAATTTCGATGTCGTGCTCTTTCGGTTCTGAAGCGCCGATCTCCGTGAGGCGCCAATGCGACCCGCGACGCTGGGCCAGCCAACAGGCGCTCGCAGGTGCACCAATCTCGAAGCGCGACGAGTGGATCTCGATGTCGATACTCGAGAGGAACGTAGGCGGTTCGGGTTCCGCCAGGCGCTCGGTGCGCCCATCGTCGTGCAAGAGCCAGGACTCGTCACGGCCGCGGCGCGCGAGTACCAGGTGAGAGCTGGCGGGGTCATGAACGCTGGCGCCTGTTACGGCGATCTGCTCGTCCTTCCCACTCATCTCTATGTCACTGGTCCAGCCGAGGGTAGCGGTACCTGGGGGCGGGGAAGGAGCTGGTCCCTCTTCCAGGGTGGTGAAGGAGAGCTCTTGCCCGTCAGCATCGACGACATGGCCTCCTGCCTCGCTGATGAAGCGACGCAGTTCAAGCGGGAAACCATTCGCCTGGAGCTGCTCACGACGACCGTCGAGAATTACGGTCGCGGGGCGCGGATCGACTCCGGAAGGAAGTAGTAGGTCCGGTTCGCCGCCGACCAGATAATGCGTCGCAGAGATTGAAGTGGCGATGGGAAGCCCGCGAACAAGCCGTGCGCGAGGAATCACAGCGGGGGTGACACCTATGCGGCGCAGGCCCGGAATTCCGTTCAGTGCTCGCTGAAGGGACTGGCCGTCGGTGAAGCGGACTTTTTCGAACATGGCGTAACCGGAGAGGAGAACGGACCCGCGCTGAGGCACGACACGCCAACCCTCTGCGGCGGCCTGGCTGAGAACTTCTTGAAACTCCGTGACGTGCGGGGCGCCTATCGCGACCAGATGCTCCTCGAAGGGAAGTATCCCCGGAGTTGAAGTCCAAGCACCCGTTTGTGGATCAGGTCGCAAGAAGATCACAGGTGATGGCGCAAACTCAGCCGTGAACTCGCTACCGCGCAGCTGGAATCCGGAAGTCAGCAAACCGGGAGTTACGGCCGGGCTTCCCTCAACAGAGTAGTATTCCAGGCCAGCCAAGGCGGTGAGGTTGACTTCCCGGTCGCCGTCCAGCGAGAGAACTGTGAGCTGCTCAGGCCCGCCTGGCGGGATGGGGAACAGCCAGCTAACCAGCCATGCATCAAGATCGATTTTGAGCCGCATTGCGATCCTTTGCTTCCCATCACTGGTCAGCACCCGGCCGTCCCACGATCGCGCATGGGCTTCGACAACCTCGGCGAGCAGCTGGCGAAGATCCGCGTCGCTTAGCGCACGCATAAAGGTCTCACTCAGCCGGTTCTGGGCCGCTGCCGTCCAAATGTCGAGCGCACGGGCGATGACGAGGGCATCAGGTGTCTCGCCGGGAGAGAAGTCGAGTGCCTGGAAGAAGCGGGTGAGCGCAATGCGATCGCTCTGTCGCACGAGGGCTTGTGAGAGTGGGTATCCGATCCGCTGAAGATGCGGGTGGTCCCGGATCGTCGAGGCCCCTACAGCACCGTCTTGCCTTTCAATCCACTCGTGCAACCCGCGCCACATCTCGACCGCGTCAAGGAAAGCACCGCCCTCCCTTAGGTCTTTACGCAGAGACTCGATGGTGCCCGGGTCGGCAACTGGGGTGAGCGCTTGCGCGAGCCGAAGGTAGTAGTTGGTGGAGCGCGCCTCCGCGTCGGATCGCATCCTGGTCGCAGCGAGCACCGTCAGGGCTATCACTGGCAGCACCGGTGGCGCATCAAGTTGCGTGCCCCGCTGCCACTTCCTGTAGTAGGCCATGATGGGCTCGAACATCAAACGGCCGTGCGCGAGTCGGAGCCGACTGCGCACCGCATGGGCAAGGTCATCTGATGCATTCTCGGCGTCCGGTCGGAGCCGAGTGAGCTCACTCTCGTCAAGAAAAAGCACAGTTGGGCCATCGTGTCGAAGCAAGAAGGCGGAGGAAAGCACCTTTTGCCAATCCTCGTAGTCGCCCATCATCGCGCCAGACCCTCCTGCAACAATTTTGATGTGAGGTTATCTTGAAACGCAGACAATCCTGTCGCCTCGCGCCGCCTCGCTGTTGAAGCGGCTTATCTGAGAGCAACAAGGCGCTGGCTGGAGGCTCAGTCTTGACTATGGACTCTTCAGACGCCAAGACCAGGCCGAAGCGATGCGGTTCAAGACCCGTGAACCTCGCGAGAGAGTTCGGCCATCAGTTCAATGCGCTGAGAAACCGGAAGGCGAGCCCAGTCCGTAAATATGCGCTCCTTGTCCGTCAAAGGTCGGCTACCGCGTTGCATCCACTGGAAGAGCTCCAGCTTGTCGGCGCGGCCGCCCACGTTCCGAACTCGAGTCAACACTTCATTCTTGTCAGGGGGATTCAATGTCGCGTCGCGAGACTCGTCGTTGCAGCGCTGGCACTCGGTACGCAGGTTGTCGTCGTCATCCGATCCGCCCCTCGCGACTGGAATGATGTGGCCGATCGTCAGAGTCGCGCGGCGGCCAGGGGCATCTGCGAATTCGCTACCACCAGCGATAAAGCACACCTGGCACGTATTGCCATCTCTATCGAAGATGCGACGGCGCTTAGCTCCAGTCACCGACTTGCGACCCGATGAAACTGGCGGCTTTTCGCCGAGGTCGACGCGAATGCCAATCTTCCGCACGAGGTACTCGTCGGGCTTGAGTGTCGGGTTCCCCTTGTAGTTGTCGATCACCCATCCGATCTCACGGAGATCGCGCATCCGCCGGTCAGCCTGCGAAACGCCAGGGACCGCATTGAACATCTCAAGCTTCGAGAACTTGTTGCCCTCGCCGACCAGAGCTACGAAGGCAGCCACCCTCGCCTTCGACGACTTGGGGCGCATCGGGTCTATTGGCAACGGAAACTCCTTGAGATCAACATGAGTTGTAGTTGGATTCTGGCCTATCAAACGCACATTGTCTGGGCAACGATGTACCTTAGAACATGTGTTCGACTACCTCGACGCCGTGACAGATCGGACACAAACCAGCGAACTCGGCCGGACACGGGTGCCGACGGAGTCAGGTTCCCGTCCGAATGGCAGCACAATATAGCTACGAGACCTTGTTGTCTCAGGAGTGGGAGCGTTACTTGTGAGCGACCTAGAAGTCGTCGAGATTTGCGCCGGTGCCGGCGGCCAGGCTCACGGTCTCCATCGTGCGGGTTTCCATCATGCTCTTGCAGTGGAGCTCGACTCTCAAGCGGCGGCGACACTGGAGGCGAACTCGACATGGCGTGTCGCCGTCGGGGATGTCGCAGACCCTGCCGTCTGGAATCCATCCGAATATGAAGGTGTGGCGCTGCTCGCGGGCGGTGTGCCCTGCCCGCCGTTTTCCATGGCGGGCAAGCAGCTCGGGTCCGCCGACGAGCGGGACCTGTTTGCCTGGGCAGTCGAGCAGGTTGGGGTCGTGAAGCCGCGGGCTCTCATGCTCGAGAACGTTCGTGGCCTAGCTGCCCCGCGGTTCGCGGCGTACCGCCAGCACGTTCTCGACAGGCTCGCACAGTTCGGATACGTCGGGGACTGGCGCCTACTCACATCGGCGGACTTCGGTCTTCCACAGCTTCGGCCACGATTCGTCCTCGTCGCGATGAAGCCTGAAGATGCGGCTTACTTCAGATGGCCCGAGCCGTTCGGAAGCCGAGTCACAGTCGGCGAGGCGATCGCCGACCTCATGGCCGAGAATGGGTGGCTTCACGCTCGCGAGTGGGCCTCATTCGCGAACGGGATCGCGCCCACCCTCGTCGGCGGAAGCAAGAAGCACGGGGGTGCCGACCTTGGCCCCACGAGGGCGAAACTGGCATGGTCGAAGCTCGGTGTCGATGGGAAGGGAATCGCCGAGGAAGCTCCCGGGCCCGACGCGCCGCACTTTTCTCTCCGCGCTCCGCGCCTGACGATCCCGATGGTGGCTCGTCTGCAGGGTTGGGGATCGGACTCAGGTTGGGTCTTCACTGGGCGAAAGACTTCTCAGTACCGGCAGATTGGCAATGCCTTTCCGCCGCCGGTTGCCGAAGCCGTCGGACGCGCGATCAAGAGTGCCCTGCTCCACGAGGGAACGCCCCACGAAGTTCCTGAGCTGGTCAGCGATCTTCATGACCCGATCTATCGTGAGCTCTCGCGGGCGGCAGACTTCGTGTCGCTCGATCGTCTCGTCGCGGCCATGACTGTCGGAACTGAGTCGCTGGTTCAGCGGCAGCTTGCTGTCCTCGCTCGTGACTTCGAACTTGACGAATTACAGACCGCGAACGGCCCGATGTATCGGCTCGGGGACTTCAAGGGATTCACCGGCGAATCGTCACACCCCAGGAACGAATACATCGCCCAACACCGCAACCGCGTCAGCTGATCGAGAGACCTAGAGCGTCTGCGCCTAGTGCGGGTCTACCCTGGCCTCCATGAACGACAAGAGCCGAGCATCCACCGGCAATGACGGGTTCACCGCGGACGAGCGGGCCGCGATGAAGGAGCGGGCGGCCGAGCTGCGCGCACAGGCGAAGCGGGCCAAGGGCGCCGCCAAAGCCGAGGCCGAGCTCAACGACCTACTCGAGGCGATCGCGAAGCTTCCTGACGAGGGCGACCGCGCGCTCGCCACGACGCTGCACGAGGTGATCATGGCGGCGGCTCCGCAGCTGGCTCCGCGCACCTGGTACGGCATGCCCGCCTACGCGCTCGACGGCAAGGTGCTGTGCTTCGTGCAGCCGGCCAGCAAGTTCGACACCCGCTACACGACGCTCGGGTTCAACGACACCGCGCAGCTCGACGACGGGGCGATGTGGCCGGCGTCGTTCGCCGTGACGAAGCTCGGCGCAGCCGAGAAGAAAGCCATCACCGAACTGGTGCAGCGCGCGGTGGGCTAGAGCCGGGGCAGGCTAAAGCCCGAGCAGGCGGTCGGTGTCGCCGAAGACCTCCAGGCCCGCCGCGTGCGCGGTGCCCTCGAGCAGGGTGCGGCCCGACGCATCGCGGTGGCGCAGCGTGATGCGAGCATCCAGTGTCTCTTCGACCCGCTGGTGCATCGCCGTGCGCAAGGGCGCGTGCAACAGCCCGCCGCGCACCCGCTCGGCCTCGAGCTCGAGCAGGCCGTCGCGGCCCTCGATGCTCCACCGCACGTGAGTGTCGTCGATCTCGAGGCGGCGCTCGCGGGCGCGCGTGTACGTGGTCCAGCGATGCAGGCGGCCGCCGTGCTTGAGCCCGACGATGAAGCCGCGGAAAGACCCGCCCAGCCACGGGATGATCGCGACCGACCCGATCAGCGACGCCCCCGTGTCAGAGCCGTCGGGCGCGTCGATGTGGTTGCTCGCCATCCACACGTAGCCGGCCGGGAAGGCCTTGCCCCAGTCTTTCTCGATGTAGCCGCGCCCGCCGTCGAAGCTGCGGGTCTCGCCCTCGACCGACAGCTCGCCGGTCAGCCCGTGGCCGAACGAGACGATGCCGTGAAAGCACTCCATGAAGGGCACGAGCCCGTACCAGCCCATGATTCCCGGTTCGCGCAGCGTCACCGGCCAGGGGTCGAGATCGGTCGTGTACCGGATGCTCCCCCGCAGCTGCGGCAGGTCGAGCGTCACCCCGCTCGGGCCGAAGGTGTTGCCGCCGACGCGCACGTCGAACCGATCACTGGCCGCCTCGAAGTCGGTGGGATCGAAGCGGTGGTACCAGCTGCGGCCGCTCAAGCCGTCGAGCACCTGCACGAAGGCCTCGTCGCGTTCCCCACCCGCGTCAGCCAGCCCGCGAAAGACCCCCGGGATCACCGCCCACCGCTGCGATCGGTCGGCCGACACGAGCTTGATGTACCACCCCTCGAAGTAGCCGCGGCGCACTCCGCGCCCGTGGAAGGCCTCGGGGTGCCGCACGCCGCGCACGTAATCGACGAGGGTTCTCATGGCGTCACCCTACTGGCGACGGGGCGTGACATGTAACATTGCCGTATGTCTTCTCGAGCCCGTGTCTCTGCGTACCGAGACCGACTGCGCGCCGAAGGCCTGCGGCCGGTTCAGGTGTGGGTGCCTGATGTGCGTTCGACATCGTTCGCGGTCGAGGCGCAGCGCCAGGCAGCATCGGTCGCCGCCGCGTCGGTACACAGTGACGACATGCAGTTCGTCGAGGCCATCAGCACCAGCTGGGACGAGTGAAACGCGGCGAGATCCGGCTCGTCGCCGGAGGGGTCTACGCTAGCAAGCCGCGCCCGGCGGTCGTCATGCAAGACGACCTCTTCGCCGCCCTCGACTCGGTGACCGTGTGCCCTCTGACGACCACCGTCGTCGATGCACCACTTCTGCGCGTGCTGATTCCGGCAACCGAGAACTCCGGTGTCGACGCTGACAGCTACGCGATGGTGGACAAGCTCACCACCGTCAGGCGCGCGAACGTTGGTACCCGTGTGGGAGAGGTCACGGCACAGCAGCTCACCGACCTTGAACGCCGAATACTGGTGTTCCTCGGCATCGCCCGTTAGGCCGCCGCGCACGCCTGAGCATGAGGTCGCGTCAGTGGGCACGTTCGGGGCCGAATAACCTAGAGCAGTGATCGTCGGCCTCGGCACCCTGCTCAACATCGTCACCATCGTCATCGGCGCCACGATCGGTGTGCTCATCGGCCGACGACTGCCCGAGCGCACGAGCCGCGTCGTCACTGACGCTCTCGGCCTCATCACGATCGTGCTCGGCGGCCTCAACCTCGTCGCCCTGAGCGACCCTGACTTCGTCGGCGCGGTCGGCGCAGGCGGCACCTTCTTGGTCGTCATCGGCGCGCTGCTGATCGGCAGCATCGTCGGCTCGCTCGCCGGCATCGAAGCACAGCTCGAGAAGTTCGGCGGCTGGCTGCAGCGCCGTTTCACGACCACGCGCGCGAGCGACGAGCCCACTCTGCACCCCGACGGCGCCCCGCTCGCCCTCACCGGCCGCGATCGTTTCATCACGGGCTTCGTCGACGCATCACTGGTCTTCGCGATCGGCCCGCTCGCCATTCTCGGAGCCTTTCAAGACGGCACCGGCCAAGGCATCGAGCAGCTCGCCCTCAAGTCAACCCTCGACGGCTTCGCCGCGGTTGCCTTCGCCGCCTCGCTCGGCTGGGGCGTCGCCTTCTCGGCGATCCCCGTCGGCATCTGGCAGGGGCTACTGACGGTGCTCGCATTCTTCCTCGGCACGGTCATGTCGGGCGCGGCGATCGCGGCACTCACCGCAACGGGCGGGGTGCTGCTGCTCGGCGTCGGCCTGCGCCTGCTCAACCTGCGCGCCGTGTCGGTCGCCGACATGCTGCCGGCGCTCATCGTGGCGCCGCTGCTGACGGTCGGGGTGTCGGCCCTGCTGGGCGGCTAGACGACGTTCGTGAGCGGGTCGATCTCGCGGTGCAACGGCCCGTTCACGTCTTCGACCGGGTAGCCCTCGCGGGCCCAGTACTCGAAGCCGCCGAGCATCTCTTTCACGGGCACGCCGAGGCGCGCGAGCTCGAGCGCCGCCTTCGCGCCGCCGTTGCAGCCGGGCGACCAGCAGTAGACGACGACCGGGATGCCCACGCCGAGCTCTGCCACTCGAGCAGCGAGCTCTTGCCTGGGGATGTGCAGCGCCCCGACCGCATGCCCCTGATCGTAGGCAGCCTGCCCGCGCACGTCGACGAGGTGGAACTCGACGCCGGCCTGGCGCGCCGCCCACACGTCGGAGGCATCGGTCTCGACCGCGAGCTTCGCGGCGTAGTGCGCGGCGGTCGCACCCGAGTCGGCGAAGCTGCCCAGCGGAGAGTCGGTCATGCGGGCACCGTCCCGGGCTTCGGCGCAGCAGCCGTCGCCGCAGCAGAAGGCTGCTCGACGACCGCGTTGATGTAGCGGATGAAGATGGCGATCCAGGCGAAGATGATCGCGAAGGCCACGAGCTCAAAGGCCGTGAGGTTGTAGTACTGCACGGGCTCGAAGAGCAGGGCGCCACCGATAAGGGCCGCGGCGAAGCCGGCGCACACGACGAAGAAACGCCGGGGCAGCCCGGTGAGGATCCACGGCGAGGCGAACAGCATCACGAGGAAGGCCACCGCCATGCCCATGGCCGAGAGGTTGTGCAGCAGGATGCTCACCGTCAGCGGAAAGATGCCGACGCACGCGAGCATCACGCCCATGACGACGAAGATGATCGACACCGTGCGGGGTGCGGTCGGCTTGACGAGCACGCCCCGGTCGACGAGAACCTGCAGGTCGCGCTGCAGGTAGAGCGCGAACGTCGTCACGAGCACGCCCGCAATGATCAGGGTGATGTTGAACAGGCTGCTCGAGCGGTCGCCGAAGGTGCCGAGTTGGCTGAAGTGGTATTCCCACCAGGCCGGGTCGCTCGCCGTGGCCATGGCCGTGAGCGTGCCGAACGTCATGAAGAGCACGAGCAGGCTCGAGAGCTTGGGGGTCGTGATCGACGAGACCGAGAGGTAGATCCAGTAGGCGCAAAGAGCGGTGACGACCGCCATCGCGATGGTCGTGAACGGCGCGTCGAGCACGAGGCCCTGAAAGCTGCGCTGCAGAAGCAAGAACGTGGCGATCGAGGCGAGCACGGCGAGCACCGAGTGCACGAGGGCGACCGATGTGGCGTCGACGATGAACTTCCACGACTTGAGCTCGAGGCGCCACTGCTGCCCTTCGATCGAGCGGCTGCGCCAGTATCCGACGTAGGCGACGATCACCCCCGCGATGAGGATCGATCCCGCTGTGGCGAGGCCCAGCGAGAGTCCACCCCAGATGGGCGGGTTGCTGCCCGCGAAGAGAATGCCGCCGACGATGAGGGTCACGACGCCGACAGCGATGGCGACCGCGAAGGCCTCGCTCTCGACGTCGAGCAGGGTGCGACCGCCGGGCCGCGATGATGACAGGGTCTCGCTCATGCGGTCAGTCTAGAGACGGCGCGGGAACAATGGTGGGCTCGGTCGAGTTGCAGTTTCTATGACTGATTCAGCCAGCACCATCACCATGTACGGCGCCGACTGGTGCCGCGACTGCCGCCGCACCGAGGCCCTGCTCAACGAGCTCGGCGTCGACTGGACCAAGGTCGACGTTGAGGTCTCAGCCGAGGCCGCCGCGCAGGCGCAGGCGATCAGCGGTCGCACCAACATTCCCGTGGTCGTGTTCCCCGACGGCTCGCACCTCGTCGAGCCGAGCGATGACGCCGTGCGCCAGAAGTTGGGCGTCTAGCCGACCTCGACGCCGCGCTCTGGGTGCGACAGCGTACGCTCAGCACTACAGAGCCGGTCAGGCTCTCAACGAAAGAGAGCCGTCATGGGCGAGAAGTCTGCACGCAAGAACACCCCGAAGACCGCCGCGTCGAAGACTCTGAAAGAGAAGCGCATCGCCAAGGCCGACAAGAAGGCGTCGAACGGGCGCACGCAGAACTCTGACGCGGTCACGAACGCGACGAACAAGTAGGGCGCCTCAGGCGAGCGTGCGATCGAAGAACTCGTCGATGCGCCGCCAGGCGTCTGCCGCCTCATCGGGCTGGTAGCCGAGCCGCAGCATCGGACCCATCGCGATGCGCGCGAGTCGCGTGCCGTTGGGCACCGCATTGAGAAAGGCGTGCCCCGCCTCGGGGTACTCGACCACGTCGTGCTCGATGCCGCGGGCGGCGAGCGCCGTCTCGAGCTTCTCGGCCGCGCCCCGCAGGCTGAGGTCGCGCGCACCGAACGTGCCGACCACGGGGCAGGCACCGTCGAGGGCGTCGTCGAGGTCGGCTGGCAGCATCCCGTAATTGACGGATGCTGCGCCATAGCCGCCCGACCCCGCCAGCAGCAGCGCGAACCCGCCGCCCATGCAGAAGCCGATCACGCCCGCGCGGTCGGTCGTGTCGTCGCGCTCGAGCAGCAGACTGCGGGCGGCCTCGATGTCGTCGAAGGCTGCCCCGGTGCCGCTGCGCAGCGCGCGGAACGTCGCCACGAGGCAGCGCCGCGCGCCACCGCGGCTGAACAGGTTCGGCATGAGCACGAGGTAGCCCATGCCGCGCAGGCGCTCGAGGTGGTCACGCATGGCGTCGTCGATGCCGAACAACTCGTGCACGACAACGAGCGGGGTGAACGGGCCCGGGCCGTCGGGCACCCCGAGCACACCGGTGAGCTCACCGCCGCGCAGGTCGCCCGGCTGCGGAATGACGATGTCGGTGAGGCTCATTCACGCACTCTACGCGCGAGGCGAGCGGATGCGCCCGACGCCGGGCACCAACCGACCGACGCGCGCGGCATACGTCGCGTAGTCGGAGTACTGGTCGGCGAGCATGAGTTCTTCGAACCGCGACTTCGTCATGAGCACGCTCAGCAGCGCGACCCACGCGATGAGGTGCAGCCACGAGGCGCCGATGACGACGAGGCCGACGCCGAGCACGAGCAGACCCGAATAGATCGGGTGCCTCACGAGACCGTAGACGCCCGTCGTGACGAGTTGGCCGTCAGCTTTCGGAATCGGGCTCGGGGTGAGGGTGCGCCCGAGCCCGGCACCAGCGGCGAGAGCGATGCCGATGCCGAGCGCCACCAGCACGAGGCCCAGCACGAGCGTGCCGACCTCCCGCAGCCACAGGTCGCCCCAGGGCAGGAAGCCGAGCAGTATCAAGAAGACGAATTGCAGGCCGACGAGCGCCCAGGCCGCCGCCGGGTGCAGTCGAAAGGGCGTCGCAGGGTCAGGCACAGCATCCGTCATGCCCTGACCCTACGCCGCGCGGAATGTTGCCGCAGCAGCGATCAGCGACGAGCCTTCTTGGCCGCGAGCAGATCTTTTTCATCGATCGGCGCGAGCCCGCTGCGGTGCAGCTCGGCGTAGTAGTCACGTGCCTCGTCTTGCCGCGCCTGCTCTTCGCCCGTCGCGATGTCGGCGCGAATGTGCTCGGGAGCGAATTCGAACGCGTCGGTGAGTGCTCGCGCGTGCGGGCGCAGGCGCGGCAGCAGCCGGTCGTCGATGTAGTCGGTGATCGCCTGAGCACGGTGGTCGCTCAGTCGGCCGTGAATCACGTACCAGGCGAGGTTCTTCTCGATGAGGCCGAGCCCGAACAGGTCGCGCAGCCAGGTGAGCACCTGACGGTTGCCCTCGTGCTCGATCGTCTCGAGGGCCTCGGTGAAGGCCTCCCACTGCAACAACTCGCCGTGCGCCTTGGCCGTCTCGATGAGCGCGTTCTGGTGGCGGTTGAAGAGGGCGGCGGCCTGCGGCTTCGGCAGCTTGGATGCTGAGCGCAGCTTGCTCGCGAGCTCAGCCACCATCGTCTCGACTCGGTCGGTCAGCAGCTGCCGCTGCGATGCCGTGTCGCGCACGTAGCCCACCGAACGCGCGGTCGAGCCGAAGTCGGCGACCGACTGCGCCAGGCGGCGCAGGCCCGAACGGTTGACGACAGCCTCGTTGACCTGGTCGGCGACGTAGTGCGCCATGACGCCGGCGTCGGCCTTCGCGAAGGCGCGGCTGTAGTCAGTGAGCAGACGCTTGGCCACGAGCTGCAGCAGCACGTTGTTGTCGCCCTCGAAGGTGGCATAGATGTCGAGGTCAGCGCGCAGCTGCGTCAGCCGGTTCGCGGCAAGGAAGCCCTGGCCGCCGCACGCCTCGCGCGCTTCTTGAATGATGTCGAGCGCGTTCCAGGTGCTGAGCGACTTGAGCGCCGCGGCGAGGGTCTCGAGGTCTTCGCGGTCGGCATCGGTGTCGGTGCGGCCCGAGAACACCGCATCGAACTTCTCGAGAAACACCTCGTGCGCAAACGACATGGCGTAGGTCTGCGCGAGGCGCGGCAGCAGGCGGCGCTGGTGGCGCTGGTAGTCGAGCAGAACTACCTCTTCTCTCTCGCCCCCGTCGAACTGGCGGCGCTCGGTGCCGTAGCGAATGGCTATGGTCATCGCGAGCTTGCTCGCGACCGTGACAGCGCCGTCGAGCGAGACCCGGCCCTGCACGAGCGTGCCGAGCATCGTGAAGAAGCGGCGGCCGGGGCTCTCGATCGGCGAGGTGTAGACACCGTTCTCGTCGACATTGCCGTAGCGGTTCAGCAGGTTGGTGCGCGGCACGCGCACGTTCGTGAAATGCAGGCGGCCGTTGTCGATGCCGTTCAGGCCGCCCTTGAGCCCGTCGTCTTCTCCGCCGATGCCGGGCAAGAAGGCGCCCTTCTCGTCGCGCAGCGGAACATAGAAAGCGTGCACGCCGTGGTTCACCCCGCGCGTGATGAGCTGGGCGAACACGACCGCGGCCTTGCCGTGCAGGGCGGCGTTGCCGAGGTAGTCCTTCCAGGCGGCGCGGAACGGCGTGTGGATGACCCACTCATCGGTCGCGGAGTCATAGGTCGCCGTCGTGCCGACCGCCGAGACGTCGCTGCCGTGACCGGTCTCGGTCATGGCGAAGGCGCCGGGGGTCGTCAGGTTCAGCGCGTCGGGCAGCCACGCCTGGTGGTGCGGCGCCGTGCCGAGCTGCAGAATCGCCGAGGCGTAGAGCCCCCACTGCACGCCCGACTTGATCTGCATGCTGGGGTCACCGATCACGAGCTCTTCGAAGCTCGCGATGAAGCCGCCGAAGTCGTCGTCGCCGCCAAACTCTTCGGGGAACGCGCGGTGCACCGTGCCCTGCTCGACGAGCAGCTTCAGCTGGCCGAGCACGCGCTCGCGGTGCTCGTCCATGCCGTGGGTCGGAACGCGGTGGAAGGCTTCTTTTCGCATGAGCTCGCGCGAAGCACGACGGCTGTCGGCCCAACGCCCCATCAGTTGCTGGCCGAGTGCGGCGACGTCGAGCGTCGGGCCAGCATCCGTCGTCGCGATCGTGCTGTCATCGGCCTCCGGCGGGGTCGACGGGGCGAGGGGTGCGGTGGCCTCGGTGGGCGCAGAAGACTCAATGGTGCTCATGAGGGCCACGCTAGAACTGCGGCGAGCGTCGCGGGGTTTCGTGGTGCTCGCTCCACGAAGGGCGCGACGACGGTAGGCACGCGCTTTGTCGATACCCTCACAAAGCTGGGCGTTCGCATAGTGGAGAGGCTCAGAGTGGGCGGACGCTGACGCCCGCCCCGTTCGCCAGGAGAGAATACCCCCCAGGGTATCGAGCGTGTGTGTCAGAATGATCGCATGGCAACCGTGAACCTCACCGCAACCGACTTCGAGCAGACCGTCACGTCTGACGGCATCACGCTCGTCGACTTCTGGGCCGAATGGTGTGGCCCGTGCCGCCAGTTCGCCCCGATCTTCGAGAAGGCGAGCGAGCAGCACGCCGACGTCACCTTCGGCAAGGTCGACACCGAGGCCGAGCAGGCGCTTGCCGCCGCCGCGAACATCCGCTCCATTCCAACGCTCATGGCCTTCCGCGACGGCATCCTCGTTTTCTCGCAGCCCGGAGCCCTGCCGGCACCCGCCCTCGAGCAGGTCATCACCGCCGTGAAGGGCCTCGATATGGATGACGTGCGCCGGCAGATCGCTGCCGCGCAAGCCGAGGCACCCGCTGCTCAGTAGTGCTTGTGCGCCGGTGCTGAGGGGCTAGAGCTCGCTGCGTTTTCTGTCTGCGCTAAAGCTCAGACCGGGTGCGAAAAAAGCGACGGACGCGCTCACCCACGTTCGCGGGCGGCGGCTCGTTGTAGTGGTCGACGTACTCTTGCCCGCTCATCGCCTGGATGCGCAGCATGAGTGCATCGGTCGCGTGTCGACGCGCACGGCCAGAGTTCGCGGCGCCGAACGACGAGAGATCCATCGGCTCGCCGAACTCGATCGTGATCTTCGCGCGGCGGATGCGCTTCGAGCCGACCGGCTGCAGGTTCTGGGTGCCCGTGAGCGCCACGGGTACAACGGGCACGCCGGCTGTCAGCGCGAGCCAGGCGACACCGGTCTTGCCCCGGTAGAGCCGCCCATCGCGCGAGCGCGTGCCTTCGGGGTAGATCGAGAAGGCCTCGCCGGCCTCGATCTTGGCGAGCCCGGCATCGAGCGCCTCTTGAGCGGCCTGGCCCGCACCGCGCTTGACCGGGATCGCGCCGACGCTCGTGAAGAAGCTACGTGAGATCGCGCCCCTGAGCCCCGTGCCGGTGAAATACTCCTCTTTCGCTAAGAAACTCACTCGACGGCTGGCCAGCATGCTGATGATGATTGAGTCGATGAACGACAAGTGGTTGCTCGCGACGACGACGCCGCCCTCGACGGGCACGTTGTCGCGACCGATGATCGTCGGCCGCCAGATCGCCTTCGCGAGAGGCGCGACGAACGCGCGGGCGACGAAGGTCAGCATGTGTTCATCGTGGCACGCGGCCTATTCCGGCGGGGGAATGTCGTTGAACGGTTCATCCAAGTAGGGCGGCTCGTCGGGGTAAGGGGGCTCGTCGGCGAAGGGCGGCTCGTCGGCGAAGGCGGGCTCGTCACGCGACGCAGCAGCGGCTGGTTCGTCACCCCGCACGATCGCAAGCACGGCTGCGCCGAACTTCTCGAGCTTGGCCGCGCCGACCCCGCTCACCTGCCCAAGCTCGTCGAGCGTCGCCGGCTCGGTGAGCGCGATGCCGCGCAGCGTCGCGTCGCCGAAGACGATGTAGGCGGGTGCCTCGAGAGCCCTCGCGGTGGATGCTCGCCACGCGCGCAGCCGCTCGAACAACCCGGCGGCCTCGGCCGGCAGGTCGCTCGGCGCCGAGCGCTTCGACCCCCGAGACGCGCGGCTGGTGCGAGGGGCTTCACGGCGCAGCCGCACCTCGCGCTCGCCCTTGAGCACCGCGGCACTGCTCTCGGTGATGCCGAGCGTGCCGTACTCGCCCTGCACCGCGAGCAGGCCTTGGGCGAGCAGCTGCCGCACGACGCCGCGCCACTCTTGCTCGCCCAGCTCGGTGCCGATGCCAAAGGTGCTGAGTTCGGTGTGCCCGAGCTGCTCGACGCGCGGGGTGCGCTTGCCCAGCAGGATGTCGATGAGCTGCCCTGCACCATAGCGCTGGTTGCGCTCACGGTCGAGCCGCACGACGGTCGAGAGCAGCTTCTGCGCCGGCACGGTGCCGTCGAATGCTTCGGGCGGTGACAGGCAGGTGTCGCAGTTGCCGCACGGGGTTGACTGCTGCCCGAAGTAGGCGAGCAGCTGCACCCGCCGGCACTCGACCGTCTCGCACAGCGCGAGCATGGCGTCGAGCAGTTGCCCCATTCGCCGCTTGTAGGTGGCGTTGCCCTCGCTGCGCTCGATCATCTGGCGCTGCTGCACGACGTCTTGCAGACCGTAGGCGAGCCAGGCCGTCGCAGGCAGCCCGTCACGCCCGGCACGCCCCGTCTCTTGGTAGTAGCCCTCGACGCTCTTCGGCAGGTCGAGATGTGCGACGAAGCGCACGTCGGGCTTGTCGATGCCCATGCCGAACGCGATCGTCGCGACCATGACGATGCCCTCTTCGCGCAGAAAGCGCGACTGGTGGTTCGAACGTGTGGCTGCGTCGAGGCCTGCGTGATACGGAAGCGCAGGAATACCGTGCTCGGCAAGCGCGATCGCTGTCTTTTCGACGCTCGCCCGCGACAAGCAGTAGACGATGCCCGCGTCGCCGGGGTGCTCGCTGCGGATCAGCTGCAGCAACTGCTGCACGGGCTGGTTCTTCGGCTCGATGCGGTACTGAATGTTCGGCCGGTCGAAGCTCGCCACGAACTGCCGGGCCCGACCGAGATCGAGCCGGGTGACGATCTCGCGCGCGGTCGCGTCGGTCGCCGTCGCCGTGAGGGCGATGCGCGGGATGCTCGGCCAGCGCTCGTGCAGCAGTGACAGTGCCAAATAGTCAGGCCTGAAGTCGTGCCCCCACTGCGACACGCAGTGCGCCTCGTCGATCGCAAAGAGTGAGACCGTGATGCGGTCGAGCAGCTCGGCAGTGCTCGGCACGGTGACGCGTTCGGGCGCCATGTAGAGCAGATCGACCTCTCCCGCGAGCAGGGCGGCCTCGACGGCCCGGCGCTCATCGGGCGACTGGGTCGAGTTGAGAAAGGCCGCGCGGGCGCCGACCGCCGCGAGAGCATCCACCTGGTCTTTCATCAACGCGATGAGTGGCGAGATGACGACGCCGACGCCCTCGCGCACGAGCGCGGGAATCTGGTAACAGAGGCTCTTGCCGCCGCCCGTCGGCATGAGCACGAGGGCATCACCGCCGCCGACGACGTGATCGATGATGGCCTGCTGCTCACCGCGAAAGGCGGGGTAGCCGAAGACCGTCTCGAGCACCTGCTGGGGAGTGGCGGCGGTCGTGGTCACTCGCCCCAGGCTACCCGGCACCGCTGACTGCTCAGGGCGTCTCGCGCAGGATGTGCGAACGCGCGTGCTCGACCGCATCGTCGAGGGAGGCGACGAGGTGGTTCGGGTGCCGCAGCGCTCCGACGACGCCGACGCGGGTCGCGAGCCGAAGGTGCCGCTCTTGAATGCCCTTGATGATGACGGTGATGCCCCGTCGCTCAAGACCCTCGATGAGCTCGACGATGACGCGGGCGCCCGTCGCATCGAGGTCGCGGATCTGCGAGAGCCGCACGATGACGACGCTCGCCCCCGCCGTCTCGCTGATGGCGTCGGTGAGCCGCTCGGCCGCGCCGAAGAACAGGGCACCGTCGAGGCGGAAGAGCGCGATGCGCTCATCACCGGGCTGCGGCTCGCCCGGCAGCGGCTCGCGGTGCACCCCGCTCGAGGCCGCGAGCGTGCGCAGCGCGATGATGCCAGCCGCGAGGATGCCGATGCCCACCGCGATGATGAGGTCGAAGGCGATCGTGACGGCGGCGGTCGCGACAAAGATGAGCGCGTCAGACCGCGTCGCCGTGACGATGCGCCGCACGGTCGACACCGAGACCATGCGCACCGCCGTGACCATGAGCACGCCCGAGAGCGCGGCGAGCGGAATGGTCGCGACAATCGTGCTGGCCAGGTAGACGACACCGATGAGCACGATCGAGTGGATGATCGCCGCGAGCCGCGACCGCCCGCCGGCCCGCACGTTCACGGCCGTGCGGGCGATGGCTCCCGTGGCGGGCATGCCGCCGAAGAGTCCCGAAGCCACCGAGGCGAGACCCTGGCCGACGAGCTCGCGGTCGGGGTCGAGCCGGCCGGTGTCGGCGAGCGAGGCACCCACGCGCGCGGAGAGCAGAGACTCGATGGCAGCGAGCGCCGCGATCGTGGCAGCCGGAATCAGCAGTGCCGCGATGTCGACCCCCGACAGACTCGGCAGTCCGGGCGCGGGCAGCGCGGCAGGAAGAGTGCCGATCGTGTCGACCGGCAGCGCCAGCCAGGTCGTGATCACCGTGACGACAATGATCGCAATGATCGAGCCGGGCACCCAGGGGCGCACGAGCGGTGCGACGACCATGATGACGGCGACCACCGCGACGATCGCGAGCGGCACGAGTGCCGCGGCCCAGTCGGTCGCGACGACGGTCTGCACAGCGGCGACGAGCGAGTTGGGGCTCGGCCCCGCCGGTGCCCCGAGTGCGGCGGGCACCTGCTGTAAGAAGATGATGACGGCGATGCCGAGCGTGAAGCCCTCGATGACGGGCCACGGAATCACCGCGACCGCGCGCCCGAGCCGCAGCACCGCGGCGATGAGCACCATGATGCCCGCCATGATGGTGACGAGCGCCACGACCCCCGCGCCCTGCGCCGCGACGATGGGCCCGAGCACGACAACCATCGCACCGGTCGGCCCCGAAACTTGGATGTTCGAGCCGCCGAACACGGCAGCGACGAGTCCGGCCACGATGGCGGTGATGAGCCCGGCCTCGGCACCCGCGCCCGAGCTCACGCCGAACGCCAGCGCGAGCGGCAGTGCGACGATGCCGACCGTCAGGCCCGCGATGAGGTCGCCCTTCCAGGTGCGCCGCACCATCGCGTAGTCAGCGCGCCGCGGAAGCAGGCCGAGCACGTAGCCCCGAGCCGTCATCGAGCCTCACTCTCTCAGACTGCTCAGCATGCGCCCGACCGGCACCGCGGGCAAGGGCAGAAGGTCCTGCGGCGCCCTAGATGTGGATGGCCGGGTCGATGAGAAAGCCGTCGGCGCCCGTGGTGCCCGCGCCGCGATCGAGGGGGCGGGAGGTTGCGGGAATTCCGGTGGCGACCGAGTCGGCAGGAACATCCTTCGTCACGAGGGCGAGCGCGCCGATCTGCGAGCGCGCGCCGATCGTGATGGGGCCGAGCACCGTCGCCCCAGCGCCGATGAGCACGCCATCGTGCACGGTCGGGTGCCTCTTGACCTTCTCGAGTGTTCGGCCGCCGAGCGTGACGCCGTGATACAGCATGACGTCGTCGCCGATCTCAGCGGTCTCGCCGATGACGACGCCCATGCCGTGGTCGATGAAGAGGCGGCGGCCGATGGTCGCGCCCGGGTGAATCTCGATGCCTGTCCACCAGCGCGCGCCCTGCGAGATCATGCGCGCGAGCAGCCGCAGGCGCCACCGCCAGAGCCGGTTCGCGATGCGGTACCACCACACGGCGTGCAGCCCGACGCTGGTGAGAAAGACCTCGAGGCCCGACCGCGCGGCCGGGTCGCGCAATCGGGCGGTGCGGATGTCCTCCCGCATGCCCATCTACGCGCGAAGGTCGTCGTAGAGCACGCTCGACAGGTAGCGCTCGCCGTAGCTGGCCACGATGACGACGATGGTCTTGCCCGCGTTCTCGGGGCGCTTCGCGAGCTCGACAGCGGCGTGCACCGTGGCGCCCGACGAGATGCCGGCGAGGATGCCCTCTTCGGCCGAGAGTCGGCGGGCCATGGCGACCGCCTGCTCGATGTTCACGTCAATGACCTCGTCGTAGACCTCGCGGTCGAGCACGGCGGGCACGAAGTTGGCGCCGATGCCGGCGATCTTGTGTGGGCCGGGGGCGCCGCCGTTGAGAATAGGGCTCTCGAGCGGCTCGACCGCGACGACCTGCACGCCGGGCTTCTGCTGCTTGAGGTACTGGCCGGTGCCGGTCAGCGTGCCGCCGGTGCCGACACCCGAGACGAAGATGTCGACGGCGCCGTCAGTGTCGTTGTAGACCTCGGGGCCCGTCGTGCGGCGGTGAATCTCAGCGTTCGCCTCGTTCTCGAACTGGCGGGCGAGCACCGTGCCTGGCCGCTCGGCAACGATCTTCTCGGCGGCCGCAACGGCGCCCTTCATGCCCTCACTGCCGGGCGTGAGAATGAGCTCGGCCCCGTAGGCCTTGAGCAGCATCTTGCGCTCGTTGCTCATGGTCTCGGGCATCGTGAGCACAGTCTTGTAGCCGCGTGCCGCACCGATCATGGCGAGGGCGATGCCGGTGTTGCCGCTCGTGGCCTCGACGATCGTGCCGCCGGGCTTCAGCTCGCCGCTCTTCTCGGCCGCTTCGACGATGGCGAAACCGAGGCGGTCTTTCACGCTCGCGGAGGGGTTGTAGAACTCGAGCTTCGCGAGCACCGTGGCGCCAGCGCCATCGGTGACCGAGTTGAGCGTCACCAGCGGGGTGTTGCCGAACACCTGCGTGATGTCGGAGTAGATGCGGGCCATGAGGGTGTCTCCTTGAGAAGAGGGTCGGGTCCGTGGTGGTGGCGGAGGTCTGTGGTTCTAGGGTACGGGCGGCACACCGCGGTCGCGCGAATATGACGGTGCGGGCATCCGTCGACGACAACCCTCGGATTCGCTCCAGCATTCCCCTCCTGCCAGAATCGCCCGAGGAGGTGCGCCACTGTGCTCACGGTTGTTCTCGGGCTCGCGGGCGCCCTGGTCTACGGCGCGGCCGACTTCTTGGGCGGCCTCGCCGCTCGCCGCATCAGCGCCTTGCGCGTCACCGCGATCGGCGCGCTGTCGGGTGTGTTGCTGCTCGCCATCGGGGCGCTCATCGTGCCGGGCGTGTGGTCGGCCGAGGCGCTGTTCTGGGGCGCGCTCTCGGGTGCGACGGGCGCTGCGGCGATCGCCCTGCTCTACGCGTGCCTCGCGATCGGACCGATGAGCATCCTGTCGCCCTTGACGGCCGTGACGTCGGCGATCGTGCCGCTCACGTGGGGGCTCGCGACCGGGTCTGAGCTCGGCGTGATCGCCTACCCGGCGTTCGCGCTGGCCCTCGTCGCCGTGGTTCTCGTCGGGCTCGTGCCCGACCAGCGCGCGGTGCGGCCAACCCTGCGCGGGCTGCTCATGGCCACCGCCTCGGGCGTGCTCATCGGAGCCTTCTACATTCTCATCGACTTCACGCCCGACGACTCGGGGCTGATTCCGCTCGTCGCCAATCGCACAGTCAACGCGACCATCATGGTGACGCTCATCGTCGTGCTCGCCTTCGTCGCGGGGCGACGGCACGTGCGGGCGACGGATGCTCCGGCCGCGGTGCTCGACGGCACCCACGGTGCCCCGCGCGTGTCGCAGGGTTCTGGCGCCACGACCTCGCCTTACGAGACTGCGTCTGCCGGCGCACCGGTCGACCCTGCGGCGGTCGGCGCTCCCGCCGGTGTCGCGCGCCCCAGCCTGCTCGCCGCGGCAGCCGCGGCGCTGCGCGGCGGCTGGCGCGGTGGTCTCGCGCTCGCGATCGCGTGCGGGGTGCTCGACGCGATCGCCAACATCATCGTGCTCGTCGGCCTGCGGCTCGGCGACCTCACGGTCGTTTCCGTGCTCACGGCGCTCTACCCGGCGGGCACGATCTTGCTCGCGGCGGTCGTGCTGCGTGAGCGCATCGCGCCGCTGCAGTGGGCCGGACTCGCGCTCGCCCTGGCCGCGAGCGCGATGCTCGCCGCGGCCTGAGCGAGCATCCGACGCCTTCCAGCCGCCCGCGCGCTGCCCGCCTGCGCAAGCATCCGCCGCCCGCCCGAGCGGGCCTCCGTCGCCCGCCTGCGCAAGCATCCGTCGCCCGCCTGCGCAAGCATCCGTCGCCCGCCTGCGCGGGACTCGTGAAGTCAAGGAAGTCTGGACGACTTCGGTCGCGTGCTTCCTTGACTTCACGAGTCTGCGCGACGGGGGTGCGGACCGCGCAGGGCTGGCGCGGGTGCCGCGCTCGGGTTACAGGGCCGCGAGCTCGTCGAGCAGACGGTCGCCGGGGCGCACTGCGTGGGTCTCAGCGGTGATCTCGGCGCGACCCAGCAGTTCGTCGAAGCGACGGGCACGCGGCTTCGTGATGAGCGTCACCACCATGCCGACCTTGCCCGCGCGACCCGTGCGGCCCGAGCGGTGCAGGTAGGTCTTGTACTCGTCGGGGGCGTCGGCCTGAACGACCAGAGAGATGTCATCGACGTGGATGCCCCGCGCAGCGACATCGGTCGCCACAAGAACCTTCACGCGCCCGTTGGTGAGCTTCTCGAGGTTGCGCGAACGGCGTGCCTGGTTGAGGTCGCCGTGCAGGCTGACCGCCGGAATTCCGGCGTCGTCGAGCTGGTCAGCGAGCTCTTCAGCGAACGCTCGGGTTCGGGCGAAGACGAGAGTCTTGCCCGAGCCTGCCGCGAGCTGCTCGATCACCGCGCGCTTGTCGCGCTGCTCGACGAGCAGCACCTTGTGCTCGATCGTCGACGACTTCTGGTCTTCACCGGCGACCTCGTAGACCGAGGGGTTGCGCAAGAACTCCGAGACCAGCGAGGCGACACCCGAGTCGAGCGTTGCCGAGAACAGCAGCTTCTGGCTGTCGCGCTTCGTGCGGCGGATGATGCGCTGCACCGGCTCGAGAAAGCCCAGCTCGCACATGTGGTCGGCCTCGTCGAGCACGACGACCTCGACCTGGCTGAGGTTGAGGCGACCCTGCTCGATGAGGTCTTCGATGCGGCCCGGGGTGCCGATGATGATGTCGACACCACGCTGCAGGGCACCGACTTGGCGACCCTGGGGCACGCCGCCGTAGATCTGCGTCGTGAAGAGACCGACACTGCGGGCGATGGGCTGCACAGTGCCGTCGATCTGCAGGGCGAGCTCACGAGTCGGCGCGAGGATGAGCGCGCGCGGGGCGCGGCCCATTTGACGGTTCTTGCCGCCGCCGTTCTCCATGAGGCGCTCGACGAGCGGGGCTCCGAAAGCGATGGTCTTGCCCGAACCCGTGCGGCCGCGGCCGAGCACGTCTTTACCGGCGAGCACGTCGGGAATCGTCGCCGCCTGGATCGGGAACGGCTGCACCGCGCCAAGGTCTTCGAGCGTGCGCGTGATGTTGTCGCCGAGGCCCAGGTCGCGGAACGTGATGCCCTCGACGTCTTTCGCCACGACCGCGTCAGCGGTCAGGCGTTCGAGCAGGACGTCGTCGACCTTGCCGGCCTTCGCGTCGCGGCTCGGGTAGAAGCTCGACTCGCGGCGCTCGGGGCGTGACTCGCGGTCGAACGAGCGCGGTGCCCGGTCGTCGCGGTCAGAGGTGCGGGCAGGTCTCTCATCGCGACCCGTCGAGCGAGCAGGGCGGGCGTCGCGGTCGAACGAACGAGCGGAGCGCTCGTTGCGGGCGGCACGCTCGTCGCGAGCAGAATCGCGTGCAGAGTCGCGCGCCGGTCGGTCGTCGCGGCCACCGCGGTAGGCGGGGCGAGCCGAGCCTGCGGTGTCAGACTTCGGGCGCCAGTCGGGGCGGTGCGTCGCACGGCCGGTGCCGGTGCGGGCTGCACCAGAACGGTCATCGCGCTGCGGGCGGCCTGAGCGGTCATCCCGTTGCGGGCGCGCGGAGAGGTCGTACTGTGCACGCGGCGCGCGGTCGTCGCGCTGCGGGCGGCCGGCGCGGTCGTCGCGCTGCGGTCGACCATAGCGATCGTCCCGCGGCGCGCGCTCGTCGCGCGATGCCGACTCAGGGCGCGCTCGCTCGGGGGCGTGACCGCGGTCGACGCGCTCGTCACGGCTCCAGCGAGCCTTCTTGGCGGGCGCGTCAGCGTCTTCGGGGCGGTAGCCGCGGTGCTTCGGGCTGCGTGACCCGGGCGCGCTGGCGCGAGCGCCGCCACCCGAGGTCGAGGTACGGGAGTTCTGGGGGTTGCGCGAAGCGCCGCCCTTGTTGTTCTGAGGCATGGTTCTTTCTGCGTGGTGCGAAGAAGCGTCGTCGGCGCACGCGCGCCGCGAATCCAGGCAGTCGTCGACTGGAGGCCGTCACATCTTGAGGTGATCTCTGACCGCCGATCGGCGGAGAGTACCGGCCATGAAGACACACAATTGCTCACGCGGAGTGCCCGCGCTGTCTTCAGCCGACCCTCCATACTACTCGAGTCGGTGCTGACAGCCGATATTCTGGGCCGATCGTGACCACCATCACCATCGAGAGCCCCCAGCAGCCCGAGATCGAGGCCATGCTGCGCGAGGGTGACGCCTACGCGCTGAGCCTGTATCCGCCCGACAGCTGCTACATGCTCGACCTCGACGAACTGGCCGCCGACGGGGTCACCGTGGTCGTCGCGCGCAACCCCGACGGCACAGCGCTCGGCATGGCCGCCCTCGTCGACCGGGGCAACGGATCAGGCGAGCTGAAGAGACTGTTCGTGCGCGAGGCCGGTCGCGGGCGCGGCGTGGCGACGGCGGTCATGGATGCGCTGGAATCCGCGGCCCGTGAGCGCAGCATCCACACCCTGCAGTTAGAGACCGGCCCGAAGCAACTGGCCGCCATCGCGCTCTACGAGGCGCGCGGCTATCGTCACATCGAGAACTTCGGGCCGTACGTCGGCGACGAGTTCAGCGTCTGCATGGAGAAGAGCCTGAGCTAAGAGACAGCAGCCGGCTCGCTCATGAGCACTTCCGCGAGCACGATGAGACCGAGAGCGAGCAGCGCCGAGGCCAGCACCGAGAGAACCGAGAGCGGCGGAGTGAGCAGCGCGGGAACGATCGCGAGCGCGATGAGCGTCGAGTGCACCATGAGGCGTTCCCGCAGCATCCACTCGCCGAACCGGCCGAGACCGAAGCCCGACCGCGCTCGTGCCGCTCGAGCCGACGACATGCCCTCGGCGGCTCGCGCGCGCCACGTGCTCACGCGCGCCCCGGGGCCGAACCACCAGCCGACGAGGCCGACAAGCACGCCCAGGGTGAGCAGAGCCAGGATCGTCGTCGTCGCGTAGCCGAGCACCGCGTCGAAGACCACGCCGACGAGGGCGCTCGACTCTGGCCCGACATAGGCCGTGAGCGCGGTACGGGCAAGGGCGAAGCCGATCGCGAGCAGCCCGGCGATGACGGCGAGGAAGACACCGACGGTGCGCAGCGTGAGCGCGCGTCGAGGGCTCAGCAGGATCGCGCCAGCGATGAGCGCCGCCGTGACCCAGGGCAGCCAGACTCCGATCGCGATGCCAACCTGGTAGATCACCCGCGCGAGTGCGAGGTTCGGCACCTCGGCGATGACGATCGAACGGTCGATGTCGGGAATCGCAGCGGCGAAGGGCACGCCCTGGGCGACGAGCGCCGCGCGAACGTCGGCGACGATCGGGCCGAGAGGTAGCCGCAGCGTGCCGTCGCGATCGAGCTCGAGCAGCGAGTCGGGCGAGCCCGACAGCAGTCGGATGCCCTGCGCATGCAGCAGCTCGACCGACGACGCCCACGCCGAGCTGAAGGCGGGTGACCGCACGACCTCTCCGACGACGTCGGCGACGAGCGCGCGCACGCCGGCGGCGATCGGCTCACTGACGAGCTCGAGCGCGTCTTGGGCTCGATCGCCAAGCTCGAGGGCCTCGCCGAGTCCGCTCAGCAGATCAGACGTGACCCCCGAGATGTCGACCTGCTCGTCGACGAGCGCCGTGACCTCGACGATGATGCGGTCTTGCACCGCGGGGTTATCGGCAAGCGGAGCGAGCGCCTCGACGAAGCGCTCGGTCTCGACGAGCTGCACGGTCGCCCAGTGGGCCATGACCGCCCCGGGAACCAGCAGCAGGCCGACAGTGGCCAGAGCCCCGGCCGCGACACTGCGGGCTCTCATGTCGCGCTGCCCGCCGACTTGAGACGGTCGATCTCGTCGCGGATGCGCCGGATGTGGTCGGGGGATGCCCGCCCCGCGCTCGCGAGGGCGTCGAGCTCGGCGTCGAGCGAGTCGAGCTCGGCGCGCGTCGAGCGAGCATCCGTCGCCGCATCGTCCCCGCCGCGCGGCAGCCGGATCGTGCCGGTCGCCGTCGGCAGGTTCTCGGTCGCCCGGTCGGCGGTGACCTCTTCGCGAGCTTGGTCCATGGCGGTGAGCACGATGCCGATGAGCACGTTGAGCACCGTGAACACGATGAAGAACATGTACGAGAGGAAGAAGAGCAGGGCGAGGGGCGTGATCTCGAGCCCGGCGAGAAACGAGTCAGGAAAGTTCTCGAGCGTCAGCATGACCGTGAGCGTGATCATGGCCGCGCCGATGTTGCCCCACTGCTCGGGGTTCTGCGTACCGAAGAGGTACACCCCAGCCATGGCGTAGATGAACATCAAGAAGCCGATGAGCACGGCGAGGTTCGCGAGCGGGGCGACCGACTTGATCATCGAGAGCATGAGGATGCGCGCCTCGGGCAAGAAGCGGAAGATGCGCAAAATGCGCAGCAGTCGCACGAGTCGGAAGATGACGGTGGCGCCGTCGAGGAACGGGATGGCGACGACGATGATGAAGTCGAAAACGTTCCAGGGGTTGCGGAAGAACATCCACGGCTTGCGGCCGTACGAGACGATGCGCAGCACGAGCTCGATCGTGTAGAAGATGATCGCGAAGCGGTCGATCGCGATCGCGGTGGCTGCGACTCCGGCCGGCAGGTCAGAGTAGGTGAGCACCCCCAGCGCCGCCGCATTGGCAATGATCACGGCGATTGTGACGAACTCGAACGCGTTGCCGTACATCAGGCGCGCGAGCCACTGAATGCGGTAGGGCGCGAGCTGCACGGTCGTGCTCGTGAAGACTCCGGGCGAGACCGTGGCGGAATCGTCGGAGGGCGGCGCTGCGGTCATGGCGAATCGCTTTCGGTCAGGGTGTGCTCACGCTAGCAACACCTGACCACGGCGACCACTGGCTAGCTGGCGGGCTGCCCCTCGAGAGTCGTGGCCTTCGCCTTGCGCTTGGCCGCGCGACGCTCAGCGGCGCCCTCGACCAGGTAATACAGCGCCGGCAGCACGACGAGCGTCAGCAGTGTCGACGACACGAGGCCGCCGATGACCACGATCGCGAGCGGCTGCGAGATGAACCCGCCGCTGCCCGTGATGCCGATGCCGAGCGGCAACAGTGCGAAGATCGTCGCCGCCGCGGTCATGAGAATCGGGCGCAGACGGCGCGACGACCCTTCGACCACGGCCTTGTAGGCGCTCATGCCTCGCTCTCGATACTGGTTGACGAGGTCGATGAGCATGATCGCGTTCGTCACGACGATGCCGATGAGCATGAGCACGCCGATGAGCGACGGCACGCCGAGCGGAATGTCGGCGATGAGCTGCAGCGCGATCGCGCCGGTCGCCGCGAACGGAATCGACACGAGCAGCAGCAGCGGCTGGCGCAGGCTCTTGAAGGTCGCGACCATGATCACGTAGACGATGAGGATCGCCGCGAGCAGGGCGAGGCCCAGCTGGCTGAACGCATCGGCCTGCTGTGAGGTGACGCCGCCGAGCTCGGCTTGCACGCCGGTCGGCAGGTCGGCAGAGTCCACCGCTTCCTGCACCTGGGTCGACGCCGACCCGATGTCGGCGATCGCCGGCGTGACCGTGATGGTCGCGCTGCGCACGCCGCGCACGGTCGTGATGCTCGCCGGCCCGTCGACCTGCTCGATCGTCGCAAGCTCGCTGAGCGGCTGCGGCCCGATGGCGGTCGGGATGCTGAAGTCACGCAATTCGTCGACCGTGGTGGGAGCATCCACATCGCGCAAGAAGATCGACAGCGTGCGGTCGTCGAAGACAACGCTGCCGACCGACGCGGGGAACATCGCCGCGGTGACAATGCCGCCGACGGCGATCTCGCTCAGGCCGAGCTCGGCAGCCCGGTCGCGGTCGACCTCGATAGCGATGTAGGGCTGCGTGTCGGCGAGGTTGCTCGTCGCCTCGGCCGTCGCGTCGAGCGCGCGCACCTCGTCGAGAATGCTCTGCGAGGCAGCCTCGAGGTCGTCGGTGCTCGTCGCGGTGATGTCGATCTCGATGTCGCTGCCGCCGAAGCCCGCGCCCTGGCCCGACTGCACGCTGAACTCGCCGGCGTCGTCGAGACCCTCGAGGGCGTCGCGCACGTTCTGCGCAAGCTCCGTCTGGTCGAGCGACTCGTCGGTCGTCAGCGAGAACGTGATGTCGCCGCCGCCGAAGATGCTCGCAAGAGTGCCGCTACCCGAGCCGATCGAGGCCTGCACGGTCTCGACGCCCTCGACGTCGATCAGTTCTCGCTCGGCGAGCATGGCCGCGGCATCGAGTTCTTCGAGGCTCGAGCCGTTCGGCAGCGTCTGCGAGACCGTGAGGGTGTTCTGGCCCGAGTTGCCGATGAAGTTCGTCTTGAGACCCGTGGCCAAGAAGCCGGTGCCGCCGAGCACGAGCACGGCAAGCAGCAGAGTGGCGATGGGGCGCTTGAGGGTCCAGCGGATCACGGGCAGGTAGCCGCGCTGCAGCAGCGTCGGCCGGGCCGACTCTTCGTCGATGCTGAGCGGAGCGTCGGCTGCGACGACGTCGGCGTCGGCTGCGTGCTTGCGGGCCTTCGGCGCGCGCAAGAACCAGTACGAGAGCACGGGCACGATCGTGAGCGAGACGAAGAGCGAGGCGGCGAGGGCGATGGCCGTCGTCAGCGCGAAGGGCCGGAACAGCTCGCCGGTGATGTCGCCGACGAGGGCGATGGGCAGGAAGACCGCGATCGTGGTGGCGGTGGCGGCGGTGATGGCACCCGCGACCTCTTTGACACCGACGAGAATCGCTTGCGTCTTCTCTTCGCCGAGCGCGAGGTGGCGCTTGATGTTCTCGACGACGACGATCGAGTCGTCGACGACGCGGCCGACCGCGATCGTGATGGCGCCGAGGGTGAGGATATTGAGGGTGTAGCCCGAGACCTGCATGCCGATGAAGGTCAGCAACACCGAGGTCGGAATCGAAATGGCGGTGACGATCGTCGCGCGCACCGACAGCAGGAAGATGAGAATCACGATGACGGCGAAGCCGAGGCCGAGCAGACCCTCGGTAGCGAGCGCCTCGATCGACTTCTCGATGAACGGCGCCTGGTCGAAGACCACCGTGAACTCGGTGCCGTTGCCGATCGCGTCGGCGATCGCGGGCAGGGCGGCCTGCACGGCGCGTGAGACCTCAACAGTGTTGCCGGCGGGAGTCTTGGTGACGGCGAGCGTCAGGGCTGGTTCGCCGTTGACCCGCGAGTAGCCGCTGACCGGGTCGTTCTCGACCTCGACAGTGGCGACGTCAGAGATGCGGGTGTCGGCGACCTCGGCGCTCAGCAGCGGCAGGGCCGCGAGCTCGTCGGCCGAGGTGATGCGCACGCCCGAGATGACGGGCAGCTCGAAGCCGTCTTCGGTGATGACACCGGCAGGCAGCAGCACGCCGTAGGCATCGAGGGCATCGGTGATGTCGCCCGTCGTCAGTCCGCGCGCGAACAGTTCGTCTTTATCGGGCGTGATCGTGACGCGCTCGCCGACGGCGCCCTGAATCGAGACCTCACGCACGCCGTCGAGATCGTTGAGCTCGATGACGGCCTGCGACTCGAGCGCCGATTCGAGCTCGCCCGCGCTGAGGTTGCTCGTGACGGCGATCTGCACAATCGGAAAGTCGTCGATCGAGCCGGTGAGCACTTGGGGCTCGACATCGTTCGGCAGGTTCAGGCGGTTGATGGCGAGCTGCACGCGCTGCTCGGTGCGCACGAGGTCGGTGCCAAAAGCGAAGCTCGCCGAGACGATCGAGAAGCCCGTGCTCGATGTCGCGTTCGATCCGTCGAGGCCGGGGATGCCCTGCACCGCGGTCTCGATCGGCGTCGAGACGTCTTGCTCGACAATCTCGGGGGCCGCACCGGGGTACTGCGTGATGACGATCACCTGCGGGAAGGCCACCGACGGAATCAGCTCTTGCTTGAGCGTCGTCAGTGCGATGCCGCCGAAGAGGCCCACCACGATGGTGACCAGAGCGATGAGAGCGCGGTTGCGCAGGCTGAACACCGAGAGAAGGTGCACGAAAAACTCCGGTCAAGTGAGCGAGCGGGGGCTCGGGTGGCTGTGTGGGGCAGGCTGGTGCGGTGGTCAGCATCCCAGCGCACGCTGAGTATTCACACAGCGAGCGGTGAGCGCCGACCTCGAATCCGACCGATCGGTCAGGATGCCCGCGCCACGCTACACGACCGCCGCGAGCAGTTCCTGCGACGGTGCCATCGGCTCGCGGTCGACGACGCGGCCCCAGGCGCGCTGCAGCAGGTCGAGAGCCGGGAGCGTCATCTCGGCCGGGTGGCAGAACGGCAGGCGGATGAAGCGCTCGAAAGCGCCGTCGAGGCCGAAGCGCGGGCCAGCGCCGACGAGTAGTCCCTCGGCCCGCGCCGCGAGCGCGAGCTGCGAGCTCACCGGGTCGCCGAGGTTCACCCAGAGGCTCAGGCCACCATCGACCTGGGGCACCGACCAGGTCGGAAAGCGCTGCTCGAGCTCGGCGACCATGAGGGCGTGGCCGGTACGCAGTTGCTCGCGGCGGGCATCCAGCACTCGGTCGTACGAGTCGAGCAAGCGCAGCAGCACGAGCTGCTCGAGCACGGGGTTGCCCAGGTCGCCGGCGAGGCGCGCGAGCGAGAGGCGCGTGATGGTCTCGCGGTCAGAGCGAATCCAGCCGAGGCGCACCCCGCCCCAGATGCTCTTGCCCACTGACCCGACGGTGACGACGTGCGCGCCGTGGCGCTCAGCGCCGATGGCGAAGGGTGCGGGTTGCGTCGCGCGCGCGAAACCGAGTTCGCCCATGGTCTCGTCGACGAGCAGCACCGTGCCGTGCGCCGCGGCGAGCGCCTGCACGCGATCGCGCTGATCGTCGGGCATCGTGCGGCCGGTCGGGTTGTGAAAGTCGGGCATGAGGTAGGCGAGGGCGGGCGCCGTGCGGGGCATGACCTGCTCGAGCACGTCGTCATCCCACCCTCTGTCGGTCGTGACGGGTACCGACACGAGCCGAGCACCCGCGGCCAGCAAGGCCTCGACAGCGTGCGGGTAGCTCGGTGCTTCGACGAGGGCGCGGTCGCCGCGGGCCAGTAGCGTGCGGGCGATGAGGGCGATCGCGTGCTGGGCGCCGAGCGTGACCATGATCTCGTCAGCGCTCGTCGGCAGCCCGCGCACTGAGTAGCGGTCGGCGAGAGCCTGGCGCAGCACGAGCAGGCCGTGCGGGTCAAAGCCGCTCTCGTGCAGGTGGGCGGGCAGCAGCTCGACCGCCTCGCGTGCGGCCTGAGCGACGATCGGAATGGCGGGCAGCGTCGCCTTCGAGAGGTCGAGCATGCCGGGGGCCGCAGACTCGCCAATCCAAGGAACCCCGTCAGACTCGCCGAGCGGCAGTCGCGCGACGGTTCCCGAGCCGCGCAGGCTCTGCGCGAAGCCGAGGTCGCGCAGTCGCGCGTAGGCGGCTGCGACCGTCGTGCGGCTGAGGTCTTCGTGGTCGGCCAGCAGGCGCTCGGCGGGCAGCCGCGTGCCGAGCGCGATGCGCCCGTCGAGAATGAGCAAACGGATGCGATCGGCGAGCGCTTCATAGAGCGGAGTCACGCCGCTCGGTCGCCATTCGCCGAGCTGTGAGGCCAATGCGCGGGCCGATAGGGTCGCCATGCGGCCACGGTAGCAGAATTGGCATCTTGTGAGAAGGCCAATTTGACCGGGATGATGATGCCATGTCTGCACCGCGCATCATGATCCACCGCTGGGGCCAGTTGCTGCTCGGCCTCTTCTTCTACGGCGTCGCCGTCGCCCTGCTCATCCAGGCCAACGTGGGTCTCGACCCCTGGACGGTCTTCGCTCAAGGGCTCGAGGTGCAGACCGGCTGGTCGATCGGACTCATCGTCGTGCTCATCGGTGCCGGGGTGCTGCTGCTCTGGATTCCCATTCGCCAGAAGCCCGGCATCGGCACCGTGCTCAACGTGCTGCTCATCGGGCCCGTGATCGACCTCGCGATGCTCGTCATCGAGACGCCCGAGCAGCTCTGGGCGCAGTGGCTGATGTTCGCGGGCGGGCTCGCCCTGCTCGCCGTCGCCACAGGCCTCTACATCGGCGCCCGCTTCGGCCCCGGCCCGCGCGACGGACTCATGACGGGTGCGCACGCGCGCTTCGGCTGGAAGATCTGGAAGGTGCGCACGGGCGTCGAGGTGACCGTGCTCGCAATCGGCTGGCTGCTGGGCGGCACGGTCGGGTTCGGCACCGTGGCGTTCGCGCTGCTCATCGGCCCGATGGTCGGGGTGACCTTGCCGCTGCTGCGAGCTCCCGGAGAGCATCCGCAACCTGCTCCCGCGGCGGTGCCCGCATGATCGGCGTGACGATCGCGCTCGGCGGTCTGGTTCTGTGGGCGATCATCGCGACGATCGAGACGGTGGCGAGGGACGGGTACGGGCCCATACCCGTCCGCTCGCACTACGGGTTCTACGCGAGCTCGCTCGCCGCGTAGACGCCCATCGCGTCGCGCACGTACTGCGCGCCTCCGGGGCCGCCATAGTGCTTCGCGAAGCGCTGGTCGGCGACGTACATGTCGCCCAGGCCCAAAAAGGCCTCGGCGCTCGGAGCCGTGCCTCCCCAGCCCGCGCGCACCCAGGCGTAGTGCCGGGCGACGAGCGCCTGCACCTCGGCGGCGTCGACCGGGGTGCCGGCCGCATGTGCTGCGGCGAATGCGCGAGTGATCTCACCGGCTTCCGCTTGGAAGGCCGCTTGGCCGTCAGCGCCGAGTTGACGCCACCAGCGGTCGCTCTTCGCGTAGGCATTCTTGCCCCACCGTTGTTCGACCTCGTCTTGGTAGACGGTGTGGTCAAAGCCATCGAGCATTTCTTCTGCCATCAGTTGTTCACCTCCTTCTAGTTTTCGAATCGTGGTCGCGACGCTCACGATCTGCCGCTCGACCCGCTCTCGCTCTTGTTCGAGCCAGTGCAGGTGGGCGACGAGCGCGCGGGCATCGTCGGTCTGGCCGGCGAGCACCTCGGCGATCGCTGGCAGCCCGAGACCCAGCTCGCGCAGCATCAAGATGCGCTGCAACCGGGTGAGCGCCGCCTCGTTGTAGTACCGGTAGCCGTTGCTGCCGATGCTGCTCGGAGGCAGCAGCCCGATGTCGTCGTAGTGCCGCAGGGTGCGGCTCGTGGTGCCCGACAACCGGGCGATGTCTTGAATCGACCACTGCATGCCCCTCACGGTAGAGGTTGACGTTGCGTCAAGGTCAAGTCGTTGTGCGAACATCCGTATTGCGCGATTCGCACACGCGATATATCGTGACTCTCAGAACGCGATATATCGCGTCATTCGAACAGCGCGATAGATCGCACTACGGATGCCCACCTCGGGCACGAGCAAGGAGCACCTCATGGCCCACGAAACCTGGATCGTCACCGAACCCACCGTCATCGATCTCGAGCTCGTGCGCTCGCTCAAGGTCGGGCTGATCGGCGGGCAGGTCGACATCGTCGCCCACGACGAGCCCGGCGCACGCGTCGAGGTGCACTCGGTCGAGGGCCGCGACTTGAAGGTCGCGCTCGAGGGCGACACGCTCGTCGTCGACCACCCGCAGCTGAAGTGGGAGACCTTCTTCGACAACTTCCGGCTCTTCAGCGGCAAGGCGAAGGCCGATGTGAGCATTCTCGTGCCGCGCAACGCAGCAGTGTCGGTGAGCATCGTCTCGGCCGAGGGCCTCATCAGCGGCGTGCACCACGACGTGAGCGTCAACACGGTCAACGGCGATGTCGTGCTCGATGGCATTGTCGGCGCAGTCGACCTGCACGCGGTGAGCGCCGAGGTCTCGGTGCGCTCGCACCTGGGCAATCTCACGGTGCAGACAGTCAGCGGAGACGTGACCGCTTCGGGCACGATTCCGAGGTTCACGTGCGACTCGGTCTCGGCCGATGTCGTCGCCGACCTCTCTGGCATGCCTGACCGCATCACCAACAGCTCGGTCTCGGGCGATCTCACCGTGCGGCTCGACGCTGGCGTGCCCGCGCAGTACTCGATCAACACGCTGTCGGGTCGCCTGCAGCTCGACGATTCGAGCATCACGGGCATCAAGGGCCGCTTCACGGGGCGCTACGGCCAACTGGCAGGCTCCTTCACCGAAGTGCGCGCGAGCTCGGTGAGCGGCGACGTCTCTGTCGTGCACACCGACCGCGCAGGTTCCGCCGCGCCCACCGATACTGCTGAGGCGTCAGCGTGAGCCCCGCGGTCTTCGGCCACGGGCACCTGCGGCTCTATCTGCTCTCGGTGCTCGACGATCGGCCGATGCACGGCTACGAGATCATTCAGGCGCTGAAAGACCGCTTTGGCGGCACCTATGTGCCGTCGGCGGGCACCATCTATCCTCGCCTGGCGAAGCTCGAGGCCGAGGGGCTCGTGACGAAAGAGTCAGACGGACGCAAGACCGTCTACGCCCTCACCGACGCCGGCCGGGCCGAGCTGAACGACCGGCGCGACGAGCTCGACGACATCGAGAACGGCATCGGCGATTCGGTGCGGCGCCTGGCTGACGAGGTGCGGGCATCCGTGAGCGATGCGATGTCGACGCTGCGGGCCGAATTGGCGGCTGCCGCGCGCGAGTCGCGTGACGACCGCAACCACGTGGTCAACGAGGCTCGGGATGCTGCGCGCACGGCCGGCGCCACTGCGACGAGTGCGGCCTCGGCTGCGGGGGCCGCTGCTACCGACGCCGTGCGCGATGCTGTACACGACGCCGCGGCCTCGATGCACTCGAGCCCCACCGAGTCGCGCTCTGATGCTCGGGCGCAACTGCAGCGTGCGGAGGTGCTGCTGGCCGAGTTCCGCCAAGACGTGCGCACCGACTTGCGCTCGGCCGTCGCGCGGGGCTCGCTCGCGTCGTCGACGATCGACGACCTCGAGTCACGCCTGTCGCGCCTGCGCGCTGACATCGGCGGGTTGCTCTAGTTCTCAGTCGGCCCAACGCAGCGGCACGTAGAGGTCTTGCACGCGGTCGCTGACCGCGGTGTGGTCGTTGCGCGTGTAGAGGCCGCACTGGTCGACGCTGCAGTCGACGTTCTCGTCGGCGACGGGCGGCAGTTCGATGTAGGCGGTGAAGGTGCCGGCGTCGGGGTCGTCGAACGAGCGCGCGCCGAACAGGCGCCAGGCGAAGGCGCCGTTGATCCAGTTCGAGGCCGCGTACTGCACGACCCCTTCGTCGAACTCTTCGACCTCTTGTGAGCCGACACCGCCGAGGCAGGGCCCGGGCTTGCCGTCGAGCTCGTCGGGAACCTTGCACACCGCCACATAGATGCCCTGGTCGGGGTCGAAGCCCTCTCCGCTGACGACGAGCCGGTCTCCCGCTGAGACGGCCGAGAGGTCGGGCTCGGCGCCCGACTCGGTCGCGACCGAGATCGTGCGAGTGCGGTCGTCATCGCCCGTCGCCGTGATGGAGGTCGGAAACTCTCCGTCGGCCACCCGCGCTTGCCCCGAGCTGCCCTGCGGCTGATGCGTGACGATCGGCACCGCCACAAGCGCGATCAGCACAAGCAGCACGACCACAACGCCTGCCACGATCCACGGCCACCGGCGTCGACGGCGCGGCGCGACGGCAGGGGTCTCGGTCATTCGCTCAGTCTAGGGAGCGCGGCTGAGGGCGAGCACGGGCCGAACGTCCCGCTCAGCTCCGGCTACGGCCTTGACACGTCAGCGCCGATGACTATGGTTAAGCAATCGCTTAAATACGGAGGTCGTCGAGTGGAAACCGAATTGCAGCTCAATCGCGTGTTCGCCGCTCTCGCTGACCCGACGCGGCGACGTATTCTGTCGCAGCTCTCGCAGGGGCCAGCCAAGGTCGGCGAGGTGGCATCGCGCTTCGAGGTGAGTGCCCCGGCGATCTCGCAGCACATCAAGGTGCTCGAGCGTGCGGGGCTCGTAACTCGTACCGCGCAGGCGCAGTGGCGAACCCTCGCTCTGCAGCCCGAGCCGCTCGACCTCGCGACGGCGTGGGTCGACGAGCAGCGCCGTGAGTGGAACCTGCGCCTCGACGCTCTTGAGCAGCACCTCGCCGACATGAAGAACCGACTGAACGCCGACACCACGACAGACAAGGAACAGCCATGACCGTCTCGACCGAAGAGTTCACGATCACCCGCACCTTCGATGCACCGCGCGAACTCGTCTGGCGCGCATGGACCGACGAAGGCGAGCTCGCCCAGTGGCTGCATCCGTTCGGAGTGACGACCGACTCGGTGTCGTTCGACGTGCGCGTCGGCGGCCGCTACCGCTACACGATGACCAACACCGAGACGGGCGACACCTACCCGACCGGCGGCGAATACGTCGAGGTCGAGCCTTTCGATCGACTCGTCTTCTCATGGGGCGAGCCCGAGGCCTCGGTCGACGATGCGCCGCGCATCACCCTCACGTTCATCGAGCAGGGTGACCAGACCGAACTCGTCTTTCACCTACGTGGTTTCGAGGGCAAGCCTGGTGACGGTTTCGTCTACGACGGGTGGGATGAAGCGATGACAAACATGGCTCGTCTCTTGGCCGGCGAATCGCTCGACTGAGCCCGACCGCGGCGAGCGCCCGCGAGTAGGCTCGCGCGAGTGACGACTCAGGCCCGCATGCACACCGGTGCAACCCCGCGCGACCTGCTGGCCGTCTTCGTCGGCGGCCTCATCGGCACGACCCTTCGGGTGCTCATCGACGTCGCAATCGTGCATGACCTCGACGAGTTCGCCGTCAGCACGCTGCTCGTCAACACCGTCGGATCCTTCGTGCTCGGCCTGCTCGTCGCCGCCCTCTGGCCGCGCGTGCCGAGCTGGGTGCGCGTGGGGCTCGGCCCGGGCATCCTCGGTTCGTTCACGACGTTCTCGGCCCTCGCGATCTCCGTCGTCGCCCTCGCGCGCACGGGCGAGATCATCGTCGCGGTGTTGTCGATCGTGCTGAGCATCGGGTTCGGGATGCTCTCCGCCTGGGCCGGCCTCGCCCTCGGCGCCCGGCTCAACCCTCGCCAGACTCGCGAATTCAAGGAAGTCGACGAGTGACCCCCCTCGTGCTGCTCGCCGTCGCCGTGGGCGGAGCCCTCGGCGCCGTGCTGCGTCAACTCACGTCGGTGAGTCTCGCGGGCCGCGGTCGCGTGCCGCTCGGCGTGCTCGTGGTCAACGTCGTGGGGTCGTTCGTCGCCGGAGTCGCACTCGGCGCTCCGCTCGACCCCGCCGTGCAGCTGATCATCGTCAGCGGCCTGTGCGGAGGCCTCACGACCTTCAGCACCTTCGCCGTCGAGACCATCCAGCTCGTGATGGCCGGCAAGCACCGGGCTGCCCTGCTCAGCGTCGGCCAGAACCTCGTCTTCGGTATCGCCGCGGCGGTCATCGGCCTCAGCCTGGGCATGGCAGTCGCCACCACCCTCGCCTGACCGGCTACCCATGAGCAGCCGGCCAGGCGAGCACCACCACCACTACCCCTTTTCCGCACCCTCGGTCGTGTTCATGATGCGCTTCTGGAAGATGAAGAAGAGCACCGCGACCGGGATGGTCATGAGCACCGCTGCCGCGAGCTGCAGCGGGAACTGGTTGCCTGAGCCCAACTGGCCCGAGACGAGTGAGGCGACACCCGTAGTGAGCGTGTTCAGCTCGGGGCTCTGCCTCGACACGATGAAGTGGCCGAGCTCGTTCCACGAACCCTGGAACGAGAGGATGAAGAGTGTCACGAGCGCGGGCCTCGCCATGGGAAGCACGATCGTCCAGTAGACCCGGAACGTGCCGGCGCCGTCGATGCGCGCCGCCTCTTCGATGCTGACCGGTATCGAGTCGAAGAACTGCTTCATGATGAACACCCCGGCCGCCGTCGACAACAGCGGGATGATCATGCCCCCGTAGGTGTCGTAGAGCCCCAGCTGCTGCAGGATCAAGAAGCGGGGAATCAGCAGCACGACGCCCGGCACCGACAGAATCGCGATGAAGGCGACGAATACGACCGTGCGACCGCGGAAGTGCAGGCGCGAGAGCGCGTAGCCGGCTAACGAGTCGAAGAAGACACGGCCCACCGTGACGATCGTCGAGATCAGCAGGGTATTGCCGGCCCACTGCGGAAACGGCACGTCGCCGAACAGCCGCTCGTAGGCGGCGAACGTGACCGTCTCGGGAATCAGGCCCAGCGCATTCTGCGTCGCCTCAGCATCCGTCTTGAACGACGCCGCTATCGAGATGATGAACGGATAGATGTAGATGAGCGCCAGCCCGATGAGAATCAGGTAGCCGACGAGCATGCTCGTGCGCGCCCGTGTTCCGATTCTCTTGCGGCGCGTGAACGACCGCTTCGGGGCGTCCACCTCCGGAGTCGTGGCGGTCATCGCAATCCTCCATCCACCGTGAAGGCCGTCGCTGAGGCCGCCTCCTCGGCGGGTTTCGACGTCGTGCTCTTCCGCTTCTTCGGGCCGCGTTCTTTCAAGAACCAACGCTGCAGCACGGTCAGCACGATGATGAAGAGGAAGAGGATGAACGCGATCGCCGCGCCCTGACCCCATTCGAGGTCAACGAACGAGCTGCGGTAGGCCAGGAAGGCCGGAGTTGAGATCGTGCCGCCCGCAGACGCCCCGCCGAGCACGTAGATCTGGTCGAAGACCTGCCACGAACCGATCAGGCCGAGCGTGAGCACGGTGAAGAGGGTCGGGCGCAGCATCGGCACGGTGACCGAGAAGAACTTGCGCACCGGGCCGGCGCCGTCCATGAGCGTCGCCTCGTCAATCTCGGCGCCGATGCTCTGCAGAGCCGCCAGGAACAGCAGCATGAAGGTGCCCGACGTGGTGAAGATGGCGAGCATGATGAGCGAGGTCATCGCCACGGACGGTCCGGCGAGCCACTCCCACGCAGAGATGCCGAGAAAGCCCGGCTCGGCGAGAGCAGGCGGCGGGCCGCTGACCCCGAAGGCCGAGAGTGCTCCGTGCACGAGGCCGGTCGAGTCGTTGAACCAGTCGGGCCCATCGATACCGAACGCGCCGATCACGGCGTTCACGGCACCGGAGGCGGTGAACAAGAACTGGAAGACGATGACGATCGCGACGGTGCTCGTGACCGACGGAAAGTAGAACGCCGTGCGGAAGAAGCCCTTGCCGCGCAACGCCGCGCGATTGACCTGCACAGCGAGCAGCAGCGAGATGATCGTCTGCAGCGGCACGACGAGCAGCACGTAGTAGAGGTTGTTGCGCACCGAGATGCCGAAGTTGCGCCGATCGAGACCCTCGTCGACGGTGATCGCCGCGTAGTTCTCGAGCCCGACGAAGTTGACGCGCGGGTTGAGCGGCGACTGGAATCCGTTCCAGTCGCTGAGGCTCACCCAGAACGCCAGCGCGATCGGGATCACGAGAAAGACGGCGGTGATGATCACGGACGGGGCGATGAACAGCCACCCCGAGCGGGCCTCGCCGCGGCGGATTCCTCCGCCGCGGCGAGGCCGTACTGCTGTGCTGGGCACAGTGGTTATCCGTTCGCCTCGTCGAACGCGGCCTGCAGGTTGGTCTGCAGGGTGCCGAGCAGGGCCGACGGGTCTGCGCTGCCGATCTGCTCGAGCTGCACGTTGAAGTCGGCGAGCGCAGCGGATGCGCCCTGGAAGGCGACGGGGCTGGTCGCCGAAGCGACACCCGCCACGAATGCGGCGTTGTCCGGGAACTGCTCCGCGTACGCGGCCGAGCCTGACTCGGTCGACGGGATCACACCGAAAGCCTCGGCGAACGCGAGCTGCTGCTCATCGCTCGTCAAGAACTCGATGAGGTCGAGAGTGGCGTCCTTCGTCTCCGAGCCGACAGGCATGCCCCAGCAGTTGCTGAACGCGAAGGTCGACGGGCCAGCAGGGCCGGCTGGCAGCTCGACCGAGATGAAGCGGCGGTCAGGGAAGTCGTTCGCCATCGCACCGTTGATCCACGGACCTTCGATCACCATGGCCGCCTTGCCGAGACCAAAGGCCTCTCCGCCCCAGCCCGCTTCGAGTTCTTGCGGGAACTTGAGCGAGCCGTCGGCGATGAGCCCCTGCAGGTACTCCAGAGCCTCGGCGTTCTCAGGGCTGTCCGCGGCGATCGTGTCGCCGTCGACGAGCGAGCCGCCCGCCTGGTTCATGAACACGCCGACCCGCGCGTACTCACGACCCATCGAGAGTCCGACCTGCTCGCCCGTGGTGAGCGTCTGCGCGACAGTGGCCAGCTGGTCCCAGTCGGTCGGGATGTCGGCGTCGGTCAGACCGGCGGCCTCCCACGCGTCGAGGTTGATCTGCAGGCCGAGGGTCGAGAAGTCTTTCGGCGCGCAGTAGAACTGCCCGTCGTAGCTAAACTGCTCGGCCAAGGCGGGCAAGAAATCGCCCGCGTTCGAGAGCTCGTCGGCGTAGGGCTCGATGAAGCCCTGCGCCGCATAGGTCTGGAACTGGTCCCACGGCATGTAGAAGATGTCGGGCGGGTTGTTGCCCGAGAACCCCTGACCGAGCTGCTGCACCAGGTCGTTGGCGGCGATGACCTCGACCGTGTTGCCGGTCTCGGCCGCCCACGCGTCGGCGGCCGCCTGCACGGCGGTCGTTTCGGCGTCACCGCTCGAGCCGATGAGCATGGTCAGCTCCTGGCCCGTCTGAACGTCTCCGTCGCCACCCTCGTCAGCAGACGAGCACGCCGCTAGAGTGACGACGAGCCCTGCTGCGAGAGCAGCGGCGCTCCATTGTGATGTCCTCACGATGTTTCCTTTCGATGAGTGATTGCCGGAGCCTCAGGCGCCGGTGGTCTCGCCGAACGCGCGGTGGGTAGACCGGCGTTCGACAAGTCGAGGCACGAGCAGCCGATTCGTCGGCTGCTCGTTGCTGTCTGGATTTGGCAAGACGACATCGCCTTCCGGCCCGAACAGCAGGGTCAGGGTGGCCGCGACGACTTCGTCGAGCGGCTGGTCGATGCTCGACAGTCCGATCGCCGAGGCGACCGGGGTGTTGTCGAACCCGACGACGGGCAGATCGGGCTGCCCGAGGGCAGTCGCGGCCATCGATGCGCCGAGGGCGAGCGAGTCGCTCGCGCACACGATCGCGTCGCAGGGCTCGCGCAGCGAGAGAAGGTGGCGCGCCGAAGCCGCGCCCTGGTCGACACCATCTTCGGTCACTACTTGGTAGGTCGTGAGGCCGTCGGCGTCGAAGCCGCTCGCCTCTTCCCACCCCGCGCGGCGCTCGTCGCCCGTGCCCGAGGGGCTCGGCCAGCCGATGTAGCCGACGCGTGAGCATCCGGATGCTCGCAATTTCGCCGTCGCATCGCGCAGGCCCGCGCGACCATCGACGTCGACCCAGCGGTGCCGCGGGTCGTCGAAAGACGAGCCCCACGGCCGGCCAAACGAGACGAACGGTACGTCGTGCTCGATGAGCCACGCGATGCGCGGGTCGCCGTGAAAGGTCGCGATGAGAATGAAGGCGTCGATGTCGCTGCCGTCGCGCAGCCGGCGGATGTGCGCGAGCTCGTCGTCGGCGCCGTTGGCCGTGAAGATCATGACGCGCAGGTCTCGCTCGTCGGCCTGCTCGGCGAGCTTGTGCACGAAGCGGTCGAGCACGGCCCCCGAGATGCCGTCGCGCAGCGGGTCGAGGCGCAAACCGATGGTGGACGACTTGCGAGTGCGCAGGCGACGGGCCGAGGCGTGCGGCCGATAGCCGAGGCGGTCGATGGCCTCTTGCACCCGTTCGCGAGTCTTCTCGCGCACGATCTGGGGCGAATTGATCACGTTCGAGACGGTCTGGCGTGACACCTGGGCGGCCTCGGCGACGTCGTCGACGGTCGGCATCTTCGCCATCGCCCGCCTCCTTTGGTGGTCTGCCCGCCCCGCCGAGTTACATCGGCGAGAAATTCGAACGATCCATTTTGATCGATCAAATTATTCGGTAGTGTTGCCGATGTCAGACACCGGTGTCAACCCCTCCGGCGTCGACACCCTCGACCAGGCCAGGAGGCTCACCCCGTGACCGCATCGCTGCAACCCCTGCTCAACGACGAACTCGTCGTGTTGCGGGCCCCCACGCAAGCCTGGTCGTCGCCGTCGGGCGCGATGGGCGGGGCAGCGATTCATGGCGTCTATGTGAGCGACGTGCGCCTCATTCGCGGGCTGCGTGTGCGCATCGGCGATCGGGATGCTGAACACCTGTCGACCGGAACGCGCGGTGCTGACTCCGTGCGCATCGAGTCGCTCTTGCGCCACCTCGACGACCGCACGCCCGACCCCGAAGTGCGGCTGACGCTCGAGCGCACGGTCGACGCCCGCGGCATGGTCGACACCCTGACAGTGCGCAACCGGCACGAATACTCGCTGACCGCCCCTCTGGTGATCGAGCTCGACCTCGACGCCACGAGCATGGAGTCGGTCAAGCTCGGTCACGGCCCCGGCGATGCCCCGGCCGTGACCGTCGACGGCGGTGTCGCTCGCTGGCTCGGCCAGAGCGTCACGGCGAGCGTGAGCTCGCCAGATCTCGGCATCGAGCAGACGGCCACGGGCATCAGACTCACGGCCGAGCTGACGATCGGGCCGGCCAGCGCGACGACCGTGTCGTGGCGCCTCGACGCCGACGACGCGATCGGCGCCGTGCGCGGCGACTCTCGACCCGTACCGTGGAGCCGGCCCGAGGTGCTCGCGGGCGACCAGCGGCTGAGCCGCTGGGTCGACCGAGCGCTCGACGATCTCGACGCGCTGCGCATGACGACGGCGCAGCATCCTGAAGAAACGTTTCTCGCCGCTGGCGCACCGTGGTTCTTCACGCTCTTCGGGCGCGACTCGATCTGGGCGGCCCGCATGATGCTGCCGCTCGGCACCGAGCTCGCGGGCAGCACTTTGCGCGTGCTCGCGGGGCTGCAGGGCACCCATCACCAGCCCGCCTCGGCCGAAGAGCCCGGCAAGATCATGCACGAGTTGCGACGCGAGGCACTCGTGATCGACGACGACATCACGCTGCCTCCCCTCTACTACGGCACCGTCGACGCGACGCCGCTCTTCGTGTGCCTGCTGCACGACGCCTGGAAGTGGGGGCTGCCCGACGACGAGGTGCGCGCGCTGCTGCCGCACCTCGAAGCGGCGCTCGGCTGGATGCGCGACGACGGCGACGCCGACGGCGACGGCCTGCTCGAGTACATCGACCGCAGCGGACACGGGCTCGCGAACCAGGGGTGGAAAGACTCGGGCGACAGCGTGCAGTGGCGCGACGGCTCACTCGCCGAAGGGCCGATTGCCCTGTGCGAGGTGCAGGCCTACGCCTACGAGGCGGCGATGGGTGGCGCGGCGCTGCTCGAGGCCTTCGACCGTCCCGGTGCCGATGAGTGGCGCGCGTGGGCGGCCCGGCTGCGCGAGGCCTTTCACGCGAAGTTCTGGATCACCGACGCGTCGCTCGCTGGCGCCCTGGGCCCCTACCCGGCGATCGCGCTCGACGCGCAGAAGCGCCCGGTTGACACGGTGACGAGCAACCTAGGCCACTTGCTCGGTACGGGCCTGCTCGATGCCGAGCAGTCGGCGCTCGTCGCCGCCCGCCTTGGCTCGCCCGAGCTCGACTCGGGCTACGGCCTGCGCACGATGTCGACCGACTCGACCGGCTACTGGCCGCTGAGCTACCACGGCGGCTCGGTCTGGACGCACGACACCGCGATCGCCGTTCTCGGCCTCGCGCGCGAGGGTCACGATGAAGTCGCCTCGTCATTGGCCCGCGGTCTGCTGCGCGCCGCCGAAGGCTTCGACTACCGCATGCCCGAGCTGCACTCGGGTGACCCGGTCGACGTGGTCACGCGCCCCATCCCCTACCCGGCGGCGTGCCGACCGCAGGCGTGGTCGGCGGCGTCGTCGGTCGCGGTGCTCACCGCCGCGCTGGGCTTGGTGCCGGATGCTGCTGCCGGCACCCTCGCCAGCTCACCGTTGCTCGGGCTCGGCTCCGTCGCTGCTCGAGGTCTCAGGGTCGGAGCCAGCACCCTCGACGTCGGCCTCTGACGACTGCGCGCGCTCGCGCATCGCGCGGCGCACGGGCGGCAGCAGCACGACGATCGCGATGACCGCGAGCACGAGCAGCAGCACGCCCAGCACGGCGGCCGTGACGACGACGATCGTGAATAGATCCACGGCTAGCGCCCCATCTTGCTGAGCGTGGCGACGACCTGCCGGGCGATGTTGCGACCAGCACGGTTGGCGCCGATGGTCGATGCCGCGGGGCCATAGCCGGCGAAGAAGATGCGCGGGTCGCGCTCGGAGTGGTGGCTCGCCACCGCGACGCCGCCCTCCTTCTCGCGCAGCTTGAGCGGGGCCAGGTGGCGCAGCTCAGGTCGGAAGCCCGTGGCCCAGATGATGGCGTCGGCAGGCTCGCGGGTTCCGTCGGCCCAGACCACAGCATCCGGCTCTATCGCCGTGAACATAGGCTTGAACTCGAGAACGCCACGATCGAGAGCGGCCTGGATACGGCGGGTGCGCGGCACTCCTGTTCCCGAGACGATGCTCGGCAGTGCGCGCCCGGCGCGCGCCGCGTTGTCTTGCATCGCGACAGCCTGCTCGGCCGCCTCGAGGTTGAGCTCGACCTCGTCGAGAAACTCGGGCGGGCGGCGCGTCGCCCACGAGATGCTGGCCGCGTGCGGCTCGAGCTCGAGGATGAAGCCGATGGCGCTCGTGCCCGCGCCGACCACGACGACGTTCTGGCCAGCGAAATCTTCGGCCGCAACGTAGTCGTTCGTGTGCACCTGGCGACCGGCGAACGTGTCGCGTCCGGGGTACCAGGGCACGAAGGGAGAGCCCCAGGTGCCCGTGGCGTTGACGACCGTCGAGGCACCGAGCTCGAGCTCGCCGTTCTCGGTCGTGAAACGCACGAGCAGGTCGCGGCCGAGGTCGCTGACCTGCGTCACGGCGGCGGGTCGCACGACCTGCAGGCCGTGGTGCTCTTCATAGCGGCGGTAGTAGTCGCCGACGACCTCGCGCGCCGGAGCGTGGTGATCGGCGGTCGTGAAACTCAGCCCCAGCTCGTCCATGCCCGGCAGGTCGTTGACACGGTGTGCCGAGCCGAGTCGCAGGGCCTCCCACCGGAACTGCCAGGCGCCGCCCGTGCTCGGGCCGCGGTCGAGCAGCACGAACTCGTTGCCGGCTTCGAGGCCGAGTCGCTTCAAGTAGTAGGCCACCGAGAGGCCTGCTTGACCCGCTCCGATGACCACACACGAGGTCGTCAGGTCGGGGGTCGTCACCCGGTCAATGCTAAGGGGTGCGACGCTCGCCGCCGTGGGCGGTCAGGCTCGACGAACCGGGCCTGCGTGCTAAACTTCCGCACAGTTTTTCTATCGTCCTGACTCGGCATTCTGGGGTTCTCCCGGTCTCACCCGACTACACACTGTGAGGGGGTCACGCATGGGGCGCGGCCGACAGAAGGCAAAGCACACCAAGGTGGCGCGGGAGCTCAAGTACTACACCCCCGACACCAACCTCACGGCGCTCGAGCGCGAGCTCGCTGCCGCTGCGCACGAGAACGAGTACGAAGACAAGTGGGCGCACCTCGTCGACGATGACGACGAGGCTGACGAAGACGACGACGCGAGCCCGGCGGCTCAGACCGCGTAGGTCCTTGCGCGGCATGGAGGTGATCCGATGACGCGAGAAGACGCGCGCCAGACGGCAGGTATTTCGCCGCTCCAGCAAATGATCGCCGACGGTCTTGCTACGCCCGCGACGCGTTCAATGGAAAGCCTCCCCCTCCCTCCCGAGGGGCCCAGCCTGTCGGCGGCACTCGAGCAAGAACGCGAAGCCGACTTCCGCTGAGGCAACTGAGGTCTCACTATCGCTCTGCGAGCATTTGTTGCAGGGCGGCAATGAGGTCAAGTCGCCAACGAAAGTCGACCTTCTCAACTTCGGCGGCGAGACCGTCTGTACGGAGCTCAGCGACGTCAATCGACTGCACTACCGATACGGGCAGCGGAACAGCCGCAAAGGCGTCTTCTGCGGCGGTGTAGCCGAGTGCTCGTTGGTCAAATTCGGTTGCGAAACGCTCGACTGCCGCCTCGAGCTGATCATCGAGTACCCGCGCTTCATCATCGTGCAGCGACCTGATCCAGGCCTCGACGGGACCAAGAGCAACCCGGCTCGGTGACTCGGTTGGCAGTGCCACAGTGCCGATCACCCCGGAGTGCTTGATCCACACGTGGTCTCCTCCTTGTGCGACGTCGTGAACTGCGTGCGGCGACGAACTAACTAGCGAACGAACCCACGAGCTTCACGGCGCCGCCGTTGACGCCCTTGGCGCCCTGCTCGAAGCCGGCCAGGTCGTGCGCGGTCGTCGAGACGCGGCCGGCGACCCACGCGGGCACGCCCCGACCCTCGAGCGAGCGGATGACCGAACTCGCGCTGTCGTGGGCAACCACGGCGAGCATCCCGATACCGAGATTCCAGGTACCTTCCGTCGATTCGAGCGAGTCGCCGGCGAGGTCGGTGAGCACGCGGAAGACGGTGGGTGGGCTCCACGAGCCGCGGTCGAGCTCAACCCAGCTGCCGACCGGCAGCACGCGCGCGAGGTTCGCGGCGATGCCGCCGCCCGTCACGTGACTGAGCGCATGCACGGCGCCGGGCAGCTCGGCGAGCACGTCGAGCAGCGGCGCGGTGTAGAGCGCGGTCGGAGTGAGCAGTGTCTGGCCGACGACGCCGCCGAACTCGGGCAGCTCGTCGTGGTAGCCGATGCCCTTCGTAGAGAGAATGTGCCGCACGAGCGAGAAGCCGTTGCTGTGCAGGCCCGAACTCGCCATCGCGATGACGACGTCGCCGTTGTGCACGCGCTCGGGGCCGAGCAGGTCATCGGCTTCGACCACACCCACCGCGGCGCCGGCCACGTCGTAGTCGTCAGGGCCCAGCAGACCCGGATGCTCTGCCGTCTCGCCCCCGACCAGAGCCGTGCCCGTCTCCGCGCAGGCCTCAGCGATGCCCCGCACGATGTCGGCGATGCGCTGCGGGTGCACCTTGCCGCACGCGATGTAGTCGGTCATGAAGAGGGGCTTCGCGCCCACGACGACGATGTCGTCGACGACCATCGCCACGAGGTCTTGGCCGATGGTGTCGTGAATGTCGAGGGCCTGCGCGATCGCGACCTTCGTGCCGACACCGTCGGTGCTTGAGGCGAGCAGCGGGCGGCGGTAGTCGCGCAGCGCACTGGCGTCCCAAAGCCCGGCGAAGCCGCCGACACCGCCGAGAACCTCGGCCCCGTGCGTGGCCGCGACGGAGGCCTTCATGAGCTCGACCGCCCGGTCGCCCGCGGCTGTGTCGACGCCGGCGGCGGCATAAGAATTCGTCATTCGTTCATCCGTTCCGCGGTCTGACAGACTGGCCTGCGTCACCGTCAACCTTACGGTCTGGAGCACGCCCCGCATGTGCGGCATCGTCGGCATCGTCTCGTCGAGTCCCGTCAACCAGCAGGTCTACGACGCGCTGGCCCTGCTGCAGCACCGGGGGCAAGACTCGACCGGCATCGCGACCGCTGAAGGCCGCGTGCTGCACATGGCCAAAGCCAAGGGGCAGGTGCGCGAGGCCTACCGCACGCGCGACATGCGCAGCCTGCTGGGCACCATGGGCCTGGGGCACGTTCGATATGCGACCCGGGGTTCAGCATCCAGTGAAGAAGAGGCGCAGCCGTTCTATGTGAACGCGCCCTACGGCATCATCCTCGTGCACAACGGCAACCTCACGAACACGCGCGAGCTGACGCGCGAGCTGTTCGATGTCGACCGCCGCCACCTCAACACCAACAGCGACACCGAGCTGCTCGTCAACGTGCTCGCGCACGAGCTGCAGGCTCAGGTCTCGGGCGCCGAGCTCGATCCCGACCAGGTGTTCGCCGCGATCACGCGCCTGCACGAGCGTGTCGAGGGCTCGTACGCGGCGATCGCGCTCATCGCGGGGCACGGGCTGCTGGCGTTCCGCGACCCGTTCGGCATTCGGCCGCTCGTGCTCGGCCGACGCACGACGGGCCTCACGGGCGACGAGTGGGTCGTCGCGAGCGAGTCGCTCGTGCTCGAGGCGGGCGGTTACGAGATCGTGCGCGACCTCGCTCCGGGCGAGGCTGTGTTCATCACGAGCTCGGGCGAGATGGTCTCGCAGCAGTGCGCCGCGAAACCACGTCTGATTCCCTGCTCGTTCGAGTACGTCTACCTCGCGCGGCCCGACTCGATCATGAACGGCATCTCGGTCTACGAGGCCCGACTGCGACTCGGCGACCGGCTCGCCGACACCATCGCGCAGTACACGCCCAAGGGCGACATCGACGTGGTCATGCCGATTCCCGACTCGTCGCGCCCCGCCGCGATGCAGGTCGCCCAGAAGCTCGGCATCGAATACCGCGAAGGCTTCTACAAGAACCGCTATGTGGGCCGCACCTTCATCATGCCCGGCCAGGCCGAGCGCAAGAAGAGCGTCAAGCAGAAGCTCAATGCCATGTCGAGTGAGTTCGCCGGCAAGAACATCCTCATCGTCGACGACTCGATCGTGCGCGGCACGACGTCGAAAGAGATCGTCGAGATGGCTCGCGCAGCCGGAGCCAACAAGGTCACGTTCACGTCGGCCGCACCGCCCGTGCGCTACCCGCACGTCTACGGCATCAACATGCCCACGCGCACCGAGCTCGTCGCGCACGGCCGCAAGATTCCCGAGATCAACACCGAGCTCGGCAGCGACTACCTCATCTATCAAGAGGTCGCCGACATGCAGGCCGCGATCATCGAGGGCAGCGACATCACCGAACTCGAGATGAGCTGCTTCACGGGCGACTACGTCACGGGCACAGTGAGCCCCGAGTACCTCAGCTGGGTCGAACGCAACCAGCTGAGCTGACGCTCACGCCGGCTACTGCACGAGCACGATCGTGATGCTCGAGTCGTTCGAGCCGAGCACGATGGGCTTCACGAGCTGCTGAACCAGGGCGTCGAGGTCGCCGACCAGACCGCCCAGCAGCCCGCCCTCGGGCAGCAGCCCTGCGAGGTAGCCCTCGTCGATGGTCTGCACGAGTTCGAGCGACGACAGCCCGCCGGGCACGGCGGTCGCAGCAATCGTGAAGGTGCCATTGCTGCGCACCGTCGTCGTCGCGTAGACCTGACCGGCCGTCTGCAGCGAGAGGTGCGCACCGGGAGTCGCGGTGCCGGTCAGCTGCAGGTCGAGGTCGGCGCCCACGATGCCGCCCGGCGCGGTGTGCCCGGCCGGAGGCTCGCCCCCGGTGATCGTGTCGATGATGCCGTCGACGACCTCGCTGGCGCCCGTAGCGGTCTCGGTGGGCAACGGGATGCTCTCAGTGACGTCATCGGAGCTGTCACGGTCGAGGGCGCGAGGGTCGACCTCGATCACTCGACCTGCTGAGCCCGCGTCATCGACGGCAGGGGTCGTCTGGATCTCGGCTGATACAGGCGATGGCTCCGCCTCCGTCATCGACGACGCGAGAGGCCCAGCTGCGGCCGCTACGACAATGGCTGCACCCACGGCCACCTTCGACGCGACGGCCCCGGCCCCCGTTCCCGCGGCACCGACCAGCGCGGCGAGACCTTCGGGCAGGGCTGAACCTCCCGCTGTCGGGTCACCGCCGAGCTCTGCACCCGTCATGCCCGCCGCGTGGTCTGCTCCGCCCGCAGCGCCGGCGGCCTGTTCGAGCGCGACCGCCGCGCTCGAACCGACGAAGAGCGGCAGAAGCACAGAGCGCAGTCGAACCCCGACGTCGTGCACCTCTTCAGAGACGATCGCGCAGTGCGCACAGTTCGCAAGATGAAAGGCAAGCCGATCTGTATCGCGCACACTCAGCTTGTGGCGTTCGTGTTCGCCAAGGCGCTCCATCGCCCATCGGCATTCGCCGCTGGCTTGCGCGTCTTCGACGTGCGCCTGCAGCCACGCGATGCGCAACCCCTCACGCGCACGAAACGACAGTGCCGCCGTCGCATTGGCATTGAGCCCGAGCAAGGGAGCCGCCTCGTGCGGGTCGAGCCCCTCCACCTCGGTGTACCAGAGCACGGTCTGCCACCGCTCGGGCAGTGAGCGGAAAGCTTGCGCGGTCAGCGACCTGTCGAGGGCGATGACGGCCACGTCGTCTTCGACGTCTGGCGGCATGAGAGCATCCAGATCATCGACAGCGATCTCATGACGAGCGCGCCCCTGCGATGCCGCCACGTGGCGAATGGTCGAATACAGATAGGGCCGGAACGCGCCGGTTGGCCCCCGCCCGTCGAGTACGAGCCGAAGAATACGCTCGAACGCCTCGGCCACGATGTCGTCGGGGTCGAGGTGCGTGATGGCTCGCGCCACTGAGACTCCCGCGGCGGAGTGCCGCTGCCACAGCTCACCGAACGCGGCACGATCACCGCGACGCGACCGCCGCAGCAATTCCTGGTCTGCAACGCCGTCAGCGTTGCGAGCCGAATCGAGGATCCCCATCCCAATTCCCCATTTCTCATGGATACTCCGGATTCTGGCCACCCGCAAGGGGTAGGCGGAGTGGGCGGCGGCCAGACCGCACCCGATCGGTCTGGCCGCCCGTGCAGGCGCTACCCGAGAAGCACCTCACGACTCAGCGCCCAGCTGCCGTGACGAGCCCGCATGAGAGCGAGACCGGCGGCGAGCAGGCCCGCGATGAGCATCAACAGACCGCCGATGTTGACGCCCGTGTAGGCGAGAGGTCCGCCGTCGCTGAGGGTGATCGGGCCGCCGGGGCCGCAGTCGTCACCCGTGCAGTCCGGGTCACCGGGGCCACCCGGGCCATCGGGGTCTTCCGGATCATCGGTCGGCGTGACGCCCGGCCCGACAGTCGCCGAGGCCAGATCGATCGACACCAGCGCTCCCTGCAGTACGGCAATTCTCACGGCGGTCTGAGTGAAGAAGGTGCCGGGGCCAGCAGAATCTGATCCGGTGCTCTTCAGGTTCACCTTCACCGAGAGCACATCGGCGAGCGCTGTGCCGAGGCTCGCGCCGCCCAGCAGCCCGGTCGCGACCGGCTCGACGACCGTTTGTTGCAGCGCACTCTGCACGGCCGCGATCACATCGGACTCGTTGCCCAGTGCGTCTGCGATGCCCAGTGAAATGCCACCGAGCACGGCCGACAGGTCGAGCTGCACGGGCACGCCGAGCACCGTCAGGGTCGCACGAGCGATCTCGGCATCAGCATCCCCCAATCCGCTCAGATCACCGGCGATGCGCAAGTCGAGTGAGGTGCGCAGGTCGGGCAGCACCTTCTCGGTGATCGTGCAAACCAGCTCGGTGAGCGGCTCGGTCACGTGACCCGTGCCGCCGTGCCCGCCGCCTCCGCCGAGGAGTCCGCCGGTCAAGCCGTCGAGCAGCCCACCGACCACTCCATCGCCACCGCCCAAGTTGCCCAGAATCGGCACTTCGACGCACGTCTCGACGCTGTCGCCCTGCTGGGGCGTCAACAGCGAGAGCGTCGCGCGAATGTCGACGCGCACTTCGTTGATCGCTTCGCGCACGACGTCGACCACGTCATCGGCGAGGTTCGCGACATGGGTCGTGATCGAATCGAGTACCGGCACGAGAACCGACTCGCTGAGCAGTTCGGTGCCCGGCGGCAGCGAGTTGAGGTCTCGGCCGAGAATGGTCTCGAGATCGAGCACGATGGCCCCGCGCTCGAGGTCGACGGATGCGCCGGGCGAATCGAGGCGCGCCGTGAGCAGCGGCTCGACGGCCGAGCGCAGGTCGGTGTCGATCGCGACATCGACGTCGACGAGATTCGCGTCGCCACCGAGCACTCCGCCCAAAGCGTGTCGCACCGCCTGGGTGATGTGCCCCGAACTGCCGCCGAGTGACGCCAGCCTCGATTCTGCCGGTTCGAGAGCCGCGAACACGCGTTGCGAGAGGTCGGTGAGCGCAGGCGTGCGCACGAGCAACTGTGCGCCGGCGAGGCTGTAGTCGCCGGTCGCGACCTCGCCATGCCCTTCGGCGCTCGCACCGATCGCGCTCAGACGCAGATCGAGCGACGTGATCGAGTTCGCGAATCGTGAGCCGAGCAGAGCCGAGAGGTCGACGACCACCGAGCCCGAAGCGTCGGCAGCGCTCGGCCGCACGTCGACGGCCCCCGCATCGCCGAGAGTCAGCACGTGAGCTTCGGCAGAACTGTCTGACCACGCGCCGGCCCACTGCTGAACGGCGCCGGCATCGATGCCCTCGCCGACGTCGAGCGCGACTCCGTTGGGCAATTCGAGGCTGATCGAGCGCAACACATCAACGGCGAGCGGGTTCGCGTCGACCACCTCGTCGACGCTGCCGCCGTTGGCCGCAATCGCAGCGCGCAGATCGGCGAGATTCGACAGGTTGCTGCCGACGACACTTCCGCCCAGCAGCTGAGCTCGCGCGTATGCGACGAGGTCGTCGCCAGACGACGAGTCAGCGTGAGCGGCTGATGCCCCGAGCAGGGCAGGGGCTGCGGCAAGCAGCCCGGCTATGGCGAGAGCGCCGGCGCGGCGAGGCCTCGAACCCCTCGGCGCTGTCGCGTGACGAATCGAGCGCATGATCTCGTTCCCTTCCCCTGAGGTGGCGGGACGAATGCCCCGTCACAGGGGAAGACGGTAGAACGATCTGTCTCTTACGCGAATTCGCCGAAAAAGTTCTGAGTTGGGCAATCCGATGCACGCGCCGCTACGAAAGGGGCGATTCTGGCCTACTCGAGCTCGCCCTCGAGGGGCAGCGGCTCGACGACCTCGCGCTCGGCGTCGAGAGTGCGGGCGCGCTTCTGCGAACGACGGTCGAGCGCGATGCCGACGATCGCGCCGATGACGACGCCGATGGTGATGCCGTAGAGCGAGAAGTAGCCGATGAGCGCCGGCAGCCCGACGAGCGGGTCGACGGGAAAGAGCGGCGTGATGATGAGCACGACGAGAAAGCCGATGAGCCCGCCGACCACCATGAAGGCGGGAATCTTCGGGGCGCGCCGCACCTGCACGGTCGCGCGCTCAGGGGCTGGGTTCGTCGGCTCGCTCACGCCCCCATTCTGACGCACGGCGCTGAGAGGTCGGCGTTCAGTACTCGAGGGGAAACAGCCCCGACAGATCAGAGCGGGCACCGGATGCGTGCACGCGGCCCGCCGACGCCGCCTCGCCCCACGCGAGTGATCCCGTCGCAATCGCGATAAAGGTCTCGGCGTCGAGCTCGACCACGTTCGGCGGCGTGCCGCGTGTGTGCCGCGGGCCCTCGACCGCCTGCCCCGCGCCGAACGGCGGCACGCGCACTTCGACGGTGTGGCCGGGGCTCGCGTCAGCGAGCACTTGCAGCAGGTAGCGCACGGCCGTCGCGGTGTCGGAACGCTCGCCTGTGCCGTCGAGCGCCGCGCGCACAGCATCCCGCCCCGCCTGCTCATCGATGCGTGCGCGACCCATGCCAGCGACCCTATTCCCCCTCGCTAGGCTGACCGGGTGAGAATTCTCGTCATCGGCTCGGGCGCCCGCGAGCACGCCATCATCACCGCGCTGCTGAGCGAGGCCGCGCCGCACGAGATCACCGCGGCCCCCGGCAACGCCGGCATCGCCGAGGTCGTCGAGACCGTGGCGCTCGACGCGACCCGTGGCGATGTGGTCGCCGACTACGCGGTCGACAACGACATCGAGCTCGTGATCATCGGCCCCGAGGCTCCGCTCGTGGCGGGCGTGGCCGACGCTGTTCGTCGCCGCGGCATCGCCGTCTTCGGCCCGGGTGGCGCCGCCGCGCAGCTCGAAGGCTCGAAGACCTTCGCCAAGCGCGTCATGGACGACGCCGGGGTTCCGACGGGTCGAGCGGTGCGCGCCGGCACTCTCGCCGAGGTGGTGTCGGCACTTGACGCGCTCGGTGCTCCCTACGTCGTCAAGGCCGACGGGCTCGCGGCCGGCAAGGGCGTCATCGTCACCGACGATCGCGCCGCCGCACTCGCTCACGCCGAGCACTACCTGCAGCAGGGCGGGGTGCTCGTCGAAGAGTTCCTCGCCGGCCAAGAGGTCAGCCTCTTTCTGCTGAGCGACGGCCACACGGTGCTGCCGCTGAGCCCCGCGCAAGATTACAAGCGCATCGGCGACGGCGACACCGGCCCCAACACGGGCGGCATGGGCGCTTACTCGCCGCTGCCGTGGGCGCCCGAGGGCTTCGTCGACGAGGTGATCCGCACGGTCGCCGAGCCGACGGTGCGGCAGCTCGATCGCGAAGGCACCCCGTTCATCGGGTTGCTGTACTGCGGCCTGATCGTCACCGAGAAGGGCATCCGCGTCATCGAGTTCAACGCGCGGTTCGGCGACCCCGAGACGCAGGTCGTGCTGCCGCGGCTCGTCACGCCGCTGAGCGAGCTGCTCTTCGCGGCGAGTACTGGCCAGCTCGCCGGGCGCCCGCACCCTGCGTTCTCGGCAGATGTCGCCGTCACGGTCGTGCTCGCGAGCGAGGGCTACCCCGAGCTGCCGATCACGGGCCGCGCACTCACCGGTCTCAACGAGGCGGCCGCGGTCGAGGGGGTCACGATCGCGCACGCCGCTACCGCCCGCACGATCGACGGCTTCGTCGCCACGGGCGGCCGCGTGCTGAGCGTCGTCGCGACCGGAACCGACTTCGCCCAGGCCCGCGAGCGCGCCTACGAGGCGATCGGCCGCATCGGCCTCGAGGGCGGCCAATACCGCACCGACATCGCGGCGCGCGTCGTCTGATGGATGCTCTCTCCGAGCTCGGCTGGCAGCACGTCTACTCGGGCAAGGTGCGCGACCTCTACGAGCACGCCGATCATCCTGCGCTCTTGCTCGTCGTCGCGAGTGATCGAGTCAGTGCGTTCGACCACGTGCTTGAGCCGGGCATCCCGGGCAAGGGCGCTCTGCTGACCCAGTTGACCCGCTGGTGGTTCGCTCGACTGCCCATGCCCAACCATCTCGCGACCGTCGCCGACCTGCCCGCCGCAGCTGAACTGGCCGAGGTGCCGGTCGAGGTCGCCGACCGCGCCATGCTCGTGAAGCGCCTCGACATGCATCCGATCGAGTGCGTCGTGCGTGGGTACCTCACGGGCTCGGGCTGGGCCGAGTACCGCGAGTCGGGCACCGTCTGCGGCATCGCACTGCCCGAGGGCCTGAGCGACGGCGACCGCCTGCCCGAGCCGCTCTACACGCCGGCCTTCAAGGCGCCGATGGGCGAGCACGACGAGAACATCAGCTTCGAGCGCTCGGTCGAGCTCGTCGGGGTCGAGGTCGCGACGGCGTTGAGGGATGCGTCGCTCGCGATCTTCGCGACCGCCAGCGAGATCGCGCTCGAGCGCGGAGTCGTGCTCGCCGACACCAAGTTCGAGTTCGGCACCGACCCGGCCACGGGTGCGCTGACCCTCGGCGACGAGGTGCTCACGTCGGACAGTTCTCGCTACTGGGACGCCGAGCTCTACGCGGCTGGCGGCCCCTCGCGCCTCGACAGCTTCGACAAGCAGATCGTGCGCAACTGGCTCGCCGCGAACTGGGATCGCACGGGCGAGCCTCCGGCGCTGCCCCCCGAGATCGTCGAGCGCACAGCCGCCCGTTACCGCGAGCTCATCGACCGCCTCTGCGGCTAGCTCCTTCATGCCACAGATCTGGGGCAAAAGGGCGCTTCCAGGTCAGGGTTCCGCCCATGTGAGGCGAATCTGGGGCCAAGCACGTCGGCCCAGACACGCGCGCGACGGAATGGCGCTGGATGCTCCCACGTTGACACCCGCATGACCGACTCAGCACGCCTCGCCGCCGACACCGCCATGGGACCGGTGACCCTCGACGTCGCCGACCTCGACGCGATGACGGCGTACTACCGCGACGCGGTGGGCTTGAGTGTGCTCGACGCCGCAGGGTCGGTGGTGACGCTCGGTCGAGCGGGCACCGTGGCATCAGCATCCGTCGTCGTCGTCGTCTTGCGCCACAGCCCGACCCTGAAGCATGCCGGTCCGCGCGAGGCGGGGCTCTTCCACACGGCGATCCTGTTCGAGACGCAGGCCGCCCTCGCAGCGGCGGTCTACACGGTCGCGACGGCGCATCCGCAGCGGTTCACCGGCTCAGCCGACCACCTCGTCAGCCAGGCCTTCTACTTCGACGACCCCGAGGGCAACGGCGTCGAGCTCTACTGGGATCGCGACCGCACCCAGTGGTCGTGGGTGCACGGCCAGGTCGAGATGGGCACGCTCTTTCTCGACCCCAACGCCTTTCTGCGCGAGCACCTCACCGACGAGGCGCTCGCGGCCCACGGCTCGGCGCCGAGCGTCGTCGGTCACGTGCACTTGAGCGTTGGCGACACCGCGACCGCGCAGCACTTCTATGTCGACCAGCTGGGCTTCGACCTCACCACCTCGTTCGGCGGGCAAGCCATCTTCGTGAGCGCGGGCGGCTACCACCACCACATGGCGATGAACGTGTGGCGCAGCAGCGGTGCCGGCCGACGGATGCCTGCCCTGGGCCTCGGCCAAGTAGACCTCGTGCTGCCGTCGGTCGATGAGGTCGGCGCCACTGCCGAGCGCCTGCAGCACCACGGAGTCGCCGTGCGCGACGACGGGCGCACCCTCGAGCTCGACGACCCCTGGGGCACTCTGCTGCGCCTCACCCCCGCCCTCGAGCGCGCGTAGATTCACCCCAAACGGGCGGAACCGCGCGACTGAAGCGCCCTTGTGCCCCAGATCTGGCACCTAGACTTCCGGGCGTGAGCGAGTTCCGACCCCCGCGCCGACTGCGGTTGAGCCGCGCCATCGCGGCGGCGCAAGGGCCCGTGCTGCTGACGCAGGGGCGCCGACTGCGCAAGAGCACGCCGCGGCTTCCGGATGCTCCGCTGCCGTGGCACGGCCGCGTCGACCCGGGCGGCTCGGGTGGCGGCGAGCGAGCATCCCGCCCCCTGCATCTGCTCGTCATCGGTGACTCGACTGCCGCGGGTGTGGGGGTCGACCACGCCGACCTCGGTCTCGGCGGACGCCTGGCCGAGGCGCTCGCGGTCCGCACCGGGCGGCCGGTGCACTGGCGCGCGGCCGGACGCAATGGGGCGACCGCGGGCGACCTCGTTCGGCAGTACCTCACGCCCGCCCTCGTCGAGCCCACCGACCTCGTGTTTCTGACCGTGGGAGCCAACGACGCTCTCGCCCTGCGTTCGGCGAACGCGTTTCGCCGCGACATCCGGCGCATCATCCAGCGCACCTTCGCAGCGCATCCCGAGGCTGCCCTGCTCATGTCGTCGCTGCCGGCGTTCTTTCGTTTCTCGCTGCTTCCCGACCCGCTGCGGCGCAGCCTCTATCGGCACTCACAGGCGCTCGAGCGCGAGGCTCGTGCGCTCATCGCCGCCCACCCGCGCGCCCACATGTCGCCCCCGCCCCCGCCCTACACCGAGGGCTTCTTCGCGAGCGATGACTTTCACCCGAGCGCGATCGGCTACCGCGACTGGGCCGACTTCGCGGTCGAGGATGCCGTAAGCGTCGGCTTCGACCGCCTGCTCGACGACCATTGAGGTGCGGCGCGAGCCGACGGCCACGTCGTTCGATCGCACCGCAGGCCTAGACTCGCGCCCATGACCTCGAGCCCCCGACCGTTGCGCGGCCGCCGGCTCAGTCGGGCCGTGGCGCTGGCGCTTGCCCCCATCCTGTTGCCGCAGACCGTGAGGCTGCGCCGAGTCGTGCCGTTGCTGCCCGAGCCGCCTCGGCCGTGGGAGGGCGGCGGCGGCACCGACCCGATCCACCTGCTCGTGCTCGGCGACTCGATGGCCGTCGGGGTCGGCGTCGACGATGCCGCCGTGGCGCTCGCGGGCCATCTGAGCGCCCAGCTCACCGAGCTCACCGGCCGCCCCGTGCGCTGGCGGTCTCGCGGACGCAACGGGGCCACCGCCCGCGACGTCATCCGCGACCACCTCGACGAAGCCCTCAACGCCCCGACCGACCTCGTCGTCATCAGTCTCGGCGCCAACGACTCGATGCAGGTACGGTCGCACCGCGCCTTCAGGCGCGACATCAAGCGCATCCTGCGCGTGACTTTCGCCGCCCACCCCGACGCCGTGGTGCTCATGAGCGCTCTGCCGGCCTTTCACCGCTTCGGCCTGCTGCCCGAGCCGCTGCGCACAACGCTCGCCCTGCATTCGCAGTCGCTCGAGGTGAGCGCGCGCCGCGCCCTCGAACGGTTCCCGCGCGCTCACATGACACCGCCGCTGCCGCCCTACGCCGACGACCACTTCGCGACCGACGACTTCCACCCGAGTGCGAGCGGCTACCGCGAGTGGGCCGAGTTCATCGTTGCCGACGCGTTCCAGCACGGTATCGGTGCAGACCTGCAGCGATGATGCCCCCGGCATCGCTTGAGTCGCTCGACGACCTCACCGCGGCGATCGAGCGGATGCGCGCGGCCCGGCCCCGAGCATCCGGCCCCCTCATCGTCGGCCTCGCCGGCGCTCCCGGCGCTGGTAAGTCGACGGTCGCCGCTGCCCTCTCGGCCGGGTTGCCCGGCTCGGCCGTGCTGCCCATGGACGGCTTCCACCTGCCGCAGGCCGAGCTCGTGAGACTCGGCCGCCGCGACCGCATGGGAGCCCCCGACACCTTCGACGTCGACGCCTTCGTCGCCCTGCTCGAGTCGCTGCGCGATCTCCACAACTCAGGAGAAACGCTGCGTGCCCCGGGCTTCGACCGGCGTGTCGAAGAGCCTGTGCCCGGCGCGATCGCTCTGGCTCCTGAATGGTGGTGCGTCATCGTCGAGGGCAACTACCTGCTGCTGCGCGAGCACGGCTGGCACCGCGTCGCCCCGCTGCTCGACCTGAGCGTCGGCATCGTGCTCGACGACGCCATCCGGCACGAGCGGCTCATCGCGCGCCACATCGCCTTCGGCAAGAACCCGGATGCGGCGCGCGCCTGGGCGCTCGGCCCCGACGAACGCAACGCGGCCGCGATCGCGGCCACCCTTGAGCGAGCGGACTACCTGCTCGACACCTCTGCCAACGAATCGAGTGCGGGCAGTTCGACGCGCTGAATCGGCAGTGCCTCGGGCTGCGAACGTCGCACCCAGGTGACGAGCTTCTCGCGCACGTGGCAGCGCAGGTCCCACAGGTCACTCGAGTTGCGCGCACTCACGAGAGGACGCACGCGCACGATGCCGCCCGTCGCATCCGTGGCGACGACGCTCGCCGTGCGGCCGTCCCACCAGTCGCTCGCTTCGACGATGCGCGTGAGTTCGAGCCGCATCTCGTCGAGGTCGACGCGCCAATCGACGTCGAGCTCAACCGTGCCCATGAGCTGCGCCGACTGCCGAGTCCAGTTCTCGAAGGGCGTCGTCGTGAAGTAGGTCGAGGGCAGCACGAGACGGCGTTCGTCCCAGATGCTCACCACGACATACGTCAAGGTGATCTCTTCGATGCGGCCGAACTCTCCCTCAACAGTGACCACATCGTCAATGCGAATCGCGTCGGAGAACGCGAGTTACATGCCCGCGAAGACATTCGCGAGCGACGATTGTGCCGCGAGCCCCGCGACGACGCTCACGAGGCCAGCCGAGGCGAGCAAGCTCGCACCGGCGGCCTGCGCGCCCGGGAAGGTGAGCAGCATGGCGGCGAGCGCGAGCACGCCGATGATGACGGTGGCGAGTCTGCGCACAATCGTGAGCTGGGTCTGAATGCGTCGCGCCACGCGGTTGTCGTCGGCGGTGATGTCGTAGCGCCGCTGCACCCGATCGAACAGCAGGCGCACGACAGCGCTGAGCAGCCACGCGCTCGCGCCGATCACCAGAATCGTGAAGACCTGGTTGATCGTGCTGCGCCACGCGGGCTCGGGAAGGGTCAGCGACACGGCGATCCACGTCGCAACGACGAAGAGCAGCACGCGCAGACGTCGGCGGGCGGGCCCGAAGCTGCGATAGACGCCGGGCCATCGACGCGCGATGACGCGAGTCGCGAGCGAGATGATGCCGACGACGATGATCACGGCGACGAGCGCGATCGCCACTGCGACGCCGAGCAGGGTGTAGCCAGTCAGTTCGAGCACGAGGGGGTCTCCTTCTGGTTCGAGTTCTGGTGCGCGACGAAAAACGCCCAGGATAGGCTGAACTCGTATCGTTCGCCCACTGCGCAGGGAGCCGCCGTGCCCACCATCGTCGTCGAGGTCATGCCCAAGGCCGAGCTTCTCGACCCGGCTGGCAAGGCCGTCGCGGGGGCTCTGCACCGCCTCGGTCACGAGCACATCGCCGACGTGCGCATCGGCAAGCGCTTCGAATTGCACGTCGACGGCGAGGTCGACGCCGACCTGATGGCGACGGTCGAGCAGCTGGCCGCCGACATGCTCAGCAACGGCGTGATCGAAGACGTCATCAGCGTGCACGTCAGCGGTGCAGGCGTGGCCGGAGAAACCCGCTAGTGCGCATCGGCGTCGTCACCTTTCCCGGCTCGCTCGACGATCGAGATGCGCAACGCGCCGTGCGCCTCGCGGGCGCCGAGCCCGTCGCGCTGTGGCATGGCACCCACGACCTCATGGGCGTCGACGCGATCGTGCTGCCCGGCGGGTTCAGCTACGGCGACTATTTGCGCTGCGGCGCCATCGCGGCCCGATCGCCGATCATGGCCGAAGTCATCGCCGCCGCGAACAGCGGCATGCCGGTGTTGGGCATCTGCAACGGCTTCCAGATTCTCGTCGAGGCGCACCTGCTGCCCGGTGGTCTGATCCGCAACGACCACGGCGACTTCATCCGCCGCGACCAGCGCCTGCGCGTCGAGAGTACAGACTCCTCGTGGACCAACGGGTTCACCCAGGGCCAAGAGATCACCATCCCGCTCAAGAACGGCGAGGGCGGGTTCATCGCCGACGAGCTGACTCTTGATCGGCTCGAGGGCGAGGGCCTCGTGGCCTTCCGCTACCTCGACGTCAACCCGAACGGCTCGCTGCGCGACATCGCGGGCCTGCGCAACGAGCGCGGCAACGTCGTCGGCCTCATGCCGCACCCCGAGCACGCGGTCGAACCGGGCTTCGGCCCGAACACGCCCGCCGCGATGCGATCGGGCATCGACGGTCTCACCTTCTTCACGAGCGTGCTCACCGCCTCGGTCATGAGTTAGGGCCCAGCCCGCACAGTCACCACCCGAGTCGACGCGCGATCGCGTCGGCGGCGCCTGACGGAAACTCGTTCCACCCCGGTTCGAGCACCCGGCGCGTCAGCTCGAACAGGCTCTGAGCCGCACGCTCGGCCGGCTGCGCGATTGCGGCTTCGATGTCGGCGGCGATCTCAGGAAACGCCTCCTCGAGCCGCCGCGTCGGCTCGATGCCCGCAGGCTCGGCGCCGTCAATGAGCTGCGCCCGCGCACGCAGAGCCAGCACCAGGTGCTTGACCGCCCACTGCCGGATGAACTGGCCGCCGTTGAGCGTCTCGCCCCGCCGCAGCCGGCCGGTGCCGATGAGCAGCTTGACGAGCACGAGGCGTGTGTCGTTGAGCGCGTCGGTAGCGGGAAGGGCGGCGGCCCGAGCCTGCGACTCAGAGATCAAACGCGCGACAGTCGCATCGGCGTCATCGACGGTGACGGTCGCCTCCTCGGCGAGCGCGCCCGCGAGCTCGCCCGGTTCGGCGACGGCAAACTCGAAGACATGGCCGTCGTCGTAGACCGCAACGAAGCCGAGCTCGCCTTCTCGTGCCGTGAGCACCAGCCGTTCCTGATCGGGCAGCCAGTCGAGGTCGCGGCGGGCAACGGCAGCAGCGCCGGGCGCCGCGATAGCGAAGAAGTCGTGATCAGACCACTCGTCGCGCCGCGCTGCGGCGTCGTGCGAGCCGGAGCCGAGCAGGGCGAGGCCAGCAAGGGCCGGATGCTCGCGCACCGCCGCCGTCAGCGCTGAAGACAGGCGCTCGAAGTCAGCAGAGTAGGGGGAAACAGAATCAGTCATGGGTCACCTCAAAAAGAAGGGCGCACACGCGCCAGCGGAAGAGTTGCTCGCTGCGACGCGGTTGCACGAAAGCCATGACAGAGCCGTTGAGTTGTGGTTGGTGATGCTTCCACACGGTTCGCCCGCGCGCAAGGTGATGAAATAGACCCATGACCGAGCCCCGCCTCACCGCGCCGCCCTCGAGGGCCGCAGGCCTCACTCCGAAGAAGCTCTACCGCATCGTCGCGATCGCCGAAGCGATCACCTGGACCCTGCTCATCACAGGCCTCATTCTTCGCGCCACGGCGGGGCTCGACATTGCGGTCACCATCGGCGGCAGCATCCACGGCTTCGTGTTCCTCGCCTACGGCGCGACGGCAGTGCTGACAGCGATCAACCAGCGCTGGAGCGTCGGCCTCGGTCTGGTCGCGGTCGTGACGGCGATCATCCCCTACGCGACGATCCCCTTCGACATCTGGGCGCACCGCACCGGCAAGCTCGAGGGCGACTGGCGCCGCGAGGCGACGGACGACCCGCGTGATCAGCGCTGGTTCGACCGGCTGGTGCGGTGGATGCTCAACCACCCGTACCTGCTCGCCGCACTGATTCTGCTCGCGGTCGTGGTGCTCTTCACGGTGCTGCTGGCGCTGGGGCCTCCGATTCCGAAGTCGTAGACCCCCAACGGGGCGAGACGTCATCACCCCGAACGGGGGTGATACGCCAGGTTTCACTTTTTGGGTAGTGTCGAACTGGCCTTTCTCATTTCGCCGTCGTTGCGCATACCCATACGGAATCTCATGACTCGCTCGTCACGCCGCCGCCCGCTCACGCTTTCAGCAACGACCGCTGCCTTCGCGCTCGTGGTGGGTGGCCTCGTGGTTCTGCCGGCCTCACCCGCCTCGGCTGTGGGAGTCTCTGACTTCGCGGCCCTCGAGTCGCAGCTCGCTGCCGGCAACGATGTCGAGCTGACCGCCGACATTTCGTCACCGGCCAGCACTCTCGCCGTGCCAGAGAACGCCACGCTCGACCTGGCCGGATTCGACCTGGCGACCGACGCGGTCTCGCTTGCCACGGGCGTGTCGTTCACGGTGACCGATAGCGGCTCGGGTGGCACCTGGATCGCAGAGGCGACGGCAGACGCCGACGCGGGCTTCGAGAACACCGGTGCCACGCTCACCATCGATGGCGGCACGATCACGGCCGACGGGGGCAACCTCGGCGCGGGCATCGGTGGAGACGACGGCGCGAGCGGCGGCACCCTGGTCGTCAACGGCGGAGCGGTCACCGCACGCAACTCAGGCATCTTCTTCGGCGGCACCGGATACGCGGCGGGCATCGGCGGGGGTGCCGACGGCGGCGGCGGCACCGTGACGATCACCGGAGGTACCGTCTCGGCGACGGGCGGCTCGGTGGGCGCAGGCATCGGCGGCAGCAACGGTTCGACTCTCGACGGCGGGGTTACCACGATCTCGGGGGGATCAGTCACGGCGGTCGGCGGTGGCAGCGGCGCGGGCATCGGCGGAGGGTTTTTGCAAGACGGCGGCACCATCAGCATTAGCGGCGCCACGACCACGGTCACCGTGGTCACCGGTCGCTATGCCGCGGGCATCGGCGGCGGCCGCAGCGGCGCCGGTGGAGACATCACGATCGATGGCGGAACCGTGTCGGTGACGACAGCTGTCGCCGACGACACCGGTGCTGCCATCGGTGGCGGCGAGCGGGGTGCGGGCGGCACCATCACGATCAATGGCGGCACCATCACGGCGAATGCCACGCGCGTCGGCACCAACTACACGGGCTCTGCCGGCATCGGCAGCGGCGACGCGAGCCTGAACAATTCAGGCCAGAGCGGAATCGTCACGGGCACCGAGGCCGCCGGCGGCACCATCACGATCAACGGCGGCACCGTGACCGCGCGCGGCTCGGGTGGTGGCGCGGGCATCGGCGGCGGTGATCGAGTGAGCGGCTGGATCGTCGAGATCAACGGCGGCACCGTCAACGCCTACGGTGGAGAGCAAGCCGCCGGCATCGGCGGAGGCAACCGCGGCAACGGCGGCGACATCTCGATCAATGGCGGCACGGTCAACGCCTACGGAGGAGAGAAGGCCGCGGGCATCGGCGGCGGCGACGGCTTCTTCAGTGGCGGTGGCGGCGGCACGATCGCCATCACTTCTGAGGTCTCCGCACCCACGGTCTACGCCCGCAGCGGCACCTACGGGGCGGGAATCGGCGGCGGCGAGCTCGGCGGCTCGTCCGCGATCACGATCGGCGAAGGCACATCGGTCACTGCAGACGGCGGACTGTTCGGCCCGGCCATCGGTCGAGGCATCAATGGCGACCCCTCGACGTGGAGTGTGAGCGGAACACTCACTCTGCCCGCGAACTCCTTCGTGACGGTGTTCTCCGGCGAGAGTGCGACGGTCACCGAGACCGGAGTCGTGCGCGGAGCCGGTAGCGTCGGCGTCGCGTCGGGCGCGACACTGCTGAACAACGGCATCATCACGAACACCTCGGTCGGCCCGCAGAACCTGGTTCTCGACCACAGCTACCGGTTCGAGTTCGACGGCAACTTCGCGGGCTCCGACCCCATCGACGCCGTCGAGGTCTTTGCTCCGACCTTCCAGTCGGGTGAGCGCGAGCTGCCGACCCCGACGCGACCCGGCTTCTTCTTGAGCAGTTGGAACACCGTCAGCGACGGAAGCGGCTCGACCGTGACACCGACGAGCACCATCGCCGCCGGGGGTACGCTGTACGCCCAGTGGACCACTGACCCCCTCGCGGTCATCCCCGCGACGGATACGGTCACAGCGGGCGGCGACATCGAGTTTCTCATTCAGGATCGCAGCGACGGCGACCTCGACGTGACCTCGGTCTCAACAGTCACCACCGGCGAAGCGAGCGACATCGTCACGACGAAGACAGACGGGCTCATCGAGTTCACGCTGGCGGGCGAGCGTCTCATCACCGCGACGCTCGATTCCGATTCTGCGAAGACCGGAACGACGATGATCACGGTGCTCGCTGACACCGCGAACCCCGACGGCCTCGAGGCGACGCCGTCGGCGACCACGGTCAATGAGGGCGGTTCGATCACGTTCGACTTCGCCCTTCTTGACCCCTACGGCAACCCCTTCCCGGTGCCCGGCGAGGTCGTGCTGACGAGCGATGTCGCCACTGACGTCATCGACGGCAACACGGTGAGCTTTCCGACCGCAAGCGTGCACACCATCACCGCGAGCTACGACGGATTCGAGACGACGGTCGAGATCACCGTGATCGCCGCAAGCGATCTCGCTGCTACCGGCGCAGACCCCGCTGTGCCGCTCGGGCTGGCAGGGCTCCTCCTGACGCTCGGAGCAGTGCTGCTGCTCGCGCGACGTCGCGCAGTGGTCTAAGCGGGGGCTTCAGGTCGAGACGTTCCGCCCGAACGGGCCGGGGCATCGGGGTCGGCCGACGGCGCCATCATTTGCTGCGCTCGCTGCTGAGCCTCGGGGGTGCCGCTGAACAGCTGCTCGCGTGCTGACTCGTCGGCAGGGTCGATGGTCGGCGCACTGTCGGTGTCGGGCATGACGACGCGCGTGCGGGGCATCGACGCGGGGCTCTCGACCTGCACCCACTCGACGAACTCTTCGCGCAGATAATTGCGCAGATCGAAGAGTGCCCCGGCGTCGGCAGCGCTCACGAGAATGCGCACTCGCACCATGCCGCCCAGCGCGTCAGAGACCTGCAGCACCGACACGCGCGTGTCCCACAGGGGGGTCTTCTCCAGCAGCGTGGCGAGATGATCGCGCATGGCCCCGGGGCTGACGCGCCAGTCGAGATCGAACTCGACCGAACCCAGAAGCTCACTGCCGGTGCGTGTCCAGTTCTCAAACGCCTGGGTCGTGAAGTGGGTCGACGGCACGACGAGGCGCCGATCATCCCAGATGCGCACGACCACGTAGGTCAGCGTGATCTCTTCGATGCGGCCCCACTCGCCCTCGACAATCACAATGTCGTCGACGCGCACCGCATCGTTGAAGGTGATCTGAAAGCCGGCGAAGACGTTGGCGAGAGTCGACTGGGCGGCGATGCCCGCGACGATACCGGCGAGGCCGGCTGAAGCCAGCAAGCTGGCTCCCATCGCCTGCATCTGCGGGAAGGTCAGCAGCGCTGCGCTCACGGCCACGACGATGATGATGACGAGCGAGAACCGTTGCAGAAACTCCAGTTGCGTGCGCGCCCGTCGCGCCGCACGGTTGCTCGCGACATCGGCCGGGTAACGCGAGAGCGCTGACGTGAAGCCGAAGTCGACCGCCTCCACCAGGAGCCAGGCAAAGAGGCCGATCGTGCCGATCAGCAGCACTCGCTCGGCGATCTCTGACAGCCGCGTGATCGGCGCCGCGAAGTCGATCGCCACCCACAGACCCGAGACGAGCAGCAGCAGGCGCAGCGGGGGGCGCACTTCTCGTGCGAGAGGCGCAGCCCACGACCGGCGGCGCGCGAGCACGCGCACAACAAGCTCGACGACGAGCATGAGCAACAGAGCCACGCCGACGGCGATGCCGGCGACCAGCAGCAACTCGAACCAGACCCTCAGCTCGACATCGGCGAGCTCGACGAACTCGTCATCGATCGCCCCCACGAGACGCGCCACGGTGATCAGCCGATCACTGATTCAGCGCTGCGCCGAGAAACATCGCGCCCAGAAAGACGAGCAGACCGATGAGGGCGTACATCCAGATCATGCGGGCGTTCATGGGCGGCTCCTCGGCGTCGCACTGGTCGTGGTCGGCGTCGCACGGCCGACGAAGCCCAGCCTAGGCGCGGATAGGATCGAAGCGCCCGGTTCACCTTCACTTCAGGAGCCTTCAGCCTCGTGACCACTCGCACGCAGATTCCCGCTCCCGACACGGTCGACAACGCTGCGGCGACGCCCGAGAAAGTGCAGCCCTTCGAGGCACTCGGCCTCAAGGCCGACGAGTACGAGGCCATCAAGGCCTTGCTCGGCCGTCGCCCGACGAGCGGCGAACTCGCGATGTACTCGGTCATGTGGAGCGAGCACTGCTCCTACAAGTCGAGCAAGGTGCATCTGCGCCAGTTCGGCCAGAAGGTCTCTGACGAGATGAAGACCCACCTCATGGTCGGCATGGGCGAGAACGCGGGCGTCGTCGACATCGGTGAGGGCTGGGCGGTCACCTTCAAGATCGAGAGCCACAACCACCCGAGTTACATCGAGCCGTTCCAGGGTGCGGCGACGGGCGTCGGCGGCATTGTGCGCGACATCATCTCGATGGGCGCGCGCCCTGTTGCGGTGATGGATGCCCTCCGCTTCGGATGCCTAGACCACGCCGACACGGCGCGCGTCGTGCCCGGGGTCGTGAGCGGCATCAGCCACTACGGCAACTGTCTGGGGCTGCCCAACATCGGGGGCGAGACCGTCTTCGACGCCGTGTATCAGGCCAACCCGCTCGTGAACGCTCTCGCCGTCGGGGCTCTGCGGCACGAAGACCTGCACCTCGCGAACGCGCGCGGTGTCGGCAACAAGGTCGTGCTGTTCGGCGCGCGCACGGGCGGCGACGGCATCGGCGGCGCGAGCATTCTGGCGAGCGACACGTTCAGCGAGGGTGGCCCCACGAAGCGGCCCGCGGTGCAGGTCGGCGACCCCTTCGCCGAGAAAGTGCTCATCGAGTGCTGCCTTGAGCTGTATCGCGGCGAGCTGGTGGAGGGCATCCAAGATCTGGGCGCCGCCGGCATTTCGTGCGCCACAAGCGAGCTCGCGGCGAACGGCGATGGCGGCATGATCATCGACCTCGACGCGGTGCTGCTGCGCGACCCCTCGCTCACCGCCGAAGAGATTCTGATGTCAGAAAGCCAAGAGCGCATGATGGCGATCGTGCACCCCGACAAGCTCGAGGCGTTTCTCGCCGTGACGGCGAAGTGGGATGTCGAGACGAGCGTGCTCGGCGAGGTCACCGACACGGGCCGCCTGCTCATCGACTGGCAGGGCGAGCGCATCGTCGACGTCGACCCGAAGACGGTCGCGATCGACAGCCCCGTCTACCACCGCCCCTTCGCGCGCCCCGAGTGGCAAGACGCGCTGCAGGCCGACACGACCGCCCGCCTCGCACGACCGGCTGACGACGACGCCCTGCGCGCCCAGGCCCTGCAGGTGCTCGGCGGCCCGAACCTCGCCGACACCGCGTGGATCACCGACCAGTACGACTATTACGTCATGGGCAACACGGCGCTCGCGACGCCCGACGACGCCGGCATGATCCGCATCGACGAAGAGAGTGGACTCGGGGTCGCGCTCGCGACCGACGCCAACGGCCGCTATTGCCAGCTCGACCCCTACGCGGGCGCGCAGCTCGCCCTCGCCGAGGCGTACCGCAACGTCGCCGCGTCGGGTGCCGTGCCCCGCGCGGTGAGCGACTGCCTCAACTTCGGCAGCCCCGAAAACCCCGACGTGATGTGGCAGTTCGAGCGGGCCGTCACGGGTCTCGCCGACGCGTGCCTCGAGCTGGGCATCCCGGTCACCGGCGGAAACGTCTCGTTCTACAACCAGACCGGCGACGTGCCCATCCACCCGACCCCCGTCGTCGCGGTGCTCGGCGTCATCGACCATGTCGACCGCCGGCTGCCCTCGGGCTGGCAAGACGAGGGCGAAAACCTCTACCTACTCGGCACGACGCGCGACGAGCTCGACGGCTCGGTGTGGGCCGACGTCATCCACGGCCACCTCGGCGGGCTGCCGCCGCAGGTCGACCTCGCCGCCGAGCGCAACCTCGCTGGCCTGCTCGCGGCCGCCGCCGAAGAGGCGCTCGTCACGAGCGCCCACGACCTCTCAGAGGGCGGTCTGCTCGCGACTCTCGCCGAGGGCGTTCTGCGCTTCGGTCTCGGCGCCCGCGTCTGGATCGACGAACTCATGGAGCAGGAGGGCGTGGATGCTCTCGCCGCCCTGCTCTCAGAATCCACTGCTCGCGCGCTCGTGTCGGTGGCCCGCGAAGACGACGTCAAGTTCCGCGGACTCGCCGAAGGCCGTGGCGTGCCGGTGCTGCGCGTCGGTGTGACCGACAGCGAGGTCGACGGGCTCGAGGTGCAAGACCGCTTCACGCTCACCCTCGCCGAGCTGTCGCACGCGCACCGCGACACGCTGCCCGCCCGCTTCGGCGCCCGCGTCGGCGGCTGAGCCGCCGACCGTCAGCACAGTGGCGGCTAGGGTCACCCGCGCAATACCAGACATACTTTTCGGCTGTGCCATAGGGTGCGGCCGATAGGCTCGCGACCGTGACTTCGACGGCAGACTCCTCCACTGGCCTCTCGCTCGCCGAGGTTCAGCATCGAACTGAGCTCGGCCAGACCAACGTCATGCCGAGCGACACGGGCCGCTCGTTCTGGCGCATCATGCAGGCCAACCTGTTCACGCTCTTCAATCTCATTGTCGGCGGCAGCTTCGCGCTGCTGCTCGTGCTCGGCTATTGGCAAGACGCGCTGTTCGGCTTCTTCGTCATCGCCAATGTCGTCATCGGGGTGGCGCAAGAGTTCCGCGCGAAGCTCACGCTCAGTCGCCTCGCCGTGCTCAACGCCCCGCGAGCCCGCGTGCTGCGCGACGGCAGTATCGCGGAGGTGCGCGTCGGCGAGGTCGTCATGGACGACGTCTTCGTGCTCTCGGCGGGCGACCAGGTCACGGCCGACGCCGTCGTGCTCGAGAGCCACGGACTCGACATCGACGAATCGCTGCTCACGGGCGAGGCCGACCCGGTCTCGTCGCCCGCGGGGCGCGAGCTCATGTCGGGCTCGACGGTCGTCGCGGGCAGCGGGCTCGCGCGGGTCATCCGCGTCGGAGCCGACTCCTACGCCGCGCGCATTACGGCCGAGGCCAAGCAGTTCTCGCTCGTGCGCAGCGAGCTGCGCAGCGGCATCGCGAAGATCATCAAGTGGATCACCATTCTGCTGCTGCCGGTCGGCGCGATCGTCGTCAACGGTCAGATGCAGGCGGTCGGCGGCTGGGAGGTCGCGATCGCGACGGGTGCCTGGCGCGAGGCGACGGTGGCCTCGGCCGCGAGCCTCATCGCCATGATTCCGCAAGGCCTCGTCTTCATGACGAGCGTCGCCCTCGCGGTCGGAGCCGTGAAGCTCGCCCGTCACGAGGTGCTCGTGCAAGAGCTCGCCGCCGTCGAGGGCCTGGCTCGCGTCGACATGCTGTGCCTCGACAAGACCGGAACCCTCACCGAGGGCCGCATGATTCTCGACTTCGTCGAACCGATTGCCGGCGCCGAGCTCGACTCCGCATCCGAGGCCGTGCTCGCCTGGATGGGCGCGGACCGCAACGCCAACGCGACTTCGGTCGCTCTCGTCGCCCGCTTCACGACCCCGCCGGTCGAGCAGCCGGTGCGCGCGATCGAGTTTTCGAGCCGCCGCAAGTGGAGCGCCGTCTCGTTCGCCGACGGCCCGGCCCGCGGCACCTGGGTGCTCGGAGCCCCCGACATCGTGCTCGCCGACGTGCCCGATGCGGCGGATGCTCTCGCCCGGTTCGCCGAGCGCGCGACGGCCGGCGAGCGCACGGTCGTGCTCGCTCGCACCGCGGTCGTGCTCGATCCGCCGGTCGAGCTCGCCGACGGTGAGCGGGCACCCGAGCCTGAGTTGCCCGCGAGGCTGAGCGCCGTCGCCCTCGTGTCGTTCCGTGAGAAGGTGCGCGACGACGCTCAGGAGACGCTGGGGTACTTTCGCGAGCAGGAGGTCGAGCTGTGCGTCATCTCGGGCGACGACCCGCGCACCGTGGCCGCGGTCGCGCGCGAGGCGGGCATCCAGCACGAGGGTCCGGGCTTCGACGCGCGCCAGCTTCCCGAGAATGAAGCAGAGCTCGACGCGATCATGCGCGAGCACCGCGTCTTCGGCCGCGTGAGCCCCGAGCAGAAGAAGGCCATGGTGCTCTCGCTGCAACGCCTGGGGCACACCGTCGCGATGACGGGCGACGGCGTCAACGACGCGCTCGCGCTCAAGCACGCCGACATGGGCATCGCGATGGGCTCGGGTGCCGCGGCGACGCGCGCGGTCGCGCGCCTCGTGCTGCTTGACGGCCAGTTCAGCCGCCTGCCGCGCATCGTCGCCGAGGGTCGGCAGGTCATCGCCAACGTCGAGCGCCTCGCCAAGCTATTTCTGTCGAAGACGACCTACGCCATTCTGTTCGCCGTCGTGTTCGGCGCGCTGCTGTGGCCGTTCCCCTTCCTGCCCCGCCAGCTGTCGATCGTCGACGGCCTCACGATCGGGCTGCCCGCGCTCGTGCTCGCGCTGTTGCCGAACATCCAGCGCTATCGGCCAGGGTTCCTGCGGCGGGCGGCGCGCTTCTGCATCCCCTCGGGGCTTGTCGTCGCCGGCACCCTCATCTCGGTCGTCGCCTACGCCTACCTGGGCGGTGCCGAGGCTTCCGTCGTGCAGACGGTCGCGGTCATCACGCTGACCCTCTCGGCCCTCTGGGTGCTCGTGATCTTGTCACGGCCCTTCACGCTCATCACGAGCCTCGTCGTCGTCGCGGCCTACCTCGGGCTGCCCGTGCTGCTGTTCATCCCCGTCGTCACCGACTTCTTGCAGCTCGGCGCACCGCCGCTCGAGCTCATCCTCATCGCCGTCGGCGCGAGCGCGGTCGCCTCGCTCGTGCTCGAGATCATGCACCGCATCATTCAGCGGAACGGCGACGACTCGGCAGCCGCAGTCGCCGCTGGGCGAGCAGCACGCCGAGGATGACGAGCACGGCGCCGACGGGCTCGTTCCACACGAGGGTCTCGCCGAGAATGAGCACGCCCAGCAGCACGCCCACGGGCGGTGAGATGTAGGTGACCGTCGCGGCCCGCGTCGGCCCCCAGGCGCGGATGACGTTCTGGTTCCACGCGTAGGCGAGCCCCGTGCCGAGCGCGCCGAGCAGCACGATCGCGATGATCACGGTCGGCGTGAGCTGCACCGGGTCGGCGCCGATGATCGGCGTCAGCAGCAGCATCCACACCGCGGCGAGGCCGATCATCACGAACGAGATCATGATCGCGCTCAGGCCAGTGTCGCCGAGGAAGCGGCGCATGTACGAGAGGCTGAAGCCGTAGCAGGCGGTCGCGCCGAGCAAGGCGAGATAGGGCACGACATCGCCCGTGCCCAGCTCGAGCCCCTGCCACGGCCCGATGATGACGATGACACCGACGATGCCCACGATGATGCCGAGCCGTTGCTCGCGCGTGAGCGACTCGATGCGGAACGCGAGCCCTGCAATAAGTGCGGTCATGATGGGCGTCGTCGCGTTGAAGATGCTCGCGACGCCCGAGGCGACGAACTGCTGCGCCCAGGAGAAGAGCAGATACGGGATGACCGCGAAGGTCACCGACAGCAGCGCCAGGTGCGCCCATACGCGTTTCGATCGCGGCAAACGGTCGCGCGTGACGAGCGCGATGAGCCCGAGCGTGATTGCGCCGAACAGCGTGCGGCCCGTCGCGACCTGCACGGGCGAGAGACCCTCGAGCGCGAGGGCGATGAACAAGAAGCTCGCGCCCCATACAACGCCCGCGAGAGTGAACTGCACCGCGACCCAGGCGTCGGAGGAGCGCGGTGCCGTACGGGCGGGAGTATCGATCACCTGGTGAGACTACTGCCGCGCACGGGCCCTGTCGGCCGCGCCGAACGCGATGGCGCGAATGCGCTAGTTCGGCGCGTCGGCATCCGTCGTGATGGTGCCCGTCGTGGCGATCTGTTCGTGGTGCTGAATGACCTCGGCGACGACGAAGTTGAACCACTTCTCGGCGAACGCGGGGTCGAGGTGCGCATCTTCGGCGAGCGCCCGCAGCCGCGCGATCTGCGTCTTCTCGCGCTGGGGATCGCTGGGCGGCATCTCTGTCGCAGCCTTGAGGCGACCGACCTGCTGCGTGAACTTGAACCGCTCGGCCAGAAGATGGATGAGCGCCGCGTCGATGTTGTCGATGCTGCGGCGCAATGAGCCGAGTTCGTCGTGAGCCGCGGTGCCCGCGCCGGTGTGAACGTCTGAAGCGTCGGTCATGCTTCGAGCGTAATGCTCGCGAGCGCGCTGCGCGGGCGCGCGAGTGTACCCCACCTTTCGAATAGTGGGGAGGGCCTTGCCCGCGCTGTTCCGGCACCCCTTGAGTGGAGTTCAGCGACAGGAGACCCCTGTCTTCACCAAGGAGGATCCATGTATCGAGAACTGCCCACAGAACGGGTGTCGGTCGTGATCCCTGTGCGCAACGACCGCGACTACCTCGAGCGCTGCCTCGACGCCCTCGCACTGCAGACCTACGCGCCCTTCGAGGTCATCGTCGTCGACAACGGCAGCACAGACGGGGCGGCGTCGATCGCCGCGCAGCGCGGCGCGCACATCGTGCATGAGTCAGAGCTCGGCATTCCTGCCGCGAGCGCCGCCGGGTACGACGCGGCGCGTGGCGACCTCATCGCCCGTCTCGATGCCGACAGCATTCCCGGCGTCACCTGGGTCGCGTCAGTGTGCGAGGCGTTCGCCCGTCACTCGAACGCGGCCGCGATCACGGGCAGCGGCATGCTCATGGACGACGACGGCACGCCGCACCGCCGCAGCTCGCGCTTCTTCATGCGGTCGTACTTCGGTCTCGTCGGTCTCGCGCTCGGCCACCCTCCGCTATGGGGGTCGGCGTTGGCGATGCGCCGGGCCGCGTGGCTCGAGGTGCGCGACGAGGTATGCCGTCACGACCAGAAGATGCACGACGACATGGATCTCAGCATCCATCTCGGCCCGCGTTTCGAGATCGTGCTCGATCGCACCCTCACTGTGCCCGTGTCGTCGCGCCCGCTCACGTTCGACCTCAGCGCCGTCGTGCGGTTCGCCCGCGGCTTCTATACGATTCTGCGGCACTGGCCTCGCGAGTTCCCTCCCGTGCGCATGCTGCGTCGCGCTCGTGCGCACCGCACGGTGGAGGCCCTGCAGACCGCGTAGCGGCAGGTCGCCGAGGCGGCGCGCAGAACACTGGTGCGCCGACGTCGCGAGCACCCTAGAGTGACGCCATGTCGACGGACGACTCTGCGCGCGGCACCTGGCGCGACTCTGCTCTGACGCGCGTGCTGGGTTCAGCCTTCGGCTGGTTCGCCGGTGCGCTCGCCCTCACCCTGCTCTACCAGGCGGTGAGCGAGCTGGCCGCGCTCGGCGGCTTCTGCGCCCGCGGCGGCCCGTATGTGATTGCCGTCGAGTGCACCGACGCGATCGTGGTCTTCGCGCCGGGCAGCATTCTGGGCGGCCTCGTCGCCGTCTTCGTGGGCGCGGTGCTCGCCCAGGGCTTCGGCACGCCCGTGCTCGCCTTCGCCTGGCCCGCCCTGTTCGTGAGTCTCGCCGTGTCCTTTTTCACCACTTTCTTCATCAGCGGCGACCTCTCGGGCCTGCTCATCGGCATCTTGTTCGTCGCGATGGGTCTCGCACCCCTCGTGCTGCTGCTGCGTGCCGCACCTCAGCGCATGCTGCTGGGCAGGGTCGACGCTCAGGGCCGCCCGTTCTGGGAGGCGCACCCCGCCCGCGCCCACCTGCTGTCGCTGCGGCGCCCGCCTGAGCCCGGCGAGAATCACCCGAGCGTGGGCGACTGGATGCTCTCTCTCGGTATCGCGATCGCGTCGAGCGTCGGCGGCATCGCCCTCGGCGTGGTCTGGTTCACCGCGGTCGCGACGGCTGCTGGCGCCTAGCCCGCAGCCAGCCGGCGCTCGAGCCCGGCTCGCACGTCGGGCCACTCGTCGACCACGATCGAGTAGACGGCGGCGTCGCGCCACGAGCCGTCGGCGCGCTGCGCGTCGCGCCGCGCGATCCCCTCGAACTGCGCGCCGAGCTTCTCGATGCCGGCGCGCGACCGGGCGTTGAGCACATCGGCCTGCAGCTTCACGCGGCCGTACCCGTGGTCGAACAGGTGGCCGAGCAGCAGGAGCTTGCACGCCGGATTCACGCGGGTTGCCCACACCTGCGGCGCATAGGCGGTGTAGCCGACGTGCGCTGACTCGGCCGCGGGGCTGAGGTCGAGAATCGTCGAGGTGCCGATGACGGCGCGCTCAGCATCCGTCACCACGTAGACGTGCGCGCGCCCGACCGGCAGATACGTCGGCAGCCACGCGGCGAAGTCTTCGCCCGAGCGCGCACCGGCGGGCCCGCCGCCCCAGCCGCCAGCGAAGACCTCGGGGCGGCCGAGTGCCGCCGTGAGACCCGGCAGGTGCGCGGGCGTGTAGGGCTCGAGCCGCACGCCGTGCCCCTCGAGCACGGCATAGGGCAGGTCGCGCGCAACCATCGTCAGCCGAGCAGGTCGTGCCGCACGACGATCGCGTCGCGAGCGGGGCCGACGCCGATGGCCGAGATGCGCGCGCCGCTCATGGCCTCGATCGCGAGCACGTAGTCTTGCGCGTTCTTCGGAAGGTCGTCGAAGCTGCGCGCGCCCGTGATGTCTTCTGTCCAGCCCGCAAAGTTCTCGTAGATCGGCACCGCGTGGTGAAAATCGCTCTGAGAGACGGGCACCTCGTCGACGCGCTGACCGTCGACCTCGTAGGCCACGCAGACGGGGATTCTCTCGAGCCCCGTAAGCACGTCGAGCTTGGTCATCACGAAGTCGGTGACGCCATTGACGCGCGCCGTGTAGCGGGCGATCGGGGCGTCGTACCAGCCGCAGCGACGCGGGCGGCCCGTGGTGGTGCCGAACTCGAAGCCCGTCTTGCGCAAGAACTCACCCGACTCGTCGAACAGCTCGGTCGGGAACGGCCCTGCACCGACGCGCGTCGTGTAGGCCTTGACGATGCCGATGACGCGGTCGATGCGGTTGGGGCCGATGCCCGAGCCGGTGGCCGCGCCGCCGCTCGTCGAGCTCGACGAGGTGACGAAGGGGTAGGTGCCGTGGTCGACGTCAAGCATCGTCGCCTGACCGCCCTCGAAGAGCACGGTCTCGCCGCGCTCCAGCGCCTGGTGCAGCACAAGGGCAGTGTCGGCAACCATGGGCCGCAGCCGGTCGGCGTAGCTCAGCAGCTCGTCGACGACCTCATCGACGAGAATCGCGCGCCGGTTGTAGATCTTGACGAGCAGGTGGTTCTTGATGTTGAGGGCGCCCTCGACCTTCTGGCGCAGGATGTTTTCGTCGAAGAGGTCTTGCACACGGATGCCGACGCGGTTGATCTTGTCGGCGTAGGCCGGGCCGATGCCGCGCCCGGTTGTGCCGATCTGGCGCTTGCCGAGAAAGCGCTCGGTGACCTTGTCGAGCGTGCGGTGATACGACGTGATGACGTGCGCGTTGGCACTGATGAGCAGCTTCGAGACGTCGACGCCGCGCGCGCTCAGCGCATCGAGCTCGCCGAACAGCACCTCGATGTCGACGACGACGCCGTTGGCGATGACGGGCGTGACGCCCTCGGTCAGAATGCCGCTCGGCAGCAGGTGCAGGGCATACTTCTCGTCGCCGATGACGACGGTGTGGCCGGCGTTGTTGCCGCCGTTGAACTTGACGACGTAGTCGATGCGGCCAGCAAGAAGGTCGGTCGCCTTGCCTTTTCCTTCATCGCCCCACTGGGCGCCGATGATGACGACGGCAGGCATGGGTGGTCCCTTCGAGACAGGTGAGGGGTTGCCCTTGAGTCTATCGGGCGGGGCTCTCGGCCCACTGCCCGCGGGCTGGCACGGGGTTAACCCGAGCGAGGGCCCCCACCTCGAGGCCCAGCTGACGCTCGGCCGCGCCGAAGACGATCGCGTTCGCTTCGTCGACGTCGATGACGCCGACGGCGTGGTGCTGCACGGCCACTCCGTCGGCGACGGCCGTGAGCAGTCGCGAGTCGGCCGCGGGGTCGGCGCTCGCGCCGAGCCCGGCATCCACCACCCGTTCGATGACGGCGGTGAGGATGCGCTCGCAGTCGCGATGGTGGCGATCGAGCGCAGCGGCGAGCGGAGGCGTGCGGGCGGCTTCGCTCCACGCGTCGATCCACACGCGGTAGTGGTTCTCGGGGGTCGCGGCGAGCCAGCCGGCGAGGGCGCTCAGCGGGTCGAGTCCGTCGAGCAGGGCGCGGTCGCTCTCAAGCTCGCTGCTGACGGCGAAGTCAAAGGCCGCGGCGACAAGCTCATCGCGGCTCGTGAAGTAGTGGCGAATCAGGCCGTGCACGACTCCGACCTCGGTCGCGACCTCGCGCAGCGTGACCCCCGCGAAGCCCTTGCGCGCCACGAGGCCGAGCGTCGCGCGAACGATGTCGTCGCGGCGCTCGTCTGAGCTCTTGCGTGCGGTCTTGCGGTCGGCCACAGTGTCGAGCATAGGCCGGTCGGCCCCATCGTTGTCCAGCCGGACAAGCCGTGCTAGCGTTGTTATCCATTTGGACAACAAGGAACCGGGAGTCACCATCATGTCGCAGCGGCAGCCGAGCACGACGCGCCTCGTGCCGAGCGTCGTCACGGCCATGGTGCTGCTGTCGGGCGCCTCGTTCGTCATCTTCCCGCTCATTCCCGCGCTGCAGAGCTCGCTGGGTGTCAGCACCGCCGAGATCGGTTACCTCGCCGCCGTGGGCTTCGGCGCCGCGCTCATTGCCGAGCTCATCGTCGCCCCAGCCGCCGACCGCGGGCACGCGCGCCTCATGGCCGTCACCGGCGTGCTGCTCGTCGCCGCGTCGCTCGGCATGAGCGCGCTGGCCGGCGCGGGCTGGCAGCTCATCGTCGCGCGCGGCATCGGCGGCTTCGGCTTCGGCATCTTCGTCATCGCCGCGAGCGCCCTGCTCGTGCGCAGCGACCACGCGCGCAGCGGCGAGCTACTCGGGCGCCTCGGCGCCGCCGAGCTCGCGGGCATCGCGATCGGCCCCCTCGCCTCGGGTGTCGCGATCTCGTTCGCCGGCCCGTCGGCGATTCTCGGCGTCACCGCGGTCGTGGTGCTCGCGGCGCTCATTCCGGTGCTCGCCGGATTCCGTGAGGCGCGGCGCGCGGCGGCCGGTGTCGGCGACGCGATCGACGGCGACGACCCGCATCCGACCACCGGGGGCATCGCCGCGGGCGTCATGGGCTTCGACGGCACGGATGCTGGTGGTGGCCTGCGCCTGGGCGCAACCCCGCCGGCCTCGAGCCTCGACCTGCTGCGGTCGCCGCGCATCATCGGCATCGTGCTGCTCTACGCCGCCGTCATGGTGCCGACGGGAGCCTACGACGGCATCTGGCCGCGCTTCATGGCCGACATCGGGGCAAGCCCGCTGCTGACGGCGGCGAGCTATGCGCTCTTCGCGATTCCGTACGTGCTCGTCGCGGGCTGGGCGGGGCGGCTCGCCGACCGCCGTGGCGGTGTCTCGGCGTACTGGCGCGGGCTCGCGATTCTGCTGCCGATCGTCACGCTCTACGGCTTCGTGGGCAACCCGTTCATCGCCACCGGCATGGGTTTCGTCGAGTCGACCGGTCAGGCGCTCGCCTTCATCGGTGCCGCGGCCGCCATGGCGCACGGCGTCGACCCCGCCCGGGCCGGCTCGGCCCAGGGGCTGCTGCGCGGCATCGGGCTGGTCGCCGCCACCATCGCGGCCGCGCTCTCGGGCCTGGCTTACGAGGCTGGCGGGCAGCTGCTGCTGTTCGGCGGCACCGCGGTGGCCGTGTTCGTCATCGCCGCGGTCGGGCTGCTGCTCGCGCGCAACTGGCGCGGTCGCAGCTGGTCGGCACCCGCCTGAGTAGCCCCTCCCCCGTTGTCGGTCACTCTGACGCCGGACTTGCCACTTGTCGTCGCCTTCTGCGGGCAATGCGACGACAAGTGGCAAGTCGAGCCACACACTGCGGTGTCGAGGATGCTCGCAGACGCGCACGGCACCCTGATCTCATGAGGCGGCAGCGAGTTCGGAGTGGCTCACCCCACCAACGCGCCGACAAGGTGTGCGGCTCGTGCGGTCGCCGCATCGAGTGGCGCGCAAAGTGGGCGAGCGACTGGGATGCGGTGCGCTGGTGCAGTGACGCCTGTCGCGCCCGCGGCGTGCGGCCTGTCGATCGCGAGCTCGAGGCGAGCATCCGGAGCCTGTTGGCCGGCCGCGCCGCCGACGCGACGATCTGCCCGAGCGAAGCAGCACGCGCGATCGGCGGCGACGACGAGACAGCCTGGCGCGCGCTCATGGAGCCCGCCCGACGCGCGGCCCGACGCCTCGTCGCCGCGGGCGAGGTCGAGATCACGCAGGGCGGCCGAGTTGTCGATCCCTCGACGGCGAAGGGGCCGATCCGGGTTCGTCGCGCGCGGTGAGGCTCAGGCGCTCACGCTCAGTCGTCGGCGGGCGTCTGCTGGTGCGCCCCGACGCGCCAGCGACCCTCGTGATACACGTAGGTCGTCGACATGCGCAGGTCGACCGTCGTCTCGCCGCGCGTCGCCCGCACCCGGTAGACGAGAATCGCCGCGCGGTCGCCCAGCCTCACGACGCGGTGCTCGCTCATCTCGTAGCCGTCCCACGTCGAGCCCTGCAGCGCCACCATGATGGCGCCGCGCTCGATGACCGACCCCGGCACGATCATCACCGCGTCGGGCGTCATCGCGTGGTGGTAGTAGGTGCCGCCGTCTCCCCGGCAGATCGCATCCCACCCCTCGCGCTCCTGGTGAATGAGTTGTGCGGGCAGATCGTCGGTGATCGCGGTCATGGGCCCAGTTCACTGCCTCGGGCGAGCGCCGTCAAGACGGAACGGGGCACAGGGAAGAAATGGTGGGAACCTCGCTTTCGACTGTCTGCCTTCGTATGCTCGACAGTGCGCCACTCGGTTGTCGACTCAGCTGACCGAGACGACGGGAGGGCCCGACATGTCGAAATTTGTGCCATACGTCATCACGGTCGTCGCCTCCGTAGCGCTCAGTGCCGTCACGGCGTGGGCGATCACGAGCGCAGTTTCCGCGAGCACCGTCCAGCAGCTGACTCAACAGCTCGCCGCCATCGAAGGTCTCCCCGGTCCGGCCGGCCCAGTGGGGCCGCAAGGGTTGCCAGGCGAACCCGGCGCTGTAGGGCCAGCCGGACGGGACGGAGCCACCGGGCCATCAGGAGCAGACGGCGCGACGGGGGCGCAAGGCCCTCAGGGCATGCAGGGCCCCCCAGGCGCGCAGGGTCCTCAGGGCGAGCAGGGGGTTCAAGGGCCCATCGGCCCCGAGGGCCCGCAAGCGCCCCCGTTCACGGTGAGTTCTATGGTCGACAGTGCGACTGTCTCTTTCTCTGAAGCGTTCCGAATCACGCTTCCCGACGTCCCCGCGGGAACCTATCTCGTGACGATCCGTCTCGATCGCGTCACGAGTGAGGGCTCCGGTGCGTTCGGCTTCGAGTTCGGCTGCACGCCGGCGTTGCAGACCGGCGGAGCCGCTGGCGGTGGATCTTTCATTGTGCAGGCCGAGGAGCAAGGCGGCACCTCTGGGTTCTCACTCGACGTCGCTGACCTCGAGGCGACGGCGCAGCAGACTTTGCCCACTCCCATGAATCTCTACATGGACTGCAGTCTGCTGGGGGCGGGACCCATCTTTCCCGACCTCCAGCTCGAGGGCGCGACGATCACCGCCGTTCGGCTCTACTGAGCGACGGGGGGTTGAGCGCGAGCGTGGTGGCGCACCCACTCGTGCATGACGATCGCGGCCGCGGCGCTCGCGTTGATCGAGCGCGTCGAACCGTACTGGGTGATCTCGATGACCTCGTCGGCGGCGGCGAGCGCCTCGGGGCTCAACCCCGGGCCCTCTTGCCCGAAGAGCAGGATGCACGCGCGCGGCAGCGGCGCAGCATCCACGGGTCGTGATCCCGGCACATTGTCGACGGCGACGATCGGCAGCCCGGCGTCGCGGGCGAACGCGACAAGGTCGGCGATGGTGTCGTGGTGCCGCACGTGCTGGTAGCGGTCGGTGACCATGGCGCCGCGCTTGTTCCAGCGGCGGCGGCCGACGATGTGCACCTCGACGGCGAGAAAGGCGTTGGCGTTGCGCACGATCGAGCCGATGTTGAGGTCGTGCTGCCAGTTCTCGATCGCGACGTGAAAGGGGTGCCGACGTTCGTCAAGGTCGGCGACGATCGCCTCCATGCTCCAGTAGCGAAAGCGGTCGATGACGTTGCGGGTGTCGCCGTTCGCGAGCAGCTCGGGGTCGTAGCGCGGGTCGGTCGGCCAGTCGCCTTGCCACGGCCCGAGTCCGTGCGTCGTGCGCTCGGGGCTGGGCTCACCAAAACCGGGCTCGCCGGGGCCGGGCTGCGCGTCATTCACAGAGTCGACACTAGGGTGCGCGCCCTACCAACGCTCACTCTCGTCGCGTAGCCTGAACCCACCACGGCGCGTACCCGCGCGGCCGTTGAGGCCGCGCACTGAATCCCGAGCACGAGGGGTGTCGATGACGACGTTCGAGCAGAAGCCGACGCAGCCCGATGCCGAGGCGCCTGCCACCGGGCCCAACCCGGTGCGAGCATCCCGAGACCGCGCCGTCGACCTCACACGCGCAGCATGCCTCGTCGTTGTCGTGGGCCTGCACGTCATGATGGCCGGCATCACGGTCGGCACCGACGGGCTCGCGATCACGAACTCGCTCGACGGGCATCCGATCTTCGCGTGGAGCACGTGGATCGTGCAGGTCATGCCCCTCTTCTTCGTCATGGGCGGCTTCTCGGCCCTGCTTGCCTGGCGTCGGCAGCGCGAGCGCGGCGTGCTCGCGAGCACCTACGTGCGCGACCGCGTCGCCCGCCTCGCGCGCCCGGCCCTTCTGCCGCTCGGTCTCGTCGGCATCACCCTCGCGGTGCTCGGCCTCATCGGGCTGCCTGACGCGGTGCTGACCGACGTCGGATTCCGCATCGGGCAGCCGCTGTGGTTCTTGGCGGTCTACCTGGGGTGCGCCGGCCTGGTTCCGTTCATGGCGCGCCTGCACGAGCGCGCACCCTGGGTGACCTTGCTCGGGATGCTCGCCGCGGTGATGGCGGTTGATACCGTCGCCCTGCTCACCGCGCAGCCCCTCATCGGAGCCCTCAACCTGCTCTTTGTCTGGGTGTTCATTCAACAGCTCGGGTTCTGCCTCGCCGACGGATGGTTCGACTGGCGGCGGCGCTGGCTGCTGCTCGTCGGCGGACTCGGTGCGTTCGGGGTGCTGCTCTTCATGGTGCTCGTCATCGGCTACTCAACTGACATGTACGACAACCTCAACCCGCCGACGGCCGCGATTCTCGTGCTCGGCGTCGGGCAGACCCTGCTGTTCGCCTGGCTGCGGCCGTGGCTGAACAGGCTGGCGCAGCGCGAGACCCTCGCAGGGCTGAGCGACGCGATCAACAAGAACGCCATGCAGATCTATTTGTGGCACGTGCCGGTGATCGTGCTCATCGCGGTCGTGCTCGTGATTGCCGGCGCTTCGTTCCCCGAGCCGCTGAGCGGTGAATGGTGGCAGAGCCGGCCGCCGTTCTTGATCGCGGTGGCGTTGCTGCTGATTCCGATCGTCATCGGAGTCGCCTGGCTCGAGCGCCGGGGCGAGCGAGCCGAGGCGGCGCCGGTCGGGCCGTGGCTTGCGGCCCTCAAGGTGCTGCTCGGCATCTCGGGGGTCGTGACGATTCTCGTCGCCGGCTTCACGCCCGCGTACGGCGCCGCGATCGGCGTGACGCTGCTTCTCGTGGCGGTGCTGCTGCGGTCGCCGCGCAAGCGTCGGCCGGTGGCGGCGGATGCTTGCGCGGGCGGCGCTGCCCCCGAGTAGCGCCGCGCAGCCGGTTAGCCCCTCCTCCACAGAAGCCCTGATCAGGCTAGGTTTCACAGGCCCGGGCGGCTGTCTCTACGTGGTCCGGGAATGTCGGTGGTGACTGCTTGACTGTGCGCATGTCGACCCTCGCACCCGTTGCCGTGCCGCTCACCGCTGCGGCCGTCGTCGACGGCGCGATGGGCACGGTGCTCGACTCGATCGTCGAGGTCGAGCGGCTCATGGCCTCGCTGTCGGCGTATCGAGCCGTGGCGATCGACGAGCTGCACCGGCTTGCGCTCGCGGCAGAGGGGCCTGCTCGCTCGGGCCCGGGGCGGCCGTGGTCGCCGGTGGTCGCCGCCCGCCGGGTGGCGGCAAGCGAACTGGCCGCAGCAACGCGCATCAGCGAGCGCGAGGCAGAGCAACTCGTCGCCGACAGCGCCTCGCTCGTGCACGAGCTGCCGGCGACCCTCGATTCGCTGCGCTCGGGTCGGCTGAGCTACCGGCATGCGAGCATCCTCATTGACGAGGTGCGAACCGTGCCCGCGCAGTCGTGGCCGGCATTCGAGGCTGCCGCTGTGCCTGAGGCCGAAGCCCGCACGCCGGGCGGCTTTCGTCAGCGCGCACGGGCGGTGCGCGAACGCCTGCACCCCGACTCGATCGCCGACCGTCGACGCGCGGCCGAAGAGTCGCGCTCGGTGCAACTCGAGACTGGCCGCGATGGCATGGCCTGGCTCACCGCGCACCTGCCCGCCGAACAGGCCATCGGCGCGTACCGCCGCCTCACCGAGATGGCATCGAGCCTGGGTGCTCCCGACGAACCGCGCACGCTCGCCCAGCGCCGGGCCGATGTCTTCGCCGACCTTCTCCTCGACGGAATGGTGTCGGGCAGTGGCCTGGGCCGAGGAGTGCGCGCGAGCGTTCTCGTCACGGTTCCGGTGCTGAGCTTGCTCGACTCGGGCGTGCAGACCTCGAGCGCGATCATGCCAGCGTCACTCGAGGGCTACGGCCCCATCTCTGGCGACGTCGCGCGCAGACTCGCGGCACACGCGCCGAGCTTCGTGCGGCTTCTCACCCACCCCGAGAACGGCACCGTGCTCTCGGTCGGGCGTGAACGCTATGCGGTTCCACGTGATCTCAAGCTCTGGCTGCGCATCCGTGACGAGACCTGTCGTTTTCCCGGGTGCGGGCGTGCCGCGGTGAACGCCGACCTCGATCACACCGTCGACTGGCAGCACGAGGGTGCGACCCGACATGACAACCTCGCGCACTTGTGCGAGGCCCATCACCGACTCAAGCATCAGACCGCCTGGCGAGTGAACCAGGCGGGAGGTGGCGCGCTCGAATGGCTGGCGCCGAGCGGTCGCGCCTATCGCACCGAGCCCGCTGTGCGCCTGGCTGGGTGAACCCTCGGCTCGCTGAGCGGGGTGAGCCCATGGCTGTCGGCTGCCTTCGACCCTGTTAACCTCGGCCCATGAGCGCGCCGTCGGCAGCAGAGTCACCCGAACCGGCGCTGTGGTCACCCCGCGGGCCCGACCTGCTCATCCACGGCGACAACCTCGACGTCATGGCGCAGCTGCCCGACGAGAGCATGCAGCTCGTCTACCTCGACCCGCCCTTCAACACTGGTCGCGCTCAGCGTCGTGCGACAACGCGCAGCACACGCGACCCCGAGGGCACCCACCTCGGTTTCTCGGGCACGAACTACACCCGCACGATCGAAGCCCTGACCAGCTACGACGACGCCTTCACCGACTACTGGGCGTTTCTCGCCCCCCGGCTCATCGAGGCGCACCGCGTGCTGCGCGACGACGGAACACTCTACTTGCACCTCGACTGGCGCGAGGCGCACTACGCCAAAGTCGCGCTCGATGCGCTGTTCGGCCGCGAGTGCTTTCTCAACGAGCTCATCTGGGCCTACGACTACGGCGCCAAGTCGCGCCGACGCTGGCCGACCAAACACGACACGATCCTCGTCTATGTGAAGAACCCCGCCACCTACTACTTCGACAGCGAGGCGGTCGACCGCGAGCCCTACATGGCTCCGGGCCTCGTGACACCCGAGAAAGCGGCGCGCGGCAAGCTGCCGACTGACGTGTGGTGGCACACGATCGTTCCGACGAGCGGAACAGAGAAGACGGGTTACCCGACTCAGAAGCCCCTCGGTATCCTGCGCCGCATCGTGCAAGCCTCCACCCGTGAAGGCGACTGGGTGCTCGACCCCTTCGCGGGCAGTGGCACGACCGCTGCGGCCGCGCGCGCTCTCGGGCGACGCAGCATCAGCATCGATGCGAGCGCGGATGCTGTGGCCGTCGCCGCCCGCCGCCTCGACCTCGATCCGCTCGGGGCCTAACCGGTCTCACGGCTCAGCAGCCACCCGGGCCCAGGGAGCCGAGCCACACAACTTCGACATTTACCCCGTGCATTCGGCGATGATACGGTCAAAGTGGAGCCTGTCTCACGGCTTGATCACTTTGGGCATGGTTGATGCCTCAACTTTTCGGGACCGTACTCACATGACCACTCGTCGCCTCCTCGCGTCGGCCGCGCTCGCGGCAGCCCTGTCTCTCGCGGCATTGCCCACGGCTTCGTTCGCCGCTGACCTCACCGAGCCTGAAGTGGTCGGGTCTAGCGGATACTCGCCGCTGTACGCCGTGGACGGCGGGGTGTACGGAATCAGCGGAGGATCCCTCTGGCGCATCGATGGCACGAGCCCTGAGCTCGTCACGTCAGGATTCACGAGCGTCGGTCAAGGCGTCGACTTCGGCGGGGCGTTCAACCTCGTGTCGCAAGACAACCTTGATCCGAACTTTGAGAGCAACGTGGTGCGGGTGCTCGCCGACGGCACGGTCTCGACCACGCTTGATCTCAACACCGGTCAGTTTCTCGGCGGGGTGAGGGCGCTCGGCGCCACTGACAGCGCGCTGTTCGCCAGCACGTGGCAATCCGGCGGCGGAGTTGTGCGCACCAGCGCCGACGGGCTCACTTGGTCGACCTTCACCAACCCCTCGTTCTTTCCGAGCACGGTGACCCGGCTCATCGGCATCGGATCACTGCTGTATGCGCAAGGCAGTTCGACAGGGCCGTTCCAGTCAGGCGTCTTCGTCTGGAACAACACGGAGTGGGTTTTCGTAACCACCCCGGGTGGCATCACCTCGATCGACCGAGGCGACGGGCGCCTGCTCGTGGGCACCAGCGAAGGGCTCTACGCGGTGACCGGTACGACAGTGACCGAGCTCGACGGCGATGCGGTGAACCCTCGGCACATGGCTGAGTTCGGTGGGGCCGTCTACTACGTCGACGACAGCAACGTGCTCACCCGTGTGCAAGACGGCACCGTCACCGTTCCGTATCCGGCCCTCGGTGTTCCCCAGAGCATTCTCGCCACCGACACCGAGTTGTACGTCACGGCAGATGGCACGACCTATCGCATCGGCTTTGCGCCGGGTTCCGGTGGCTCGACGCCCGATCAGCCCGAGCTTGCCGACACCGGTTCGAATGACCTCGTGCCGCTCATCGCCGGCATCGCCATCGGCATCGTCGTGCTGGGCGGCGCGCTGCTCATCGTGCGCGCGGTGCTCGCGCGTCGCACCAACAAAGGCTGAGCATCCCGTAGATCTCTCGAAACATCGCGCCAGTAGGCTGACCCGCATGGCAGACCGCGGCGCGATCGAGAGCTGGCTCACCGACATGGACGGCGTGCTGGTGCACGAGAACACTCCCCTGCCCGGTGCTGTCGAACTCATCGCGCAGTGGCGCGATCGGGGCACCCCGTTCTTGGTGCTCACGAACAACTCGATCTTCACGCCGCGCGACCTCGCCGCACGTCTTCGAGCGAGCGGCCTCGACGTGCCCGAAGAGTCGATCTGGACGAGTGCGCTCGCGACGGCCGACTTCTGCGCCAGCCAGATTCCGAACGGTCGGGCGTACGTGATCGGCGAAGCGGGTCTCACGACCGCGCTGCACGAAGCGGGCTTCATCATGACCGAGACCGACCCCGACTATGTGGTCGTCGGCGAGACCCGCAATTACTCGTTCGATGCCATCACAAAGGCGATCCGCCTCATCGGGCAAGGGGCACGCTTCATCGCGACCAACCCCGATGCGACCGGTCCGAGTGCCGAGGGTCCGATGCCGGCGACCGGTGCGATCTCGGCGCTCATCACCAAGGCGACGGGCAAAGAGCCCTACGTCGTCGGCAAGCCGAACCCCATGATGTTCCGCTCGGCCATGAACCGCATCGGCGCGCACAGCGAGACCACGGCGATGATCGGCGACCGCATGGATACCGACATCGTCGCGGGCATCGAAGCCGGGCTGCACACGGTGCTCGTCATGACCGGCATCAGCGACGACCGTGAGATCGAGAAGTACCCCTTCCGGCCCGACGAAATTCTCGCCGGCGTGCACGAGCTCGTTGAGAGCTGAGTCGTCGCGTCAGCCCGCGGGCGGCGCAGGCGGCACGGCGAGCGATCGGGTTAACGGTTCGCCCGACGAACGGCTCACGAAGCAGAAGTAGTCTTGCTGCCCCTCGTCCCACTGCTCTTCCGTCACGGCGAACGCACCCTGCAACTGAACGTCGGTGTAGACACTCGCCGCCGCGAGGTCGATCACACCAGGAGCGCTACACAGAATCGCGATCTGCGCAGCGAGCACCTCGTCGCCCGGGTAGGGGCCTTGCTCGGTCGCCCCTTCAGGCAGGGGGAACGGCAGTCGGGCCACGAGCTGGCCACCGTGCACTTCTCCGCAGTCGATCACGGTGTATTGGTCTTGCCACGCGTTCTCGAAGGGCTCGAGGCATTCGCCTCCCCACAGTTCGTCCCACCAGTAGTCGCCCGGCGGCACGGGGCCGATCGGCCGCTCGGTCTCGGTCGGCGTGGGGGTCGGCGTCGGTGTCGGCGAGGGTTCGGCTCCCGGCGCGGGGCCGAGCAGGTCGGGGATGCGCGTGCCGACGAAGAACAAGGCGACAAGAGCGAGCAGGGCGACGAGAGAGCCCGCGATCCAGAGCAGCACCTTCTGGTTCTTGGTGAGCGGAGCCCGAGGCGGCTTCTCGCCGCCGTCGGTCGCCGCAACGCGGCGCGGGGCAGCGGGAATCAGTTGCTCGTCGAACTCGGTGAACTTCTCGCTGCCGAACAGCTCGTCGAGCGCCCCGCCCTCTTCGGGCGTGCGCATGAGCTCGGTCGCGGCGTCGCCCGCGGGGCGGCCGAGCTGGTCGGTGGCGGGCTGATCGGCCGTGGGCTGGTCGGTGGCGGGCTGATCGGCCGCGGGCAGGGCGACCGTCGGCTCGGGCACGACCTGCATCGGCTCGGTCGCTGAGGGCTCGAAGGGAACAGGCGTGGCAGCGGGCGGGGGCGGCATGAGCGGCGGCGGCAGTAACCGACCCGGGTCGGGTGCGGGTGCAGACCCGGCGCTGGGCGGAGGCAGCGCAATGGGAGCCGATGACGGCGGCGGGGGCGACGTCGGCGGCGACGCGAACTGGGTTCTGAACCACTCGTCGGCGTCGAATCCCCCGGTCTCCGGCGCGTCAGCACCCGGGTCGCGCTCGTCGTTCACGCGAGACCCAGGTCGGCCAACCCGATGGCCGCGCGGTATTCGTAGCCGGCCTCTTCGATCACGCGGCGAGCATCCGTCGCCCGGTCGACGACGACCGCGACCGCGACGACCGTTGCGCCGGCCGCCTCGAGAGCGCGCGCCGCGGTCAGAGGCGAGCCGCCCGTCGTCGAGGTGTCTTCGAGCACGACGACGCGCTTGCCGGCGACGTCGGGGCCTTCGACCTGCTTTCCGCGGCCGTGGTCTTTCGGCGCCTTGCGCACGACGAAGGCGTCGTACGTCAGCCCGCGGGCGGCGCCCTGATGCAGCACGGCGGCTGCGATGGGGTCGGCGCCCATCGTCAGGCCGCCGACCGCATCGATGTCGGGAATGTCGGCGATGAGATCGACCATGACTTGACCGATGAGCGGAGCAATGCGGTGATCGAGGCTCACGCGCCGCAGGTCGATGTAGTAGCTGGCTTTCGCGCCGCTCGTGAGGGTGAAGTCTCCGTGGAAGACGGCTTCAGCGCGCACGAAGTCGATGAGCTGCGCCTTCACGTCGTTCACACCCCTCACTGTAGTTCGTAGGCTGAACCCCATGCGCATCGCCACGTGGAACGTGAACTCCATCCGCACCCGCCATGGGCGCGTCGTCGACTGGATCGTGAACGCCGACATCGACGTGCTCGCGATGCAAGAGATCAAGTGCAAGCCCGAGCAGTTTCCGCTCGAGCCCTTCGAGGCGGCGGGCTACGAAGTCGTGCTACATGGGCTCAACCAGTGGAACGGGGTCGCCATCGCGAGCCGCCTGCCCATGACCGACATCGAGATCGGGTTCGCGGGGCAGCCGGGATTCGCCAAGGGGCACGAGGGGCCGGATGCTCCGCTCGAGGCCCGCGCGATCGGCGCGACGATCGACGATGTGCGCGTCTGGAGCCTCTACGTGCCCAACGGCCGCGGCCTCGACGACCCGCACATGGACTACAAGCTGCGGTTCTTGCGCGCCCTCGCCAACGACGGCGCGCGCTGGATGCGCGACAACCCCGGCGGTGCGCTCGCGCTCACGGGCGACTTCAACGTGGCCCCGACCGATGCCGACATGGGTGACCCGAGCTTCGTGCCGGGCCTCTCGACGCACATCTCGCCCGCCGAGCGCGAGGCCTTCGCCACGCTCGAACAGGCCGGGTTCAGCGACGTGGTGCGGCCCCTCGTGCCCGAGGGCTACACCTTTTGGGACTACAAGCAGCTGCGGTTTCCGCGCAACGAGGGCATGCGCATCGACTTCATCCTTGGCTCGCCGGGCTTCGCCGATCGGGTGGTGGATGCCCGCATCGAGCGCGAGCAGCGCAAAGGCGACGCTCCGAGCGATCACGTGCCCGTCGTGGTCGACCTCGATGGCGATGATGACGACGATCGGCCGATGATCTTCTGAGTCGGCTCGGGTGCCGACGAGTAATCACTACCTATGGCACGCGACCCACGATGAGAGCACACTGGAGCGACAGCACGGCCGCCGCGCGCGGCCCCGTGAACGATTTCGACAGGAGCTCCCCATGCGCCGCACCACCCCCGCCATCGCCGCCCTCGGTCTCGGCCTCGCCCTGACCCTCAGCGGCTGCTTCGCCAACCCGCTTGAGCAGCTCACCGAGGGCCTCGTCGAGGGCGGAGTCGAGCAGCTCATCGAAGACCAGACCGGCGTCGACGTCGACATCGACGGCACGGGTGCGAGCCTGCCCGACAGCTGGCCGGCCGATGTTCCGACGATCGACGGCAACGTTATCTTCTCGGCCGCCGCCAACGAATCCTTCACCGCCGCGATCACGGTGCCCAACCTCGCCGCCGCCGAGCAGGCCTTCACCGACCTGCTCGACGCGGGATACACGCAGACGGCCGAGCTTCAGCTCGGTGAAGGCGCCGCGTCGCGCTCGTTCGAGAACGGCACCTACAACGTCACCGTGGTCATCGCCGAGAACGGCGACGGCACGGGCCAGGTGCAGTACAGCATCGTTCCGGTCGGCTGACCCGAACGCTTCGCGCGGGCAGCCCTGACGATGGTCAGAGCTGCTCGCGCAGCTCTTCTTCCAGCTCTCCTCGCCCGCTGATGCCGAGCTTGCGGTAGACGCTTGCCAGATGGTTGTCGACCGTGCGCACCGAGACCCCCAGACGATCGGCGATCTCGCGGCTGCGCTCGCGTCGTGCAGCAGCTTGCGCGATGAGCCATTCGCGCTCGGTGAGGCCGAAGTCGAGCCGCGCACTCGCCGACGTGCGAACGGCCTCGACGACGCGCGCGAGATCGGCCACCATCACGCGGGCCCGACGCTGCAGCATGCGATCGTCTCCCGCCCAGTCGACAGCCTGCGCCACGGCGTCGTGACAGACGGCTCCGAGACCGGCGCGGTCAAGGGTCGGCACGACGGCGATCACACCCGCAGCATCCCGTCTTGCGGCGGCGCTGGCGAGTTCGGCGATCGCCGCCGTCAACGCTGACGACGATGCCTGTGCCGCGGCGGCGGTGAGCGGTTCGACGACGGATGCCCCTCCGATGCGCACCGCCACCGACGCCGTGAGGCTCGCGAGCAGCAGGTGCCCCAGCTCGAGCCCTCGGCCGACCGCGGTCGCGATCACCTCCACGGCGCGCTCGGGCTGCGAATCGTGCACCGCTATCCAGGCCTCGGCCTCGGCGGTCTGCAGCACCACCTTCACGTCGTCGCGGTGCGCGTCGGCCAGTTGGGCCAGCAGATCTCGGGCACGATCCAGCTCTCCGCGCTGCGCGTGCACCGTGGCCGCGAGTGCGAGGGCGGGGCCCACCAGACCGGTGAAGTCGCGCCAGCGCAATTGCTGCACGGCGAGAGCAGCGAGCGGCGCTGCGTCACTCAGCCGCCCCGAGTGCAGCGCGACAAGTGCGAGCGCATACGACCAGATGCCCGCCGAGTCGGCAAAGGGCGTCAATCGACGCCCTTCAGCGAACGAGCGGGCATCAGCGATGCGGCCGTCGGCGACATGCACGAGAAAGGTTGACAGGTCGAGCAGATCGCCCGCGTGGGGCTGCACATCGGCGAATCGGTCGGCAAGGGGGCGCCCCGCGTCGACGGCTGCCCGCGCCTCATCGACCCGCCCCATCATCGTGCTCATCATGGCCTGGCTCAGCGCTGAGCCGAGGGCCGCGGCCGAGTCGTCGGCCCCGGCTCGGTCGAGCGCCTGACCGACGGCCGAGGCGTCGCCAGCCATGAGCCGCCACTTTGCGAGGTCGGGGGCCAGCAGGTCGGCCGCCACGTGATCGAGCTGCGCGACGAGTGCGGTCGCGCGCGCGACGGCCGCCGCCGGGTCATGAGCCCGGAAGGCCGTGTGCTGACCCCAGCGAAGTTCGACGCGAGCACGCGCCTCGTCGTCGCGGGCGAGCTCTGCAGCGCGGGCGAACGCATTGTCGACCTCGACGTCGTCCCCCCGGATCGCGCTGAGCGCCACAGCGCGGGCGAGTGCCGCGCGGGCGGTCGCCGGGCCGAGTTGATCGCGCGTGTCACGCAGTGCGCGGTCGGCAAGCTGCACGGCTCGAGCATGATCGCCCACACGGTGCGCACGCTCAGCCGCCCACACCAGGTCGTCCGCGGCGATCTCGCCCTGGGCGTCGAACAGCAGACAGAGCGCAGTGAAACGCACGGTCTCTTCATCGATGCGCAGCAGTCGTTTGGCCGCTGTGCGCCGCCGGTCGGCGCGCTCGACCGCGCTCAGGCGCGCCAGAATGGCCTCGGCATAGAGCGAATGAGCGAGGTGCAGGTAGCCGGCTTCCGCCGGTTCGGCCGGCACCAGAACGCCGCTGTCGAGCAGATCGATGACAGCGTTCCTTTCGCTCTCGAGCACCGCGGCGCGCGGCCACAACTGTGCCACAGCCACGAGTTCGACGATCGATCGCTGCTCGTCGGTGAGCACCCGCAGGCGACCGGAGACCGACTCGAGCACGTGCGCAGGCACGTTGGCCGTCTCGACCGTGGCACCGTGCTCGTCGACGTGCACGCGCCCGGCCCGTTCGGCTTCGATCACGAGCTCGCGCAGAAAGAGAGGGTTGCCGCGCGTGCGCTCGTACAAGTGCTGCAGGGTTTCGGGCCGTGGTTCGACCGAGAACCGGCGGCTGAGCAGCGTGCGGGTTTCGTCGAGCGTCAGTTCGGCGAGCTCGGTGACCGTCACGAGATCTTCGTGCAGTAGGCGAGCGATCGCCCCGGTCATCGGATGCTCGTCGCGAGCGGTGAGAAGCGTCGGCACCCCGAACACGCGCACGAGCTGATAGAGCGCCGCGGCCGACGCCTCATCGAGAAGGGGTGCATCGTCGACGACCAGCAGGTACTCCCTGGCATGGCGGCCCACCAGTGCCATGAGCTCGTTCAGGCGGGTGCCGACGTCGCTTGCGGTGTCGCCCCGTGCCGTGGCGAGCAGGGGGGCAAGTGCACCCAAGGGCACCGAGCGCAACTCTTCGAGGGCGACGATCGGCACGACCGTGCGACCGCTCGCGACGAGCGTCGAGGCGACGGAAGCCGCCAGTGTGGTCTTGCCGACGCCGCTCGCACCTCGCAGCAGCTGCGCTCGAGACGGCGAACCGGTGAGTCCGCCGATGAGCGAGTCGAGCACGTCGGTACGCGCGACGAGAGGCCAAGGGGGCACGCAATTCTCCTTGACCGATTGACGTGACGGGGCAAACGATGCTGAACGCTGGTGCAGGGAATCTTAGGGGGGCACACTGGAAAGACATTCGACTGACGGGAGAATTCTCATGCGCCGTACCTCCATCATTGTCGCCCTGAGTGCCGGCCTGACACTGGCGCTCTCCGGGTGCTTCGCGAATCCGCTGGAACAGCTCACCGAAGGCCTGGTCGAAGGGGTCGTTGAAGGCGGCGTCGAACAGCTCATCGAGCAGGGCTCAGGCGTCGACATCAATTTCGGCGACGGTGCCGCCCTGCCTTCCGACTGGCCGGCAGAGCTTCCCGTGCCCGACGGCGAGATCCTGATCTCGGGGTCGGCCGAGGGCACGTCGACGATCGCCATGAACACGACACCGGCTCTCGCCGAGAGCGGAGTCGCTGACCTGCTCGCTCAGGGCTTCACCGTGGTGCAAGAGCAGTCAGCCGGCGACGGCACCAAGCTCTACATCCTGGAGAACGACGCCTACACCCTCTCCTACGCGTGGGCCAGCGGTTCTGAAGACGGCATCGTGTTCTTGCAGTACGGGGTGACTCCGAAGAACTAGCGCGGAGCATCCGCAGGTTCGTAGCGCACTTTCGTGCGTGCACGCACATTTCGTGCGTGGTTCGCAACCACGGCCCTCCACCGCCTGCGTAGGCTCGGGGGTGCGCGGTCTTTTTCGCGCGCTCGCACGCCACGACCTGACGAAGGAGGGACCCATGACTGACATCACAGCCGTACAGACCGGCACCATCATCGGAGAGCCCGAGGTTGTCGAAGACCGCGCAGCCGCCGATCGAACCGCACTGACGGATGCTGCGCTCACGGCCGCGCAGCTCGTCGCCGACCCGGCCTGGTCGCGACTGAAGCTGGCCGCCGAGGCGCTGCGCCCGATGCAGGTGCATGACGGCAGCATTCCCGAGGCCGAGCACCACGCCGAGGCCACGCGGCACGTCGCCGTCATCGTCGAGGCGCTGCGGCACTTCGCCCCGCTCATGCCGCACGATGAGCAGTACCTGACGACGTGCGCCGCCGACTTCGAGCGCTGGGCCGAGAGCGGCTTCGGCATGCCCGACTTCTACGAGTCGCTCGACGCCTTCCACCCCGCGCGCGATCGTCGTGATGGCGTCGCGCACCTCGTGGTCTTTCCGATGTACACGCAGAACGGCTCGGCCGACCGCCTCGTCGAGGCCGTCGTCTTCGAGGTGATCTGGCCAGACTTCGTCGCCGAGCTCGAAGCGGGCGACTACGGCAACGCGCTCTACCTAGGGCTGCGCTTCGCCGACTTCACGCCGGGATACGACACCAACTCGGCCGTGCTGTTTCCCGAGTCGGTGGCCGTCACCCCACGCGTGCCCGTCGGCGCGCCCGAGGGCACCCCGGCGCAGCTGCCGACGTTCACGTGGGGGGCGATCTTCGCCGACCGCGAGGCCGCGCGCTACCGCCGAGTCGTGCGCGCCGCCGCCGACATCACCAAGCTCGATCTGCCCGACGACGCTCTCGAGCTGCTCGACGACCAGGCTCTGGCCGAGCGCACCTTCGTCATGTGGGACATGATTCACGACCGCACCCACATGCGTGGCGACCTGCCGTTCGACCCGTTCATGATCAAGCAGCGCATGCCGTTCTTCTTGTACTCGCTCGAAGAGCTGCGGTGCGACCTGACGGCGTTCCGCGAAGCGGTGACCCTGTGGCGCGCCGAGGACACCGACGACGTGACCCGCCAGCACGCACGGCTCGTGCAGTACGCCGTCATCTTCGACCGCATCTTCCGCTTCGCGATCACGGGCACCCGCACGCGCAATTACGACGCGGTCGGCGGTCAGCTGCTGTTCGCGTGGATGCACCAGAAGGGTGTGCTGCACTGGACAGACACCCAGCTCGCCATCGACTGGGAGCACGTGCCCGACGTCGTCGTCGAACTCTCGAACGCGATCAATGACCTGTACTGGGCCTCGATCGACCGTCCCAAAGCGGTGCACTGGCTCAAGGCCTACGAGCTCGTCTCGAGCACTCTGACCCCGCACCCCGCGTCGGTCTGGGCGCGCGGGCTCAGCGACGAGGTGCTGGCTGGCCCGCTCAAGGGCTACACCGATCTCGTGCTCGACGACGAGTTTCCGCTCTCGATGTTCTACGAGGCCCTGCAGAAGAAGATGGCGGTTGTCATCGAGTCGACGGCGGGCATCACTGGTCGCACAGCGTGACGGGTGACCTCACCGACCGCACGGTCGTGGTGGCCGGCGCCGGCGGCGTCGGCGGTCGCGCCGTGTGCGCGGCCCTCACCGCCGCGGGCGCGCACGTCGTGGCGGTCGGGTCTCGAGCCGAGTCGCTGACCGACGTGGATGCGTCTGAAACCGCGGTCGTCGACCTCGCCGACCCGGCCGCCGTGACCGCGTGGGCGGCCGAGCTGCGCGAGCGCCGGCCGAGCATCGACGGCCTGCTGCACCTTGTCGGCGGATGGCGCGGCGGCTCTGACCCCGACGACTTCGAGTGGCTCGAACGTCGCGTGCTCACGACTTTGCGCGTGGTCAGCCGCGAGTTGCGCGACGACCTGAGCACGTCGAGCGCGGGGCGCTTGGCGATCGTGAGTTCAGCATCCGTCGCCCAGCCGAAGTGGGGCATGGCCAATTACGTCACCCTCAAGTCGGCGGCCGAGACGTGGGTGCAGGCGCTCGCGAGCGGCTGGCGCACCAAGGGCACCCCGACTGCGGCCGTGACGTTCGTCGTCGGAGCGCTCGACGAGCCGGGCACGGTCGACAACCTCGCCGCGGCGTGCGCGGCGCTCTGGTCGGTCGAGCACGATCAGCTCAATGGTGCCCTCGTCGAAGTGGCCACTGAGATCTGACGAGCGCGACCTGAGCGAATCCGTCTCGTGACGGATGCCGCGCCGTCTCGCGGCGGATAGCGTTCAGAGGTGAGCTCTGCAGAGGTCGATGCCGACGGGTACTGGATGCGCCCCGCCCCGGGCCGCGCCGGCCTGCGCGGCGACGGCCTGCTCGCGCTCGGCATCGCGCTCGGTGCCGCGGCCACCGTCGTGCTGTACTCGGCAGCCGAGTTCTTCGACGAGCCCCCTGTGCCGTGGATGGCCGCGCTCATGGTGCTCGGCCTCTCAGGGCCGCTGGTGTGGCGCCGCATGTACCCGATCACGGTGACCGTCATCATCTCGGTCGTCTTTATCGCCGGGTTGCAGAACGGCGTGCCCGAAGTACTGTTCAGCAATATCGCGCTCTTCGTGGGCATGTACTCGATCGGCGCGTGGAGCCGCTCTCGACGACGCGCGCTCATCTCGCGGGCCGTGATCGTGGGCGCCATGTTCGCCTGGCTGTTCTGGAGCCTGACGCAAGCCGCGTTCGACACCTCGCTCGCGCCGGAAGACTCGGGCGTCGGGTTTATCGCGCCCGGAGTCGCGTTCGGCATAATCACCGTGCTCACGAACATCCTCTACTTCGCTGGAGCCTGGGCGTTCGGCGACCGCGCGTGGGCCGCCGCCCGCGAGCGCGCCCAGCTGCAGGCCCGCACCGACGAGCTCGCCCGCGAGCGCGAGCGCACCGCCGAGCAGGCCGTGGCACTCGATCGCGTGCGCATCGGGCGTGAGCTGCACGACGTCGTCGCCCACCACGTGTCGGTCATGGGCATTCAGGCGGGAGCGGCTCGCCGGGCGCTCGGCAGCGATCGCCCCGAAGCCGCCGCGGCCGCGACCGCGTCTCTCGAAGCGATCGAGCAATCGGCCCGGCAAGCAGTCGATGAGCTACACCGGCTGGTGTCGACCCTGCGGTCTCCCGCCGACGGCGAGAGCGAGGCGGTCGACGGCCCGAGCACCCGCACGACCGCGCACCTGCAGCTGCTCGTCGACGATGTACGCGGCACAGGCCGCCCGGCGACCCTGACCGTCGTCGGCGAGCCCGTGCCGCTCGGCCCGCTCGTCGACACCACCCTCTACCGCGTCGCGCGCGAAGCCGTCACGAACAGCCTCAAGCACGCCGGGGCGAGTGCGGGCCTCGAAGTGCGGCTGCGGTTCACACCAGAGGCGGTCGAGCTCGAGGTCGCCGACTCTGGCGTGGGGGCGCGGGCAGCTGCCCGGTCAGGCGCATCCACGCCCGGCGGCGGGCTCGGGCAGGTCGGCATGCGCGAGCGGCTCGCCGCCGTCGGCGGCACGCTCGAGGCCGGGCCGCGCAGTCGCGGCGGGTACCTCGTGCGGGCATCCGTGCCCCTCATGGTGAGTGAGCACAGCGTGGCGGGGGGCGCGTCGTGACCGTGCGCGTGCTGCTCGTCGACGATCACGATCTGGTGCGCACGGGCTTTCGCACAATTCTCGAGTCAGAGCCGGACATCGAGGTTGTCGGAGAAGCGCGCGACGGGGCCGAGGCGATTAATCAAGCCACCGCACTGCGCCCCGATGTGATCTGCATGGACGTGCAGATGCCCGGCATGGACGGCCTCGAGGCGACGCACCGCATCGTCGAGGCGACGGATGCTCGCACAGGGCCGCCCGTCGGCGTTCTCGTCTTGACGACCTTCGACCGTGACGACTACCTCTTCGCAGCGCTCGACGCCGGTGCGAGCGGCTTTCTGCTCAAGAACGCGAGCCCCGAGAAGCTCGTCGAGGCCGTGCTTGTCGTCGCTCGGGGCGAAGCACTGCTGGCGCCCGACGTCACTCGGCGCGTGATCGAGCGGGCAACCGAGGCTCGCGAGGCTGCCTCGCCCACGCCTGACGCACGTCTCGCCGATCTCACCGAGCGCGAGACGGAGGTGCTGCGGCTGCTCGCCCGCGGCCTCAGCAACGCCGAGATCGCGCGCGAGCTCTGGCTCGGCGAAGCGACCGTCAAGACCCACGTCTCGAAAGTGCTGCTGAAACTCGGGCTGCGCGACCGCGTGCACGCCGTGGTGTTCGCCTACGAGAACGGCGTCGCCACCCCGGGCGACGCCGACTGATCCCCCGCGCGGGGGAGACCGCCGCCGCACGACCCGTCGCATGGGGGATGCCCCGACCGTGCCCGCTCTCTAGCGTGAGGAGAGACGAAAGGGGCACCATGCTCACGATCAGCAACGTGACCAAGCACTACGGCGAGCGCCGCGTGCTTGACGACGTGTCGTTTGAGGTCGGCCGCGGTCGCCTCACGGGCTTCGTCGGCGGCAACGGCGCCGGCAAGACCACGACCATGCGCATCATTCTCGGTGTGCTCGCCGCCGACTCGGGCTCGATCGACCTCGACGGCAGCCCGCTGACCCGCGAGGGCCGTCGGCGCTTCGGCTACATGCCCGAAGAGCGCGGGCTCTACCCCAAGATGAAGGTGCACGAGCAACTCGTGTACCTGGCGCGTCTGCGCGGTATGCGGTCTGCCGTCGCTGCCGAGAAGGCCGATGAGCTGCTCGAGCGGCTCGAGCTGCACGAGCGGCGCAACGAGCCCATCGAGAAGCTCTCGCTCGGCAACCAGCAGCGCGCGCAGATCGCTGCCGCGCTCGTGCACGAGCCCGAGGTGCTCGTGCTCGATGAGCCGTTCTCGGGCCTCGACCCGATGGCCGTCGAGACAGTGCTGGGCGTGCTGAGCGAGCGCGCTGCGCGCGGAGTGCCGGTGCTGTTCTCGAGCCACCAGCTCGATGTCGTCGAGCGCCTCTGCGACGACATCGTCGTGATCGCCGACGGCGCGATCCGGGCCGCCGGCACGCGCGAGGCGCTGCGCGAGGCCAACTCTGGCTCGCAGTGGGAACTGCAGGTCGGCGACGACGCCGCGTGGGTGCGTGCGATGCCCGATATCGAGGTCGTCGAGTTCGACGGCAGCTACGTGCTCTTCGAAGCCGATGCGCGCAGCGCCCAGAGCGTCGTGCAGCAGGCCGCCCAGCGCGGCGAGGTGCACCGATTCGCACCCCGTCGCCCCACCTTGACCGAGATCTTCCGAGAGGTCGTGCAGTGATGACCACCACCGTTGCTCCCCATTCAGCGCTCTCCACGCGCGCCGCCGTCGGCCTCGTCGCAGGCCGCGAGATCAGCTCGAAGGTGCGATCGAAGTCGTTCCAGATCTCGACCGCGATCCTCGTCGTGCTCGTCGCGGCGGGCATCATCATCGCGAACTTGCTGTCGAGCTCGGGTGATGCGACCCGCATCGCCGCGGTCGGCGACGCCGCCGACGGTTTCGTCGGCATTGAGAGCATCGAGGTCGAGGCCGTGTCGACCGTCGCGCAGGCAGAGCAGCTCGTGCTCGACGGTGATGTCGAAGCGGCCGTCGTGCCACTCTCGAACGCCGAGCCCGGCACTCCCGCCGTGGAGATCATCGCGCTCGACGCGACGCCCGTGTCACTCGTGCAGGCGCTCTCGATCGCACCCGATGTGCGCCTGCTGCAAGAGGCGCCGGTCGACTCAGGGCTGGGCTTTCTCATCGCCTTCGGCTTCGGCATCGTCTTCTTCACCGCCGCGATCACCTTCGGCGGCACGATCGCGCAAAGCGTTGTCGAAGAGAAGCAGACGCGCATCGTCGAGATTCTGCTGACCGCCGTGCCGGCCCGGGCTCTGCTCGCGGGCAAGGTCGTCGGCAACTCGGCGCTCGCGCTCGGTCAGATCGTGCTCATCGCCATCGCGGCGGCGCTCGCGCTCATGCTCACCGGGCAAGACGTGCTCTTGAGCGACTTGGGCCCCGCGGCCGTCTGGTTCATCGTGTTCTTCGCGGTCGGCTTTGTGCTGCTCGCCGCGATGTTCGCGGCCTCGGCCTCGCTCGTGTCGCGGATGGAGGACACGGGCAGCGTGCTGCAGCCGGTCATGTGGCTCGTGATGCTGCCCTACTTCTTGATCATCTTCTTCTACGACAACGAGGTAGTGGTCGGCATCATGTCGTACGTGCCCTTCTCGTCGCCCGTCGGCATGCCGACGCGCATCTTCCTCGAGCAGGTGCAGTGGTGGGAGCCCTACCTCTCGCTCGTGCTGCTCGCGGCAAGCGCCGCGGTCATCGTGGCGATCGGCGCTCGCATCTACGAGAACTCGCTGCTGCGCACCGGCGGCCGCGTGAAGCTCGGCGAGGCGCTGCGGGGCTGATGCAGCCAGGTGCTGAGCGATTCTGCACAGCACCACGGCCGCGGTGGGTGGGAGGATACGGGGGTGACCCGCATCCATGACACCACCTACCGCGGCTTCGCCAGCGACAACTACGCCGGCGTGCACCCCGAAGTGCTCGCCGCCCTCGCCGACGCCAACGGCGGCCACCAGATCGCCTACGGCGAAGACCAGTACACGGCGCAGCTCGCCGAGGTCATCAAGGCCGAGTTCGGCGAGCACGCCGAGGTGTTCCCCGTGTTCAACGGCACGGGCGCCAACGTACTCTCGCTCACCGCGCTCATGCCGCGCTGGGGCGCCGTCATCGCGAGCGGTACGGCGCACATTCACACCGACGAAGGCGGGGCACCCGAGCGCGTGAGCGGGCTCAAGCTCTTCACGGTGCCGACACCCGACGGCAAGCTCACCCCCGAACTCATCGACACCGAGGCCTTCGGCTGGGGCGACGAGCACCGCGCGCAGCCGCTCGCCGTCAGCATCACGAACACGAGCGAGGTCGGCACGGTCTACACGCCCGACGAGGTGCGTGCGATCGCCGACCACGCGCACGCGCACGGCATGGCGCTGCACCTCGACGGTGCCCGCGTCTGGAACGCCGCCGCCGCTCTTGGCACCAGCCTGCGCGCGTTCACCGCCGATGCTGGCGTCGACGTGCTGTCGCTTGGCGGCACCAAGAACGGGCTGCTCGGTGCTGAAGCGATCGTCGTGCTCGACCCCTCGCGCGTCGATGGGCTCATCTATCTGCGCAAGATGAACATGCAGCTCGCGAGCAAGATGCGCTTCATCTCAGCACAGCTGCTGACGCTGTTCGACGAGGGACTGGGCATCCGCTCGGCGATGCATGCGAACGCGATGGCGGCCCGCTTGCGATCGGGTCTTGAGGGGATGCTCGCCGCCGGCGACGTGCCCACCGACTCGCTCGGCTTCAGCCAGCCGACACAGGCCAATGCCGTGTTCGCACTCCTGGCGAACGACGCCGCCGACCGCATTCGCGAGCGCGTGCGCTTCTACGACTGGGACCGCGCTCGCGGCGAGGTGCGCTGGATGTGCGCGTTCGACACGACTGAGGCCGACATCGACGGCTTCATCGAGGTCGTGCGGCAAGAGCTCACCCGCTAGATCTGTCAGCACCCCCCAAGCTGCGCCGCGCAGGCTAGATGCGTGAGCACCCACGACCCCCGCATTCTTCAACCCGGCGACGCCGGGTACGAGGCCGCGGGTGCCGCGACGCGCATCACCAAGCCGCGCTCAGCCGCGGCGTCGGCGCGCGAGGCGATTCGGCGACGCCCGAAGCTCGACCGGGCCTACCGCACCGGCGTGAAGGTGGTCGGCGGCACGACCGTCGGGCTGGGCGTCGTGCTCATGCCTCTGCCCGGCCCCGGCACTCTCATCGCCCTCGGCGGACTCGCGATTCTCGGCACCGAGAGCGAGCGGGCGAAGAAGCTCAATCGGCAGGGCGTCGACCTGGCCACGCGCGCGGCGGCCACCGCGAAGGCGGCGCGCGAGAAGCGCGCTGCGCGAAAGGATGCTCCCCAGGCGTAGCGTGGGGTGCATGAGATTCGGACTCTTCATTCCCCAGGGCTGGCGCCACGACCTCGTCGACATCGACCCGAACGAGCACTGGGCGGTGATGAAGAGTCTCGCGCTGCACGCCGATGCGGGGCAGTGGGAGTCGATCTGGGTCTACGACCACTTTCACACCGTGCCGGTGCCGAGTGACGAGGCCACGCACGAGGCGTGGAGCCTCATGGCGGCGTTCGGCGCTGTGACCGAGCGCGTGCGCCTCGGCCAGATGTGCACGTGCATGGGCTATCGCAACCCCGCCTATCTGGCGAAGGTCGCTGCCACGGTCGACCACGTCTCGGGGGGTCGCGTCGAGATGGGCATCGGCGGCGGCTGGTACGAGCACGAGTGGAACGCCTACGGCTACGGGTTCCCCGAGATCGGCGACCGCCTGCGCATGCTCGACGAGGGCGTACAGATCATGAAGCAGGCCTGGTCTGAGGGCACGGCGACCCTCGATGGCCGGTACTACCAGGTCGACGGCGCGATCGTTCGGCCGCTACCCGTGCAGAAGGAGGGCATCCCGTTCTGGATCGCCGGCGGCGGCGAGAAGGTAACCCTGCGCATCGCCGCGCAGTACGCCCGGTACACGAACTTCGCCGGCACCCCCGAAGAGTTCACGCACAAGAGCGAGGTTCTGCGCGGTCACTGCGAACGACTCGGAACAAGCTTCGACGCGATCACGCGGTCGTCGAACTTCAACACCGTCGTCGGCCGCGATGAGGCGGAGGTCGCCGAGCGCATCGCCGCGATCGAAGCGCGCCTGACGCCCTACATCGGTGACGAGCGCGCGGCGAAGGCCGTCGCCGACCTGCGCAACGGGTCGGGTCTCGCCGGCACTCCCGAGCAGATCGTCGAGCAGCTCAAGGCACGCGAGTCACTCGGCATGACCTACGCCATCACCTACTTCGCCGAGGCCGCCTACGACACGAGCGGTATCGAGTTGTTCGAGAAAGAGGTCATGCCCGCGCTGCTGTAATCTCGTCGGGCCGGTCGCCGATGCGGGCGGTCTGACCGAGAGGATGCCCGTGCTGGAGGCACTGCTGGCTGGCGCGATCGCGGGCTATGCCCTGGCGATACCCGTCGGTGCGATCGCCGCGCTGCTGATCACTCTCGGCGCGCGGCACGGCGCGCGAGTGGCCGCGGGCGGCGCCTTCGGCGCCGCGACGGTCGACGGGATCTACGCGACCGTTGCGGTCACCGCCGGGGCCGTGATCGCGCCCCTGATCCTGCAGATCGAAGAGCCTCTGCGGTGGATCTCGGTGGTCGTGCTCGTGGTGCTGGGCATCGTGCTCGCGTGGCCCGCGTTCCGTCGGCAAGCGGCACCGATCACGGCGGTCGAGATCGACGAGCACAGCGCGGCTGATGCTGATGCGTCGACGGCTCGGGTCGGCGTGCGTCGCGTGACGGCATGGCGGCTGTTCGTGACCGTCAGCGCGCTCACGCTCATCAACCCCGTGACCGTCGTCTACTTCGCGGCGCTCATCGGCAGTTCGACGATCCCCGCAGACGCCACCGCGGCGGAGCGAGCGGTGTTCGTGCTCGCCGCCTTCGCCGCCTCGCTCAGCTGGCAACTGCTGCTCACGACGGCCGGGTCGCTCGTCGGGCGGGTGCTCACGGGCCCGAAGGGCGCGCGAGTTACCGCCCTCGTCGGCGGGGCGCTCGTCATCGCGCTCGCGGTGCGCGCCGCCCTCGTCTAGGTTCAGGACCTTCGGCCCTTTACCGCGACACGGCAGAGGATCACACTGAGCGGCATCCCCTCCGACCTTGGAGGTTCTCATGACCGAGACCCAGGCTGTTCCGCATCTGCTCACCGTCGACCCGTGCCCCGTCGCGGTGCTGCGCGAGGTCGTACCCCTGTCGACGTTGCCGCAGTTCTTCGATCGCGCGTTCCAGGCGGTTCCCGCCGTGCTGAGTCGCCAGCAGATCACGATCACAGGCCCGCCGCTCGCCATTTACTTCGGGATGCCCACCGACACCGTCGACGTCGCGGGCGGTGTGCCCAGCGCAGGCATGGTGGTGCCCGAAGACGGAGTCGGGGCGTTCACGCTGCCCGGCGGCCGCGTCGCGCGGGTCGTGCACCGCGGCTCGTACGACACTCTCGGTGAGAGCTACGGACTTCTCACCGAGTGGATGGGCGAGCACTCGCTGACCCCCGGGCCGCTCATGTGGGAGTCGTACCTCACCGAGCCCGAACCCGGTGGGGATCCGATGGACCTGCTCACCGAGATCAGCTGGCCGGTCGCCGAAGCAGCTGCTCCGAACTCCGACGCAGCAGCTTAGGCAGGCACGTCAGCCATACGGGCCACCACGAGGTCGTCGCCACCCGGTGCCACGTCGACCCGCACGACGTCGCCGTCGCTAATCGTGCCCGACAGTATCGCTCGGGCGAGGGCGTCGTCGATCTCGTGCTGCATGAGGCGGCGCAGCGGCCGCGCGCCGTACACGGGGTCGTAGCCGCGCTCGGCGAGCCAGGTGCGAGCATCCGGCGTCACCGCCAGTTGCAGACGGCGCTCGGTGAGACGGCGTTCGAGGCGGTCGATCTGCAGCGAGACGATCTGGCCGAGGTCGTCGACCGAGAGCGGCGAGAAGACAACGATGTCGTCGAGACGGTTGACGAACTCAGGCTTGAACGCCTGTCGCACGATGTCGTTGACGCCCGCGACCTTCGCCGGCCAGTCGAGCGACGGGTCGATGAGCAGCTGCGAACCCAGGTTCGAGGTCAGAATCAGGATCGTGTTGCGGAAGTCGACGGTGCGACCCTGACCATCGGTGAGACGGCCGTCATCGAGCACCTGCAGCAGCAGGTCGAAGACCTCGGGGTGGGCCTTCTCGACCTCGTCGAGCAGGATCACCGAGTAGGGCCGTCGACGCACGGCCTCGGTCAGCTGACCTCCCTGCTCGTAGCCCACGTAGCCGGGAGGGGCACCGATGAGGCGCGAGACAGAGAACTTCTCGCCGTACTCGCTCATGTCGATGCGCACCATCGACTTCTCGTCGTCGAACAGGTAGTCGGCGAGCGCCTTCGCGAGCTCGGTCTTGCCCACGCCCGTCGGGCCGAGGAAGAGGAACGAGCCGGTCGGGCGGTCGGGGTCGCTGATGCCGGCCCGGGTGCGACGCACGGCCTCGGCGACGGCGACGACCGCGTCTTTCTGCCCGATGATGCGCTTGCCGAGCTCGGCTTCGAGGGTCAGCAGCTTTTCGGTCTCGCCCTGCGTGAGCTTGTCGACGGGAATACCCGTCCACGCCGCAACGACCGCCGCGATGTCGTCGTCGGTCACCTGATCGTTGACCATGCGAGGGCCGCTCTCAACGCTCTCGGCGTCGGCGAGCTGCTGCTCGATGCCCGGAATGATCTCGTAGTTGAGTTTCGAGGCCTGCTGGTACTCGCCCTCGCGCATGGCCTTGTCGAGCGCGATGCGCGACTCGTTGAGGCGCGTCTTCAACTCGCCGACGGCGGTGAGGCCCGACTTCTCGAGGCTCCAGCGCTGCTGCAGAGCATCCCGCTGCTGGGTCTTCTCTTTCAGCTCATCGCGCAGTTTCACCAGACGCGCTTTCGAGGCCTCGTCTTTCTCCTTCTTGAGCGCGAGCTCTTCGATCTCGAGGCGCGTGACGGCGCGCTTGAGCTCGTCGAGTTCGACGGGGCTCGACTCGATCTCCATCTTGAGGCGGCTCGCGGCCTCGTCGACGAGGTCGATGGCCTTGTCGGGCAGCTGGCGGCTCGTGATGTAGCGATTGCTGAGGGATGCCGCTGCCACGAGCGCGCTGTCGGCGATCGTCACCTTGTGGTGCGCCTCGTATCGCTCTTTCAGGCCGCGCAGAATGGCGACGGTGTCTTCGACGCTCGGCTCGCCGACGAAGACCTGCTGAAAGCGGCGCTCGAGCGCAGCGTCTTTCTCGATGTACTCGCGGTACTCGTTGAGCGTGGTCGCACCGATCATGCGCAGTTCGCCGCGCGCAAGCATGGGCTTGAGCATGTTGGCGGCCGCGACCGAGCCCTCACCGCCTCCCGCGCCCATGAGCGAGTGCAGCTCGTCGATGAAGGTGATGACCTGGCCGTTCGACTCGTCGATCTCTTTCAACACCGCCTTGAGGCGCTCTTCGAACTCGCCGCGGTACTTCGCGCCGGCGACGAGCGCCGACAGGTCGAGGCCGACGAGCTGCTTGTCTTTGAGTGAGTCGGGCACGTCGCCCGCGACGATGCGCTGGGCGAGGCCTTCGACGACGGCGGTCTTGCCGACGCCGGGCTCACCGATGAGCACGGGGTTGTTCTTCGTGCGGCGGCTGAGCACCTGGCTGACGCGTCGAATCTCGGCGTCGCGCCCGATCACCGGGTCGAGCTTGCCCGACCGTGCGATCTCGGTGAGGTTGACGCCGTACTGCTCGAGGGCAGACTTCTGCTGCTCTTGGCTAGAGGGGGCGCCCTGCATGTTGGCCATGGTGTGCTCTCCTGCTGGTTGACCTGGTGTCGGATGAACCTGAGTCGGTATGACTCAAGTTTACGCCGCGCTTGGCTGTGAAGCCAGCGCGGGCCCCCGACTCTCCTGCGCTCACGGCGAACGGGGAATGCACCGGCGTGCTGACCGATTGCACCCAGCATGACCACGACGATAGGCATCATCGGTTCGGGCAACATCGGCGGCACCCTCGCCATCGCACTGACGAGAGCGGGGCACGAAGTCGTGGTGGCGAACTCGCGGGGCCCTGAATCGCTCGGCGCGGTCGTCGCCGAGTTGGGCGACCTGGCCAGCGCGGGCACGGTAGCCGAGGCGGCGCACGCGGGCGAGATCGTGGTCGTCGCGGTTCCGCTGTGGGCGCTCGCGAGCATCCCGAGCGACCTGCTCGAGGGGCGCATCGTGATCGACACGAACAACTACTACCCAGGTCGCGACGGCGCGATCGCTGAGTTGGATGCTCGCGAGACCACCACATCAGAACTCGTCGCCCGGCACTTCGCCGGTGCGCGCGTCGTGAAGGCGTTCAACCACATTCCGGCGCGCGAGATCCTCACGCACGCGCAGCCCGCAGGCTCCGACGGGCGTCGAGCGCTGGCCGTCTATGCCGACGACGCCGACGCGCGCGATCGGGTGGCCGCGCTCATCGACGAGATCGGTTTCGACGTCGTCGACGGCGGAGCGCTCACCGACAGCTGGCGCATCGAGCGCGATCAGCCCGGGTACATTCCGCACTTCACGGTTGAGCAGCTGAGAGGCAAGCTCGCCGAAGCCCAGCGCTGACGAAGTCGCTCAGCGTTTGCGCGAGACGGTCACCGTGAACTTCGGGGTACGGCTGGCCTGACGAGTCGAGCCCACGGCGCGCTCGAGCGCCGGAGTGTGCGCCAAGTGGCTGTTCCACACGGCCCAGAGCTGGCCGCCCGGCCGCAGCACGCGCGCGGCCTCGACGAACAGTCGCTCGGCGACTCCGGTGTGCACCGCGGCGCCCACGTGAAACGGCGGGTTGAGCACGATGAGGTCGGCGCTGCCGTGGGGCTGCAGTGAGAGTCCGTCGTCACGCACGGCCTCGATCGCGACACCGTTCGCCTGCGCCGTGAGAGCCGCGCTCGCGACGGCGACCGCCGAGATGTCGCTCGCGATGACGTGCGCGCCGGGCTCTCGGCGGGCGAGCGTCGTGGCGAGCACGCCGGTTCCGCATCCGAGATCGATCGCGCGCTCATAGGCAGGCCACTGGTCGGCGACCTCGAGCATCGCCCGCGTGCCGATGTCGAGCGACGCCCCGGCGAAGACGCCCGCAAGCGCCACGATCGTGAGGTCAAGCTCGTCGATGCGGGTTTCGGTCGGCGGTCGCGACGAGACGGCGCGCGGCCGCTGCGCCGTGAGCAGTCGCGCTTTGCCGCGCGCGAGCGACACGTCGACCTGCTCGAAGCTCTCGCGCAGCACGTCGTTTTGCGTCGGCGTCATGTGCTTGAGCATGTTGCCCGCGAGCACCACGACGTCAGACGGGCAAGCCCGCGCGATCTCGCGGACGATGGCGTCGAGATGGTCGAGCGCGCGAGGCAGGCGCAGCAGCACGAGGCGCGATGCCGCGGTCACGACCTCGTCGAGCGGATGCAGCGTGAAGCGGCTCTCGCCAAGCTCGGCGGCGTTCGCCTGCAGGGCCCGTTCGGCCACGAGCGAGTCGGTCTGCACGCGAACCTGCTGCGCGCCGAGTGCGAGAGCGCCCAGCGTCAACGCCCCGTGCGTATCGCCGATGACGACGACCTCGGTCGCGCGGTCGCTCAGTAGCGGGGCGGCGGTGTCGAGCAGATAGCGATCGGCGGCGTCCCACGCCCGCAGTTCTGCCGTGGCGATGTCGGGGCGACGGCTCAGGCCGTTGAGAAGAGTGTCGACGGTCATGGATCAGCCGCGCCGCAAGGGGCGCCAGACGACCAGCTGATTCGCTTTCTGCACGCGCGTGCCGGCTTTGATCGACACGACGTCGCCCTCGGCGCCAGCCGCGAAGACGCGACGGCCGGGGCGCGCGAGCAGCTCATCGGCGAGTGCCGTCTCGAGCTCGCGCACGCGCGAGCGCAAGGCGATGACCTCGTTCTCGAGCTCGAGAATGCGGCGAATGCCCTCGAGGTTGAGGCCCTCGCCGCTCAGCCGCGCGATCTCGCGCAGCTGCACGACGTCGCGCATCGAGTAGCGGCGGCTCTGGCCAGCCGTGCGCGTCGGCGAGACGAGCCCGAGCCGGTCGTATTGCCGCAGCGTCTGCGGGTGCATGCCGGCGAGCTCAGCGGCGACGGCAATCGCGAAGATCGGGCTGCTCTCGTCCATGGCCTCCACCCCTCTCGCTCCTATCCTTGCGCTCGAGTGATCAGCTCGTCACGCGGATTCTCGGCGGGCAGCGCCGCGGCGAAGGCCTGCAGATGCTTCTGGGCCTCGGCACTGAGGTGCGCGGGCACCGCCACCTGCACGGTCGCGAGCAGATCGCCCGTGCCTTTGTTCGTCGTCACCCCGCGGCCCTTGACGCGCAGCACACGGCCACTGGGGGTGCCGGGCGCCACCTTGAGCTTGACGGGAGCACCACCGAGGGTGGGCACCTCGATGGTCGCACCCAGTGCCGCCTCGACGAACGTGACCGGAACATCGACGCGCAGGTGAATACCGTCGCGCTCGAAGACCGGATGCTTGCGCACCTGCACCGTGAGCACGAGGTCACCGGCCTCGCCGCCGTCGGGGCTCGGCTCGCCCTTGCCGCGCAGTCGAATCTTCTGCCCGTCGGCTACACCGGCGGGGATCTTGACCTGCAGCGGCTTGCCCCCGCCCGGGCGCTCGAGCGTCACGGTGTCGCCCTGAATCGCGGTCATGAACTCGAGGCCCACGGTCGCGACCTGGTCGCGCCCCTTCGTGGGGCCGCCGTATCCGCGAAAGCCGCCGTTCGTCTGCCCGAACCGGCCGTTGCCGAACATGCCGCCGAAGATGTCTTCGAAGCCACCGGGGGCGGTGCGCTGACCTCCGCGCTGACCTTGCCCGAACATCCCGCCGAAGACATCGTCGAAGCCGCCCGGAGCACCGCCCGCCGTGAAGCGGGCGCCGGAGCCCATGGCGCGCACCTGGTCGTACTCGGCACGCTGCGCCGGGTCGCTCAGCACCGAGTGCGCTTCGCTGATCTCTTTGAAGCGCGCTTCGGCGGCGGCATCACCCGGGTTCGAGTCGGGGTGGTACTGCCGCGCGAGCTTGCGGTAGGCCTTCTTGAGTTCGGCCTCAGAGACATCTTTCTTCACGCCGAGCACGGCGTAGAAGTCTTTCTCGAACCAGTCTTGACTGGCCATGCCTCACCTACCCCTGCGGAACCGAGACAGCGACCTTGGCGGGCCGCACGAGGCGGTCGCCGAGGGCGTAGCCGCCCTCGATCACGTCAGCCACGGTGTTCTCGGTGACGTCAGCACTCGGCAGCTGCACGATCGCTTCGTGCACCGCCGGGTCGAAGGGCTCGCCCACGACGCCGACTGAGCGCAGACCGTAGCGCTCGAGCGCCGCCCGCAGCTTCTGCGCCACGAGCTCGAGGGGGCTGCCCTCGAGGTCGCCGTGCGCGGCCGCGCGATCGAGGTCGTCGATCGCGGGCAGCAGCGAACGGATCACGTCGGCAATGACCGCTTCGCGGTTCGCGGCGCGGTCGCGCTCGACGCGCGTGCGAAAGTTGGCGAGCTCGGCCTCGGCGCGGGCGGCGCGATCGCGGTACTCCTCGATCTCGCGCTGCCCGGCCTCGCTGAGGATGTGGTCGATGTCGGCGTCAAGAGTGTTCCCCGACTCCGACACCTCGACGTCGGCGTCTTCCGCCGCAAAGAGTTCGTCGATCTCTTCTGCATCGGTCACCGCGCCGTCCTCGGCGAGAGGCTCGGTCGATTCGTCGATCGGCTCGAGGTTCGCGTCGTTCTCGTCGTCGCGCTTCTTCGGCGCCATGACTAGCCCTTGTCCTTGTCCGCGTTCTTCTCCGACTCGTCTTCGTCGTCGACGATCTCGGCGTCGACCACGTCATCGTCGTTCGACGACTCCTGCTGGTCTTCCGAGGGCGTCGGGTCCATCTGCGAGGCAGCGTAGATCGCTTCACCGAGCTTGGTCTGCGAGGCGTTGAGGGCGTCGAACGCGGTCTTCACCGCCGCGTCGTCGTCACCGGCGAGCGCCGTCTTGAGAGCATCCACATCGGCCTGCACCTCGCCCTTGACGTCGTCAGGAAGCTTGTCGTCGTTCTCCTTGATGAGCTTCTCGATCGAGTAGACGAGCTGCTCAGAGTTGTTGCGCACCTCGGCCTTCTCGCGACGATCCTTGTCTTCGGCGGCGTGCTCTTCGGCCTCGCGCACCATGCGCTCGATGTCTTCTTTCGCGAGCGACGAGCCGCCCGTGATGGTCATCGACTGCTCCTTGCCGGTGCCCTTGTCTTTCGCCGACACGTGCACGATGCCATTGGCGTCAATGTCGAAGGTGACCTCGATCTGCGGAATTCCGCGCGGAGCCGGCGCGATGCCCGTGAGCTCGAACGTGCCCAGGTTCTTGTTGTCGCGCGTGAACTCGCGCTCGCCCTGGAAGACCTGGATCGCCACGCTCGGCTGGTTGTCGTCGGCCGTCGTGAAGGTCTCACTGCGCTTGGTCGGAATCGCCGTGTTGCGCTCGATGAGCTTCGTCATGATGCCGCCCTTGGTCTCGATGCCGAGACTCAGCGGGGTGACGTCGATGAGCAGAACGTCTTTGCGCTCGCCCTTCAGCACACCGGCCTGCAGTGCGGCGCCGACGGCCACGACCTCATCGGGGTTGACGCCCTTGTTGGGCTCTTTGCCACCCGTGAGCTTCTTGACGAGCTCGGTGACGGCGGGCATGCGGGTCGAGCCGCCGACGAGCACGACGTGCGCGATGTCGTCGACCTTGACGCCCGCTTCGCGGATGACGTCTTCGAACGGCTTCTTCGTGCGGTCGAGCAGGTCTTTCGTCAGCTCTTCGAACTTGGCGCGGCTGAGCGTCTCGTCGAGGTTCGCAGGGCCGTTCTCGGTCAGCGACAGGTAGGGCAGCTGAATGCTCGTGCTCGTCGAGCTCGAGAGCTCTTTCTTCGCCTGCTCGGCGGCCTCCTTGAGGCGCTGCTTGGCGATCTTGTCGTTGCTGACGTCGACGCCCGTGGTCTCTTTGAAGCGCTGGATCAGGTAGGCCACGACTCGGCCGTCCCAGTCGTCGCCGCCGAGGCGGTTGTCGCCGGCGGTCGAGCGCACCTGAATCGTGCTGAAGTCGTCGTCTTTGCCCACTTCGAGCAGGCTCACGTCGAAGGTTCCGCCACCGAGGTCGAAGACCAGGATGAGCTCGTCCTCCTTGCCCTTGTCGAGGCCGTAGGCGAGCGCGGCCGCGGTGGGCTCATTGATGATGCGCAGCACGTTGAGGCCCGCGATCTCGCCGGCCTCCTTCGTGGCCTGGCGCTCGGCGTCGTTGAAGTACGCCGGAACCGTGACGACGGCGTCGGTGACGCTCTCGCCCAGGTACTGCTCCGCATCCCGCTTCAGCTTCGCCAGAATGCGCGCGCTGATCTCTTGCGGGGTGTACTTCTTGTCGTCGACCTCGACCTTCCAGTCGGTGCCCATGTGGCGCTTGACGCTCGCGATGGTGCGGTCGACGTTGGTAACCGCCTGGCGCTTTGCGGTCTCGCCGACGAGCACCTCGCCGTCTTTCGTGAAGGCGACGACCGACGGGGTCGTGCGAAAGCCTTCTGCGTTGGCGATAACGGTGGGTTCTCCACCTTCGAGAACAGAGACGACGGAGTTGGTGGTTCCGAGGTCGATACCGACGGCACGAGCCATGGTGGTGCTCCTTACGAGATCAGGGAGCGCGAAAGGTTGAGTCGCGCTGTATCAAGTTTGGATTTCCGGATGCTCGCTGTCAAGTCGAGAGGCACAAACTTGAGCGGCACTGGCTCAATTCTCAGGTAGCTCTTGTCCGAGGCTGCCGCGCGGGGCTAGCGTGGCGGTAGTCGGATCGCGCACCAGCGCTTCGCGCCATCGAGAACAGCCCCGTCGAGAGAGGAGCACGCCATGACTGTCGTCAGCCTGCGCGCATACCCCTCGACCATTCGGGCCGCTCTCGTCTAGACCTTCTCTCTCAGCGCGGCGGCCTCCGGCATTCGGAGTTCTCTCGTGACCTCTTTCGACCTGCACCATTCCTTCTCTGCGCTCCCCGACGAGCCCGGGTCCGACCAGCGATGGTCGACCTGGCCCCTCACCACACCGACGCAACGCGGGCCCGCACCGCGCCCCGACTGGGTGATCACCGCATCCGCCGCCTGGGATACGGAGCTCGGCGTTCTCAAGACCGGCAAAGAAGCAGATGTGCATCTGATCGAGCGCGGTGTTGCGGGCGGCGATCGCGTGGTGCTCGCCGCGAAGCGCTACCGCGACCCCGACCATCGTGATTTCCATCGCTCGTCGCAGTACACCGAGGGCCGCCGGCTGCGGCGGTCGCGCGACACTCGAGCGGTCGAGCGCGGATCCCGCTACGGGCGCCAGGTGCAGGCCGGCGTCTGGGCAGCCGCAGAATTCGACGCGCTCAGCCGCCTGTGGATGCTCGGCGCACCGGTTCCGTACCCGGTGCAGGTGCTCGGCACCGAGCTGCTGCTCGAGTTCATCGGCGACTGCCGCGCCGCCGCGCCTCGACTTGCAGAGGTGCGCGTCGACCGCGCCGAGCTCGCGAGGCTCTTCGAGCAGGTGCGCAGCGTGCTGCTGCTGTTCGCCGACCAGGGCTGGGCGCACGGCGACCTGTCGCCCTACAACCTGCTCGTGCACCACAGGCGCATCGTGGTCATCGACCTGCCACAACTCGTCGACGTGGTCTCGAACCCGAGCGGTTTTGAGTTGCTCGAGCGCGATTGCCGCGTCATTGCCGAGTGGTTCGCGCGGCGTGGTCTCGCCGTCGACGCCCGGGCTCTCACCGACGAGGTGTTCGCGTGCCTGGGGTGACGATGCGCGGCGCGAAAACGATGCCGATTCGCGCTACCTGTTGTTCACTGCTGCGGGATAGCGTGAGCCCATGACTGAGAAGCCCTCCGACAACGACGTCGCACACGAATCAGCCGCCACTCCCCCCACCGTTGCTCGCACGGGAGCGGTTGCGGCAGTCGGTAGCACTGAAGCCACCGGCGCCGTACCCAAGAAGGCGGTGTGGTCGTGGGCGTTCTGGGACTGGGCCACACAGCCCTTCAACACGGTCATTGTGACCTTCGTGTTCGCCGCGCTGTACCTGACCTCTGACGCCTTCATCGACCCGGAGATCGCCGCTCTTGGTCCTGAGGACCCGCGCTACGGACAAGCGATCGACGCGCTCGCGGCCAACTATGGGATCGCCGGGCTCATCGCCGGCATCCTGATCGCCCTCATTGCGCCCGTGCTCGGCCAGCGTGCCGATGCGGCGGGCAACCGCAAACTGTGGCTCGGCATCGGAACAGGGCTGCTGGTGGCGTGCACCCTCGGCCTGTTCTTCGTCGAAGCGATGCCTGCCTACTTCTGGTTCGGCGCGTTGTTGATCGCGGCCGGCTCCGTGTTTGGTGAGATCGCAGGAGTCAACTACAACGCGATGCTGCGGCAGGTCTCGACGCCGGCCACCATCGGTCGCGTCAGCGGCCTCGGTTGGGGTTTCGGCTATCTCGGTGGCATCCTCGCGCTGATCCTCGTCGTCGTCGCCCAGACGTTCGACTTCTTCGGGCTTCCGCTCGACAACGGTCTGCCCTTCCGCGTGATCGCCCTGTGCTGCGCGATCTGGACGATCATCTTCGCGATTCCGATCTTCCTCAACGTACCGGAGGCACCCGCTGCCGCTGGTGCTGAGCGAGTCAGCTTCTTTCGGTCGTACGGGATCCTCGTGAGGAACATCGTCGATCTGTTTCGCAACGCACGTCAGACTTTCTGGTTCCTCCTCGCCGCCGCGGTCTACCGCGACGGGCTGGCAGGCGTCTTCACCTACGGCGCGATTCTGGCATCCGTCGCATTCGGATTCAGCGCCGAGCAGGTCATCCTGTTTGGCATCGCTGCCAACCTCATCGCCGGTGTTTCCACGATCTTCGCCGGCCGCCTCGACGATCGCTTCGGCGCTCGACGCGTCATCCTGTACTCACTGGCGGGCCTCAGTATCGCGGGAATCCTGGTCTTCCTCCTGGAGCCCGCTGGCGTCATCGTGTTCTGGATCTTCGGGCTTCTGCTCACTGCCTTCGTCGGACCGGTGCAGGCGGCGAGTCGTTCGCTCCTTGCGCGCGTCACCCCGCCCGGCCGGGAAGGCGAGATCTTCGGCTTGTACGCGACGACCGGTCGGGCCGCGAGCTTCCTCTCTCCCGCCGCGTGGGTCGGTTTCATCGCGATCGCGGTCGCTTTGGACATCCCTAACGCCACACTCTGGGGCGTTCTCGGCATCGTGGTGATCCTGGTGATCGGATTCATCCTGATGTTGTTCGTGAAGCCCGAAGCGCCCGTGGCCGTGGCCGAGTAGCGAGACGTGAGCGAACGCACACCTACGGTGCCCAAAGACTCTCCGGGTTCGCGCGCCCTCGAATCAGCCGATAGAGGTGCGGTGCTCGGGCGCGGCTGGCATCCTGACCCTTCAGACTCTCAACGCGAGCGCTGGCACGATGGAACGGCGTTCACCGAGCACACTCACCGAGCACTTCGGCGCGCGAGCTACCTGGGCGCCGGATACGACCGAAGTATGTGGCCAGGAGCAAATCACGACGCCCGAATCGCTCGGCGGGCTAGCAATGTGTCATCGCTCATCTTCATGCTGGCCTTCATCGGTGTGCTCGCGATTGTCGCTCTTCCCGTGGCGTTCACCATCATCGGCATCCTCATGCTGTTGTTGGCCGTCTCAGCCACCGTGCAGGTTCTCTTCGGTGCGCGGGGATGGCGGCGGGCATCAGTCGATGGAGCTCTCGGCATCTCGATCACCGTCGTTCTGCAGGGCGCGATCTATATGCTGATCAGCTTCGGCTACCTGGTTACCCGGGTCGTCTTCGCGCTCATCGGCTGAGCGCTTCCACCGCCGTCAGGTCGAGCGGCCACCGGCGACAAAGCGGGCGAGCATCTCGGCGAACTGCGCGCGCTCGTCGGCGGAGAAGCCCTGCAGTGCCTGCTCGACGGCGGCGCGGCGTTCGCGGCGGCGCTCGTCGAGCACGGCCCGGCCGGCGTCGGTGAGGGCGATGACGCTGCGGCGGGCATCCGCGAGGTCGGTCTGCTTCGTGACGAGACCGCGCTCGACGCAGTCGGCGACCACGCGGCTCGCGCGCGGCTGATCGACGCCGATCGCGGCGGCGAGCTCGTTCACGCTCGCACCGTCGCCCACGCGGTCGAGCGTCGAGAGCAGTCGGTAGCGCGCCATATTTGCGAACGGATGCTCGTGCCGCGGGCCCTTCCGCCCAAACGGCCCGTGCTGCCCGTCATGGAGCTGATGCGCGTCGCGGTGCTTCTGGTCTGCCGCCGGCCGGCTCCACGGCGACCGGCTGCCCGCACGCCGCAGCTCGCTGACGGCGCGCTCGATCGCGGTGATCGGGTCGAGATCATCGCGCGGAGCATCCATAGATGTCACGGTACATCGATCGCGCGCTCGATGGCGACCGTGGCGGTTGACGCCCTCCGGGAATATATGTATTGTGACATTCGTTGTCATATGACATACACACTGTCTGAAGGAGACATCCCTATGAATAACTCATCTGAGAAGTCAGAAGGCTCGAACCCTGAGCCCACCGACCGCGAGGCGTTCGACGCCGCGTCGATGACCCCCGGCCGCTGGATGCGCGCCGCTGCCTGGCGCAAGCGCGCCCTGGCCCACGAGTACTACCGCGGCCTCGACGCCACCGCCCGTGAAGGCATTAGCGACGAGGACTACGCCACGACCATGGCGACCCTCGAGACCATGGCCCGAAACCTGGGCTGGGATGAGAGCCAGGGCATGCCCGGGCGCGGCCCCGGCGGATGGCGCGGGCGTGGTCACGGTGACGGTCACGGCCACGGCCACGGCCATCACCGTGGACACCGTCGTGGTCACGGCCACTGCGGCGAGCACGGCGGCACCGCTGAACGCAAGGCCGAGCGCAAGGCCGCCAAGAAGGCGGCGCGCAAGACCGAGGCTGCTGGCTGATCGGTCGCAGCACGAGAGACGGGGTGGGCACGATGTGCTCGCCCCGCTTCTGTGTGACCGGAGTCGTGTCAGGGTAGAGCCATGCCCACTACCGCTGACAAAGCTGCCGCCCTCTCCGCCCTGCACATCCCGGGCGACCCGCTGATCGTCGTCAACGTGTGGGACGCCATGACTGCCCGCATCGTCGCCCGCACTCCCGGCGTGAAGGCTCTCGCGACCGCGAGTCACTCGATCGCATTCTCACTGGGCGTCGACGACGGCGAGGGCATGACAGTCGACATGGCGCTCGGCGCCGCCGCACGCATCACGGCCTCGACCGAGCTGCCCGTGAGCGTCGACTTCGAGCGGGGATACGCGGCAGATGCCGCGGGGGTGCGCGAGAACGTCGCGCGGCTCATCGAGGCGGGGGCAGCCGGGCTCAACATCGAAGACTCGCTCGCCGGAGCGACGAGCGAACGACGGCCGATCGACGAGGCCGCCGCTCGCGTCGCCGCCGCCCGTGCCGCGGCCGACGCCGCCGGAGTGCCGCTCGCGATCAACGCCCGCACAGACACGCTCGCGGGCTCGCCCGACAACTGGGAAGAAGCGATCGACCGCGCCAACGCCTACGTCGATGCGGGTGCCACGAGCATCTTCATGCTCGGCCTCAGTACGGAGGAGAAGGTCGCGGATGCTGTGGCCGCCGTGCGTGCGCCGATCGCCCTGTTCGCGCATCCCGGCTACATCCCGCTCGCCCGGCTCGCCGAGCTCGGGGTCGGACGCATCTCGTTCGGCCCGCAGATTCTCGGGCTGACCCTCAGCCACCTTGCCAGCGCCGCGGTGCAGCTCACCGCTCGGGGCGACTACCCGAGCGAGCTCGGCTACCGTTACGAGTTGTGAGCAGCGCGCCCTTCGACGACGACCTCGACCCCGATCAGTCGGGCGCCGGCTGGCAGCCCTTGCTCGAGAAGCCCGGCTACGAGCAGTGGTACGACGGTGCCGAGTGGCGCGGTCGCCCGCACCGCGAGCCCGACCCGTTCTCGGCCTTCACGCCCGACCTCGCGCGAAGCCTGCGCCCCGGCCCCAACCGGGCGGCGCACGTCGCTCGCATCGGTATTGCGGGTATTCTGCTGAGCTTCGTGCTGCAGACGCTCGTCGCGACGAGCACCATCGTGATCTCCGGGGTCGAGCAGATCGCCCTCATCATCGCAGCGCTCGTCGTCGCTGCCGCGATTGGCATCGGTACTGCCGTTGCCGCGACCCTCGCCCTGCGCGCGGCGCCCCGACTCGGAGGCAAGGCGATCGCGTCGCTCGCGCTCGGCACGAGCATTCTGCTCGGCTTGGCTCCGGTGCTGCTGCTCGTCGCGATCGGCCTCGCGGGCGGCGTGCAGGCCGGCTAGCGCAGGCGCACGACGGCAGCCGAGCGGGCGGGCAGCTCGAGCTGCGCGACTCCGGTCGTCTCGTCGACGTGCACTCGAGCGTCGGCCGTCGACAGCAGCAGCTGCGCACGCGGAGACGAACGAAGGCCGGTCGGCGGCGCGAACTCCATCACCGCGTCGTGCGCGAAGGCCGCGCACACCGCGACGAGTCCGCCGCGCGCATCGTGAGTACCAGGGCCCCGCAGCATGCGGAACGACTCGGGCGTCGCGGCCGCGTCGGCTCCAGCACTGGCGGCCGAGCTGTGGGCGAAGCTCGGGTCGGTCAGCTCGGGGGTCGTTCGCCGCAGGGTGATGAGCTCGCGATGCAGCTCCAGCAGGCGCGCATGACCCGCGTCGTCGAGCTCGGTCCAGTCGAGACGCGAACTCTCGAAGGTGGCAGGGTCTTGAGGGTTCGGCACGACCGACTCGTCCCACCCCATCTTGACGAACTCGGCGAGACGCCCTTCGGCAGTCGCGCGCCCGAGCTCGGGCTCGGGGTGCGAGGTGAAGAACTGCCACGGAGTCGAGGCGCCCCACTCCTCGCCCATGAAGAGCATGGGCGTGAAGGGGCTCGTGAGGTTCAACACGGCCGTGACCGCGAGCAGGTCGACATCGACGAGCGCCGAGAGACGATCACCCGCGGCCCGGTTGCCGATCTGGTCGTGGTTCTGCGCGCACGTCACGAACCGCCAGGCGGGCACCTCGACGGGAATCGGATGCCCGTGCTCGCGTTCGCGAAAGCTCGAGTACGTGCCGGCGTGGAAGAACCCGCGCATCGAGGTCGTGGGCAGAGCATCGCGCGTCGCGAAGTCGGCGTAGTAGCCCGCCGCCTCGCCCGAAACGGCGGTGTGGATCGCGTGATGGTGGTCGTCGCTCCACTGAGCGGTGAGGCCGTAGCCGCCCGCCTCGCGCGGCAGGATGAGCCGCGGGTCGTTGAGGTCGCTCTCGGCGATGAGCGACAGGGGCCGCCCGAGGTGCGCTGAGCGAGCATCCGTCTCGATCGCCATGTCGCGCAGAATGTGCTCGTCGGGGTCGTCGACCAGAGCGTGCACGGCATCGAGCCGCAGGCCGTCGACGTGGAAGTCGTCGAACCACATCGCGAGATTGTCGAGCACGAAACGCCGCACCTCGGGCTCGGCGAGGTTGACCGAATCGCCCCACGTGTTTGCGCTCGCCTCATGCAGGTAGGGGCCGAACCGCGGCAGGTAGTTGCCGCTCGGCCCCAGGTGGTTGTAGACGACGTCTTGCACGACGCCGAGGCCGCGCGCGTGGCACGCGTCGACGAAGCGGCGGTAGCCCTCGGGCCCGCCATAGCCCTCGTGCACGGTGTACCAGAGCACGCCGTCGTAGCCCCAGTTGTGGATGCCGTTGAATCCGTTGACGGGCAGCAGCTCGATGAGGTCGACGCCGAGGTCGACGAGGTGGTCGAGCCGCGCGATCGCCGCATCGAACGTGCCCTGCGGCGTGAACGTGCCGATGTGCAGTTCGTAGAGCACGCTGCCGGCGAGCTGGCGCCCTGTCCACGAGTCGTCGCTCCACGAGAACTCGCTCGGGTCGTCGAGCGCGCTCAGGGCATGCACGCCCTCGGGCTGCCGCCGCGAGCGGGGATCGGGCACGGGGTGCTGCGCATCGTCGAGCACGAAGCCGTAACGGTCGGCGGCGGCGAGCGCCGCCAGAGCGACGAACCAGCCGCCGCCGTCGGGCACCATCGGCACCCGTTGGGTCTCGCCCTCGCGCTCGCGATGCAGCTCGACGCTCATGGCCCGGGGCGCCCAGACGCGCGCGTCGACGTGGTGAGTGGTGTGAGTCACGATGGCTCCTCGAGCAGCAGGGCGACGGGATACCTGTGCAGCACATCCCTGAGCGGCAGCTCGCCGCCGGCGTAGTGCGCGCCCGTGATGACATCGATGACGGGGCGGTGCGGCAGCACGACGAGAGTGTCGTGCCAGCCGCCACGCCGTTCAAGCCCGACCGGCAAGCGGGTGGCGAGCGTCACCGCGCCGCCGCGATCGAAGGCGATCGCGTGATCGGCCGCTTGGCCCACGACCGAGAGCGGGGCGTAGCGCGTGAAGAGCTCGGGCCGATCGCGGCGGGCCCGCAGGGCGCGGTTGGTCACGAGCAGCTTGGCCGCACCCTCGGCGTCGATGGGCGGCAGTTCGCCGTCGTCGAGGCGCGCGAGAATCGACCGGCGCTGTGCGAAGTCGACCGGGCGGCGGTTGTCGGGGTCGACGAGGCTCGTCTCCCACAGCTCGCTGCCCTGATAGACGTCGGGCACTCCCGGCGCGGTGAGCTGCAGCAGCTTGGCGCTCAGGCCGTTCGACCAGCCCGCCGCCGCGACGTCGTCGACGAGCGTCTCGAGAAGCGCGCGCACGGCAGGGTCGTCGAAGGCGGCATCGACCGCGGCGTGCATCCGTGTTTCGAAAGCTGTGTCGGGCGCTGTCCACGTCGTCGAGGTGCCGGCCTCACGCGACGCCTTCTCGGCGTAGGCATGCGCTCGCTCGCGCGAGAGCGGCCAGGCGCCGACGATCGATTCCCACAGGATGTTCTCGAAGGGCCCGTCGCCGATCGGCGCTCGGCGGCGCAACTCGTCGAGCACGGCCTCCCAGCGTTCGTGATGCTCGGCAAGCACGTGGATGCGGGCGCGGGTGTCTTCGCCGCGCTTGGTGTCGTGCGTCGACAGCGTGGTGAGCGACGCGGGAAACGAGCCCTGCCGCACGGTCTGCCGTCGGTGGAACTCATCGACATCGATCGAGAACTCGGCCGGGTCGGCACCGACCTCGGTGAGCGAGGCCAGTCGCGAGTAACGGTAGAACGCGGTGTCTTCGACGCCCTTCGCCATGACCATGCCACTCGTCTGCTGAAAGCGGCGGGCGGCAGGCTGAGTGGCATCACCGAGCACGGTCGCGAGCGCGTCGAAGGCGGCCGAGAGCTCGGGGCGCGACCGGCGAGCGTTGGCGAGCGCCGCCTCGAGGTGCTCGAGCCCGACCGGCAAGTATGAGCGGTACACCGGAAAGCACGCCAGCAGCTCGGCGAGCGCGTCGGCCGCGCCCTCGACGGGGTGCGGCAGCTCGCGCTCGAGCCGCAGCACTTCGCTGCGCAGAATCGTGTCGGCGATGCGGCGCTTGGTCGATCGGATGAGGTCTGACCAGCTGGTGACCGACTCGGTTCCGCGCACTCGGGCGTCGAGCCGGCTGAGCGGCACGCGGGCATCAGGATCGACGAGCACGCGATCGATGGAGGCGAGCGCGTCGTAGCCGGTCGTGCCGGCTGTCTGCCAGTGGCCCGGCAGCGGCTCGTCGCCCTCGAGAATCTTCTCGACCCACACGGGTGCATGGTTCGTGAGGTCGGCGAGCGCGTCGAGGTACGCGCCCGGGTCAGCGAGGCCATCGGGGTGGTCGACGCGAATGCCGTCGACGAGCCCCTCGGTCACCCAGCGCACGATCTCGCGATGACTCTCGAGCATGACCCACGGCACCTCGACGCGAAGTGCGGCGAGCGTCGTGACGGCGAAGAACCGCCGATAGTTGAGCTCAGAATCCGCTCGGCGCCAGTGCACGAGCTCGTAGTGCTGACGTTCGAGCACGCGGCGCACCTCGGCGGGTGCCGCTGTCGTGCGGTCGACCACGTCGTCGGCGCTGCCCTCGGCGAGCGGATAGTCGGTGCCGTGAACCCGCACGGCGTCGTGGAGCAACTCGACCTCGCCCGCCGCGATGACCTGCGGCAGGTCGTCGCCGAGCACCGGCAGGCGGATGCGCCCGTCGGCGAAGGCCCAGTCGACATCGAAAGCCTCGACCATCGGGCCGTGTTGGCCGGTGCGCAGCAGCTGCCACCACCACGAGTTCTGCCTCGGGTCGGCGACGCCGACGTGGTTGGGCACGATGTCGACGAGCACTCCGAGTCGCTGCTCTCGCGCGGCGACGACGGCCCGCGAGAGTGCCTCGGCACCCCCGCGCTCGTCATCGACCGCACCGTGGTCGACAACGTCGTAACCGTGCGTCGATCCGCGAGTCGCCTGCAGCAGCGGTGAGAGGTAGAGCCAGTCAGCACCGAGGGCGCGCACATAGTCGGCCTGCGCCGCGACGTCGTCAAGAGTGAACTCGCTCGAGACCTGCAGGCGGTAGGTCGAGAGCGGCAGGCGTGCATCGGTCACGATGCGCTGCCCGAATCTGCCGTGCTGCCGAGCTCGGCGTCGGTCGTGCCCGACGGGGCCGACAGCGAGGCTGCCACCGCGCCGTCGAGCGTCGGCTCGGCCTCCATCCATTGACGCAGCACCACGAGGCTGCGCGGCTCGAGCGTCATGCTCGACCCCGCGTCGACGACCACGGGGCCGTCGATGCCCGCGGTGTCGACGAGCCGCTCCCAGCGCTCGCCGTAAGCCGCGCCTGGCAGCGTCACCTCGATCGACTCGTCGTGCGCCGACACGTAGACGACGAACGAGCGGTCGACGATGGGCTCGCCGCGAGCATCCCGCTCTCGAATGCCGTGGCCGTTCAGAAAGACGCCGACCACGCGCCCGAAACCGGCATCCCAGTCTGCCTCATCCATCGAACTGCCGTCGGTGCGCAGCCAGTCGAGGTCCGCCACCGAATCGCCGCCACCGCGGTGCACGAGACGCCCCGTGAAGAATCGGGTGCGCCGGAAGACCGGATGCTCGCGCCGCAGCCGCACGATCGAGGCGACGAACTCGATGAGCGCCGCGTCGGCCGTCGACCAGTCGATCCACGAAAGCTCTGAGTCGTGCGCATAGACGTTGTTGTTGCCCTTCTGCGTGCGACCGAGCTCGTCGCCGTGGGCGATCATCGGCACGCCCTGCGAGAGCAGCAGCGTCGCCAGCAGGTTGCGCACTTGGCGCGAACGAGCGGCGAGCACCTCGGGGTCGTCGGTTGGGCCTTCTGCGCCCATGTTGTATGACCGGTTGTGCGATTCGCCGTCGGCGTTGCCTTCACCGTTGGCCTCGTTGTGCTTCTCGTTGTACGACACGAGGTCGGCCAGGGTGAAGCCGTCGTGCGCCGTGATGAAGTTGATCGAGGCAACGGGGCGACGACCCGAGTTCTCGTAGAGATCGGCCGAGCCGGTGAGCCGCGCGGCGAACTCGCCGAGCGTGCCCTCCTCACCACGCCAGAAGTCGCGCATGGTGTCGCGGTAGCGGCCGTTCCACTCGGTCCACAGGGCCGGAAAGTTGCCCACCTGGTACCCGCCCGGGCCGACATCCCACGGTTCGGCGATGAGCTTCACCTGGCTCACGACGGGGTCTTGATGAACGAGGTCGAAGAACGCCGCCAGACGGTCGACGTCGTAGAACTCGCGGGCGAGCGCCGACGCGAGGTCGAAGCGAAACCCGTCGACGTGCATCTCGGTGACCCAGTAGCGCAGCGAATCCATGATCAACTGCAGCGAGTGCGGGTGGCGCACGTTGAGGCTGTTGCCCGTGCCCGTGTAATCCATGTAGTACTGCGGGTCGTCGTCGACGAGTCGGTAGTAGGCGGCATTGTCGATGCCCTTGAGTGACAGCATCGGCCCCAGGTGGTTGCCCTCGGCCGTGTGGTTGTAGACCACATCGAGAATGACCTCGATGCCCGCCGCGTGCAGCGTGCGCACCATGCTCTTGAACTCTTGCACCTGCTCGCCGCGATCACCGCTCGCCGAGTACGCGTTGTGGGGCGCGAGAAAGCCGATGGTGTTGTAGCCCCAGTAGTTGGTCAGGCCCTGGTCGACGAGGTGCTTGTCGTGCACGAACTGGTGCACGGGCATGAGCTCCAGGGCGGTGATGCCGAGTTTCTGAAGGTGCTCGATGATCGCCGGGTGCGCGACAGCCGCATAGGTGCCGCGCAGCTCGTCGGGAATCGCGGGGTGCGTGCGCGTGAGGCCGACCACGTGCGCCTCGTAGATGACGCTCTCGCTGTAGGGAGTGTTCGGCGGCCGGTCGCCTGCCCAATCGAAGTAGGGATTGATGACGACCGAAAGCATCGCGTGCGCCGCCGAGTCGTCGGTGTTGCGCGCGCTCGGGTCGTCGAAGCGGTACGCGAAGAGCGACTCATCCCAGTCGACCTCGCCGTGCACGGCCTTCGCGTAGGGATCGAGCAGCAGCTTCTCGCCCGCGCAACGGTCACCCGTCGAGGGGTCGTAGGGCCCGTGCACGCGAAAGCCGTACCGCTGGCCCGGCTGCACGCCCGGCAGGTAGGCGTGCCAGACGAAGGCGTCGACCTCGATGAGGGCGACCCTCGTCTCGACGCGATCGTCATCGAACAAGCACAGCTCGACGCGCTCGGCCACTTCGCTGAACAGTGCGAAGTTGGTGCCGCTGCCGTCGAAGGTCGCGCCCAGCGGATAAGCCTCGCCCGGCCAAGTCGTCAAAGTCAAGCCCCCCATGCATTCGACGGTACCCCTCGAACGAGGCACATTTCTCCCCCTAGCATGAGGGCCTTATGGGGGCTATGGGGGCAACAGGGGCAATCGGGTTCGTCGTGACCCACTACGGCAACGAGTATGTCGTGACGCCCGAGATCGCTGAGATCTTCTTGCGTCAACGACGTCGACTGCTCGACGCCGGTCAAGGAGAGCTCGTGCCTCTTCCGCATGCGCAAGGCGTCGCCATGCTCTGGGTCGAGGCGAGCGTGCCGTGCGGCACCGCCCCCATCACGGTGCTCGACGGGGAAGATGTCGAGGCAGCTCGCCGGCGCTGGGGCTTGTGCCGCCGCCGGCGCGCATCAAGCGGCACGGCAGGTGCTGCATCGGATTCCGCCCGGTCGATCGACGGCCCGACACTCGTCAGCGGTTGATCGCCCAGTAGATCATGAGCATCGTGACGATCGCGCCGGCCACGAAGTTGAGCAGCAAGAAGCGCTTCCAGCCGCGGTTGGCCGACTCGGCGGTCTCGTCGGTGATCATCCAGAACTGGGCCGTGATCACCACGTAAGGAAGGGCGGCGATCGCGGCGAGTGGCCCCGGCCAGTCGGTTCCGAGCAGCAGCAGCCCCGCGAGCACATAGGCGACGACCGACAGGCGCACGGTCGCACGCGCCCCGATGACTGTCGCCATTGAGGCGAGCCCGCCCTCGCGATCGGCGATGACGTCTTGCACGGCCCCGAAGGCGTGCGAGGCGATGCCCCACAAGAAGAACGAAGCGAGAATGAGCCACAGTGCGGGCGTGAAGGTCGCTCCCGCCAGCACGAGGCCGTAGACGGCCGGGCTTACGAAGTGGGTCGACGAGGTGACCGAGTCGAGAAAGGGCTTCTCTTTGAACCGGAGGCCTTTGGCCGAGTAGGCGATGACCGCGAAGACGCTCACGGCGAGCACGACCCACGAGAGCGGCGATCCGAGGGCCACCAGCGCCACGAGAAACGGCACGTTGGTGACGACCGCGGCCCACAGCGTCGTGCGGTGGATGCTCGGGTCGAGCAGTGCCCCCTCGACGCCGCCCTTGCGCGGGTTGCGCAGGTCGCTCTCATAGTCGAAGACGTCGTTGATGCCGTACATCGCGAGGTTGTACGGAACGAGGAAGTAGATCGTGCCCACGATGAACGCCGTATCGATGCGCCCCGTGGTCAGCAGGTAGGCGGCGGCGAAGGGGAACGCCGTGTTGATCCAGCTCAGCGGGCGCGAACTGATGAACAGCTGACCGAGGGTCCTCACGACTCACTATCCTGGCGCGCGGGCGTTCGCCGCAGCAGCTCCCACACCGAGGGCAGCAGCACGAGAGCGGCGACCGTGTAGGCGAAGTCTTCGATCGGAGCGAGCCCGATGCGCACCCCGCTGATGAGGCTGTCGTCGTACGCGACGAGGCCCGTGCCGATGATGACGTTGTCGAAGACGGCCGTGAGGGTGAGCAGCAGCACGGCGGCGAGCCCCACCGCGCGCCAGCGCGGTGCCCGGCGCACGACGATGGCAGCGATCGCGACGAGGGCTACGATCGCCAGAAAGACGACGTTGAGAAGGGTGTAGGTCATCCTTCGCGACCTCCCTCGATCGAGGGTGTGGATGCTCGCCGCGCCCACCGGCCGTCGAGCCAGTCGCCCGCCGCCGTGTACGCGTTCATCGTGTTGTAGCAGAGCAGCGTGAGGAAGAAGACCTCTTCGATCGGCAGCTCGGGCCCGATGAGAAGCCCTGTCATGAAGTCGGTCTGCCCACGAAAGAAGATGCCGAGCAGAATGCCGCCGAGATCCCAGATGAGGAAGAAGGCCACGCCGGTCACGATCACGATCGCGGCACGGCGTGCGTCGCGCCAGAAGAACAGCGTGAAGCGGCGGTCGAGCAGCACCATGCCGGTGAGCGCCACGGCGAGCGCGGCGAGGTACGCGAAGTTGATCGGTGACATCGCGACGCTCAGGCTCATGCGGTGGCGGATTCAGTCACGGGCTCGGCAGGCACCGTGCGCTCGAGAGGCTCGGGTAGCGGGCCGGTCGACGTGTCGCCGCGTAGGCGCTTGACGAGCACCTCGGCACTGATGAGGCACATCGGCAGTCCGATTCCCGGAATCGTCGAGCCGCCCGCGTAGTAGAGGCCTTTGACCTTCTTCGAGATGTTGCCGGCCCTAAAGAAGGCACTCTGCGAGAGGATGTGCGCCGGACCGAGGGCCGTGCCGCGCCAGGCGTTGAGGTCGGCATTGAAGTTGCCGGGGCCGTAGCTACGGCGCACGACGATGCGGTCGGCGAGGTCAGGAATCTTCGCCCAGTCGGCGATTTGGGCGATGATGCGGTCGGCGTACACCTCGAGAGGAGTGTCGCCATCGCCGTCGACATCGCCGCGCCCAAACGAGAGGTCGGCGGGCGCCGGAACGAGCACGAAGACGTTCTCGTGGCCCTCGGGTGCGACCGAAGGGTCGACGCCGCTCGGCTTGCAGATGTAGAGCGACGCCGGGTCGGGCAGGCTCGGCTGCGGGCCGAAGATGGCCTCGAAGTTCTCGCGCCAGTTGGCCGTGAAGAGCAGCGTGTGGTGCTCGAGCTGCGGCAGATCGCCCTCGACGCCCAAGTAGAGCAGCAGAGCGCTCGGCCCCGCGGTCTTCTTGTCCCAGTACGACTGCGGATAGGTCTGCAGCGCCTCGGGCAGCAACTGAGTCTCGCTGTGGTGCAGGTCGGCCGCCGACACGACAATGTCGGCTTCGATGACCTCGCCCCCCTCGAGCTCCACACCCGTGGTGCGCTTCGTGGTCTCGTCGACGAGGATGCGCGCGACGGGCGAGGAGGTGCGGATGCTCACGCCCTGCTGCTCTGTCACCGCGGCGACGCGCTCGATGAGTTTCGTGAAGCCGCCCATCGGGTAGAGCACGCCGTCGGTCAGGTCGAGGTGCGACATGAGGTGGTACATGCTCGGGGTCAAGAACGGCGACGAGCCGAGGAACACCGCGGGGTAGCCGAGCACCTGACGTAGGCGCAAGTCGCTGAAGCGGCGGCCCACGTAGTCGTCGAGACTCTGCAGCAGCATCTTGACGAGCTTTCCCGTGCGCTTGAGCACGTCGCCGCGCAGTAGCGGGCCGAAAGAGGCGAAGCTCGTGTAGAGAAAGCGCTTCTTGGCCATGTCGTAGGTGTCGAGTGCCGAGTCGAGGTACTTGTCGAGCTTGGCACCCGCGCCGGGCTCGATCGACTCGAACAGGGCGATGTTCTCGTCGCGCGTGGCCGCGATGTCGGTCGGCTCGTCGAAGCCCTGCGTGATGACGCGGTAGCCCGGGTCGAGCTGCACGAGCTCGAGCTGCTCTGCTGCGCTCGTGCCGCACAACTTGAAGAAGTGGTCGAACACCTCGGGCATGAGGTACCACGAGGGGCCCATGTCGAAGCGGAAGCCGTCTTTCTCCCACGACCCTGCCCTGCCACCCACCTCGGGCTGCTTCTCGACGAGCGTCACCTGGTGACCATCGCGAGCAAGCAGGGCTGCGCTCGCGAGGCCGGCGATGCCTCCACCGATGACGACGACGCGACTCATGATGCTGCTCCGATCGAAAGGGTTGCCGCGGCGGGCCGCGGTCGAGGAGTGCGGCCGGCGAGCGCCCCGAGGGCGATGCGGGCCTTGACGGGGTCGGGCACTCGCACCCGCGCGCGCACGAGCTGCGACGCGGGGGTCTTGCGCAGTCGCACAGAGAGCTCGGCGAAGAGGCCTTGCGCGAGGGCGACAGCCCGGCGGCTGCCCTTGGGCAGTTCGGGAATCACCGCGGCAGAGGTACGCAGGTCGGCGTCGATGTCGTCGAGCAAGCGGTGCTTCTCCTCTTCGGTGAACGAGTCGACGCGGATTCCGGGAAAGTAGCTGCGCCCGAGCGTCTCGAAGTCAGCCGCGAGGTCGCGCAAGAAGTTGACCTTCTGGAAGGCCGCGCCCAGTGCCCGTGCTCCGGTGACCAGGCGCTCATCCTGCTCTGCGTCGATGGACATCCCCTGAACGAATGCCCGCAGGCACATGAGCCCGACGACCTCGGCCGAGCCGTAGACGTAGCGGTCGAAGCTCGCCTGGTCGTGCTCGGTATCGGTGAGATCCATGCGCATCGAGTGGAAGAAGGGCTCGGTGAGCTCGGTGCCGAACCCCACTTCGCGCGCTGTGCGGGCGAAAGCGTGCACGACGAGATTGGTTGAGTAGCCCGACTGCATAGCGGCCTCGGTCTCGGCCTCGAACTCGTTGAGGTAACGCGCGGCGTGCACGCTGTCGAGGCCGGCGTCGGTGACGCCGCCGTCGACGATCTCGTCGGCGACGCGCACAAGCGCGTAGATGTTCTCGACGTGCTGGCGCACGCGGGCGTCGAGCAGGCTCGAGGCGAGACCGAACGAGGTCGAATAGCGGCGGATCACCATCGACGCGGTTTCGTCGGCAACCCGGTCGTAGAGACTGAGGCGGTTCATCGCACCCGTTTCAGCACGGTCTCGGCGACGGGGTGCAGCTCGTCGCGCAGGGCGGAGGGGATGTGCGGCTCGGCGAGCCGTGCGAGAGCCCGGTTGGCGTAGCCGCGAGCGAGGTCTTCGGCGAAGGCGCGGGCGCCGCACTCGATGAGCAGCAGTCGCGCTTCGCTCGCTTCGTCGAGCGAGAGGTCTGGCTTGCCGATGAGCTCGCACAAACGGGCCCACGCGGGCGTCGAGCACGCGAACGCGATCATGACGGTGCGCTTGCCCTCGCGCAGGTCGCCGATCGTCGTCTTGCCGGTCGCCTCTTCTTCGCCGAAGACCCCGAGCACATCGTCGACGATCTGGTAGGCGATGCCGATGTCACGGCCGAACTCGCCGAGAGTCGCGACGGTGCTCTCGGGAGCCCCCGCAAGGATCGCGCCGGCCTGCAGAGGCGACTCGAACGAATAGACGGCCGTCTTGAGGCGCTCCATGGTGAGAATGTCGTCGACGAGCGGCATCTCGGGGTCGATCGAGAAGTCGACGTCGATGAGCTCGCCCGCAGCACTCGTGAACATCGCCTCGTCGAGCACGTCGAGCAGACGCTCTCGAACGGGCGAGCCGACGCCGCTCTTGTCGATGAGGCGGTACGCGTTGAAGAGTGCGAGGTCGCCCGCGATGACCGCCGCCGACACTCCGCGGTGCTCGGCGATCTCGACGCTCACGCCCCGATCGACGGCGTGGTCGCGATAGGCGCCAGAGATGTTCGGGATGCCCCTCCGCACGAAATCGCGATCGATCACATCGTCGTGCACGATGAGGGCGGTGTGCAGCAGCTCGAAGGCGGCTCCCACGTAGGCGGCAGCATCCCGATCATCGCCGCCGAGTCCTTCATACGCGGCCATGACCATGCGAGGCCTGAAGCGCTTGCCGCCCTGGGTGTTGCGCTCGAGCAAACCCCAGAGGTGCTCGTAATGCGCGCCGAGAGGCGCCGCGCGCTTCTTGGATAGGCTGAAGAAGCGCTGCAGCACAGCGTCGACCAAGGCAGCTCGCGCCTCTGCGATGCTCGACTGGTCGTTCCTCTTCACCCGAGCAGACTACCGCGGCCCATGAACGAACTTCCTGAAACCGTCGTGCTGCTGTCTGACGACGGCACCGCCATCGGTACGGCCCCCAAGGCGACCGTGCACACCACCGAGACTCCCCTGCATCTGGCGTTCTCCTGCCACGTGTTCGATGGAGCCGGCCGCGTGCTCGTCACCCGTCGGGCACTGAGCAAGGCCACCTGGCCGGGAGTGTGGACGAACTCGTTCTGCGGGCATCCGGCGCCCGGCGAAGACACGGTCGAGGCGATCGTGCGCCGAGCGCAGCGCGAGCTCGGGCTTGCCCTCACCGACGTGCAGGTCGCCCTGCCCGAGTTCCGCTACCGCGCGGTCGACGCCTCAGGAGTCGTCGAAAACGAGATCTGCCCGGTCTACGTCGCCCGCGCCGCGACCGACGTCGCCCCGGCTGACGACGAAGTCGCCGAGTGGGCGTGGGTCGACCCCGCTGAACTGCGTGCCTCGGTCGAGGCGGCACCGTTCGCGTTCAGCCCCTGGCTCGGCTGGCAGTTGGCCGCCTGGCCCGGCGACTACCGCGCGGCCGACTGAGTCGGCGGAGCGATCGACAACGGCGACCGCGGAATGCGCACGACCACACTCGTGCCGGCCACGCCATCAGAGCTCAAGGCCACCTGCCCGCCGATGCGGTGCTCAACGAGCGCGCGCACGATCGGCAGGCCGAGCCCGGTGCCCGGCACGTCGCGGTGCTGAGGCGTCTGCACGCGGTAGAAGCGCTCCCAGACCGCCTCCTGCTCAGCCAGCGGAATGCCGGGCCCCTCATCGTCGATGCGCACATCGAGCCACGCCGACGCAGGCGGTGCATCGAGCGTGACGACGACCGTGCCCTCGGCGGGGCTGAACTTGAGGGCATTAGTGAGCAGATTCGAGAAGACCCGCACGAGATCTGGTTCGATGCCGTGGATCATCACCGGCTCGTCGGGCAGTCGCCGCTCGACCGTGACGGCGCGCGCCGCCGGCACGAGAATCAGCGTGTCGTCGATGCAGTTGTCGAGCAGCTCGCGCAGGTCGAGATCGGCGGGTGGGCGAGTGCTGCCCTCTGAGGTGCTCAAGCGACTGAGCTCGAGAACGTCTTCGATGACGTCGGCGAGTCGGCGTGCATTGCGGTGGATGATGCGCCCGGCTTGATCAGTCTCGGGGTCGAGGTCTGCGTCGACGAGCTGCTCAGCGAAGCCCAAGATGCTCGTCACGGGCGTGCGCAGCTCATGGCTGACGGCCGAGATGAAGTCGTCTTTCTGTGCGTTGAGCTGCAAGAGCTCATCGGCCACCAGCGTGGCATCGCGCTCGCGGGTAGCGAGGGCTTCTGCGGCAGTGTTCCAATCGGAGCTCTGGCCCGAGACGAACAGGGCGGCGGCGGCATGGGTCATGATGAAGAGCTGCAGGGCGAAGATGGCTCCGCGCTGATCGGTGTCGAGCAGTAGTGCGAAGGGGCCGATGCCCGTAGCGGTGGCCAGGGTCGCCGCGACCGCGAGGGCGACGGTCTGCAACGCGACGGTCATCGGCGGCAGTCGATAGGCACCCCACATGAGCGTCGTGATGATCAAGAACGTCAGCGCGAGGCCACCCGCGAGAGCGAAGACGACGACTGTGAGAAACACGAGAGCAAGGGTCTGCACGAGGGGCTCCCACGCAGGCACCCGCAGCGGAATGCTCGGCGAGACCAGGGCGAGCGGCCCGATGGCGAAGAAGGCGCTGGCGTGCGAGGTGATGAGCGATGAGGCGACGAGCGCCGGTTCGGCGCCGGCGAGCAGGGCCGCCGCCCCCGCGGTCAAGATAGCGAAGAGCAGCGTGCCGACGGCGACGCTGATCAAGAAGCGCCCGATCTGCGTCAGAGTCGTGAACCGGGCGTGCGCTGCGCCGCCGGTCAGAATACGCACGACGATCCAGACCTCGATCGCATTGGTGAGCCCGTAGGCGAGAGAAAGCTCGAGAGGCTGACCCCCGAGGTAGTTTCCGACCGCCACGGCCACGGCCACGACGCCGCTCACGGCGAGGCGGCGACCGCGACTGGCGAGCACCGCGAAGAAGAGCACGCCGATCGCCGGCCACCAGAGCGCGATCGGGGCGTCAGGGCTGATGGCTGACAGGCTCAGCCGCGCGACGCCGATCGCGGCGACGATGAGTGCTGCGATGAGGATGCGCCGGGGCAGGGCGGGCAGGTCGTGTAGACGAGCGGCCAGCCCTCGAGCATCCATCGTTCGTCCTCGACTCAGTGCGAGGGCTTAATCACCCTCGTGCGCCAACGATAGCGCCGGAGCCTCGCTGGGCAGGCGAACAATCGCGGTCGTTCCTCCGCCTTGGGTCTCGGTGATCGACACGGTTCCGCCGAGCCGAGTCTCGACGAGTGCCCTGACGATCGGCAGCCCCAGCCCCGTGCCCGGCACTGCACGGTGGCTGTCGACGGGAGCCCGTGCGAAGCGCTCCCACACCATGTCGCGGTGCTCGGCCGGAATGCCGAGCCCGTGGTCGATGACGTGCACCACGGCACCCTCGCCGTCGCGCTGAATTTCGATCGTGACGGTTCCGTCGTCGTGCGAGAACTTGACCGCGTTCGAGAGCAGATTCGCGCACACTCGCTCCAGCTCGCGAGTGCGCGATCGCACGACGACGGGACCATCGGGTGCCGACACGGTCACGCTCACGCGGCGGCTCAGCACGAGACCTTCGGAGTCGCGCGCGCACTCGGCCGCGAGCGTCACGAGGTCGATCGTCTCGGGCGCCGTGCGCGGGCCTCCGAGGGCGCTCAACCGGCTGAGCTCGAGCACGTCGTCGATGACATCGGCCAGTCGGCGCGCGTTGCGGGCGATGATCGCACCGGCCTGCGCAGCCTCGGGGGGCAGAGGCGATGCTTCGAGCTGCTCGCTGAAGCCGAGAATACTCGTCACCGGCGTGCGCAGCTCGTGGCTGACTGCAGAGATGAAGTCGTCTTTCTGGTCGTTCAGGCGACGCAACTGGTCAGCGCTCTCGAGAGCGACTCGCTCGCGCTCATCGCGCTCGGTCACGTCAGAAATCACGATGGTGACGAGCCCAGGTCCTTCGCTCACACCTCGTTCGGCAATCGACGCCTCATACGTGCGATCGTCGCGCTCGAAGACAACTTGGCCAGAGTCAGAATTCTTGACCAGCTGGTCGATCGCGGCGATCCCGAACGGGGGGCCATCCGCGCCGAAGACGCGAAGCGCGAGATCATTTCGAGCCACCTCGCGCAACCCGTGTTCTGCACGTTCAGCGATGAAGATGCCCGCGTCGGCGGCGACGATTCCCTCTCTCAGCAACTCTTCTTGCGCTCGCAGCCGAACGACCACGGCAAGCCAGTCCGCTCGAGCAGCACACGTCAGCAGTGCGGTGATGGCATAGACGAGAAGAAAGGTCTGGATCAAGACGACCGGAATGCGCCCGCCACCGTCGTCGACGAGCGCGAACGGTCCTCCCCCCAACAACGTCAACACGATCACCGCGGCCGCGGTGGCGAGCATCTGCGCAGCGCTCACCAGCATCGGAAAGCGAAACGCCGACCAGAGGAACGCGACTACAGGAAGGAAGGCGATCGGCCATGTGTTGCCAGGCCAGAACACGAGCAAGACCAGGCCGATCAAGAAGGTTGACTGCGTCACGACTTCTAGCCAGCGTCGACCCAGACCTTGAGGGATCGGCACCATGAAGAGGGGCAGCATGACTAGGGTCGCAGACGCATGCGACGCGGTTAACTGCGCGAAACCTTCAAGAAGAGGTCGCTGAAGAAACAGCATTGCCGCGATCGCAAGAGCCGCGCCCGTCGCGGCAGCGGCGAGCAACGCGACCGCGATGAAGCGCACACTGTGCAGAAGTGTCGACAACCGGGAAGGCACCCCAGCCGGCGCCAGCATCGCAGCGATGATCGCCACCTCGAGGGTGTTTCCCACCGCCAGCAGCGCCGCGAAGAGGGGGTCGCGGCCGGCCAGCAGATTGCCGCTGCCCGTCGCCACCACGACGAGCAGGAGCACCAGCCACCTCTCGCGGCCGCGAGCGAGCATCGCGGCCACCGAAGCGAAGCCGGCCGCCGGCCACCATGCCGCCAGTTCCGGATCAACGAAGCTGAACGCGACCGCCGCGTATGCGGCGACAGCCGTGGCCCCGATCAACAAGGCGATGGCAACCCGGCGCACCGCGTCGGAGGAGGCGGCGAGTCGTGCGATGATGCTCACGCGGACTCCTCTCTCGGCGACAGGCGTCCCTTCGCATAAGGCGAACGTCGATCTGCGTGAGAGACTATCGACATCACGAGGGGACGTGGGGTGGCATGGCGCAGATCTTGATCGTCGAGGATGAGCCCGACGTGCTGCTGCTGCTCGAGAACCGAGTTCGCGCGGCCGGGCACGACGTCGAGAGCGCCACCGACGGCGAGACGGCGCTCGAGATGATCGCCGAGCGCCGCCCGGGTGTCATCGTGCTCGACTGGATGATGCCGCGCGTCAGCGGCATCGACGTGCTCGAGAAGCTGCGCGTCGACGACCCCGACCACGAGGTCAAGGTGCTCATGCTGACCGCGAAGTCGCAGCAGAGCGATATCGATCGTGCCTATGCCGCGGGGGCCGACGACTACATCGTGAAGCCGTTCAGCTCGCGCGACCTCATCGAGCGCATCGCGAGCCTCGCCGGCGCGTGACGCCCGACCGGCCTACTCGGCGGTCGGTGCGATCTCAGTGCGGTGGAAGTTCTGCCACGAGCGCGACGCCGTCGGCCCGCGCTGCCCCTGATAGCGGTTCAGGTACCCGCCCGTGCCATAGGGGTTCTCTGCCGGAGAGCTGAGCCGGAAGAAGCACAGCTGCCCGATCTTCATGCCCGGCCACAGCTTGATGGGCAGGGTCGCGACGTTGCTCAGCTCGAGCGTGACGTGTCCCGTGAACCCCGGGTCGATGAAGCCCGCCGTCGAGTGGGTGAGCAGGCCCAGTCGCCCGAGCGAGCTCTTGCCCTCGAGCCGAGCCGCGACGTCATCGGGCAGGCTGACCTGCTCGTAGGTCGAACCGAGCACGAACTCGCCCGGGTGCAGAATGAACGGCTCGTCGGGCCTCGCCTCGACCAGGCGCGTCAGCTCGGGCTGCTCGTCAGCCGGATCGATGAACGGGTACTTGTGGTTGTCGAACAGCCGGAAGAGCGAGTCGAGCCGCACGTCGACGCTCGAGGGCTGCACCATCGCCAGGTCGAGCGGGTCGAGGCCGATGCGGCCCGAAGACAGTTCAGTGCGGATATCGCGGTCGCTCAGCAGCATGCGGTCAGCCTAGCGACGCTTGCTACACTGCTCACGCGACCTGGTGCCCAAGACGGGCACCAGCGCTGGCGTCGCGGCGAAGATCAGAAATGATCTTCGCTCTGAGCTCCAGCGCGGGGATGTAGTTCAATGGCAGAACTTCAGCTTCCCAAGCTGATAGCGCGGGTTCGATTCCCGTCATCCCCTCTGGCCCGCCGAAAGTTTCCCGGCACGATGCTCGACGCGCAGACGCTGACGCGTCTGCGGGGTGGGCCCACGCCGCCAGAGGCTCCGCGCGCCGGGAAGCGGCGTGTGGAGGGGCGGTGGGGACGATTCCCGTAATCCCCTCTGTGTTGATTTCTGGCTGCGCCGCCGCTCCTGCGGCGCAGCGCGCTTCGCGCCACGAGCGCGGTCGCGGCGCTTCGCTGGCGACGGGCTCTCAGTCTTCGTCGGTGATCGCGTAGCTGGCGATCTCGGCTCGCAGGGCGTCGAGGGCGGCCGGGGTGAGGCCCGCGTCACCGGTCACGTCACGCCAGCCGTCGACCATGACGTCGCCGAAGTTGTGGCCGTGCCGCGCCGGAACGCTCTGCCCCATGAGCATGTCGATCGTGACCTGCAAGCCGGTGACCACGGGAATCCAGCGCATCGACGGGCTTACGTCGGCACCGCGCTGCTCGGGCTCGAGCCACTCGGGCGGTGACCACAGCAGCTCAGGCGTCAGCCACGTGATCGGGTCGGTTGCGTGCTGCAGGTACAGCACCCGGGGCTCGGCCCACGGGCCGGGCAGACGCTCGGTGTCACCCGGCTGCGACATCCACCGCACTTCGGCGCCGCCGTCGAGCACGGGCTGCCAGGCAGGAGTGCCGGCGTCGCGCGCGGCCTGCAGCTCGCGCCACATGGTCGAGCTCGCCGGGCTGCCCACGAAGAGTGCGCCGTCGGTGCGCTCGCGCAGCTCGTCGACATCGGCGAACGTCTCCTGCCCGCCGTGCGCACCGAGGCTGAGCCCATAGGTCACGAGCCGAGGGCGATCATCAGCAGGCAGACTCGACCACTCGGCGTAGACCGCCTCGAAGGTCGCCTGCGCGGCCCCGATCGGAGCATCCTGATCGAACAAGAACGACACCCAGCTCGGGGTGTAGGCGTACTGCACCGCCACGATCGCCGTGTCGCCCGCGTGCAGGTACTCGACCGAGTCGACCCCCTGGTCTTCGAGCCACCCCGAGCCGGTCGTGGTCGCGACGACGAGTAGCTCGCGCTCGAACGCGCCCGTGCGGCGCAGCTCGGCGACCGCGAGCTCGGCCCGCTCGACGACCGTCTCGGCATGAGCGAGCCCCACGTACACGCGAATGGGCTCGAGGGCGTCGACACCCGTCTGCTCGCTGATCTGCGCCGCCGTCGGGCCGCCCGCGATGAAGGTGCCACCGTGCCGGCCGAGGCCCTGCCACTCGACGGCCGACTGGGGCCCGGCCGAGCGGAACTCGCTCGAGGGCTCGACGAGCGCGGCATCGGGCGCACCGTTGCGGTCGGCGTAGATCGCGTCGATCGCCGCGACGACTACCATGCCGAGCGCGAGCACTCCCGCTGCGACCGCGACCGTCGCCGTGAGCAGGCCGATCGCCGGACCGGCGAGCCGCACGGGGTGGGCGCTCATCCGCCGCACGCCGCGGCCGATCACCACGAGCAGAACGGCGGTGACGAGCGCACCGGCGAGGAAGGCGCCGACCGCGACCGCGTCGAGCGGGGAGACCTCGACGAGCGCGCGCACCTCGTTCTGCCAGCCCACGGCCACGAGACCGATCACGATGATGATGAACGCGGCGAGAGCGAGCATCCCCCACCAGAACGCGCGACGCACGCGCGCAGTCGGCCGCCACCCGAGAGACGACCGGATGATCCACCAGACGAGGGCGCCGACCATGTACCCGAGGCCGAACGCGACGCCCGCGAGCACCCCCTGCAGAATCGCGGGGCGCGGCAGCAACGAGGGCGTGAGCGAGAGGGCCACGAGCGCGAGGCCGATGAGCACTCCGCCCGGGTCGAGGTGCCACCAGCGCCGGGTCATGGCGTCAGCCTAGGGCGGCGATGAGGGTTGAGAAAGTTCCACCAAACCACTCTGCGCCGGGTGCCGAACTCCATGCACACGCAAGGGGGAGAAATGAGAACCGCAGTGAACCGGGCACTCGTGACCATGGCAGCGGTGGGGGCCGCCGTCATTCACGCCGCCGCTGCTCTCACGACGACGTCGGGGAGCGTCGGCGCTGTTCTCTGGGTGGTGGCAGCCATCGAGCTGGCGATCGCGGTGGGGGCCGCACTCGCCGCCCGATGGCTCCCCGCCGCACGCACGGTCGCACTGGTGCTCGTGGCACCGGTGCTGCTGTGGGCGACGTTGCTGCTGGTCGCCGTCACCGCCGATTCACCGGCGATCGCGAGTGCGCTCGCGACCGCTCCGCTCGTCGGAGCATCGATTCTGGGGCTGGCCGGGGCTGCATTCGCGGGGGCGGATGCGCGGCGCACGCGGGTGGGGGCCCGCGTGCGCCCGGCCCGCGCCGCGATCGCCCTGGCGGCCTCCGCCGCACTGACGGTGCTCGTCGTCACGCCCTCGGTCGCTGCCACGCTGCCGGCACCGAGCGTCGCGCCCGAGGTCGTCGAGGTCGAACGGGCCGTCGTCTTCGGTGACCACAGTGGGCACGAGGGCTACACCGACTGAGCGACCGCCCGGCCGATGAGCGGCTCGACGTCGGCCATGAAGCGCCGCACGTTCTCGTCGACGATGATGTCACTCGGCCGCAGCGGGCGTGCCAGGTGCAGGCCGTCGAGCGAGCGGATGCGGCTGAGCGCCACATACGTCTGCCCCGGCGCGAAGGCTCGCGGGCCGAGGTCGACGATCGCCGCGTCGTAGGTCGAGCCCTGCGACTTGTGAATCGTCACCGCCCAGGCCAGGCGCAACGGAAACTGGGTGAATTCGGCCACGATGTCTTTCGAGACCCGCTTCGTCGCGCTCGAATAGGTGTAGCGGTACTTCTCCCACGTGGCCGGCACGACCTCGTGGCTCACGCCGTCGACCTCGACGAAGACCGTGCGACCGATGCGCTCGACGGTGCCGAGCGAGCCGTTGACCCAGCGCGGGGTGCCATCACCCCCGGTGTCATTGCGCAAGAACATGACCTGCGCACCGATCTTGAGCTGCAGCTCTTCGTCGGCGGGGTAGCCGCCCTTCGGCCCGAACTCGCCCTGCACGTCGGCCCGAGCCGTCTTCGGTTCTCCGGGCAAGCGGCGGAGGGCATCCATATTGATGCGCGTCACGGTCGCGTTCGTCGTCGCCAGGGTCAGCACGCCCTCGCTCGGCGCGGGGCGCGCACCCGCCTCGTTGAGCGCCCAGCCGATCTCGGGGGTCACCGTGCCGTGGCGCACGGCGGTGAGCATGGCCCGGAAGTCAGCGTCGTGCTGCCGATGAATCGTCTGCAGCTCGACGATGCGTAAGGAGGCCTCGTTCCACACCGAAGCATCGAAGAACCACATCGAGCGGTAGTGGTCGGCGTAGTACGCACGCTCGCCCTCATCGCGGCCGGGCACGGGCGCGAGCTGGTACGGGTCGCCGAAGAGCACGACCTGCACGCCGCCGAACGGCTCGTGACGGCGCGCACGGGCCTGGCGCAGGCGTCGATCGATCGCATCCATGAGGTCGGCGCTCACCATCGAGACCTCGTCGATGACGACCGTGTCGATCGAGGCGAGCAGGCGACGCAGCTCGGGTGGGTCGTCGAAATCATGATCGGCGATGAGCCCGATCGGCAGCCGGAAGAGCGAGTGGATGGTCTGCCCGCCGACATTGAGCGCCGCCACACCCGTGGGGGCGCAGACGACGACCTGGCGGTCGGTCGCAGCGATGAACGACTCGAGCAGGGTCGACTTGCCCGTGCCGGCGCGACCCGTCACGAAGACGTGCTCGCGCGTCGACTCGATGAGGTCGAGCACAGCCGACTGCTCGGGGCTGAGAGGCGTGCCGTCGGGCGCGGTGCGACCCTCGGCCTGCATCGTCATGCGTCTCCTGACCCGTCGGCGATCGGCCGACGATCCTCCACTGTAGCCGTGGCACCTCGACAGCCTGGCGCGACCCCCGGGTGGTCGTCGACGCGCGCGCCTAGGCTGACCGCATGAGACGCGAAGCCCAGCTCTGGGGAGGAGCCGCCGCCGCAGTGCTCGGCCTGGGCGCGGCGTCGTTCGCGCTCGCCGTGGTCGCGACGGCCACTCCTGAAGCGCATGTGCTGCGCTACCTAGAGGCGCTCGCCGCCGACGACCTCGTCGCCGCAGCGCGACTCGCGGGAGTGCCGGACGGCGACGCGCTGCCCCTCGGAGACGACGGCGAACCGAGCATCGTGCGCATCATCGAACGCACCGACAGCACCGACGGCGACGCGCGGGTGATCGCCGAGTACGGCACAGAGCAGGATGCGGTCACGGCGGTGTTCTTGCTCACGCCCGGCCCCGCGCATCTCGGCATCGTGCCGGTCTGGCAGTTCGCTCGCTCGCCGATCGACAGCGCATCCGTCGAGGTCGACCAGCATGATCGTCTGCGGGTGAACGGTCAGATCGTACAGACCCCCGAGGCGGGCGAGGCCGTGTCTCTCGCGGTCTTCGTGCCGAGCCGCGTCACGGCTCGCGTCGTCGACCCACACGTGCAGGCAGACGCGGTCTCGCGTCGCGTCAACGGTTCGACCCCGACGGCGATCGTGCTCGAGGCGAAACCCACCGCTCTCTTGACGCGCGACGTCGCTGTCGAGTTCGAGTCGTTCCTCATCGCCTGCACCGAGCAGCGCGTGCTGCTGCCCACCGGGTGCCCGTTCGGGCGTTCGGTGACGGAACGCGTTGTCGATCGGCCGACCTGGCAGCTCACGTCGCCGCCCGACATCGAGATCGTCGCGGGGCGGTCACCCGGAACGTGGGCCGTGGTCGGCGAGGCCGAGCTGCGACTGACGGTGCAGGTGCAACGCCTGCGCGACGGACTCGTGAGCGATCTCGACGAGACAGTCACGGCAAACCTCGGCGGGGAGGTCGTGATCACTGACGATGGCCCTGAGCTGACGATCTATCCGCCGCCCGGCTGATCGACCTTCTGGCGCTCGGCTCGCTCGGCGAGCATCGCGTTCCAGGCCGCCAGGTCGGCATCGCCGTCACGATCAGCCTGCCGATCGCGACGTTTCGACTCGCGGCCGTCGGCTCGGCTCCACGACCAGACCACGAGCATCGCCAGCACCAGGGTGGGAATCTCGCCGACGCTCCAGGCGATGCCGCCGCCAGTCTGCTGATCAGCGAGCGGCGTCTGCCCCCACTCGCGCCCCATCGCGCCGAACCACTCGGGCAGCAGCAGCCCGGTGCCCGTGATGAGCGAGAGCCCGAAGAACGCATGGAACGCCATGGTCGCGAGCAGGATGATGAGCCGGATCGGGTACACCGGCCGGTACGGCGACGGGTCGACGCCGATGAGCGCGTTGACGAACAGGTAGCCGCTGAGCAAGAAGTGCAGAATCATCCACTGGTGCCCGAGGTGGTCGCTCACCGCCCACGAGAACAGCGGCGAGTAGTAGAACACCAGCAGCGACACCGCAAAGACGACCGAGGCGACGAGCGGGTGCCCCATGATGCCCGCGAAGCGCGAGTGCACGATGGCGAGAATCCATTCGCGCGGGCCCCGCGAACCGTCTGTGCGGGCGTGGATGGCCCGCGACGCGAGCGTCACGGGCGCCCCCAGCACGAGCATCACGGGAATGCCCATGCTGAGCACCATGTGGCCGAGCATGTGGACGCTGAACAGGTAGCGCTCGTACACAGCGAGGCCGCTGCTCGTCACGAGCACGAGCGACAGCATGCCGAGCGTGAAGAGAATCGTGCGGTGCAGGGGCCACGCGTCTCCTCGGCGATGCAGGCGCGCAGCGCCCGCGAGGTAGAAGAAGGCGCCGAACACTGCGATGAGCGCCCACAGCAGGTTGAGATCCCACTCGGTCGCAAGGCGCCACGGCTCGAAGGCCGGCGGCAGGGGCGCGCCCGTGAGAATCTCTGCCGGAGACGGGTCGGCTAGTTGATCGACGGGCACCTGCGGCACCGGGGTGGCCGTGCGCGCGAGCGCCGTGGCGAGCCCGGCGGCGGCACCCATGAGCGCGAGCTCGGCCGCCACGATGATCCAGAAGGCGCTGCGCCCGCGGTCGTCGCGCTCCATGCGCGCGATCATGCGCAGTCGGTAGTACGCGCCGAAGGCGCCCAGCCCGATGAGGGCGACGACCTTCGCGATCACGAGGAGCCCGTAAGGAGTCGCCAGCGCCTCGAGGCCGCCGACGCGCAGCTGCGCGCTCACGAGTCCGGATGCCGCCACGACGATGAACGAGATGAGTGCGACCGTCGAATAACGCCGAAGCACGACCGTGAGGCGCTCGTCGAGCACCGGGCGCAGTGTCGCGATCACCAGCAGCCCGCCGATCCAGACGGCCGCGAACACGCTGTGCAGGTAGACCGCGGTGACGGCGGCATCGTGGTCGGCGGTGCCGCCGGTGTGACCGGTCTGCGCGACCGGCCACAGGGCGGCCGCGGCGATCGCGGCAACGCCCGCGAGCAGCGCGGGGCTGCGCACGGCGAAGCACAGCACCGTCACGACCGCGGCCAAGAGCGCCGTCGAGAGCCAGGCCTGCCCGAGGTCGGTGGTGCTGAAGTACGCCCCGAGCAGTGCGCCGAACCGCTCATCGATCGAGAGCGGCTCGTTGTAGACGCTCATGAAAGTGAAGAAGCCCGTCGCGACCGCTGCGATGGTCCAGACCGCGGCCGAGGCGGCGGCCACGTCGAGGGCCCTCGAGAACTCGGCGCGCGTCGGGCTCAGCGCGAGCAGTGCGAGCAGCAGGCCACCGATGGTGCCGGCGGCACCCAGCGTCGAGGCGATCTTCGCGATCGGCAGGCCGTACCGCACGATCGCCCCGGGGTCGATGGCGAGGGGGGCGTCGGCGCCGCCCCCGATCGCGAGCCCGATGAGCAAGGCGACGATCGCGCCCGACACGAGCGATGCGGTGCCGACGAGAGCCCAGGGCAGCGCAGTAGTGCGGGTCGCCGGAGCAGTCGTGGTCACGATCTCAGGGTAGGCGACGGTGCTGTGCGGGGGCTTCGGCTGAGCATCCGGAATGCGCGAAGGGCGACCCCCCGTCGAAACGGGAAGCCGCCCTCACAGCGGTGCGAGACCGAAGACTACTTGGCAGCAGCCTTCAGCTTGCTACCGGCGCTGACCTTCACGCCGTTCGACGCGGCGATCTGAATCGTCGCACCCGTCTGGGGGTTGCGGCCGGTGCGCGCCTTGCGGTGCGTCTGCTCGAACGAGATCCAGCCCGGGATCGAGACCTTGGTGCCCGACGCGACGGCGCCCGAGACGACCGAGAAGAGTGCGTCGACGGTGCGGTTCACATCTGCCTGGCTCAGGCCCGACTCAGCGGCCACAGCGGCGACAAGCTCGGAACGGTTCATGGTGTCCTCCTCGGACCTCAACGTTGGTGGTGATAATTCGCGAGTCATGAATGACTGCGAACCGCCTTGACGGTATCAGCAGACCCGCGTGTTTCCGGGCAATTCACCTCGGTGCGCCGAAACTGGGGATTCCGCGGTCGAGAACGCGAAAGGCGGGGTACCCCGGCTCGGGGACCCCGCCTTCGCAGACTGTTCTGACTACCAGCTCGACTTGGTGATGCCGGGCAGCTCGCCGCGGTGCGCCATGTCGCGGAACCGCACACGCGAGATGCCGAACTTCGTCAGCACACCACGGGGACGGCCGTCGACGGCATCGCGTGAACGCACGCGCACGGGCGAGGCGTTGCGGGGCAGCTTCTGCAGACCCTTGCGGGCAGCCTCGCGCGACTCGTCGGTGCCGTTCGGGTCGACGAGGGCCTTCTTCAGTTCGAGTCGCTTCGCGGCGTATCGCTCGACGACGACCTTGCGCTGCTCGTTGCGCGCGATCTTGCTCTTCTTGGCCATGACTTAGCGCTCCTCGCGGAATTCGACGTGCTTGCGGACGACCGGGTCGTACTTCTTGAGCACGAGGCGGTCGGGGTCGTTGCGACGGTTCTTGCGGGTCACGTAGGTGTACCCGGTACCGGCGGTCGACTTGAGCTTGATGATCGGACGGACGTCCTGCTGCTTGGCCACTAGATCTTCACCCCACGAGCGAGCAGGTCTTTGACGACCGACTCGATACCGCGAGCATCAATGGTCTTGATGCCCTTGGCCGACAGGGTGAGGGTCACATTGCGGCGAAGCGACGGCACGAAGTACGTCTTCTTCTGAATGTTCGGATCGAAACGGCGCTTGGTGCGCCGGTGCGAGTGCGAGATGTTGTGCCCAAAGCCGGGAACGGCTCCGGTCACCTGGCAGACGGCTGCCATGGTTCCTCCAATATGTGGTTACCGTACGGCGAGCGCCGTACCCAAGGTCACTTGTCGGCACGCAGACACCCGCTGGTCCTTCCGATGACACTGGAAGGGCGAGAGCGCGTACAAGAAGAGCGGATGGCCGCTCAACACAAACCCCTAGCTTACGACGAAGAGGGGCCGGCCTGCAATTTGGAACAACGCTCGCACAGGCCGAAGACGTCGACGACGTGCTCAGCCCTGGTGAATCCATGCTGCGACGCCACCTGGCGCGCCCAGTCTTCGACCGCCGTCGCCTCGATCTCGACTGTGAGACCGCAGTTGCGGCAGATGAGGTGGTGATGGTGGCTGCCGGGCGTGCAGGCGCGGTAGAGCGCCTCACCCTCCTGCTGCAGCGAGTCGGCCTCGCCCTCATCCGCGAGGTCGGCGAGGGCCCGGTAGACGGTCGCGAGCCCAATGCTCGAGCCCGACTCTCGCAGGGCCCCGTGGAGGGCCTGAGCACTGACGAAATTCTCGTTCTCGCTGAGAGCCGTGCGCACGGCCTCACGCTGCCACGTATTGCGCTTCATGCCGCCCTCACATCGGCCGCCTCAGCCAGAGCAGATCTCGCCTTCACCGAACCGCGACGCGAACCCACGACCCGGCAGACGACGTAGATCGCGAACGAGATCGTCGTGATGTACGGGCTTATCGGCAGGGAGCCGCCGAGCGCGAGCAGGATTCCGCCGACCGCCGAGACGAGGCCGAAGACCATGCTGAGAATCGGCACGAGCACCGGTGACGCTGAGACCCGCAACGCCGCAGCGGCAGGTGTCACGAGCAGCGCGAGCACGAGCAGCGCCCCGATGATCTGCACCGACACGGCCACCGTGAGACCGAGAAGAGTCATGAACACGAAGCTGAGGGCTCGGCTCGGCACCCCGCGGGCGCTCGCCACCTCGGGGTCGAGGCTGTCGAAGGTGAGCGGCCGCCAGACGATGAGCAGCGAGATGAGCACGACGATGCTGATCGCGATGAGCAGCCCGAGTTGAGGAAGGTCGACACTGATGATCTGCCCGGTGAGTAGGCCGAACTTGTTACCGCTGCGTCCCGGGTAGAGGGCCAGGAACAGAATGCCGAGACCGAGGCCGAACGGCATGAGCACCCCGATGATCGAGTTGCGATCGCGGGCCTTGGCGCCGAGCACGCCGATCAGCGCCGCAGCGATGAGCGAGCCCACGATCGATCCGGCCACGACATTGATGCCCAGCAGCAGCGCCGCCGCGGCGCCCGCGAACGACAGCTCGCTGATGCCGTGCACGGCGAACGCCATGTCGCGCTGCATCACGAACACCCCGATGAGACCGCCGACGATGCCGAGCACGGCCGCGGCGATGATCGAGTTCTGCACGAGCGCGAGCAGCTGTAGGTAGGTGGCGGGGTCGACGAAGGTCACGCGATCACCTCGTGGTGGTGCTCGGCCTCGGGTGCACCGACGACGACGACCCGGCCGCGCGAGCGGAACACTTCGACCGGGGTTCCGTACAGGCGCGAGAGCACGTCGTCGCGCAGCACCTCGTCAGGTGTGCCGATCGTGAAGCGGCCCTGGGCGAGGTAGAGCACCCGGTCGACCATGCCCAGCACCGGGTTGATGTCGTGCGTCACGAAAATGACGGCCGTGCCGTGCTGGCGCCGCCGACGGTCGATGAGCTCGCTGACGGCACGCTGATGCTGAAGGTCGAGGCTCATGAGCGGTTCGTCGCACAGCAGCAGGTTGGGGTCGTCGGCGAGCGCCTGGGCAACGCGCAAGCGCTGCTGCTCGCCGCCCGACAGGCTGCCGAGCGGCTGGTCGGCGAACGACTCGGCGCCGACTGCCGTCAGCAGAGCATCCACCGCCGCACGATCGTCGCGCCGCGTGATCGGAGGCCCAAAGCGCTGACCGTTGACGCCGAGCATGACGAGATCGCGGCCTCGCAGGGGAGTGCCAGGGGCGACGATCTTCTGCTGGGGAATGTACCCGATGCGGCGATGACCGCGATGTGCCGGATGCCCGTCGACGAGCACCGCGCCGGCGTCGAGCCGCTGCTCGCCGAGCATGGCGCGTAGCAGGCTCGTCTTGCCCGTTCCGTTTCCGCCGAGCACGGCGATGAACTCGCCGGGCTGCACGTCGAGGTCGAGCCCGCTCCAGAGTGCGCGGTCGCCGAAGCCGAGAGCCCCGCCCCGAATGCTCAGCACCGGGGCGGGGTCGGTCACATCGTCGCGAGCCGTCACGCGGCCGTCAGTGCCCCGCTCACGGCCTCGAGGTTCGCGCGCATCCACGAGACGTAGTCTTCACCGTCAGGCAGGGTTTCGACGAATGAGACCACGGGAATGCCCGCCGCCTCGGCGGCCGCGCGCACGCGCTCGGTCTCGGGGCTCGCAGTCTGCTCGTTGTAGGCGAGCAGTCGCACGTCGCCCGCCTCGATCATGTCGAGCGTCTGCTGCAGTGCGAGCGGCGGCACATCAGCACCCTCTTCGATCGCCTCGAGAAACGCTTCGGGGGTCTCGTCGTCGAAACCGAGTTCGGCCAGCAGGTAGGCCGGAACCGGCTCGGTCGAGGCGACCATGCCGCCACCGAGCTCGCTCGCGAGCACCTCGAGCTCGGCCTCGAGGGTCTCGAGCTCGGCTTCGAAGTCGCTGAGGTTCTGCGCGTAGGCCTCGGCGTTGTCGGCGTCGACGGTCGAGAGCGCCTCGGCGATCGCCGCGGCGACATCGCCCATGACGTGAATGTCGTACCAGACGTGCTCGTTGGCGCCGTCGAGGTGACCGTGGTCGTCGCCCTCTTCAGAGTGGGCGTCTGCCTCGTCTTCGGCGTGCGCCTCGTCTTCTGCATGCGCCTCTTCTTCTGCATGCGCCTCTTCGTCGCTGTGACCGTGCTCCTCGATCTCGAGCCCCGCCACCTCAACGGCGTTGACGACCAGGGCGGTCGAGCCAGAGCCGTCAATGAGCACGTCAACGAAGGGGTCGTAGCCCCCGCCGTTCTCGATGACGACATCGGCACCGGCGATAGCGAGCTGGTCTTGCGCGTTCGCCTCGTAGCTGTGCGGGTCGATAGCGGCTGAGCTGATGATGCTCGTGACCGTGGCGAAGTCGCCGGCGATCGAGGCGGCAATGTCGCCGTAGACGTTGGTCGAGGCGACGACGGAGATGCCGGTCGCTTCCGGTGCGGGTGCGGCGCATCCCGTGAGGGCGAGACCGGCGGTGGCGGCGACGAGCAGTGCGGGTAGAGAGCGGCGGTAGGTCATGGCTCGATGCTAGAGCTTATCGAGAATGATTGTCAAAACGATTCTCAATAAGGCCCGCGCTGCGGCTACGCCTCAGGATGCCCCGCTAGCGTGCCGCCATGTCGAACCGTCGCTCGATGCTCACCATGACCGGGCTGCACCGCGCCGTGCTGCGGCTGAGTGGCGGTCGGCTCGGGCGCCGGCTCGGGGGAATGCCCGTGGTCGAGCTCACCACCATAGGCAGGTCGAGCGGCCTGCCGCGCACGACGATCCTCACCGTTCCGCACCGCGAGCCGATGCCCGACCGTCAGAGCGGCGAACGGCTGGTCGTCATCGCGAGCCGGGGTGGCGACGACCTGCAACCGGCGTGGTACCTCAACCTGCTGGCCGAGCCGAGCGTGCAGGTGGCGCGGTGGGGCGAGCATCCGTCGCCGTATCGGGCGCGCACCGCGGATCGCGACGAGCGCGCCCGGCTGTGGCCGCTCGCGGTCGAGGCCTACAGCGGGTACGCCGCGTACCAGCGCAAGACCGAGCGCGAGATACCGGTCGTGATTCTCGAGCCGATGCCGACGAGCTAGATCAGTCGAGCAGCAGCGCGGGCTCTTCGATCACGCTCGCGACATCGGCCAAGAAGCGGCTCGCCACGTCGCCGTCGACGACGCGGTGGTCGAACGAGGCGCCGAGCGTCGTGACGAAGCGCGGGCGCACCTCGCCGTCGACGACCCACGGCTTCTGCTTGATCGTGCCGAGCGCGACGATCGCGACCTCGCCGGGGTTCAAGATCGGCGTGCCGGTATCCATGCCGAAGACGCCGATGTTCGTGATCGTGATCGTGCCGTCGGCCATGTCGGCGGGCTGCAGCTTGCCGTCACGCGCCGTGATGGTCATGGCCTCGATCGCCTGGGCGAGCTCGCGCAGGCTGAGATCTTGCGCGTTCTTGATGTTCGGCACGACGAGCCCGCGGGGGGTCGCCGCCGCGAAGCCGAAGTTGACGAAGTGGTGCACGATGATCTCGGTGTCGGTCCAGGTCGAGTTGACCGTGGGGTTGCGGCGCACGGCCCAGATCATCGCCTTCGCCATGATCAGCAGCGGCGAAACCTTGATGCCCGCGAAGTCGGGGCTCGCCTTAAGTCGCTTGACGAACTCCATCGTGCGGGTCGCGTCGACGTCGACGAACAGCCCGACGTGCGGGGCGCTGAAGGCGCTCTTCACCATGCCAGCGGCGATCGCCTTGCGCACGCCCTTGACGGGGATGCGGTCTTCGCGCTCGTTCGGCCAGGCGGGCGTCTGAATGTTGCGGAACACGCTCGCCTGCTGCGCGTGACGGATGACGTCGTCGCGCGTGATCTCACCCGCGAGGCCCGTGGCGGTGACCGCCGAGAGGTCGACATCGAGGTCTTTCGCGAGCTTGCGGATGGGCGGCTTCGCGATGACCGGGCCCGAATCGGCAGCCGGTACCGAAGCCAGACGCGGGGCCGCGGCGGGCGGGGCGGTCTCGGCGGGCACGGCGGGTCGACCCCGCGTACGGCGCGAAGCGACGTGCCCCTTCGAGCCGTAGCCGACAAGCACGGCGCCCGACGTCGACGGCTCGGCCTCGCTCGCGATGCTCGAGGCGGTGTCGGCGACGCCGTCGGCGGCACCGGTGTCGGGCGACGCGAGATCAGCATCCCCCCGCACCGTGATGATCGGCGTGCCGACCTCGACGGTCTGGCCCTCGTCGACCAGCAGCGCGTCGACCGTGCCCGCGAACGGCGACGGCAGCTCGACGAGCGACTTCGCCGTCTCGATCTCGACGAGCACCTGGTTGATGGTCACAGTGTCGCCGGGCTTGACGCGCCACGACACGATCTCGGCCTCGGTGAGGCCTTCCCCGACATCGGGGAGGGGGAACTCGGAGACGCTCACGGTGTCCTCCAGTCAGGCTTCGGTCAGTATGCCAGGGCGCGGTCGACGGCGTGCAGGATGCGGTCGACGTCGGGCAGATAGACGCCCTCGAGCTTGGCGGGCGGGAAGGGGGTGTCGTAGCCGCTCACGCGCAGCACCGGCGCTTCGAGCGAGTAAAAGGCGCGCTCGGTGATCGTCGCTGCGATCTCCGACCCGATGCTCACCGAGCCCGGGGCCTCTTGCGCCACGACGAGCCGGCCAGTGCGCCGCACCGAGTCGAGCAGCGGGCCGTAGTCGATGGGTGAGAGTGATCGCAGGTCGACCACCTCGATGCTCGTGCCCTCTTCGGCAGCGAGCTCGGCAGCGTCGAGCAGCATGCTCACCATGGCGCCGTGGCCCACGACCGTGACATCGGTGCCCGCGCGCACGACGCGCGAGGCGTGCAGCTCGATACCCGGGGCATCGAGGTCGACCTCGCCCTTCGGCCAATAGCGGCTCTTCGGCTCGAAGAACAGCACGGGGTCGGTGCTCGTGATCGCCTGCTGAATCATCCAGTAGGCGTCGTGCGGCGTGGCCGGGCTGACGAGACGCAGGCCGGGCGTGTGCGCGAAGTAGGCCTCAGGGCTCTCTTGGTGGTGCTCGACGGCGCCGATGTGCCCGCCGTAGGGCACGCGGATCACGACCGGTAGCTGCAGAGAACCTTCGTGGCGAGCCGTGAGCTTGGCGAGCTGCGTCGTGATCTGGTCGAAGCCCGGAAAGATGAAGCCGTCGAACTGAATCTCGCAGACCGGGCGGTAACCGCGCATGGCGAGACCGATCGCGGTGCCGACGATGCCCGACTCAGCGAGAGGCGTATCGAGCACGCGCGTCGCACCGAACTGCGACTGCAGCCCCTCGGTCACCCGGAACACGCCGCCCAGCGGACCGATGTCTTCACCCATGAGGACGACCTTCTCGTCGGCCTGCATCGCGGCCGCGAGCCCGAGCGTCAGGGCCTTCGCCATCGTGAGAGTCTCGACAGCCATCAGGCACCACCCTCAAACGAGGCCTCGTAGTCGGCGAGCTGCTGGCGCTGAGCATCCATGACCGGATGCGCCTCGCTGTAGACGTGGGCGAACATCGATTCGGCGGGCGGCGGTTCGAGAGCGAGGGTGCGCGCCCGGGCCTCTGCCGCGAACTGCTCGGCTTCGTCGTGCACGTCGGTGAAGAAGGCCTCGCCCTCGCCGAGACCGCGCAGGTAGGTCTCAAAGCGCGCGATAGGGTCGCGCTCTTGCCAGTAGTGCAGCTCGTCGTCGTCGCGGTACTTGCTGGGGTCGTCGCTCGTCGTGTGGGCACCGATGCGATAGGTCAGCGCCTCGATGAACTGCGGGCCCTCACCGCTGCGAGCGGCGTCGAGGCTCGACGCCGTGGCGGCGTAGCTCATGAGCACGTCGTTGCCGTCGATCTGCACGCTCGGAATACCGAAGCCGCGCGGGCGGTGGAAGAGCGGCGTGCGCGACTGCACGCGCACGGGCACCGAGATGGCCCAGTGGTTGTTCTGCAAGAAGAAGACCTGCGGCGTCTGATAGCTCTGCGCGAAGACGAAGGCCTCGTTGACATCGCCCTGGCTCGTCGCGCCGTCGCCGAAGTAGACCATGACCGCGGTGTCGCGCTCGGGGTCTCCCGTGCCGACAAGGCCGTCGAGCTGCACGCCCATCGCGTAGCCCGTCGCGTGCAGCGCCTGCGACCCGATGACCAGGGTGTAGAGGTGAAAGTTGCCGGTCTCGGCCGGGTTCCAGCCGCCGTGGGTGTGGCCGCGCAGCATCGTGATGATCTGAACGAGGTCGAGGCCGCGAATGTGCCCGACCGCGTGCTCGCGGTACGCGGGAAAGATGTGGTCGTGCGCCCGGGCGGCAAAACCGGAGCCGACCTGGGCCGCTTCCTGCCCGATGCTGGGGATCCAGAGGGCAAGCTGGCCCTGGCGCTGCAGATTGCCCGCTTCCACGTCGAAGCGGCGCACGACGGTCATGGTGCGGTAGAACTCGCGCAACTGCTGCTCGGTGAGGGCATCCACGTAGGGGAGATAGGCCTCGGTGGCCTCGCTGTCGACGCGAGTTCCGTCCGGTGCCAGTAGCTGGAGGGTCTCCGGCGTGTACGACATGGATTCCACTCTAGGCCCGACCATATGCCGACTCGTCAGAGGGTTCGCACAACCTCACCCGCGACGCGCACGAGAGTGGCGACAGACTCGGCTTCGGCGATCGAGATGCGGATGCCCTCCGGAGCGAAAGCGCGCACGACGAGCCCTGCACCGGCAAATGCCGACGCCGCCTCCGCCGTCGCCTGGCCCGTCGGCAGCCACACGAAGTTGCCGTGCGAGACGGGCAACTGCCAGCCCTGCGCGCACAGCTGCTGTTGCACCTCGTCGCGCCGCGCCGCGAGCACGGCCACATGCTCGAGCAGCTCAGCCTCGTGATCGAGGGCGGCGAGCACCGCGCGCTGGGCTGCCTCGGTCACTGAGAGCGGAATCGCAGTGCTGCGCGCCGCACGCACGATCGCCTCGTGCGCGATCGCGTAGCCGACGCGCAGGCCGGCGAGTCCGTAGGCCTTCGAGAAGGTGCGCAGCACGACCAGGTTCGGGTAGCGCCCGAGGAGGGCTGCACCGTCGACCGAGGTGTCGTCACGCACGAACTCAACGTAGGCCTCGTCGAGAATGACGAGCAGGTCGTCGGGCACGGTCGCCATGAACGCTTCAAACTCGTCGGCCGTCACGATCGTGCCCGTGGGGTTGTTGGGGGTGCAGACGATGACGACCCGCGTGCGGTCGGTGATCGCGGCGGCCATGGCAGGCAGATCGTGGCGGGCGTCGGGCAGCAGCGCGACCGCAACACCAGTTGCACCCGCGACGGTGATGAGCCCGGGGTAGGCCTCGAAGCTGCGCCAGGCGTGCACGACCTCGTCGCCGACCGAGGCGGCCGCGCTGATGAGTTGCGCGAGCACCGCGACTGAGCCTGCGCCGACGATGATCTCGTCTGCCGTCACTCCATGGCGCGACGCCAATCGCTCTCGCACGACGAGCGCCGAGGCATCCGGGTACCGGTTGATGTCGAGATCACGAATCGCGGCGAGCACGGCGGGATGCGGAGGGAAGGGGTTCTCGTTGCTCGAGAGCTTGAAGGCATCGGGCGCCGCCGGGCGACCCTGCGCATAGGCCGGCAGGGCGACGATCTCAGGGCGCAAGCGCACGGGTGAAGACACGTCGTCAGCCTATGTCGAGTGACCCGTCACCTGATGCTCGTTTGCCACGGCCGTGCCCGCCTCGGCATAGTTGACCCATGGCCCGCTTTCTGATCCGCCTCATCATCAACACCATCGCCCTGTGGCTCACGACCCTCATCGTCGCTGGCGTCTCGGTCGTCTCGTACGGCACCGAGGGCGACACGGTGGCCCTCGTGCTCACCTATCTGCTGGTGGGTCTGATCTTCGGCCTCGTCAACGGCATCATCGGCAACCTCATCCGCATTGTCGCCTTTCCGCTTTACATCCTCACCCTCGGCCTCATCGCGCTCATCGTGAACGGCCTGCTGCTGCTGCTCGTGGCGTGGATCTCGAGCCTGCTCGGTTTCGGCCTCACGGTCGACGGCTTCTGGTGGGGCGTGCTCGGAGCCATCGTGCTCGGCCTGCTGAGCTGGCTCATCGGCATCCTGCTGCGGCCGCTCGTCGGTCGCAAGCGCTCTTGATCTGACGGCATCACTGCTCGCCTCGAGCGACGCGCGTCGCCGTGTACGTCAGGCGCTCGCCGTTCGTCGACGGAGACGGTAGGCCCGCAATGGCCGCTTGTAGCGCGGCATGGGTGTGCGCATCGGCGGCCGTCGCGGTCGTCTCGTAGCGTTCGAGCTCGTGCGCGGGCAGCGCGCTGTCGTGCCCCGTTGCTGAGGTGAGCGCATCACCGCGCACGATGACGGCGTTCGTCTCGCGACGGATGCCCGAGAGCACCGGCACGAGATCCTCGCGGTGCTCGATCACGACGGCGGGGTAGTCGCCCTGCACGGGCATGCCGCCGGTGGGGGCGCCGACCGTCACGAGCCCCGTGGTGCTCCACTGACCCGACGCGGCGAGTGCTGTGGCGATGGCCCCGCCCTGCGAGTAGCCGGTGAACACCACCGAGCTCGCCGACGTCGCGCCGGCGTCGAGCAGCGCCGCCTGCACCGCCTGCAACGAGCTCGCGTTCTGCTCGGCGACAAGTGCGACGTTGCTCGCCATGTCCCACGGCCGATCGCCCCCGAGCTCGGCAGACGAGTCGGTGCCCGCGATGTACACCTCGAAGTGCCACGTGCCGTCGGGCAGGGGGTAGCGCTCGATCACGATCGGCGTGGCCGGGTCGGGAACCCTGCCCACCCGGTCAGCGATCGAGGCAGGAGGGGTGCTCGCGGTCTGGCCCTCGCCGCGTCGCCGGTCGGCGCCGACGCGGTCGACGCGCACGGGGTCGACTCCGCTCGACCCGGCGAGCGCCGCGAGCCCCAGCACGGCGAGCGCCGCAGAGTCGATGCCCGACACCTCGGTGCCGGTCTCGCCGAGGGCCGCGACGAGCGCGGGTGGCACCCCGATAGCGCCGAGCGCCGCATCGTCGACAAACGTGAGCGCGTGGCGCAGCGTGTCAACGAATCGTGGGTCGCTCAGCGCGGGAACCCCCTGGTCGAGAGCGACGGCCGCCCCGTGGCTCGCAGCCTCGCGCAGCGCCGGGGGCAGTACCGCCCAGACGGCGGCAGCCGCGATCGCGGCGTTGACGAGCGCGGGCACGATCATGAGGCCGAGCCGCGCCGCGACGAGCCCGACCGTCGCGGCGAGCTGGGCCATGACCATCTCGACCGCCGAGGCCGCTGCTCGCTCTGTCTGCGTGTAGAGCTCGACGGCGGCCTGCAACGACGCGGCGAGGTCGCTGAGTCTCTCGCGCACCTGACGCACGGTGCGATCGATATCGGCGAGGTCGGCCTCGCGCGCCGCGTTGTCGCCGGTGCGCAACGGCGGAAGGCGCACGATGATCTCGTGGCACTCTGCACTCGCGCGCCGCAGCCGCCCAGCGAGCAACTCGAGGTGCTCGGTCGCGATAGAGGCTGGACCGCCGATCGTGATTGAGCCGGTCACGGCATGCCCCCGAGCGAGACTGTCTCGGTCTCGATGAAGTACGCGTCGGCCCTCAAGCTCGACCGCACAGTGTCGAGCCGATACACCTGACGACCGAGGTGCGCACCCTGCTCGTCAACCGCCGCCGTGAAGAGATCGGCCGCGGCACCTCGCCACCCTTCGAGATCGGCACCGGTCGGCAGCCCGCGCCTGATGGCGACGATGCGGTCGAAGAGGTCATCGACGAGTCGCGCCTGGCGCCGCAGTTCGGCGGCCCGGTCGGCCGTCGAGCCCGGCGCCGGGCATCCGATCGCATCATCGCCCACAGCTTCGCCCTCTTCTCGCAGCGGATCAGTCGGCGTCGAGCATGACGGCCCGCGCGGCACAGGCTGCCGCCAAGACTCCGACCGCCGCTCGGCCTCGGCCGGCCGCCGAGTGTGGAGGAGGGCCAACTGGGACACAATGGGGGCATGAGCTTCGACCGGGTCCTCGCTGAACCCGGAGCGTTCCGCATCTGCTTCGTGTGCACCGGCAACATCTGCCGGTCGCCTATGGCGGAGGCCGTGTTTCGAGAGCTGATTCGCGCGCGCGGGTGGGAGAACCACGTGACGGTGCTCTCAGCCGGCACGGGAGAGTGGCACGTCGGCGAGCGCAGCGACCCTCGCACCCTCACCTCGCTGACCGCGCGAGGCTACGACGGCACCGCTCACCGAGCACGGCAGTTCGAGGTCGACTGGTTCGACAAGCTCGACCTCATCATCGCGTTCGACCGCACGCACGAGCGCATCTTGAAGACCTGGGCGCCCGACGACGACGCCCGGTCGAAAGTGCACCTGCTGATGAGCTTCGACCCCGAGGGCAATGGCGCGCTCGATGTGCCCGACCCGTACTACTCCGACACCGCGATGTTCGACTCGGTGCTCGGCATGATCGAACGGGCGTGCGCGGCACTGTTCCGACAACTCGAACCCGGAATCCGACAGGGAGTGTCATGAGTCCGCTCAACATCCAGCCCCTCAGCCCGCTCGACGGGCGCTACCGAGCCCAGGTCGCGGCCCTCGGCGAGCACCTCAGCGAGGCCGGACTCAACCGCGCTCGCATTCAAGTCGAGGTCGAGTGGCTCATCCACCTCACCGACCACGAGCTCTTCGGCTCGCGCCGGTTGAACCCTGAGCAGCTGCGGCAGCTGCGGCAACTCGTCACCGAGTTCGGTGACGACGACATCGCCGACCTCGCCCGCCGTGAAGCCGTAACACGGCACGACGTCAAGGCCGTCGAGTACCTCGTACGCGACAAGCTCGCCGACCTCGGGCTCACCGAGATCGCCGAGCTCACGCACTTCGCCTGCACGAGCGAAGACATCAACAACCTCGCCTACGCCATCACGATCCGTGCGGCTGTGCGGGATGCCTGGATGCCCAAGGCCCACTCGGTCGTCGACGCGTTGCGACAGCAGGCGCTCGCGCTGCGCGACGTGCCGATGCTTGCTCACACCCACGGTCAACCCGCGACCCCCACCACGATGGGCAAAGAGCTCGCCGTTGTCGTGCACCGCCTAGAACTGCTGCTCGCAACGGTCGATGAGGTCGAATACCGCGGCAAGTTCTCGGGCGCGACCGGCACCTTCTCGGCGCACCTCGCCGCTGATCCCGACCACGACTGGATCAGCGCATCCCGCGACTTCGTCACCTCGCTCGGTCTCACCTGGAACCCGCTCACCACGCAGATCGAGTCGCACGACTGGCAGGCGCAGCTCTACCAGCGCATCAGCCACGTCGGCCGCGTGCTGCACAACCTCTGCACTGACGTGTGGAGCTACATCTCGATGGGCTACTTCCGGCAGATTCCGCAGGAGGGCGCGACAGGCTCGTCAACGATGCCCCACAAGATTAACCCCATCCGCTTTGAGAACGCCGAGGCGAACCTCGAGCTCGCGAGCGCACTGCTCGACTCGCTCGCGGCCACCCTCGTGACCTCGCGGCTGCAACGCGACCTCACCGACTCGACGACGCAGCGCAACATCGGCGTGGCTCTCGGGCACTCGCTACTCGCGCTCGACAACATCGAGAAGGGCCTGGGCGAGATCGCGATCGACGAGGCAGCGCTCGGCCGCGACCTCGACGCCAACTGGGAGGTGCTCGGCGAGGCGATCCAGACTGTCATCCGCGCCGAGGTGACCGCGGGGCGCAGCTCGATCGCCGACCCGTACGCCTTGCTCAAGCAGCTCACGCGCGGCCATCGGGTCGGCGCCGACGAGTTGCGCCAGTTCATCGACGGGCTCGACATCGGCGCTGAGGCGAAGTCACGACTGCGCGAGCTGACGCCGTGGACGTATGTCGGCGCGGCCTCGCAGCTTGTCGATTTCGTCGAATCCGACACTGCTTCGTAGCGACGCTCCCCGTCGAGCAGCAGCTCAGTCGTTAAACGACTCAATCGTTGAGAGTCTCAATCGTTGAGAGTCTCAGGCTGACGTTCGCCGTCGGCCGGGCGGTTGGGGGTGACCGCAAGCATGAGCATCGCGAGTGTCACGAGGTCGAGTACGAACGTCGCGCCGAAGGCGATCGCGGCAATCACCGGGTCGCGCGTCACCATGAGCGTGATGAGCCCGATGAAGACGGCGATGATGCCAGCAAGGGCAACGAGTTCGCCCGGCTTGAGAGTGATGCGCTGACGGGGTTCGCTCATGCGGCCGACGCCTCCTGGGTTGTGACGGGCGTGGTCGTCTCGGGCGTGGTCGCGTCCGACCACCGCGCGCTGAGCCCGGCGATGATGAGGAAGATGCCGAGCATCACGGCGTAGGCCCCGAAAAACCCGACCGCGCTGACCGGGTCGGCCACGAGCGCGAGCACGATCGCGAGGGCGAGAGTGCCAATGCCGATGACCACGCCGTCGCGAGCGAGCGCGCTGCGTCCTCGATGACGGATGCCCCAGACGAGTTCGAGCGCCCCCGCGAGCACGGCGTACCCGCCGACGAGCAACAGCAGCACGGGCAGCGCCGAGCCGACGAGCGCTGCAGCCACCGCCGCGAGCACGCCGACCACGGCTGCGACAAGCGCGAGGCCTCGGTGTAGTCCGCGCACGGGCTCGGTGCTGTCGAGCCGCAGGCTCGTGGCGAGCAGCACGAGCGCCGACGTCATGCCGAAGACCGCGAGCATAACGAGGCCGAGCAGAGCCGAGTGGTCGGCGATGAACGTGATGGCGAGGCCAACCGCGATGGCGGGAACGGCCCGCAGCACAGGGGCGAGCCAGGGCGAGCGCGCTGCGGCACGCGGGTCGGCGTCAGGCGCGGTCGTCATGACCTTCATCGTAGAGCGGGTATGCCGTGAAGTCTCTGCGCATGCGGCGGTCGCGACCGCCGACCCACGACGGCACCGGCCACGACGAGACTGCTGCTCGCGGGCCAGTGGAAGAACTAGATGCGGGGCATGTCGGCGAAGCGCGAGAAGTGACCCTGGAAGGCGACGGTGATGGTCTTGGTCGGGCCGTTGCGGTGCTTCGCGACGATGAGGTCGGCCTCGCCCGGGCGGGCGCTCTCTTTCTCGAAGGCATTGTCGCGGTGCAACAAGATGACCATGTCAGCGTCTTGTTCGAGCGAGCCCGACTCGCGAAGGTCGCTCAGCGCCGGCATCTTGTCGGCTCGCTGCTCGGGACCACGGTTGAGCTGCGAGAGGGCGACGACCGGAACCTGCAGTTCTTTCGACATGAGCTTGAGAGCCCGCGAGAACTCGCTGACCTCTTGCTGCCGACTCTCGACGCGCTTGCCGCTCGTCATGAGCTGCAGGTAGTCGATGACGACCATCTTCAGGCCGACTTTCTGCTTGAGCCGCCGACACTTGGCGCGAATCTCGACGAGCGTCATGTTCGGGCTGTCGTCGATGTAGAGCGGTGCATCGTTGATGCGCCCGCGCACCTGGGCGATCGTCGTCCAATCGCGGGCGTCGACGGTGCCCTTGCGCATCGACTGCAGCGGAACGGAGGCCTCGGCCGAGAGCAGGCGCATCGCGATCTCGCTGCGGCCCATCTCGAGCGAGAAGATGATCGTGGGCATGTCGTGCTTGATCGCCGCGCCGCGCGCGAAGTCGAGCGCGAGGGTCGACTTGCCCAGCGCGGGCCGCGCCGCCACGAGAATGAGCTGGCCGCCGTGAAAACCGTTCGTGAGCTCGTCGAGATCAGCGAAGCCCGTGGGCACGCCCGTCATCGAACCGTCGCGGCCCTTCGCAGCCTCGATCTCATCGATGGCGACCGTGACCGCCTCGGTGAGCGGGATGAAGTCTTCTGACTCGACCCCGCCGGCCACCTGGTAGATCTCGGCCTGCGCGTTGTTCACGAGGTCGGTGACCTCGCCCTCCGAGGCGTAGCCCATTTGCACGATGCGCGTGCCGGCCTCGACGAGCCGGCGCAGCACGGCCTTCTCGGCCACGAGTGAGGCGTAGTACCCCGCGTTCGCCGCAGTCGGCACGATCGCGGTGAGCGTGTGCAGGTAGTCGGCGCCGCCAGCCCGCCCGAGGGCGCCTCCCTTGGTGAGCTCGTCGGTCACCGCGATGACGTCGGTCGGCTCGCCGTGCGAGTAGAGCGTCATGATCGCTTCGAAGATGACTTCGTGCTTCGGAATATAGAAGTCGATGCCGCGCACGACCTCAATGACATCGGCGACGGCGTCTTTGCTCAGCAGCATGCCGCCAAGCGCACTCTGCTCTGCCAGCAGATCGTGCGGGGGAACCCGGTCGGGGCCGCGCGAGTCGGAGGTCGCCCGCGTCTCAGGAGCTGCCGAGATGTGCGTGATCGACATAGTGACTCCCTCCCCGAATTCATGGTGCGCGCTCGCGCCGTACCGCTGTGTCTGGTCTACCGCCGACCCCCGACGCACGGGCTGACGACGCGCCCTGCGACCGTGATCGGAGCGTGACGGTTCACCCTAGGAACGGGTGAGAGTAGCGGGCAAGCCGGCCTGTGGATAACTATGTGGACTTCTGCGGAGAAACGCCGCTGATCGTGGGGACAACCTGGGGAAAGTCCTGTGCACTTTTCAGTAGTTTCGGCCATGAAACGAACCCTGACCAGGCTTTTCTTCATGCACACCGTGTGTGTAGAAACAGCCTTCAAGTGCCGCCTGAGAGTTGTGGATGCGCAGGGTCGGGCTGTGGACGAACACGCCGACAGCGACTTGACAGCGCGCACAGAAAAGCGGTAGCCGGGCGAGCGCCCGGCTACCGCTGTGCAGAGTCTGCCGGCTACTTCGCCGCAACCACCTTGAGGGTGATCGTGGCGACGATGCCGTCGCGCAGCTTGAGGATCGCCTCGTACTGCCCGACCGTCTTGACGGGCGTGACGAGCTCGAGCAGTCGCTTGTCGATCGAACCGAGGCCCGCTGCAGCAACCGCGTCGGCCACGTCTCCGGTCTTCACCGAGCCGAACAGTCGGCCTTCGGCTCCGGCCTTGACGACGAGCGTGACGGGGTTCGCTTCAAGGCGGGCCTTGAGGTCTTGCGCCTCTTCGATCGTGGCGTGCTCGCGAGCGGCGCGAGCGGCCTTGATCGACTCGATCTGCTTCTCGCCACCGCGGGTCCACGCCACGGCGAGGCCCTGCGGAACGAGATAGTTGCGTGCGTAGCCGTTCTTGACCTCGACCACGTCGCCGGGGGCACCGAGGCCCGTGACATCCTGCGTGAGAATGAGCTTCGACATCAGATGCTCCTAACGGCCGGCGCCGGCATAGGGGAGCAGTGCCATCTCACGCGCGTTCTTGACGGCGCGGGCGATGAGGCGCTGCTCCTGGACGGAGACACCGGTGATGCGGCGTGCACGGATCTTCCCGCGCTCGGAGATGAACTTGCGCAGCGTCGCGACATCTTTGTAGTCGATGACGCCGACGCGGATTGCTTTCGCGGGGGCAGCGTTCTTCGCGCCCTTGCCACCGCGAGGCTTGCGGCGATCGCCGCTGCTCTTGCCAGCCATGTGGTTGTCCTTTGCTTACTGAGAAATTACGAAGAGATGCGGTCGACGACCGGATCAGAAGGGAGTGTCGTCCGAGAACGACCCAGGCGTGTTCCAGACATCGCCGCCGCTGGCGGGAGCAGCAGCTCCGCCGGCCGGTGCGCCCCACGGCTCGTCGGCCACGGGTGCGGCGCCGGAGCGCTGGCCCATCTGACCGCCGCCGCCGCCACTGCTCTGGCTGCGCGTGACCTGCGCGGTCGCGTAACGCAGACTCGGGCCGATCTCGTCGACCTCGAGCTCGATCGCGGTGCGCTTCTCGCCCTCTTTGGTCTCGTACGAACGCTGCTTCAGGCGACCCTGCGCGATGACACGCGAGCCCTTCGTCAGCGACGACGCGACGTGCTCGGCGAACTCGCGCCAGACGCTCGCGCGCAGGAACAGGGCTTCACCGTCTTTCCAATCGTTCGACGCGCGGTCGAACGACCGAGGAGTCGAGGCGATCGTGAAGTTCGCGACGGCGAGCCCGCTCTGCGTGTACCGCAGTTCAGGGTCGGCGGTGAGGTTGCCGACGACGGTGATGATCGTCTCGCCGGCCATGACTACTCCGCAGCTTTCGCGGCGGCGGCAGCCTTTCCGGCGGCAACAGTCGCGCGAGCGGCCTTCGCCTCGGCGCGAGCAGCGTTCTCGGCCTCGATCGACGCAGCGCGTGCCACGGCCTCTTCGGTGCGGAGCACCTTCGTGCGCATGACTGCTTCGCTGAGCTTCAGCTGACGGTCGAGCTCTTGCGTCGCGGCCGGAGTCGCCGAGAAGTTGACGACGGCGTAGATGCCCTCGTTCTTCTTGTTGATCTCGTACGCGAGCCGGCGCCGGCCCCAGATGTCGACGTTCTCGATGGTGCCGCCGTCGTTCCGGATCACGCCAAGGAACTTGTCCAGGCTCGGAGCGACAGTGCGCTCATCGATCTCCGGGTCGAGAATGACCATCAATTCGTACTGATGCATGACTCACCCACCTCCTTCGGACTCGAACGGCTGCAGACGGTCTGCAGCAGGAGGGTTATGGCATCGTGTGCACCCACGCAGAGAACCGCCGGGGCAACCTGCAGAGTCTAGTCGCATGCGGCCCGGGTCTCCAACCGCGGTCGTTCACTCCTCGCGCGCGGCGTACCAGTCGCGCAGCCGGCGCTCGGCTTCGTCCTCGCCGAGCGGGCCCTCATCGAGCCGCTGCTCGAGCAGGAAGCGGTAGGCCTCGCCGACGATCGGTCCGGGCCGCACCCCCAGCAGAGCCATGATCTGCTCGCCGTCGAGATCAGGGCGAATGGCCTGCAACTCTTCCTGCTCGGCCAGTTCGGTGATGCGGCTTTCGAGCTCGTCGTAGGCGCCTCGCAGCCGCGCCTCCTTGCGCCGATTGCGCGTCGTGACATCGGCACGGGTGAGCATGTGAAGTCGTTCGAGCTCATCGCCAGCATCCCGCACATAGCGCCGCACGCCTGAGTCGGTCCACGGCGCATCGCTGTAGCCGAAGAACCGCAAATGCAGCTCGATCAGTCGCGAGACCGCGGCGATGGTGTCTTTATCGAACCGCAGCGCGGTCAGTCGCTTGCGGGCGAGCTTCGCGCCGACGACATCGTGGTGGTGAAAGCTCACCGCTCCGCCCGACTCGACCTTCTTCGTGGCGGGTTTGCCGATGTCATGCAGCAGCGCCGCGAGGCGCAGCACGACATCGGCAGGCTGCTCGGGGTGACGCTCGCGCTCGAGGTCGATGGCTTGCTCGAGCACGGTCAGAGTGTGCTCATAAACGTCTTTGTGGTGCGCGTGCTCGTCGACTTCGAGCCGCAGGGCGGGCAGCTCGGGCAGCACGAGCTCGGCGATGCCGGTGTCGACGAGCAGCTCGAGGCCAGGTCGCGGCCTCTCGGTGCTGAGTAGCTTCACGAGCTCGTCGCGCACGCGCTCGGCCGACACGATCGACAGCCGGTCACGCATTCCCGTCATGGCCTCGATGACCGCCGGGTCGACCTCGACGTCGAGCTGCGCCGCGAAACGTGCGGCACGCAGCATGCGCAGCGGGTCGTCGCCGAACGACTGCTCGGGCCCCCCGGGGGTGAGCAGCCGTCGGGCGAGTAGGTGCTCGAGTCCGCCAGAGGGGTCAACGAGGGTGAGGGACGGCAGGCGCAGCGCGAGGGCGTTCATGGTGAAGTCGCGCCTCACCAGATCGCCGTCGAGCGTGTCGCCGAAGTGCACCTCGGGCTTGCGCGAATTGGCCGAGTAGTCGTCAGAGCGGTAGGTCGTGATCTCGACCGTCTGGTCGCCGAGCCTCGCGCCGATGGTGCCGAACGCCCGGCCGATCTCCCAGTGGGCATCGGCGATCGGGCGCACGATGCGAACGATGTCGTCGGGATGCGCGGAGGTCGCGAAGTCGAGGTCGTTCACGGGGCGACCCAAGAACGCATCACGCACCGGTCCGCCGACGAGCGCGAGCTCGTGCCCTGCCGCGGTGAACCGCTCGGCGAGCGTCGCCAAAGGCTCGGATGCGGCGAGAGCCTGCAACCGAGTGACGGCCTCGGCCACGCTCTGCATAGTCACCAGAGTCTAGACTTCCCCCATGTCGGCCGTGCGGGAACGAGGGGGTCGCCGCACCCCTCTCCGCTCGGTACTGGGGGTGGCGATCGCGCTGGGGCTGGCCCTGCCGACGGTCGTGGATGCGGGCGCTCCGAGCGCCGCGACCGTCACGGAAGAGTCTGCTGAACTCGAGGTGCTCGCCGCGCCGAGCGCGAGCGGAGCAGTGCGTGAGGGGCAGCCGCTCACCGTGCGGGTCACTCTGTCGAACGACGGTGAGCAGGCAACCGGGCCGCTCGACATTGAGCTGCGGCTCGACGGTTCGCGTGTCGCCCCTGCTGACGAGCTGGCGGCCTGGTTCGAGGGCGGCGAAGACCCTGCGCCGCTGCTCGATGTCGGGCTGATCGCGGCACGGGCCTCGATCGGCGCGCTGGCGCCCGGGGCGAGTGCCGTGCTCGATCTCTCGGTCGCTGGCTCGAGCGCCTTGTGGGGCGGAGCCTTCGGCGCACGCCTTGCCGAAGTGCTGGTCGCCGACGGCGACCAGTTGCTCGCGGTCGACCGCACGGCGGTCGTACGTGTGCCCGACGGCACGACGCCGGGGTCGGCGGCGACGGTGTTCGTGCAACCGCTGACGACCCCCGGCGAGACGGCGGGGCTTCTCTCGGCAGAGACGCTTGAGGCTCTCACCGCCGAGGCAGGCGTGCTGAGTCGCACGCTGTCGGCGAGCGCCGGCCGATCGGTGCTGCTCGCGATCGACCCGCGCGTGATCGCGTCGATCCGAGCTCTCGGTGAGGCCGCGCCGGCGAGCGCGCTCGACTTTCTCGACCGGCTCGCGACAGCGCCGAACGAGAGCTTCGTGCTGCCCTGGGCCGATGCCGACCCCTTGGCGACGATCGCGACGGCCGACGTCGTGCTGCCGCAGCCCGAGGGAACGGGCCTGGTCACGGGCGATCAGGGCGTCGACGAGACGGAGGCGACTGCAGAGCCCAGTGAGGCTCCCGCCGACGACCCCGACGAGAGCGAGCTCATGACGCAGCCCGTCGCCGGACTGATCGGCGTCAGCGCGACGCTCGACGGCGTCAGCTGGCCCGGCGCCGAGGGGTTCAGCGCCGCAGCACTCGAGTCGGCCGCGGCCGAAGGCACTCGCGTCGTGATCGCGCCCTCGTCGGTGCTCGAGAGCGACGACGCCGTGCAGCGCTATCAGGGCACGGTGTTGCTACGCACCGACGATGCCCTCGGCATCGCCGCCCGCGACGCCGTACGAGCCCCCTCGCAACAGCAGTTCGACCGGGCGATGGCGCGGGTGTCTGCATTGCTGGCGACGAGCGCCGCGCGTGCGCCGGGAGCCCCGGCGATCATCGCCCTCGACCGCGAAGTGCCTCGCGGCGCCGACCGACTGCTCGACACGCTCGCGCAGACGATCTCGCTGCCGTGGTCATCGGCGGGCTCGACAGCCGCTGCCATCGCTCGACCGGCCGCCGACGCCGTCATCATCGACGCTCCGCTAGGCGAGGCGCGGCAGATGGCCGTGGTCGCTGCGCTCGACGCCGAGACAGCCGACCGCCAGTTCGCGCAGATCGCCCTGACCCCCGCCCTCATCACCGACGTGCGCCGGCTCGAGCTGCTCTCGGCCCTCTCGCTCGGCTGGGGCGAGACCTCGGTCGAGGCGCTGCGCGGCTTCAGCGCTCAGTCGCAGGCTCTGCGAGCATCCGTTCAGGTGGTCGAGAGCGTGCCCATCTTGCTGCTCTCCGACCGTTCGACGCTGCCCGTCACCGTGCAGAACGATCTCGACGTCGCCGTGCGCGTCTTCGTGCGCGTCGAGCCCGATACCGCGCAACTGCGGGTGCTCGACTCAGCCGTCGAGGCGACCGTCGAGCCGCGATCGCAAGCACGAGTGCTCGTGCCGGTCGAATCGCTGACGAACGGCGAGGTCGACATCACCGTGACGGTGCGGGATGCGCAGAACCGCGTGCTCTCAGAGCCCACGCGCGTCTCGCTGAACCTGCAGGCGGGGTGGGAGACGGCGGGCGTGATCATCGTGGCGATCGCTGTCGCGCTGCTGTTCGTGGTCGGCATCGCGCGCGACCTGCGCAAGCGCGGGCGGCGCGCTGCCGAGAAGGCAGACCCCGACGACGACGCGTCGCTCGCGAGCGAGAGCGATCTCTCGTGAGCGCGCCCGCCGTCGCCGGCAACGGGGGTATCGGCCGAGCGAGCATGATGCTCGCCTCGGGCACGATCGTCTCGCGACTGCTGGGCTTCGTGAGCGCTGTCGTGCTCGCGCAGACGATCGGCACGGTCGGCGCCGGTGCCGACGCTTTCGCGCTCGCGAACCAGTTGCCCAACAACATCTACGCGATCGTCGCGGGCGGTGTGCTCAGCGCCGTGCTCGTGCCGCAGATCGTGAAGGCCGGGCTCAACGACGACGGCGGAACGCGGTTCGTCAACAAGCTCGTCACCCTGGGTGTCGTCATCTTTCTCGCGGCAGCCGTCATCGCCACGCTCGCAGCCCCGCTGCTGGTGGCCCTCTATGCGCAGCAGGCGGGCGACAGCGGCCGGGGCTTCTCCGACGATGAACTCGCCCTCGCCGTGGCGTTTGCCTACTGGTGCCTGCCGCAAGTGCTCTTCTACGCGCTCTATGCCCTGCTCGGCGAAGTGCTCAACGCCCGCAAGGTCTTCGGCCCCTTCACCTGGGCGCCCGCGCTCAACAACGTCGTGACGATCGCGGGACTCGTCGCGTTCACGCTGCTCTTCTCCGCCGACGTCACCGACGCCACCGCGTGGACCCCGGCGATGATCAGCGTGCTCGCCGGCTCGGCGACCCTCGGCATCGCGGCTCAAGCCCTCGTGCTGACCTTCTTCTGGCGCCGCGCGGGCCTGCGCTACCGCCCCGACTTCCGCTGGCGCGGGGTGGGCCTGCGCGACACGGGCCGCGCCGCGGGCTGGGTGTTCGGCATGGTGATCGTGACGCAACTCGCGGGCATCGTGCAGGCGAACGTCGCTTCGCTCGCGGCCGCCGGCGACGACCCCTCGCTCGCGGTGCTGCGATTCTCATGGCTCATCTTCATGCTGCCGCACTCGGTCGTCACCGTCTCGCTCGCCACCGCGTACTTCACGCGCATGAGTGCGCACGCCCGCGACGGTGATCGCGTCGCGGTGCGCGCCGACGTCAGCGAGTCGCTACGGCGCATCCTCATGATCATGGTGCTCGCCGCCGTGGGCCTGCTCGTCGTCGCCGCGCCCTTCGCCCGTCTCTTCGGCAGCAACCAGGCGGTCGTCGATGCGATGGCGCTCGTGATCTCGGCCTACGTGCTTGGCCTGATCCCGTTCACGGTGCTGTTCGTGGTGCAGCGCGTGTTCTACGCCCTGAACGACACACGAACGCCCTTCGTCATCCAGGTCGTGCAGGCCCTCGTCTTCGTCGGCGGGGCGCTGCTCGTGTCGATGGCTCCGACGCCGCTCATCGCAATCGGCCTGGCGCTCGTCACCTCGTTCGCGGGCACCGTACAGTGCCTGCTCGGCGTGGCCCTGCTCCGTCGACGCCTGCAGGGCATCGGCGGCCGCGCGATCATGCGCCGCCTCGGGCAATACGCTCTCGCGTCGATTCCCGCAGCGCTCGTCGGGGTGCTGCTGGGCTGGGCACTCGGCGCCTACGACCCGGCCGGCGCGGCGCGAGCGAGCGAGTGGGCCGCCGGCAGCACGATGGTGCTCATCGCGATCGTGATGACGCTCGTCTATGGCGGGGCCCTGCGGGCGATGCGCATCCCCGAGCTCGCGGCGATCACCGACCCCGTGATGCGTCGGCTGCGTCGCGGGCGCTGAGTGAACAGCCGCTGAATCGCCCCCGCACGAGCACGCGGGTCGGAATACGGCCGACCTACACTGGGTTGTCACTGCTGTCGCCGTTCGAGCGACGCGCCCGTCGGGCGCCGGTACGACCGCGAGGGGAACCATGCGACACGTCATCATCATCGGCTCAGGCCCTGCGGGGTACACCGCAGCGATCTACGCCGGGCGCGCGAACCTCGAGCCGCTCGTCATCGCGAGCTCAGTCGAGTTCGGCGGCGAGCTCATGAAGACCACCGACGTCGAGAACTTTCCGGGCTTCCCCGAGGGCATCATGGGCCCCGACCTCATGACCCGCATGCAGCAGCAGGCCGAGAAGTTCGGCGCCGAGATCGTCTATGACGATGTCGTCTCGCTCGAGCTCGACGGGCCCGTCAAGGCCGTGACGCTCGGCAACGGCGACCGGCACGAAGCCCACGCGATCATCTACGCGACCGGCTCGGCCTACCGCAAGCTCGGGCTGCCCGATGAAGAGCGGTTGAGCGGCTACGGCGTCTCGTGGTGCGCCACGTGCGACGGCGCGTTCTTCCGGCAGAAGACCGTCGCGGTCGTCGGCGGTGGCGACTCGGCCATGGAGGAAGCGACCTTTCTGACTCGTTTCGCCGACAAGGTCTACGTCATTCACCGCAGTGAGACTCTTCGCGCCTCGGCTGCGATGGTTGACCGCGCCTCGAACGACCCGAAGATCGAATTCATCTTCAACGCGCGCGTCGACCGCATCTTCGGCACCGACCTTGTGACGGGCGTCGGCCTTGTTGACACCGTGACGGGCGTCGAGTCGACGCTCGACCTGCAGGGGCTGTTCATCGCGATCGGCGCCGACCCGCGTACGCACCTCGTGCACGGTCTGCTCGACCTGACCGATCAAGGCACGATCGCGGTCGAAGGGCGCTCGTCGCGCACGAGCCTGCCGGGCGTCTTCGCTGCGGGCGATGTCGTCGACCCGACCTACCGCCAGGCGATCACAGCGGCCGGCAGCGGCACCGTGGCCGCCCTCGACGCCCAGCACTACCTCGAGACGATCGCCGACGACGTGCGCCGCACGGCCGCGACCGTCTGACCCACCTACCACCCACCGAAAGGGGACCCATGTCCACGCGCGATGTCACCGATGCCACCTTCGACAGCGAGGTGCTGCAGAGCGAGAAGACGATCATGGTCGACTTCTGGGCAGAGTGGTGCGGCCCGTGCCGCGCCGTCTCGCCGATTCTCGACGCGATCGCGTCAGAGAACAGCGACAAGATCGAGATCGTCAAGCTCAACGTCGACGACAACCCGGCGACGGCGATGAAGTACCAGATCACCTCGATCCCCGCGATGAAGGTGTTCCGCGGAGGCGAGGTCGTCAAGACCGTCATCGGCGCGAAGCCCAAGCCGGCGCTTGAGGCCGACCTGGCCGAGTTCCTGGCGTAAAGCATCCGTCTACGGGTTACCGACCCGCTGCGACCAGAAGCCCGTCCCCGTTCGCGGGGGCGGGTTTTCTCCTGTCGACCCGTATTCTGGAACGCACTGCCCCTCCGGCAGTGCGCGCCGGCCGTTCTGGCGCGTCGAGGCGATCAGAAACGACGAGCATGACGATCTCGCGCGAGGGCACCAACCTCGACCCCTGGTACGGCCACTACGCCGACCGCACCTCGGGGCTGAGCGCCTCAGAAGTGCGCGCGTTGTTTGCCGTCGCCTCGCGCCCCGAGGTCGTCTCGCTCGCCGGCGGCATGCCCGCCGTCTCGGCTCTGCCGCACGAGACGATCACCGAGTCGATGCAGCGCGTCATGCGCGACCGCGGCTCGGCCGCCCTGCAGTACGGCTCGGGGCAGGGCACGCCCGAGCTGCGCGAGCACATTCTCGAGATCATGGCGCTCGAAGGCATTCGCGCCGGCGTCGACGATGTCGTCGTCACGACCGGCTCACAGCAGGCTCTCGACCTCGTCGCGAAGCTCTTCCTCGATCCGGGCGACGTGGTGCTCGCCGAGTCGCCCTCGTACGTGGGCGCCATGGGCATCTTCCGGTCGTATCAAGCGGCGGTCGCGCACATTCCGATGGATGCTGACGGCATGATCCCCGCCGCCCTCAGCGAGCGCATCCAGAGCCTCAAGGCCGAGGGGCGCAGCATCAAGCTCCTCTACCTCATTCCCAACTTCCACAACCCTGCAGGGGTGACTCTCAGCAGCGAGCGGCGCCTCCAGATCATCGACATCGCCCGCTCCGAAGGCATTCTGATCCTGGAAGACAACCCCTATGGGTTGCTTTGGTTCGATCGGCCCGCTCCTGCCGCGATGCGCTCGGTCGAGAGCGACGGCATCATCTACCTCGGGTCGTTCTCGAAGACTCTCGCCCCGGGCTTCCGCGTCGGGTGGGCTCTCGCCCCCCACGCCATCCGCGAGAAACTCGTGCTCGCCGCCGAGTCAGCGATCCTCAGCCCCTCGTCGCTCAACCAAATGGTCATCAGCGATTACCTCGACCAGGCCGACTGGCGCGGCCAGATCGACGTGTTCCGCGATCTGTACCGCGAGCGGCGCGACGCGATGATCGACGCACTTGAGCACCACCTGCCCGATCTCACGTGGACCGTGCCGAACGGCGGCTTCTACGTCTGGCTTTCCCTCGGCGACGGCCTCGACTCAAAAGACATGCTGCCGCGTGCGGTGAAAGAGCTCGTGGCCTACACCCCGGGCACCGCCTTCTTCGCCGACGGCTCGGGCCGGGGTCACCTGCGGCTCGCGTTCTGCTACCCGCCGCCCGCTGAAGTGCGCGAGGGCATCCGTCGCCTGGCCACCGTCGTGCGGTCGGAGCAAGAGCTTCTGCAGACCTTCTCGCCGACCGGACCCATCGAGGCGGTGCGCTACGACCCGCACGTCACGAGCCCGCCGCCGAACCTGTCGTAGCGATCATGACCGGTACAGACTCCAGTGCCGCGCAGCGCGTGCTCGTGCTCGCCGGCGGCATCTCGCACGAGCGTGACATCTCGCTCAAGTCGGGTCGACGTGTCGCCGACGGGCTCGCCGCGCACGGGCTGCAGGTCGAGCTTCGCGACCCCGATGCCACCCTGCTGCCCGCGCTGCTCGCCGATCGACCCGAGGTCATCTGGCCGACGCTGCACGGCGCGAGCGGAGAAGACGGGGCCCTGCGCAGCCTGCTCGAGTTTCTCGGCATCCCCTACGTGGGCTCGACCGCGAGCGCGACACGGCTGGCCTGGGACAAGCCCCGGGCCAAGACGCTCGTCGAGCGCGCGGGGGTTCCGACGCCGCACTCGATCACACTGACGCGTGACGCGTTCCGCGAGCTCGGCGCCGAGAGCGTGCTCTCGGCCGTGCAGCACGAGCTGCCGCCCCCCGTCGCGGTGAAGCCTGCCCAGGGCGGCTCGGCGCAGGGCGTGAGCCTCGTGAGCACCGACGACGAGCTGCGGCGTGCGATGGTGCTCGCCTACACCTACTGCGATGTCGCGCTCATCGAGCAGCGCATCACGGGCGTCGAGGTGGCCATCGGCATCATCGACACCGGTGATGGTCCGGTTGCTCTGCCGCCCGTCGAGATCGAGCCGCTGTCGGGCGTGTACGGCTTCGAGGCGCGCTACAACGCGGGGGAGACCCGCTTCTACGCTCCGGCGCGCATCGACGATGACACGGCCGCCCGCGCCACCGAGGTGGCGCTCGCCGCGCATCGCGCGCTCGGGCTGCGGCACATCAGCCGCATCGACCTCATCATCGACGGCGCGGGAACGCCGTGGTTTCTCGAGGCCAGCGTCATGCCAGGACTCACCGAGACCTCGACCTTCGCGCTCGCGCTCGAGGCCGCAGGGCACGACGTCGGGTGGGTCTACGCCGAGCTCGCGCAGACGGCGTGGCGCGAGGCTCGCGCCTAGCTGTACCCGGTCATGACGTTGGTGACACTCGGCTGATCGGCGGCAGGCCTCCGCAAGCGGTGTGGCCTCGAGCGTAGTTGTAATGCTCAAGCCACGGCGAGAGAGCATCGTGACGAGCTTGGTTGGTCAAGAACGGATGCCGATAAGCCCAGTTCTCCTGCAGGGTTCTGTTGAACCGTTCAGCCTTGCCGTTCTGCCATGGGCAGTGCGGCCGCGTCGTCACGTGCCGTGCGCCCAGCAGTCTCAACGTGTCTTGGAACGCGTGGGAGATGACGTAGTTCTTGGCGTTGTCCGTCATCACCGCTCGAATCGCCACGCCGTGCTGGGCGAAGAACGCTGCCGCGGCGGTGAGGAACGCCGCGCACGTGGCGCCTTTCTCATCCGGCAGAATCTGCGCAAACGCGAGCCGGGAGTGGTCATCGACGGCGACGTGAACGTAGTCGAACCCGAGCTTGGCTGACTTCACGCGGCCGCGATTGTGATCGATGACGGCAGGGCCGTCGATTCTCCACCCGCCGCCGTCAGGAATGCGACCGAGCTTCTTCACGTCGACGTGGATCAGATCGCCGGGCCTCTCGTGCTCGTAACGCAGCTGCGTGGTCCGGGAGGCGCGAATACGAATCCCGGTGACCGGGTCCAGCTCATGCAGGCGCGGCAGCCCTGCTCGAGCGATGATCCGAGACGCCGTCGAGGCGCTGACCGTGAAGCGCAACGCCAACTCGTCACGGCCGATGCGTTCGGCCTGACGGACCGCAATCAGCTCCCTGACGACCGTGGACGGCGTCGCCGTCGGTGATCGCCGTGGCCTCGATGAGCGATCGATTAAACCCGCAGCGCCGTGGCTGCGGAAGCGGCCCACCCATCGGTGCGCGCACTGGCGCGAAACACCGAGTTCTTTCGCGACGTGCGAGATCGGGCGGCCCTGCAGCACCCGTTGAACCAGGATCATTCGGCCGGCGGGCGCCAGCCTCGCATTACGGTGGACCAAGAGAAGGCCTTCCTCTTCGATGGCGTTAGACACCACTCAGAATGAAGGCCTTCTCCTCAACTCCGTGTCACCAACCTGCTGACCGGGTACACCTAGCGGAAGCCGTCGTCGCCGAGTTCGCCGAGAATGCGGTTGAGGTCGGCCACGGTCGCGAAGTCGATCACGAGCGAGCCCTTCTTTTGGCCGAGCGAGATCGAGACGCGGGTGTTGAGCCGATCACCTAGCCGTTCCGCGATCTCGTTGAGCTGACCCTGGCGCGAGCCCGCTACGGGCTTCTTGGCCGCCTTCTTCGCCGACGTGCCGTTGAGCAGCGCGGCCGCGGCTTCAGCCTGTCGCACCGAAAGCTCTTCGTTGACGATCTTGTCAGAGAGCTTGAGCATGGCCTGCGCATTCGGGGCGGCGAGAATCGCCCTCGCGTGGCCGGCCGTCAGAACGCCGGCGGCGACGCGCGCCTGCACGGCCTCGGGCAGCTTCAGCAGCCGCAGGGTGTTGGTGATCTGCGGTCGCGACCGACCGAGGCGCTCGGCGAGTTGCTCCTGAGTGATGCCGAAGTCGTCGAGCAGCTGGTGGTAGGCGCTCGCTTCTTCGAGCGCGTTCAGCTGGGCACGGTGCAGATTCTCGAGCAGAGCATCCCGCAGCATGGCGTCGTCAGCCGTATTGCGCACGATCGCAGGAATCGTCTCGAGGCCCGCGATCGTGGATGCTCGCAACCGCCGCTCGCCCATGATCAGCTCGTACTGCGCCTCGCCGGCTGCCGCACCCGCGCGCTCGCGCACCACGATCGGCTGCAGAATGCCGAACTCACGCACCGAGTGCACGAGCTCGGCGAGCTCTTCTTCGCGGAACTCCGTGCGCGGCTGCTGCGGGTTGGGCACGATGTCGCTCGGCGCGATCGCCGCAAGCCGGGCGCCAGGAACCGCAGCCAGATCGGCCGCGTTGACGGGAGCAGGAAAGAAGACGTCGACGGGGCGCTCGCCCTCGCCGGTCGGGATGAGTGCTCCGATGCCGCGACCGAGACCGGTGCGCTTGGGTCCGGCCATCAGGCGGCGCTCCCGCGACGGGCGATCTCGGCGGCGGCCTCGAGGTACGAGAGCGACCCGGGGGAGCCCTCGTCATAGCTGATGACGCTCTGGCCGTAGCTCGGCGCCTCGCTGATGCGCACCGAGCGCGGAATCAGAGTGTCGAGCACCTGCTCGGGAAAGTGCTCGCGCACATCGCTCACGACCTGGTTGGCGAGGTTGGTACGCGAGTCGTACATGGTCAGCAGGATCGTCGAGACCCGCAACTGCGGGTTCAGGTGCCGCTCGATGAGCTGAATGCTGTTGAGTAGCTGGCTCAGCCCTTCGAGGGCGTAGTACTCGCACTGGATGGGGATGAGAACCTCGCGCGCCGCGACGAAGGCGTTGATCGTCAGCAGGCCGAGCGAGGGCGGGCAGTCGATGAAGACGTAGTGGAACTGCTCGTTGGTCGTCGTGAGAAAGGTGTCGAGCGCCGTGCGCAGTCGCTGCTCGCGCGCGACGAGCGAGACGAGCTCGATCTCGGCACCGGCGAGGTGGATGGTCGCGGGCACGCAGTACAGCTGCTCGAACTCGGGGCTCTTCTGCACGACATCGGCGAGGGGCGAGTCGCCGACGACCACGTCGTAGACGCTGGGCGTGTCAGCACGATGCTCGACCCCGAGCGCCGTCGACGCATTGCCCTGCGGGTCGAGGTCGATCACGAGAACTCGGGCACCCGAGCGCGCGAGCGCGGCGGCAAGGTTGACGGTCGTGGTGGTCTTGCCGACTCCGCCCTTCTGATTCGAGACGGTAATCACGCGCGTGACCGCAGGCAGCGGCAGGTCGGTGTCGGCGAGAGCAAGCCGACGCCGGGTGATCTCCGCGACCTCCCGCGCCAGCGGCGTGGTCTCGTCGTACGGCGTCTCGGTCGTCACAGCCCAGCCTCCAGCTTGCAATGTTTCACGTGAAACGGTCGGCCCCGCGGCCCCCGTGCGGCATCGACTCGCGAGCCCTGCACCGCAGTCGCGGTGCCGCTCTCCGTCAGGATGCCCCGCCTACTGTAGCCCGAAACAGTCGCGTGACTTCGGGCACGACTCCAGCCCCGAGCTCTAGCACTTCGACATCATGCACCCGATGCTTGCGGATGACCGCTGAAGCCGCCGCGATCTCATCACTCACACGTGCGCCCTTGAGGAACAGCAGCTCGCCCTCCGGCCGCACGAGCGGAGCAACGAGGGGGATGAGCTTCGACAATGCGCTCACCGCGCGCGCCGTCACCTGGTCGAAGCGACCCGCCTCGAGCGCGCCCGTACCGGCGACCTCTTCTGCTCTGGCTCGCAGCACTGTGACGTTCGTGAGGCCGAGGCGCTGAGTCTCGGCCAGCAGCCAGTCAGTGCGTCGCTCCATGGGTTCGATGAGCACGAGGTCGACGTCGGGGCGGGCAATGGCGAGCACGAGTCCGGGCAGGCCGACACCGCTGCCGACATCACCCACTCTCCCGCCAGCACGCAGGTACGGGCCGACGAGAGCGCAGTTGATGATGTGGCGCGACCACAGGCGCGAGGCCTCGAGCGGACCGATCAGACCGAGCTGCTCGCCGAACTGCGCGAGGTCGGCCGTGAATCGACGTGCAAGCTCGATGCGATCTCCGAACACCTGCAGGGCGCTCTCCGGCTCCGACTCCAGGGGCGCGGCGGGTCGACCCGATGAGGGGCCGAATGTTTCACGTGAAACAGTGGGGGAGTCGTCAGCCACGTCGAATGACGGTGTGGCGCTCAGAACCCTCACCCTCGGACTCGGAGGTGAAGCCGCGCTCAGAGACGAGGTCGTGCACGAGCTTGCGCTCGTAGCTCGACATCGGCGGCAGGGCGGCCGACGCTGCGCCGGCCTCGATGCGCTCGACCGCACGATCGACCAGGCGCTGAAGCTCTTCGGCGCGGGCATCGCGCGAGCCGGCGATGTCGAGGATCAGGCGGGAGAACTCGCCGGTCTTGGCGTGCACCGCGAGTCGAGTGAGTTCTTGCAGCGCGCCGACGGTGTCGGGCTTCGACAGCAGGCGGAGGGCATCCGGTTCGTCAGCCTCGACGGTCAGGTACACCCGACCAGCGCGCGTGGCGATCTCGATGTCTCCATCGAGGTCGGCCAGGTCGAGCAGCTCTTCGAGGTAATCGGCCGCGATGTCGCCCTCGTCGATCGCGGATGACTCGTCGACCTCCGGAGCGTCGGTGGGAGCGTCGGTGATGGTCGGGGTCTCAGTGGTGTCGCTCATGAGTCAGCGGCCGCCCTTCTTCTTCGCACGGTTCTTGCTGACAGGTTGAGTGCGCTGCGGCTTCTTGGGCTCCTCGACGGCCAGGGTTCCTGGCTCGTCTTCAATGATCTCGGGGAGGCCCCGACGTTGCCGGCGCTTGGCAAGACGGGCCTCGCGTGCGAGGGCCGCATCGCTGCCCGGGGTCGGCATGTTCCTGATGACGATGAACTGCTGCACCATCGTCCAGATGTTCGAGACGAACCAGTAGAACATCACGCCGAGGGGGAAGGCCACGCCGGAGAAGAGGAAGACCAGCGGCAGGATGTAGAGCAGGATGCGCTGCTGCCGGTACATCGGCGAGGCCTTCATCTCTGGGCTCTGGTTCTTCGACATGATCTGCAGCTGCGTGATGAACTGCGATGCCGTCATGAGGATGATGAGCACGATCGCGATCACGATGACCCAGACATTGCCGTCTGAGGTGAGCATGGTCGAGCCGAGGGGGGCGATGCCGAAGAGCGTCGCGCTGCCGAACTCCGCCGAGAGCTGCTCGTTGAGAAGGCCTACGCCCGAGAGTCCGTTGAACGAGCTGTTGAGCACCGAGAACAGGCCGAAGAAGATCGGCATCTGCAGCAGGATCGGCAGGCACGACGACAGAGGGTTCGTGCCGTGCTTCTTGTAGAGCGCCATGGTCTCGCGCGACATGGCCTCACGCGAGAACTGGTCGCGTTTGCCCTTGTACTTGTCTTGGATCTTCTTGAGGTCGGGTGAGATCTCGAGCATCTTGCGCTGGTTCTTGATCTGGCGCACGAAGACGGGGATGAGGGCGGCACGCACGACGACGACGAGGCCCGCGATCGAGAGCACCCACGTGAGGCCGGCCTCGCTCTCGAGACCCATGAACGTGAACAGCCAGTGGAAGCCCACGAGAATCGCCTCGATGGCCCATTTGATGGGCCAGAGGATGATGGCGAAGATGTCCATGGTGGCGGGTTATGCCTTTCTCTCGAGCACGATCAGGCCCCACCGCGTGCGGCGGTAGGGAGAGTTGTCACGGACGGGCCAGTCGTCGATGCCGCCCTCTGCCCACGGGTGGCAACGAGCCAGCCGACGTGCGGCGAGCCAGCCGCCCTTCGTCACCCCGTGCTCTTGCACAGAGCCCAGCGCGTAGGCCGAGCAGCTCGGGTAATAGCGGCAGACATCACCGTACAACGGTGAGATCACCGCTCGATAGGCCCGCAGCACGATGACCACGGCGTTGCGCGGGATCAGAGCGACCGTCTGCGCGGCGCGCACCACCGTCGTCGTCACCGTGCCACCACCGCCCGTCGCAATCCGTCGCCGATCTCCGAGCGCAGAGTATCCCACCCGACCTCGGGTGAGCCGGGGAGTGCCCGCACCACGATCAGATCGCCGTGCGGAACGGTCGACAGGTGATCGGCGCAGATCGACTGGATGCGACGGCGCACCCGGTTGCGCACGACCGCGCCCCCGACCTTCTTCGACACGACGACGCCGAAGCGTGCAGCGCTATCGCTGCCGTTCGGGATGCGATGCACCACCGCGTGAGGCGTCACGGTTCGCCTGCCACGACGCACAGTCATGACAATTTCGGCGCCCCGGGAGATCCGGTGTGCTCGCGGGAGCACGATAGTGCTCAGGCCGAGAGTTCGGTGCGACCCTTGCGGCGACGAGCGGCCAGGATCGAGCGGCCGGCGCGCGTGCGCATGCGCAGGCGGAAGCCGTGAACCTTGGCGCGACGGCGGTTGTTCGGTTGGAAGGTGCGCTTGGTCATGGCTATCTCCTCGGCCCGGAGGCCAGCGACGATGGAACGAGAATGTCTAGATGCCGTGAATCGGCGTCAGACAGAAGTCAACCGGTTAACAATAGGTCCCGACTCGGTACCGGTCAAACTGCACGCGGCGCGGCCGCATTATCCACACCTGCCCATTGCATCGTTGGTAACGACGCGCCGTGTCGAACTACAGTAGGCGCACGGCCCCCGCGCCCCTCCGTGCGCGGTGCCCACAGACTTATCCACCTGGTTATCCACTGACTCATCCCAAGGAGTTCCGCGATGTCGGACGACACCGAATCCCCCCTCGAGCTGTGGGAGTCGGTGAAGGCGGTGCTCACCGCCGACGAACGCATCACCCCTCAGCTGCATGGGTTCATCAACCTCGTCGAGCCGCGTGGCGTCATGGCCGGCACCTTGTATCTCGAGGTTCCCAACGAGCTGACCCGGGGCATGCTCGAGCAGCGCATCCGTCTTCCTCTGCTCAGTGCCCTCACCTCTGCAGCCGGTGAGACGGTCTCGAGCTTCGCGATCGTCGTCAATCCCGAGATCCAGCATGAAGACCTCGAGGGCAGGTCCGAGCCGCTCGAGGCGAGCCCCTCGTACATCGAGCAATCGGTGCCACCCGCCACCGCAGAAGCCTCGGGTCGGCGCGGCGACAGCCGACTCAACGACAAGTACAGCTTCGACAACTTCGTCATCGGCGGCTCGAACCGATTCGCCCATGCTGCGGCCGTCGCCGTGGCCGAAGCGCCCGCCAAGGCCTACAACCCGCTCTTCATCTATGGCGAGTCGGGCCTGGGCAAGACCCACCTCCTTCACGCCATCGGTCACTACGCCGAAAGCCTGTACCCGGGCATCCGGGTGCGATACGTCTCGAGCGAGGAGTTCACGAACGACTTCATCAACTCGATCGCCAACAACCGCGCGAGCCTCTTCCAGTCGCGCTATCGCGAGATCGACATTCTGCTCATCGACGACATCCAGTTTCTCCAGGGGAAGGACTCGACGCAGGAAGCGTTCTTCCACACCTTCAACACGCTGCATGATCACAACAAGCAGGTGGTCATCACGAGCGACCTGCCGCCGAAGCACCTCACCGGCTTCGAAGACCGCATGCGCAGCCGTTTCGAGTGGGGCCTCATCACCGACGTGCAGGCTCCCGATCTCGAGACGCGCATCGCGATCCTGCGCAAGAAGGCGCAGAACGACAAACTGCAAGTTCGCGACGACGTGCTCGAGTACATAGCCTCGAAGGTCTCGAGCAACATCCGCGAGCTCGAAGGCACGCTCATCCGCGTCACCGCGTTCGCCAACTTGAACCGCACTCCGGTCGACATGCAGCTCGTGCAGACGGTACTGAAAGATCTCATCACCCTCGATGAAGACAACGTCATCGCACCGGTCGACATCATCAATCACACCGCCGCCTACTTCAAGCTGACGGTCGACGACCTCTACGGTTCATCGCGTTCACAGGCTGTGGCCACCGCCCGACAGATCGCCATGTACCTGTGCCGTGAGCTCACGAACCTCTCGCTGCCGAAGATCGGCCAGCTCTTCGGCAACCGCGATCACACCACCGTGATGTACGCGAACAAGAAAATCAGCGACCTCATGAAAGAGCGCCGCTCGATCTACAACCAGGTCACCGAGTTGACCAGTCGTATCAAGCAGAATCACCGCTACAGCTGATCTTTTGTCGCCCGACCCAGTCAACGTCCAGTTTCACTGCACGTTTCGCACACTGGGGAAAGCCTGTGGATAACTTCGTGTCTGCATGGGGATGACCGTGGCACAACTCGTCGTCGGATGTGAAAGTCGACCGAGCTGCGGGTGAACATCCCACGCTCACCACGCAGGTTCTCCCCGGCTCGCACACATCTTGCACCGTTGTAGTTCCCGCTGAATGGGCGGACTCCGCGATGTTATCCACACTGTGAACAGAGGTTAATGATGCTGTTCTCTTCTTTCTTCCATGCCGGATGAGGGATAACTTTTCGAGTCTCGAAGCCCGGCACCCCCACGAGCACGGGCTGTGCCAGTATGGAAGGCCCCGGGCCCACGGGTGAGGTTCGACCGAGAGGGAGCCGCGTGAAGTTCCAGGTCAATCGCGATGTCTTCAGCGAAGGCGTGTCATTCGCCGTGAAGCTTCTTCCGCAGCGCACTACTCTGCCGATTCTCAGCGGCGTGCTGCTGCGTGCCGAAGGCTCGACCGTCACGCTCTCCTCGTTCGACTACGAGGTGTCTGCCCAGACATCGATCACCGCTGACGTCACCGAAGACGGCACCGTGCTCGTGTCGGGCCGGCTGCTCGCCGAGATCGCCTCGCGCCTTCCGAATGCACCCGTCGAGTTCTCCACCGACGACGGCAAGATCGCTGTGCGCTGCGGTTCGGCGCGCTTCACCTTGTCGAGCATGCCCGTCGAGGAGTACCCGAGCCTGCCCGTCGTCGATGGTGCCAGCGGAATTCTGCCGGGTGAGGCGTTCGCCGACGCCGTCGGTCAAGTCTCGGTCGCGGCTTCTCGCGACGATGTGACGCCGGTCATCACGGGCGTGCAGCTCGAGATCGCCGACAACAGGCTGTCGCTCGTGGCCACCGACCGCTATCGCGTCGCCGTTCGCGAGATCGACTGGGAGAGCTCTGCTGTCGCCGAGGGCGTCACCGCTCTGGTTCCCTCACGCACGCTGTCAGAGATCGGCAAGATCTTCGCGCACGCAGCGACCGTGACTGTCACGATCGTCAGCGGGGGCGACCGCGAACTCATCGCCTTCTCGGCCGACCAGAAGACCGTGACCTCGTTGCTCATCAAGGGCAACTTCCCACCCGTAAAGCGCCTCTTCCCCGAGACGGTCGACAACTACGCGGTCATGAACACTGCCGAGCTGATCGAAGCCACCCGCCGCGTGCAGCTCGTGCTCGAGCGCGACGCCGCTCTGCGCTACAGCTTCTCTGACGATGGCCTCACCCTCGAGGCCATCGGCTCTGAGAATGCCCAGGCCTCCGAGACGATCGACGCTCACTTGACCGGCGGTGACACCACGGTGTCGCTCAAGCCGCAGTTCTTGATCGATGGTCTCTCGGCGGTGCACAGCGAGTTCGTGCGCATCTCGTTTACCAAGACCGACAACCCGAACAAGCCGGGGCCTGTGCTCATCACGAGCCAGTCGTCGAAAGACCAGCCGGGCGCTGACAACTACCGCTACCTGCTGCAGCCCAATCTGCTGCTGCGCTGACGCGCGTGCACGTCACGCACCTCGCGCTCACCGACTTTCGCAACTACGAGCGCGCCGAGGTCGCACTCGCCCCGGGTGCGGTGCTTTTCGTCGGCCGCAACGGCCAGGGAAAGACGAACCTCGTTGAGGCGATCGCGTATGCGGGTAGCGCGGCGTCGCACCGCGTCTCGACCGACCAGGCACTCATCCGCTTCGGTGCAGAGTCGGCGACTGTACGGTTGCGGGTGCAGCACGACGATCGCGCGCTCGTCATCGATGTCGAACTGAATCGCTCTTCGCCGAATCGCGCGCAAGTCAACCGCTCGTCGGTTCGGGTGCGTGAACTGCCCCGCTATTTCGCGAGCGTCATTTTTGCCCCCGAAGACCTCTCGCTCGTGCGGGGCGACCCGGGCGTGCGTCGTTCTTTTCTCGACACCCTCGTCGTGCAGCGGTCGCCGCGGTTCGCGGGGGTCATCGCCGACTATGACCGCGTCGTGCGCCAGCGCAACTCGCTGCTCAAGTCGGCGAGAGCATCACGGCTCTCTGCCGACAACCTGCCCACGCTCGACGTGTGGGACGAGCGGCTGGTGAGTCTGGGCACCGAGCTCATCGTTGCGCGCGCTGAGCTCATCGACGCTCTTCGGCCTCACGTCGCCCAGGCCTACGCCGCCGTTGCCGGCGATGATCACACCACCCGACTCTCTCTGAAGCTCAGTATTGATGGCGAGATCGAGGGCGAATCCGTCGAGCACATCGAGATCACAGAGGCGCTCGCAGAAAAATTTCGCTCACGGTTGGCGAGTGTGCGACGGGCCGAGCTCGACCGCGCGGTGACGCTCATCGGGCCGCACCGCGACGACCTCGTGCTGACGCTCAACGAGCTACCCGCCCGTGGCTACGCGAGCCACGGCGAGAGCTGGTCGTACGCACTCGCACTCAAGCTCGCCTCGGCCGAGGTGCTGCGAGCGGACGCGGTCGCCGGCGATCCGGTTCTGATTCTCGACGACGTCTTCGCCGAACTCGACGAAGGGCGCCGAGAGCGTCTGGCTGACGCTGTCGGCGGGTTCGAGCAGGTGCTCATCACCGCGGCAGTCGGCGCTGATGTACCCAAGCGGCTCGCCGCGACGCGCATCGGCATCGCCGCCGGCGCGATCGAGCAACGGGGTGCCGAATGACCGCGATGCCTGACGACACCGAGCCGACCCCGGAAAGCGAGGCGGTCGCCGTCTACCGCCGGTTGCGCCGGGTGTTCGGCGACCCGTCGATGCGTTCCTCCGATGCGCGCCGACGCGCGATCAAGACTCCTGGAGCATCGTCACCCTTCGGTGCCGGTCGAGACCCGGAAGGCATCGGCGACGTGCTCGAGGGCATGACCCGGTCTCTCGGCTGGACCTCGCCGCTCGCGCGCGGCGAGCTGCTCACCTCGTGGCCCGAGCTCGTCGGCGCTGACGTCGCCGCGCACTGCGAGCCCGCGGGCATCGACGAGGGCGTGCTCACGGTGCAGTGCGACTCGACCGCCTGGGCGACCCAGTTGCGCCTCATGCGGGCCGACATTCTCACCACGATTCTGCGTCGGTATCCCGAGGCGCAGGTGTCGAGCATCCGCTTCACCGGGCCCGGAGCACCGAGCTGGAAGCGGGGCCCGCGCTCCGTTCCGGGCCGAGGGCCCCGCGACACCTACGGTTGAGCCTCGAGCGGCCGAGAAACAAATCACTCCACCTGTGTCGCGAAATCTCCCCAGAGGCCCCGTCTGGCGGCTCTGGGGGGCATTAACTTGGTAGGATGGACCCGCTGCTGGGAGCCCCATCCGGGCCCCCGTGATCGGCCACCACGATCGACCTCGGCGGGAGCCCTACGTTCTATGACGACCTCGTCCCCCACCCCTCGGAACGACCACAGCTACGACGCCGGAGACATTCAGGTTCTCGAGGGCCTCGAGGCCGTGCGCAAGCGGCCGGGCATGTACATCGGCTCGACGGGCCCGCGCGGGCTGCACCACTTGGTCTACGAGATCGTCGACAACTCGGTCGATGAGGCACTCGCCGGGCACTGCGACACGATCCACATCACACTGCTCGCCGATGGCGGGGTCAAGGTCGTCGACAACGGCCGCGGAATCCCGGTCGACGAGCACCCCGTCGAGAAGAAATCGACGGTCGAGGTCGTGCTCACGATTCTGCACGCCGGCGGCAAGTTCGGCGGCGGCGGCTACGCGGTGTCGGGTGGTCTGCACGGAGTCGGCAGCTCGGTGGTCAACGCGCTCTCGAAGCGACTCGCCGTCGAGGTGCGCCGCCAGGGCAGCGTCTGGCGCCAGAGCTACCAGAACGGTGTGCCGGATGCTCCTCTCGCGCAGGCGGAGAAGACCGACTCGACCGGCACGACGATCACCTTCTGGCCGAACGACGACATCTTCGAGACCGTCGAGTTCGACTTCGAGACGCTGCGCACACGCTTTCAGCAGATGGCCTTCTTGAACAAGGGGCTGCGCATCACGATCGCCGACGAGCGTCGTGATGCCGATGCCGCCGCCGATGCAGAAGATCGACGCGAAGAGTTCCTTTATGAGAAGGGCCTCGTCGACTACGTCGAGTTCTTGAACTCGGCCAAGAAGATCGAGGTCGTGCACCCCGAGATCATCTCGTTCGAGTCAGAAGACACTGAGCGCCGCATCGCGCTCGAAGTGGCCATGCAGTGGACCAACGCTTACTCCGAGTCGGTGCACACCTACGCCAACACGATCAACACGCACGAGGGCGGTACGCACGAAGAGGGCTTTCGTGCCGCGCTGACGACGCTCGTCAACAAGTACGCCCGCGAGAAGGGCATTCTCAAGGAGAAAGACGAGAATCTCTCGGGCGACGACGTTCGCGAGGGTCTCACCGCGGTCATCTCGATCAAGCTGGGCGAGCCGCAGTTCGAGGGTCAGACAAAGACCAAGCTCGGCAACACCGAGGCGAAGTCGTTCGTGCAGAAGATCACCGGCGAGCACCTGGCCGACTGGTTCGAACGCAACCCCGTGCAGGCGAAAGACGTGATCCGCAAGGCGCTGCAGGCCTCGGCCGCGCGCATCGCCGCGCGCAAGGCGCGCGAGCAGACCCGGCGCAAAGGGCTGCTCGAATCGGGCGGCATGCCCGGCAAGCTCAAAGACTGCCAGTCGAAAGACCCCTCGCTGAGCGAGATCTTCATCGTCGAGGGTGACTCGGCCGGGGGCTCCGCCGTGCAGGGGCGCAACCCCGAGACCCAGGCGATCCTGCCGCTGCGCGGCAAGATTCTCAACGTCGAGAAGGCGCGTCTCGACCGCGCGCTCGGCAACGCCGAGGTGCAGGCGATGATCACGGCCTTCGGTGCGGGCATCGGAGAAGACTTCGACCCCGACAAGGTTCGCTATCACAAGATCGTGCTCATGGCCGATGCCGATGTCGACGGCCAGCACATCACGACTCTGCTGCTCACCCTGCTCTTCCGCTACATGCGACCCCTCATCGACCTCGGCTACGTCTACCTCGCGCAGCCGCCGCTCTACCGCTTGAAGTGGACCAACGCCGATCACGAGTACGTCTACAGCGACCGCGAGCGCGACGCGCTCATGGAAGCCGGCGTCGCGGCCGGCAAGCGCATCCCGAAAGACAACGGTGTTCAGCGCTACAAGGGTCTCGGCGAGATGAACCACCAAGAGCTGTGGGACACGACGATGAACCCCGAGTCGCGCACCCTGTTGCAGGTGACTCTCGACGACGCGGCCATGGCCGACAGCGTGTTCTCGACCCTTATGGGCGAAGACGTCGAGTCGCGCCGCACGTTCATCCAGCAGAACGCGAAAGACGTGCGCTTCCTCGACATCTAGTGCTGGTTGCCGCACTCCGATCACACCACCACCAAAAGGATTCCCCTCATGGCAGACGACACCACCGGCACCGAGCCGGTCGACTACGGACCGGGCGGCAGGGTCAACCAGGTCGACCTCCAGCTCGAGATGCAGCGGTCGTACCTCGACTACGCCATGAGCGTCATCGTCGGGCGCGCCCTGCCCGACGTGCGCGACGGTCTCAAGCCCGTGCACCGCCGCGTGATCTACGCGATGTTCGACGGCGGCTACCGCCCCGACAAGGCCTACTCGAAGTGCTCGCGCGTCGTCGGTGACGTCATGGGGCAGTTCCACCCGCACGGCGACTCGGCCATCTACGACGCGCTCGTGCGCCTGGTGCAGCCGTGGTCGATGCGGTATCCGCTCGCCGCCGGGCAGGGCAACTTCGGGTCGCCCGGCAACGACGGTGCCGCGGCCCCTCGGTACACCGAGACCAAGATGGCTCCGCTCGCCATGGAGATGGTGCGCGACATCGAGGAAGACACCGTCGACTTCCAAGACAACTACGACGGCAGAACGCGCGAGCCGAGCATCCTGCCCGCCCGCTTCCCGAACCTGCTCGTCAACGGCTCGGTCGGCATCGCGGTTGGCATGGCCACCAACATTCCTCCCCACAACCTGCGCGAAGTCGCCTCGGCCGCACTGTGGCACCTCGAGAATCCTGACGCCGACCGCGAGAGCCTGCTCGAGGCCATACTGCAGCGGGTCAAGGGCCCCGACTTCCCGACCGGTGCACAGATTCTCGGCGTCAAGGGCATCCACGATGCTTATCGCACCGGCCGCGGCTCCATCACCATGCGCGCGGTCGTCACCGTCGAAGAGATCCAGGGCCGCACCTGCCTTGTCATCACCGAGCTGCCGTACCAGGTCAACCCCGACAACCTGGCGATCAAGATCGCCGACCTCGTCAAAGAGGGCAAGCTCGGCGGCATCGCCGACATTCGCGACGAGTCATCGGGCCGCACGGGCCAGCGCCTCGTCATCGTGCTCAAGCGCGACGCGGTCGCGAAGGTCGTGCTCAACAACCTCTACAAGCACACGCAGCTGCAAGACAACTTCGGCGCCAACATGCTCGCGATCGTCGATGGCGTGCCGCGCACGCTGCCGATCGACGGCTTCATCACCTACTGGGTGTCGCACCAGATCGAGGTCATCGTGCGCCGCACGGCGTTCCGCCTTGCGAAGGCCGAGGCAGACGCTCACATTCTGCGCGGCTACCTCAAGGCGCTGGATGCTCTCGACGAGGTCATCGCCCTCATTCGTCGCTCGCAGACCACGGAAGAAGCCCGCGACGGCCTCATGCAGCTGCTCGACGTTGACGAGCTGCAGGCGACGGCGATCCTCAACCTGCAACTGCGCCGACTCGCTGCGCTCGAGCGCCAGAAGATCCAAGATCAGGCGGAAGAGCTCGAGCGGCTCATCGCTGATTACCAGGCGATTCTTGCGAGCCCCGAGCGGCAGCGCTCGATCGTGAGCGATGAGCTCACCGAGATCGTCGACCGCTACGGCGATGACCGGCGCACCGAGATCATGTTCGGCTTCGACGGAGACATGAGCGTCGAAGACCTGATTCCCGAAGAGGAGATGGTTGTCACCGTCACGCGCGGCGGCTACATCAAGCGCACGCGCAGCGACAACTACCGCTCGCAGCACCGCGGCGGCAAGGGCGTCAAGGGTGCGCAGCTGCGCGCCGACGATGTCGTCGAGCACTTCTTCGTGACCACGACGCACCACTGGCTGCTGTTCTTCACCACCACGGGCCGGGTCTACCGCCTGAAGACCTACGAGATTCAAGAGGCCGGCCGCGACGCCAAGGGCCAACACGTCGCCAACCTGCTGGCGCTGCAGCCGGGGGAGGAGATCGCGCAGATTCTCGACATTCGCGACTACTCCGTCGCGCAGCATCTCGTGCTCGCGACCCGGCGGGGCCTCGTCAAGAAGACGGCGCTGACCGAGTACGACACCAACCGCACGGGCGGCATCATCGCCATCAACCTGCGCGAGGGAGACACTCTGGTCTCGGCCATGCTCGCCGACGACTCCGACGACATCCTGCTCGTCTCACGGCTCGGAATGTCGTTGCGCTTCACGGCCGACGACTCGGCCTTGCGCCCGATGGGCCGCTCGACCTCGGGTGTCACGGGTATGAAGTTCCGCGCGAACGACGAACTGCTCTCGGCCTCCGTGGTGGGCGACCGCGGCTACGTCTTCGTCGTCACCGAGGGCGGCTACGCCAAACGCACCGATGTCGACCAGTACCGCATCCAGCAGCGCGGTGGCCTCGGCATCAAGGTCGCGAAGCTCAGTGACGACCGCGGCGCGCTCGCCGGCGGTCTGATCGTGGCCGACGACGACGAGGTGCTCGTGGTGATGCAAAACGGCAAGGTGGTACGCTCCTCGGTGGCCGAAGTGCCCGCTAAGGGCCGCGACACCATGGGGGTCGTGTTCGCCAGGCCGGACGACGACGACCGCATCATCGCGATCGCCCGCAACAGCGAACGCAACCTGGTCGACCCTGACGCGGAGCCCGTAGAGGCTGAAACCGATGGCCGAGAAGCGGCCAGTATTGAAAACACAGACGACACCGCCGAGACTGCATCACAGGTCGAGGTCGGAAAGGACGAGAACGAGTGAGTACTGTCGCCGAGAAGCTGCAGCGCAAGTCGCAGCGCCAGGCCCCCACCAAACAGGTGCGCCTCAAGCTCGTCTACATCGACTTCTGGTCGGCGGTGAAGCTCTCGTTCCTCGTCGCCATCTGCGGCGCGATCCTGCTGCTCGTTGCCACGCTGTTCGTGTGGATCGTGCTCAACTCGCTCGGCGTCATCGAGCAGGTCGACTCGGTCTTCAGCGACATCATCGGCGACGAAGCGACGAGCCTTGCCAGCGTCTTCTCGCTCGGTCAGGTCATGTTCTTCGCGAGCATTGTGGCCGTGCTGAACATCGTGGGCGGCACCGCCATCGGCGCGATCAGCGCCCTTCTCTACAACCTCAGCGTGCGCCTCACCGGCGGACTGCTCGTCGGCTTCACCAACAACTGATCGGCCGCCTCCGCCCGATTGGGAGGAGGCTCACCGGGTGCGGTACAGTCGTACCCGGTCTTACGGGGATATAGCTCAGGCGGTTAGAGCGCTTCGCTGATAACGAAGAGGTCCGAGGTTCAAGTCCTCGTATCCCCACGCGATGTTCTTCTATCGCGCCGCCGCTCCTACGGCGCGATGCCGCTTCGGTAGAATCGAAGCAACGGGGCCTTAGCTCAATTGGTAGAGCGCCTGCTTTGCAAGCAGGAGGTCAGGAGTTCGATTCTCCTAGGCTCCACTCCTTGCCCGCCGCTCTCTTGCCCGCGCTCAGGCTCGACGCGCAACCGCATAACCTGCGGTCGCGGGGTTCGATTCTCCTAGGCTCCACTCCATTTTCTGATCGCGCCGCCGCTCCTGCGGCGCGATGCCGCTTCCGCGTCACGAGCGCGGTCGCGACGCTTCGCGTCTCGGCTCGGGGTTGCACGGAGGCGCTCCTGCGGCGCGATGCCGCTTCCGCGAGACAATGGGGCGATGAGCCCTCGTACGGTCGGCATCGACGAGGTCGTCACGCAGATCACTGCGCTGCGGGATGCTCGCACGCCCGTGATCGTGGGGATCGACGGCGCGGGCGGCTCCGGCAAAAGCACCCTCGCGGCCGCGATTGCGGAAAGGCTCGGCGCCGACGCCGTCGTGATTCCGATGGACGACTTCATCGTGCGCGAACGCATGCTCGACGACTCGTGGGATCGGGGTTGGGATCACGATCGGCTTCTGCAGCAGGTCATCACTCCGTTACGCCGCGGCGAACCTGTCGTCTATCAGCGACGGGAGTGGTCGTCGAATTCTCTGAGCGATCCGATCGCTGTGCCCGGAGCCTCGATCGTGATCGTGGAAGGCATCACGGCGCTGCACCCGACGCTGGCACCGCACTGGGATCTCGCGATCTGGGTCGAGACCGATGCGATGATCGCTCTCGAGCGGGGCCGAGCGCGCGACGCTGGCAACGAGAATGCTCAGCACTGGGAGCTCTGGTCGAGCAACGACGCGCGCTATCGCGCCGAACACGAACCGCACGGCCGTGCCGACCTCATCGTGCGCGGCGCGTGATGCACAGTGCATGAGCAGGTTGCCGTGCAACTCTAGAGTTGAGCTCGAGAGAGAGCCCCCGGACGAGGTATCCCGTACCCGGACAGCGACAAGACGGGTCAGAAGGCTGACCTCATGTCGTGGATCATCTTGCTCGCCTCGGGCGTGCTCGAAGCCGTCTGGGCTACCGCCTTGGGAGCATCCAAAGGCTTCACCAAGATCGTGCCGTCGATCGTCTTTCTCGTCGCCCTCGCCCTCAGCATGCTCGGACTCGCTATCGCCATGCGCGAGATTCCGACCGGCACCGCGTATGCAGTGTGGGTTGGCGTCGGCGCGAGCCTGACGATCGTCTGGGCCATGATCACCGGCGCCGAGACCGCCTCAGTGATCAAGCTGCTACTCGTGCTCGGCATCGTCGCGTGCGTCGTGGCGCTCAAGCTCGTGAGCGACGTCGAGCACTGAGAACCGGCGCTAGGCGGCAGGCGTCGGGTCGACCGTCTCGTCTTCTTCGACCCAGAGGTCGTCGTCGGCGCGCAGCGTCTGCCAGGCGGCGTAGGCGATGGCGGCCGTGGCGACAACACCGAGGCCGATGAGAATGTAGGTTCCCGGGCCGCGCTGCGGCTTGACCTCGATGAGGCCGACCCTCTGGCCCGCTTTGGTGGCGAGCTCGCGACCGGTCGACGACACCGACTTGAGAGCATCCCGAATGCGCTTGTCGCGCGCGACGTCGAGAACGGCGATGGCTGACCCGATCGCGCCCGTCACGGCGGGGATCACGTCGTCGACGAAGCGGTCGCGCGTCGCGCTCGCAGCGTGCTTGACCGAATCGACACCGGCCTCGACCGTTGGCACGACGCGCTTCTCGTAGGTGCTGCGCACGCGGGGTGCGACATCATCGCGGGCGACGCTGGCGGCTTGACGGCTGGCATCACGCAGGATGCTCGCCGCGTGCTCGAGAACCTCGCGCTGCTCGTCCCAGACGCCTTCGGCCTCTCGGCGCAGCTTCTTGATCTCGCGACGGCGCTTGCGTGACAGTTCCATGACGTCCTCCCCTGGTCGACAATGTGCGACACCACCATCCTGGCACTGATGACCAGGGCACCCAACAGGCATCGACCGAATGCTCAGGAAGCGACCAGCGCCCACCGTGCCAGAATTGGGGTATGACGATCCACACCGCTGTTGCGACCATCCACACCAACCACGGCGACATCGTCGTCAATCTCTTCGGCAACCACGCGCCCAAGACAGTCGACAACTTCGTCGGCCTCGCCACGGGCACGAAGGAGTGGAAGAACCCGGCCACGGGAGAGACCACCACCGCCCCGCTCTACAACGGCGTGATCTTCCACCGCATCATCAAAGACTTCATGCTGCAGGGCGGCGACCCGCTCGGTCAGGGCATTGGCGGCCCAGGATACGAGTTCGACGACGAGATCCACCCCGAGCTGCAGTTCACCGAGCCGTACCTGTTCGCCATGGCCAACGCCGGAAAGCGCATGGGCAAGGGCACGAACGGCTCGCAATTCTTCATCACGACGAAGCCGACCACGTGGCTGAACGGCAACCACACGATCTTCGGCGTTGTGGCCGATGAGGCGTCGCGTGCGGTCGTAGACGCGATCGAGGCCGTGCCCACGAATGCCAACGACAAGCCTCTCGACGACGTCATCATCACGTCTATCGAGGTCGTCGAGGTCGCGTGACCGATCCGGTCGGGGGAGGGCCGCGCGCCGGCGCTGACTCCGACACGTGCTACCGGCACCCGGACCGCCGTAGCTTCGTGCTGTGCCAACGGTGCGGGCGCACGGTGTGCCCGCAATGCCAGACGCCGGCGCCCGTCGGCGTGCACTGCCCGGACTGCGTCGCAGGTGCGCGGGCCGCTCAACCCCGCAGACCATCAGCCCTGCAGCGCGCCTTTCGGCCGGGCAGTCGAGTTCCGGTCGTCAGCTACAGCATCCTGGCTGTGACGCTCGTGGTCTTCGTGCTGCAACTGCTGTCGCAGGGCGCCGTGACGAACGCGCTCGCCTACTACCCGCCGTTCACGCTGCAAGAGCCGTGGCGCATGCTCACCGTGGCCCTCGTGCACAGCGACCGCTCGTTCTTCCACATTCTGTTCAACATGTACTCGCTGTTCGTGCTCGGGCCGCTGCTCGAGGCTCTCATCGGTCGAGTCCGCTTCGCGGCGACATATGTGCTCTCGACGCTCGGCGGCTCCGTCGCGGCGCTGTGGCTCGCACCGGACACCGCCATTGTGGGAGCATCCGGTGCGATCTTCGGCCTGCTGGGTGCCTTTTTCGTCATTCAGCGGCGCTTGGGCGGAACCAGCATTCAGCTCGTGGTGATCATTGCGATCAACCTGGGGCTCGGCTTCATCGTGCCGGGACTCTCATGGCAGGCGCACATTGGCGGTCTGCTCGTCGGCGCTGCGTGCGCGGCCGTGATGCTGCGCACCCGTCGCGCCGACCAGCAGCGACGGCAAGCGCTGCTGCTGGCGCTCGTCGGCGGCGTGCTCGTGCTCGCGACGATCGCGCGTTTCGCCCTGCTCTAAAGGGGCGCGGGTGGAAAGTTATCCACAGACGATTCCACAGTGGGGATAATCACACCGCTGTAGTTTTCGAGAAAGCCCCGGTCAGCGCCACCGGGTGGTCATCAAGAACCCGATGAACATGATGCCGAAGCCCACCATGATGTTCCAGGGGCCGAGGCTCGGCACCGGCCACGATGCCTGGCTCACGTAGTAGACGAGAATCCAGATAAGGCCGACGAGCATGAACCCGAACATCACGGGCTTGAACCAGACGGGGTTCGGGGCGTCGTTGCCGCGGGGGGTCTCGGGGTTCTCGGCGCTGCGCGCAGTTGACCGTGCCATGCGGTCGAGTCTAGCCCGACAGGCCGCACAGCACCTGCGCCTACAATGAGCGGGTGATTGAGAACGACCGGCCTCACGACGGTCTCTCGCCCGACGAGGCCGCTGGGCCCGGGGTGGAGCCAGAAGCGAGCGCGCCGTTGAGCCGCAAAGAGGCTCGCGAGCGCGAACGTGCCGCGTCGAAGCGCACCCGCTCGGCACAATCACGATCGTCAGACGACAGCGCTTTCGAGACCAGCCCCTCAGAGTTCGGCTCGACCGACGCGACCCCGCCAAAGGCCGCACCGAAGATCACCATCGTGGGAGTGCTCGGTGAGCTGCTGATCACCGCGGGTGTCGTCGTGATGCTCTTTTTGGGCTGGTACGTCTGGCTCGACGACATCATCTCGGGCACCGAGCAGCAGGCCGCGGGTGTTGAGGTGCAGCAGCAGCTGCAGCAGGAGTGGGAGCGGGCGGAAGCCATCACCGAGCGACCGGCGGTGGACAACGGCGAACCTGTGGTGGCTGAGCCTGCCGCGGCTGGTGAAGTGTTCGGCACGCTCATCGTTCCGCGATTCGGTGCCGACTGGGTGCGCCCGATCGCGGGCGGCATCGACCTGAGCACCGTGCTCAACAATCGACAGATCGGTGTGGGGCACTACCTCGACACGCAGATGCCCGGCGAGATGGGCAACTTCGCCATCGCCGCGCACCGCACGACCTTCGGGGCGCCCTTCGCCAACATCGCTGAGCTGCGGGTCGGCGACCTGATCTACGTCGAGACCGCCGACGGCTGGTACGAGTACGGCTTCAGAGGCCTCGAGTACGTGTGGCCAACCTACGTCTCGGTGCTGGAGCCCGTGCCACGCGAGCCGTCGGTCGAAGCAACCGATCGCTTTCTCACCATGACGAGCTGCAACCCTCGGTTCTCATCGGCCGAGCGCATCATCGCCTACGCCGTGATGGAGAACTGGTACCCCCGCGCAGGAGGCCCGCCCGCCGCCATCAGCGGTCTCGTCGAGGCGGCCGGCTCGTGAGCGCTCGAGGCGGCGACTGACGTGTACGCATCGCTCTGGCGCATTCTGCCCGGCCCGGCCTGGCTGCGCATCCTGATTTTCGCGGTGGCTGCGGTGTTCATTGTGGCAGCACTCGTCGAGTGGGTCTTTCCGTGGGCTTCCGACACCTTCCTGCCGCAAGACTCGACCGTGGAGGAGTGACGTCAGTGCGCGTTCTCGTCATCGACAACTACGACAGCTTCGTCTACACGCTCGACGGATATCTGCAGCAGCTCGGCGCTGAGACGACGGTCGTGCGCAACGACATTGTCGAGCCCGGCGGGGTCGAGCGACTCATCGCCGACTACGACGCCGTGCTCATCTCGCCTGGTCCGGGAAACCCCGCTTCGGCCGGCATCTCGATCGATGTCGTTCATGCGACGATGCGAAACGACACTCCGCTGCTCGGGGTGTGCTTGGGGCATCAGGCGATCGCCGAAGCTCTCGGAGCCACCGTGACGCACGCCGACGAGCTCATGCACGGCAAGACCTCGATGATCGAGCACGACGCGAGCGACTTCTTCGACGGGGTGCCGCAGCCGTTTCGTGCCACGAGGTACCACAGCCTGGCGATCGTCGACGGTACGGTACCAGATGAGCTGATCGTCACGGCGCGCACCGAGGGCGGCGTCATCATGGGCGTGCGGCACCGCGAAGCTCGGGTGCACGGCGTGCAGTTCCACCCCGAATCGGTGCTGACCGAGGGCGGCTACCGCATGCTCGGCAACTGGCTTGCCGAAGCTGGTCTGCCCAGCGCGCGCGAGACGGCGAACGGGCTCAGCCCGCTCGTTGCGCTCACGCCGCACGCCTGACGCGCGACTCGAACGAGGTCTAGTCTCCGTCGCCCGGCTGGCCGCTGCAGTAACGCAGCGTGACGGCCGAGCCTTGCGGTCGGTCTCCAGGTGCGAGCGACTGCGCCGTCACCGTCTGGCCCGTGCAACTGTCATCGCCCTGCACCGACACGGTCAGCCCGAGTGCGGTGAGCTGCGCTGAGGCCTCGCCGATCTGAAGCGTGCGCACATCGGGCACCCGCACGAGGCCCGTCGACACCACGACGTTGACTGTGTCGCCCTCGCGCAGCTCAGCCCCTGACTCGGGGTCGGAGCGGATGACGACGTCTTTCGCGACTGAGGACGAGTTCTCGGCCGAGACCGTGCCGAGCACGAGCCCTCGGGCCTCGAGCGCCGCCTGCGCCTCGGCGAGAGTGAGCAGGGCGATGCTCGGCACCTCGATGCGCTCGGGGCCGGACGAGACGAGCACCTCGATGACCTGCCCGGGCGAGACCGTGATGCCTGCACCAGGGTCGGTGCTGATGATCTGGCCCTCGGGCACATCAGGGTCGGTGATCGTCGTCGGCTGCGGCTGAAGCTCGGCGTCGAGAAGAATCTGGCCGCCCTCCTCGTAGGCGAGGCCCACGACGTCGGGAACCTCTACGGCGACGGAGCCGACGAGCGGAGTGCGCTCGAGCGTGAACGCCCAGAACAGCACAGCGGCCACGACGGCGGCCATGACGACGATGCCCGCCCAGATCCACGCGACGGGCGGCCTCGACTGTGTGCGGCTGCGGCGCTCTTCGTCATCATCGACGCTGAGCTGGCGCATGGCCGCTTCAGTGTCGGTTGTTGCCGCGGGGTCGATGCCGAAGAGGGTCGACGTGAAGTCGGAGCCGGTCTCGGGCCGTACCGGTAGCGCTTGGCCTGCCGCGGCCGCAGTGAGGTCGGCGCGAAACTCGCTCGCGGTTTGGAAGCGGGCGAACCGGTCTTTGGCGAGGGCGTGCAGAACGACGGCGTCGAGTGCGACCGGCACCTGCGGAGCGATGGAGCTCGGAGCCGCGGGCACCTCACTGACGTGCTGGTACGCCACGGCGACGGCCGACTCGGCCTGAAAGAGCGGGCGACCCGTGAGCATCTCGAAGAGCACCACGCCCGTTGCGTAGAGGTCGGTGCGAGCATCCACAGCCTCGCCCTTCGCCTGCTCCGGCGAGAAGTACTGCGCCGTGCCGAGAATCGAGCTGGTCTGCGCGACCGTCGCGGCCGAATCGGAGATGGCTCGGGCGATGCCGAAATCCATGACCTTGACCTGGCCGGTCGCCGTCACCATGACGTTGCCGGGCTTGATGTCGCGGTGCACGACACCTGCGCGGTGCGAGTACTCGAGCGCGGTCAGAATCTGCTCGGCGATGCGGGCGGCCTCGGCCACCGGCATCGGTCCTTCGTCGATGAGCTCGCGCAGCAGGCGGCCCTCGACGTGCTCCATGACGATGAAGGGCACGACCGACTCGGCACCCGCGGCATCGCGCACGATCTCTTCGCCGGCGTCGTAGACCCGAACGATCGTGGGGTGCGCCATGCGCGCCGCGGCCTGCGCCTCGTGACGGAACCGCGTGCGGAACACCGGATCGTTGGCGAGACTCGACTTGAGCAGCTTGATGGCCACGCGCCGCCCGAGCTTGGCGTCGGTGGCGACGTGCACGTCAGACATGCCGCCGCGCCCGATGAGCGGGCCGACCTCATAGCGCCCCGCGATCACGCGTGCGGTCTGTGCGACCTCGTCCATCGCCCCTCGGCTCTCGTCGTGCTGCTGCGGTACTCAGCCCAGTCTAGGCCGTCGAGTGGTGCTCGACTCTGCAGGCCGGTTGGCTACGGTGCTGGATCGATCGTGACGGCGAGCTCGTTCGATCGCTGCGACTGAAGCGAGTCGCACAGGGCGATGTAAGTCACCCGCAGTTGACCGCTGGCCGCGAGCGTCACGGTCAAACTCGTGGCGGACGCCGGCAGCGGGTTCGACTGCGCAGGCGTGCCGCCGACGATCGTGAAGTTGTAGCCGGTGAGCGAGAAGCCCGCGGGGCACTCGTTGTAGGTCGGCCAGTTCAAGACGACCTCACTGCCGCCCACGTACGGCCCCGAGCCGGGGTCGATCGCCAGATTTGCGGGTTGCGGTGGTGTCGGAATGTTGGTGTAGAAGAACACTGTGATGACGGCGTTCGCCTGCACGACCCCGCTGCGCGGATTGATCTGGTACGAGAGCCCCTGTTGCGCCGTCGACGGTGCGATGTTGCCTTCGACGGGGTCGAGCCGCAGCCCGAGGTCGGCGATCTTCGCGTCGATCGCCGCGCGGGTGAGACCGAGCCACTCGTCTTCGACGATGAGCACGGTGTCGATGGTCGGCGTCGGCGAGGGCGTATCGGTCTCCGTCGGCTCGGCCGACGGGGTATCGCTCGGCTCCGGTTCGGGCGGGCTCGGCTGCGCGAACACAGCGATGAGTGCGCCGACGAGCAGCACGATGAGAATGCCGATGAGAGCGACAAGCGGCCAGGTCCAGGGGCTGCGTTGCGTCTCGGTGGGCGTCGTCGGCGTCTCGCCCATGCTCGGCAGAACGCGCGTCGTCTCGTCGTTGGCCGCAGGCTGCATGACCCGCGTGGCCGCGGTTGCATCGGCGCCCGAGGCGACCGCAGGAACGATCGCGGCAGCGGCGCCAACGTCGCCCCGGCGCAGGGCCTCGGCGGCGCGAGCGAAGAGCTGCGCCGAGGCGGGGCGTCCGGCGGGCTTCTTGGCGATCGCCGCGAACACCAGGTTGCGCACGGGCTCGGCGACTGTGATCGGCAGCTCGGGCGGTGGCTCGTTGATCTGCGCCATGGCGATGGCGACTTGCGACTCGCCCGTGAACGGGCGGCGACCGGCGAGGGCCTCGTAGGCGACGATGCCGAGCGAGTAGACGTCTGTCGAGGGCGATGCGGGATGCCCGCTCGCCTGCTCGGGCGACAGGTACTGCACCGTTCCCATGACCTGGCCGGTCGCGGTGAGGGGCACCTGGTCGGCGATGCGCGCGATGCCGAAGTCGGTGATCTTCACCCTGCGGTCGGGCGTGATCAGCAGGTTGCCCGGCTTGATGTCGCGGTGTACGAGACCGGCCTGGTGCGCGGCGTGAAGAGCCGAGGCCGTTTGCGCGACAATATCGAGCACCTGATCGGCGGGCAGCACGCGCTCGCGCTCGAGAATCGTCGAGAGCGCCTCGCCCGGCACGAGCTCCATGACGAGAAAGGCGCTGCCCTCTTCTTCGCCGTAGTCGTAGACGTTGGCGATGCCCTCGTGGTTCACGAGCGCGGCGTGCCGTGCCTCGGCGCGGAAGCGCTCGAGGAACCCGGGGTCGCCGAGGTACTCCTCTTTCAAGATCTTGATCGCGACCGTGCGCCCGATGACGAGATCGGTCGCCTGCCAGACTTCGCCCATGCCGCCGATCGCGACGCGCGAGAGCAACTGGTAGCGCCCGCCGAAGGTCACACCGCTCGTGGGTCTCATCTGCTCAGCACCGCCTCAAGCACTCTCTTCGCGATCGGTGCCGCGATCTGGTTTCCTGACCCGTCTTGACCGCGCCCTCCGCCGTCTTCCACGACGACCGCGATCGCCACCTGAGGGTTCTCGGCCGGAGCGAATCCGGTGAACCACAGCGTGTAGGGGCGGTCTCCGCCGTTCTCGGCGGTGCCCGTCTTACCCGCGACGGCGACGCCTTCTATTCTGGCATTAGAGGCGACGCCGTTCGAGACTCCGTCGACCATCATTCGCGTCATCGTCTCCGCAGTGGTGCGCGTGATGGGCTGGCTCACGAGCACCGGGTCGGGCTGCTGCACGATCGAGAGGTCGGGCGCGATGATGCGGTCGAGCAGAGTGGGCTGCATCAGGTTTCCCCCATTGGCGATCGCGGCGCTCACGAGCGCCATCTGCAGCGGGGTGACCCGCGTGTCGAACTGGCCGAACGACGAGAGCATGAGCTGCGCGTCATCCATGTCTTGTGGGTAGGTCGACGCCGTGGCGGTCATGGGCACCTCGAACTGCGTGCCGAATCCGAACGCCGTCGCGTAGTCGTCGATGGTCTCTTGACCGAGCGCGAGCCCGAGCTCGGCGAAGGGGATGTTGCAGCTGAGTCGCAGAGCCGTCTCGATCGAGACGGTCTCGGTGCCGCCGCACGTGCTGCCGCCCGAGTTGGTGATCACCCGCGTGCTCAACGGAAGCTGCAGCTGGGGCGGGTTGGCGAAGACATCGGTCGAGGTGAACTGACCCGAGTCGATCGCGGCCGCGGCGACCAGCAGCTTGAAGGTCGAGCCCGGAAAGTAAAGGTCGCCCGCGATCGTGCGGTTCACGAGGGGATCGTTCGGGTCGGCCAGCAACTGGTCATAGGCCTCGAGCACGCTGCTTGTGCTGTGGGACGACAGCCGGTTCGGGTCGAAGCTCGGCGTCGACACCATGGCGAGAATGCGGCCGGTGGCGGGCTCAATCGCGATGATGGCGCCCTTCAGGTCACCCATCGCGTCCACTGCCGCCTGCTGCACCACCGGGTCAATGGTCACCTGCACCGCGGCGCCCTGCGGGCGCTGGCCGGTGACGAGCGCGCCGAGCTGGTCGAGAAACTGCTCGTTGGCGGTGCCCGTGAGAAAGTCGTTGAAGGCGCCCTCGACGCCCGTGTTGCCCTGATTGAGAGTGAAGTAGCCGGTGACCGGAGCGTAGAGCTCGGGCTCGGGGTAGACCCGCAAGAACTCGAACACCGACTCGACGGCGACCGACTCGGCGATCGGCTGCCCGTCGACCAGAATGGGCCCGCGTTCGGCCGAGTAGCTCGCATACAGCGTTCGCACATTGCGCGGGTCGGCCCGCAGCTCGTCGACCGCGAAGACCTGGATCACGCTCGTCGAGACGAACAGGGCGAGGAACATCGCGAGCGTCACGATGCTGATGCGCCGAAGCTCTTTATTCATCGTCGGTCACCACCAGTCGGGGCTGGTGCCGCACTGTGTCGCTGAGCCGCAGCAGCAGCGCGGCGATGATCCAGTTGGCGACGAGCGCCGAGCCGCCTGCCGCCAAGAAGGGAGTCGTGAGGCCCGTGAGCGGAATCACCCGCGTCACACCGCCGATGACGATGAAGACCTGCAGCGCGACGACGAAGGCGAGCCCGACCGCGAGCAGTCGCCCGAAGTCGTCGGTGCCGTTGAACCCGATACGGAACCCTCGGGCGACGAAGAGCAGGTAGAGGCCGAGGATCGCGAAGAGCCCGACGAGACCGAGTTCTTCGCCGAGGCTCGCGACAATAAAGTCGCTCTCGGCGAGTGGCACGATGTCGGGGCGGCCTTGCCCGAGCCCGGTGCCAATGAGGCCGCCGTCGGCGAGCCCAAACATGCCCTGCACGAGCTGGAAGCTGCCGCCGATCGCGTCGTAATTCTCTTGCTCGAACGCACCGAGCCATGCGGCGAAACGACCATTGACGTAGCCGAGGGTCTGCGCGGCGATGAGCGCGCCGCCCAAGAAGAGCGTGAGCCCGAGCAGCACCCAACTGAGTCGGCCGGTGGCGACGTAGATCATGACGAGGAAGAGCCCGAAGTAGAGCAGCGAGGTGCCGAGGTCGCGCTGGAAGACGAGCACCGCCATCGCGGCCACCCACACGACGAGAATGGGCCCGAGATCGCGGCCGCGCGGCAGACGAATACCGAGCACGGTGCGCCCGACCATCGAGAGCGACTCACGAGCGGTCATGAGATAGCCCGCGAAGAACACGGCCAGAGCGATCTTGCCGATCTCGCCCGGCTGGAACGAGAACGGCCCGACCTGAATCCAGAGACGGGCACCGTTGATGGTCTGCCCGATACCCGGAAGCATCGGCAGCAGTAGCAGCGCGATGCCGGCGAGCATGGCCACATAGCGGTAGCGCGCGAGCATGCGGTGGTTGCGCACGATGAGCAGCACGGCAAGAGCGATGACCATCGCGATCGCCGTCCAGACCATCTGCCGCACGCCGGCCATCTCCCAGCCCACGTAGCCCTCGGCCAGGTCGAGCCGGTAGATCATGGCGACACCGAGGCCGTTGAGTGTCACGATGATCGGCAAGATGAACGGGTCGGCGTCGGGGGCCGTGATGCGCAGCACGACGTGCATGCCGAGAGCGAGCATCCCGAGACCGGCGCCGTAGCCGATGATCGTGAGATCGAGCTCGCCGATCGCGCCGAGTTGCACGAGAGCGACAGCCGCTCCCGTGATGCCGATAGCGACGAGCAGCAGCAGCAGCTCGAGGTTGCGCAGCTTGGCCGGGGTGCGCAGCTTGATGGTGATGGCTTCCGTGACCGTCACGCGCGGTGCAGCGACGTCGACCGCGGGGCCGGCGGCATCAGTCGAGCTCATCGCGCAGCCGTTCGATGATCGAGAGGGCGTCGGGCAGATCGTCGGCGTTGATGGTCGCCTCGACCCGTTGACGCGTGAAGGGCGAGAGCTCGTCGACATCGATGCCGCTCTCGAGGTAGACGCTCGAGAGGGGGAACGGCCCGATGCCCTGCTGAACGCCCTGGAAGACTGCGACCTGACCGTCGGAGACGCCGACGAAGAAGCGCGACTGCGTCCACTGGTATCCGGCGACGAGGGCGCCGATGACGAGAGCGGCGACGAGCACGAGGCCGATCGACCAGGTGATGCGGCGGCGAACCTTGCGTCGAGCGTCTTCGGCGATGAGCTCGCGCAAGAACTCTTCAGATTCGGGCTCGAAGTGCTCGTCTTCGGGAATCGTCGCGGCCTTGAGCGGGTGCAGCAGCAGGGCCGGAAGCCGCACGCTGCGCTTGGGCGACTTGGCCGCGTAGGTGAGCGGCTGGGCGGCGGCCCCGACCATGACGGGCTGCGGCGCCGAGCTCGTCGGGGTCTCGTCGATGTCGACGATCACGACGGTGACATTGTCGGGCGCGCCCTCGTCGAGGCTTTCGTCGATGAGAGCCTCGACCGCCGCGCTCGCGTCGGAGTGCTCGACGAGCAGCTCGGCAACGCGCTCGTCAGAGACGAAGCCGCTGAGGCCGTCAGAGCACAGCAGCCATCGATCGCCCGATTGCGTCTCAACGATCTCGGTGTCGATCTCGGGGTTGAGGTCGACGTCGCCGAGCACGCGCATGAGCACCGAACGCCGAGGGTGCACCGCGGCCTCTTCTGCCGTGATGCGTCCGCTGTCGACGAGACGCTGCACGAAGGTGTGGTCTTTCGTGATCTGGGTGAACTCGCCGTCGCGCCAGCGGTAGATGCGGCTGTCGCCGATGTGGGCGAGAGCGAGGCGGTCACCGACGCGCACAACGCCGCTCACGGTCGTGCCCATGCCGGTGAGTTCGGGATGCTGGAAGACCGCCTCGGCGAGCTCGCCGTTGGCCTCGAGCAGCGCGGATCGCAGAACGCGCTCGGCCTCATCGACCGAGTCGAACGGGCGGTCGACGTGGGCGATCGACTGGATCGCGATCGCGCTCGCGACATCGCCGCCCGCGTGCCCGCCCATGCCGTCGGCGACGACAAACAGGTGGGTGCCGGCATAGCCAGAGTCTTGGTTGTTCGACCGGACTTTGCCGACGTGCGAGCCGGCGGCCGAGAGCGACGTCATGGGCTACCGTCGCAGCTCGAACGTCGTCGTGCCGATGCTGACGGGAGTGTTGGGGGGCACGGGGGTCGGGGCACCGACCTTCTTGCCCTTGACGAAGCTGCCGTTGGTCGAGTCGAGGTCTTGCAGCATCCAGACGTCGTCCCACAGCATGAGGCGCGCGTGGTGCGTCGAGGTGTAGTCATCGCGAATGACGAGACCCGAGTCGGCCGAACGGCCGATCGTGAGCTGGTCGTCGTCGAGGGCGAGCTCGAGGCCTTCTTTCGCGCCCGAGGTGATGACGAGCCGGCGGGCCGGAGGGCCGTCGGCGGCGGGCGGCGAGCTCGTGGCACGAGGGGCGGCAGCAGGAGCGGCAGATGCGGGGGCGGCGGTAGCCGCGGGGGAGGCCGCTGCGGGCATCCGTCTCACGCGCGTGCCGAACAGATCGGAGCGCAAGGCGTAGACGATCGCGAAGACGAACGCCCACATGAGGATGAGAAACCCGATGCGCAGCAGCAGCAGGGTGAGCTCGCTCATCGGCCGCCTCCTCGTGGTCGGTTTCGGGGGTCGGCCACTTCGCCGCGCTGGGCGAGCACTCGGAACAGGATGCGCGTGCGCCCGATCTCGACCACGCTATCGGGCGGCAAGACGGCCCGCGTGATCGGCTCACCGTTGAGCAGGGTTCCGTTGGTGCTGCCGAGGTCGGTTACCTGGGCGCGCTCGCCGTCCCACAGAATCTCGACGTGCTTGCGGCTCGTGCCCGAGTCATCGAGCGTGATGTCGGCCTCGCTGCCCCGGCCGATCACCGTGCGTGAGCGGGTGAGCGGGTGACGTGTGCCGCCGATGTCGAGCACGGGGCTCCACACGACCTGGCCTTTGACGGTCTGCGAACTGACGGCCACGACGCCTTCGGCGACCGAGCCGTCGCTCTCGAACGAGATGCTGATGCCGCCCGGAAAGGTGTAGCCCTGCGCGGTGCCGTGATTCTGCAGCAGCAGCGTGAGCTCGTCGATGAGCGACTCGCCGAGGTCGGTCATGCGCGCGTGATCGGGCGGAGCGAGTCGCACGTGCAGCTCGTTCGGCACGAGAATGCGGTCGCGCGAGACGACGGCCGCCTTCGTGTCGAGCTCGCGGCGCAGCGCAGCAGCAATCTCGAGCGGCTGCACACCGCTCTTGAACGTTTTCGCGAACGCACCGCCGACGGCGCGCTCAAGGCCGCGCTCGAAGCTGTCGAGAAGCCCCACCTGCGTCCTCCCTCGGCCGATGACCTTCTGATGGTAGTCGGCTGGCCTTGCTGGTGCCGCACAGCCGCCCGGGTGCGCTGTGCTAATCTCGCTGAGTTGACGAGCCTGAAGGCCCGTCGCGCGCGAGTGGCGGAATGGCAGACGCGCTGGCTTCAGGTGCCAGTGTCCGTAAGGACGTGGGGGTTCAAGTCCCCCCTCGCGCACCAGGGTTTCTTCTGGTGCGAGGTTCGACCCGCTTCGGCGTAGGCTCGGGCCTCATGGCAGCCGGCGCAGTGGTCTACACGTTCACGGGCTCTCTTGCCGATATCGATCGCGGCGTCTACGACGACCTTTCGTTGCGTGTGGCCCGCCACCCCTCCGAGACCGACACGTACATGGTCACTCGGCTTCTCGCGTACTGCCTCGAGTTCGAGGAGGGCATCGCGTTCAGCGAGGGCGTCTCGTCGACCGATGAGCCCGCCGTGATCGTGCGCGACCGCACGGGTCGCCTCACGGCCTGGGTCGAGGTGGGGGCTCCGGATGCTGAGCGCTTGCATTTCGGCAGCAAGAAGGCCGACCGCACGGTGATTTATACGCACCGCGACCCTGCGAAGGTGCTCGCGCTCTGGGCGGGCAAGAAGATTCACGAATCAGATCGCATCGTGCTGCACAGCTTCGACCCCGGCTTCATCGACGCCGCGGTCGCCGTGCTCGAGCGACGCAACACGATCACGGTGTCGGTGACCGAGCGGCAGCTCTATCTCGACCTCAACGGTGTGACGTTGAGCTCAGTCGTGCACGACCACCCGCTGGTCTGAGCCCGCGCGCAGGGCGCGATCGCCGAGGGTGACGAGTGCCATGTGGGGCACCGTCAGGGCCGCGAGGCCGATAAAGACGACGCGCAGCAGCTGGTCATCGAGGGAGGCCGTGCCGGCCGTCGCCCACAGGAACGCTCCCGCCAGCAGCAGGGGGGCGAGCGTGTAGGTCGCGACGATGAGCACCGTCAGGCGGCGGCCGTGACCGTGCTCTTCGCGGAAGCCCTCGCGCAAGTGCCGCGCACTGTGCAGCGCGCAGAAGTAGACGATGAAGAACATGAGCGGCGGGGCGAGCAGGGCGAGGGCGGCGGCCGCGAGCAACTCGATCCCCTCGTGGGGTGCTCGGCGGGCGGCGACGACCGCGGCCGCCGCCAGGGCGACGAGGAGCACGGGGCCGATCGCGGCCTGGGTCTGGGCGACGACGCGAGCGCTCTCGCCGGCGAGGGTCGCGTAGAGGTCGGCCACGGCATCCACGTCGCGAAGTGAAGGGAGGCTGAGCAGGGCCGCGCCCGTGATGAAGCGCAGGGTGAGGGGGCGCTCGCGGTTCCAATCGCTGCCGAAGTGGGCGGCCGAGATGAGCAGGAAGGCGACGAGGCTCGGCACGGATGCGATGAGCCAGAGGGCGACGACCGCGGCCGCGACGCCGGTATAGACGAGGTTGAAGACCGCGAAGGTCAGCGGCGTGCGCCAGTAGCCGAGGCGCCGCGCGATGAGCGGGTCGAGGGCGCCGTGCGGCATGCCGAGCACGGCGGCGAGGATCGCGATCGCGGCGATCTGTGCGACGAGCGGCGGCTCGGGAGTCGCGAGCAGGAAGGCGAGGGCGGTCAGCAGGGCGAGCGACAAGAAGAGGCGGGTCTCGAGCGGCACGACGACGGAAGCCGTCGTGTGCCTCGGCCGCGCGGCTGGCGTCGAGAGCGCGGGCGTCGTCGTGACCGCGGTGGGTTCGATCGACGTCATCGCGACACGCGGTCGGCGCGTGCGGCGCTCGCCGCCGCGACCAGTCGTGCGCGCTTGTCGGGCAGCTGCGCGAGGAACGGCAGCAGGGGCAGACTCACAATGATGCCGGCGAGGTCGCCGACGGTTGCACGATCGGTGAGGAACCGCAGCAGGCGCCGAGGGGCAACCCCGCGCGACATCGCCATGAAGTAGTCGGCGGTGCGCTCCGGATGCGCGCGCACAGCCTGCAAGAAGATGCGGTCCATCTGCCGCCGCACCCACGGCTCGGGCGGGTGCGGCGCAGGGTCTTCTCCCCGCGCGAGCGCATCGGAGCACCGACGCGCCCACTGCTGGATGCGCAGGAAGGCGTACCCCGAGGCATCCCGAAGCGCGCCGCCGGCGTTGCCCGCCAGCACGACGCCCGGGATCGAGGTGTCGTCTGCGGGCATGCGTCCCATCGGCAGAATGCCGCCCTCCTCGCGCACGACCGTCGCCTCCGCGAGATCCAGGGCCCCGAGCTCGGCGTCGCGCTCCGCGACCACCACCTGCTGAGCGAGCGGCACGGGGCTGAAGCGCGTCCACTCGACGAGTGCGCGCGTCGGTGACAGTGGTAGCACGTAGACAAAGCCCAAGCCGTCGGCGCCGCTGCGCATGCGGGTCATCAGTCCCACAGCGTCGGGCTCGGTGGTGAGCGCGCCGCCGTGCTCCACCTCCACCCCGCTGAAGCACTGGTACAGCAGCGCGGGCGACCGTCGCGGCCGGGTGTCGACTACGCGGCGGGCGAGCACGTCGCCGCCGTCGGTCGTGACGCGCACGCCCTGCGAGCCGTCGGTGAGCGTGATCGACGACAGGTCGCGAGCCGCGACGCCGAGCCGCAGCTCGATGCTCTCATCGCCGGCGATCTCGGCAAGGGCCCAGCGGTAGAAGTCGACACCGCGGATGTACTGGTAGCTCATGTCCGGCACGCGATGCGTGATCGGTTCGCCGTCAAGTGCCGCGTATGTCCAACCGCTCCATTGGTGGGCGACAATGTCGCGCAGCGGGTGGTGGTCGTGGTGCCAGAAGCTCCAGCTGCGGTCGTCGGCGAACTCGGTGCGCGGGTCGATCAGCGTGACCCGCAGGTCGCCGTCGCCGCTCGCGAGACGGGCCGCGAGCGAGAGCCCCGCGCATCCGGCACCGAGAATCGCGAGGTCGACGACCTCGTCGGGCGTCACAGGGGGCATCGACGGCTCCAGCGTGAGGGGGCGATCGTCGGAGCGGAGCGGCCCGACGGTGCCGACGCTAAGCACCGAGGCTGGAGGCCCGCCGCACAGCGGGTGGGGGAATGCTGGTGATGCGCGCGCGGTCGTCAAGCAGTACCCCCGGGGGGTTTGCTACCATGTGGCGCATGGAGACCACACGAACTGACCTGCTGACCGGCGCGAGCGTTGAAGCCGCGGGCGAAGCCAACCTCATGGGCGGCGGGTGCTGCGGCGGAGGGTCGTGCGCCTGCAGCAACGGCGCCGAGAGCACGACCGAGAGCGTTGCCGTGCCTGCCGCGACCGCCGGCACCGAGTTTCTCGTCACGGGAATGACCTGCGGCCACTGCGTCTCGAGCGTGACCGAAGAGGTCGGCGCCATCGACGGCGTCGAGTCGGTCGAGGTCGTGCTCAAGAAGGGCGGTGCCTCGCGCGTCACCGTGACGTCGGCCGGCCCGATCGATGCGGATGCTGTGCGCGCGGCAGTCGAAGAAGCCGGCTACCAGCTGGCCTGAGCCCAGTACGGAGAGAAGGGGCGGAGCCTGACGGCTCCGCCCCTTCTGCGTTGGTCGTGGCTAGCGGCGCGCCGGGCGAACCGTGAAGCGGCGGATCGCGATGAGCGCGGCACCGGTGCCGAGCAGCGCAGCGGCGATTCCGCCCATCAGAAGCTGCTCATCGATGCCCGCGCCGGTATCGGCGAGCTCGGCATCGGGCGCAGCGGCGGGCTGCCAGTTGCCGACGGTGACCTCGGTGGGAATGCCGCGCGTGAGGCGACCATTAAAGCTCGCAAACTCGGCCATGAACGAGGCCGGAGTCTCGGCTTCGTGGCTCGAGGCGGGGGCGGGGACCGGCATCGGAGCCAGGTCGTCTGCCGCCTCGTTTGACGTCTCGGCATCAGCAGGAGCCGAGTTGGGCAGCGGCTGCTGCAGTTCGAGCTCGGGCTCTTGCACCTTGTGGAAGAACGCGATCGCCACCGTCTCGCCTGCGGCGATCGTCGCCCCGGCCGCGGGGTCGAGCAGCACGCCCGCCTGGTCGTACCCGCTGTGACCCACCCTGGTTCCGAACAGCGGCAGGCCGTCAATGCCCCAGGCGACGCCCGCGTTCAGGGTCTCGTCGCCGATGTTGTACGACCACACGTCTGATGCTCCGAGGAGTCCCTCGTCGGCAGCCGTGTCTTGCACGATGGTCGGCTCGCTGCTGCGCACGTGACCGGTGCTCTCGCCGTAGTTCCAGTAGTACTCGTAGCTCAGCACGATGGGGGCTGCCGTGGTGTTGGTGATGAAGAACGTCATGCGGGCGAGATCGCCCGGTGCGAGCACACGCACATCAGACGTGATCGAGAGGCCCCACGGCGTCGTGAGGGTCTGGTCGCAGCTGACGACCTCGTCATCACCCGACACGGTCAGGGTCGACGACACGCACTCGAAGGGGAAGTACCCCGCAGGAATCGCCGGCTCGATGCCCTCGGACGTGCTCGCCACGTCAAACTCATCGGGGTCGTAGAAGACGGCGCCCGAGCCGTCCCAGGCGTCGCCGCCCCTGGTGATGCCGTCGTCGTATGAGGTCTCGTCGACACTCCACTCGCCACCGCCGGCGGCGATGTACCAGTTCCACGGCGGCATGTCGACGGTCTGGCCCGCGCCATTCGCGAAGGCGGGCGCCGCGACAAGTGCGGTGACGCTCGCGAGGGCGGCGATGATCGTGATGCGGGCACTGCGGCGCATGAGAAACCTCAGGGGATCGGGGTGGAAAGAAAGAAGATCCTTCACAGGGTAAACCTCGGGAGCGCCCTTCACCCACGATTCGGAGAGATTGATACCCCAGAGGGGTATGCGTACACTGAAGGCATGACCACCCACCCCGCACCATCGCTCGACCTGCAGCTCGAGCTGACGGGCATGACCTGCGCGTCGTGCGCGAACCGCATCGAGCGCGGACTCAACAAGGTGCCGGGCGTCGAAGCCACGGTCAACTATGCGACCGAGAAGGCGTCGGTGCGCGCGGCCGACGGTGCCGAGCTCGACGCCGATGCACTGATCGCGGCCGTCGCGAAGGCCGGGTACGGGGCGACGGTGGTCGTTCCGCGCGAGGTGAGCGCAGCATCCACCGCCCCCGTGTCGGCGCCGGTCGACGAGCTCGCGCCTTTGCGGCAGCGGCTGATCATCTCTGCCGTGCTGACGGTGCCGGTGCTGCTGCTCTCGATGATTCCGGCGCTGCAGTTCACGAACTGGCAGTGGCTCGCGCTGACCCTGGCCTCGCCGGTCGCGGTGTGGGGGGCATGGCCGTTCCACAAGGTGGCGCTGCACAACGCCCGCCGCTTCATCGCGAGCATGGACACCCTCATCTCGGTGGGCGTGACCGCCGCCTACCTGTGGAGCCTCTACGCCCTGTTCTTCGGCGAGGCCGGCATGCCGGGCATGACCATGACGCTGCAGCTGCTCGGGCGGCCCGAGGAGGGCGCGCACGAGATCTACCTCGAGGTCGCCGCGGCCGTGACCGTCTTCATCCTGCTGGGGCGCTACCTCGAGGCGCGCGCCAAGCGCTCGTCGCGCGAAGCCCTCGACGCCCTTCTCGACCTCGCCGCCCGTGACGCTGCGGTGCTGCGCGACGGCGTCGAAGTGCGCGTGCCGGTCGGCCAGCTGCAGCTCAACGACCGCTTCGTCGTGCGCCCGGGCGAGACCATCGCCACCGACGGCGTCGTCATCGAAGGCACGTCATCGGTCGACAACTCGCTGCTGACGGGTGAATCGCTGCCGGTCGACGTCGAGCCCGACAGCCGCGTCGTCGGCGGCACCATCAACGTGGGCGGCCGACTCGTTGTCGAAGCCTCGCGCATCGGCGCCGACACCGAGCTCGCGCGCATGGGCCGCCTCGTCGAAGAGGCGCAGACCGGCAAGGCCGACGTGCAGCGCCTCGCCGACCGGGTGTCTGGCGTGTTCGTGCCCATCGTCTTCGTGCTCGCGCTGCTCACCTTGCTCGGGTGGATTCTGCTCGGCAACTCGGTCGAGATCGGCTTCACCGCCGCGGTCGCGACGCTCATCATCGCCTGCCCGTGCGCCCTCGGGCTCGCGACCCCGACCGCGCTGCTTGTCGGCACGGGGCGCGGCTCGCAGCTCGGCATCCTCATCCGCGGCCCGCAGGTGCTCGAGCGCACGCGCCGCATCGACACGATCGTTCTCGACAAGACCGGTACCGTCACGACGGGGCAGATGGCCGTCACCTCGGTCATCGCGGTGCCGGGTGTCGATAGTGACCGGATGCTCGCACTGGCCGCCTCGGCCGAAGACGGGTCGGAGCATCCGCTCGCCCGGGCGGTCGTCGACCACGCGCGCAGTGTCGGCGTCGATGCGCCCGCTGCCGAGAGCTTCGAGTCGCACGCTGGCGCGGGTGTCACCGCCGTGGTCGAGGGGCATGCCCTCGCGATCGGCCGCGCGTCATGGCTGCACGAGGCCTGGGCGATCGAGGTCGACGCCGCGCTCATCGTGACGCACGAAGACGCGGGCGCGACGCCGATCGTCGTCGCGATCGACGGGGCCGTGGCGGGAGTCATCGTGCTCGCCGACACGCTCAAGCCGACCTCGGCACTCGCGATCGAACGGTTGCGCGCCCTCGGCCTCGAGCCCGTGCTGCTGACCGGCGACAACGCCGGTGCGGCGCGCACCGTGGGTTCGGCTCTCGACATCGACGACGTGCGTGCAGGGGTGACTCCGGCGGGCAAGCTCGACGTCATTCGGCAGCTGCAGGCCGACGGTCACGTCGTGGCGATGGTCGGCGACGGTGTCAACGACGCGGCGGCGCTTGCCGCCGCCGACTTGGGCATCGCCATGGGCGGAGGCACCGACGCGGCGATGGCGGCCTCCGACCTCACTGTGGTGAGCGGCGACCTGCTCGTCGTCGTCGACGCCATCCGGCTCGCGCGGCGCACGCTGCGCACGATCATCGGCAACCTGTTCTGGGCCTTCGGCTACAACGTCGCCGCGATCCCGATCGCAATGATGGGGCTGCTCAACCCGCTGCTCGCCGGGCTCGCGATGGCGTTCTCGAGCGTGTTCGTGGTGACGAACTCTTTGCGACTGCGCGGCTTCAGGCCCCAGGGGCAGTAGCCCGCACGGTGGGCAGGCCTAGCGATACGGGCAGGCGCAGCTCGCCCACCGCGCCGACCGGCACCACGGGCGACTGCGGGGTCACCGGCGGCACGGGCACGTAGGTCGCGCCGAGCGCAGGGCGGGCATCCGTGTCGCCGCGATTCGGCCAGAGAGCAAAGGCGCGTTCCGCCTGCGCGGTGATCGTGAGCGAGGGGTTGACGCCGAGGTTGGCCGAGATCGCCGCCCCGTCGACGACGTGCAGCCCGTCGTGCCCGAACACGCGGTGGTAGGCGTCGACCACTCCGGTCTCGGCCGAATCGCCGATGGGGCAGCCGCCGAGAAAGTGCGCCGTCATCGGCACGTCGAAGACCTCGCTGATGCCCGACTGGGCGAATCCGTTCATGTGCTTCGCCATGAGCTCGTAGGTCTCGTTGGCCTGCGGAATGTAGGTGGGGTTCGGCTCGCCGTGACCCTGGCTCGACCGCAAGCGGAAACCGCCCAAAGGTCCGCGGCCCGCGCGCACGGTGATCGAGTTGTCGCGGTTCTGCATGACGAGGCCGACGATCGAGCGGCGCGACCAGCTGCCGATGCCGAAGATCATCGAGAAGACGCGGCCGGGGTGGCGCAGCAGCTGGCCGATCCACCGCAGCCAGCGCGGGGTGCGCCCGCCGCCCGGCACGGCGACCGTGGCGAGCAGGGCGAGGGCGTTCGACCCGTGGCCGTACCGGCACGGCTCGACGTGCGTGTGGTCGTCGGGGTGGATCGACGAGGTGATCGCCACGCCGCGAGTCAGGTCGACGCCGCGCGAGTGACGCAGGGCGGTGGATGCTCCGCCGAGGGCCTCGGAGTTCGTGCGGGTCAGCTCGCCCAGCCGCCCAGAGATGCCCGGCAGGTGCCCCTCGGCCTTCATGCGGTGCAGCAGCTGCTGGGTGCCCCACGCGCCCGCGGCGATGACGACCTGGTCGGCGGTGAGCGTGCGCTCGGTGCGTCGGCCCTTGCCCGTGGTGCGCGTGGTAACGCGGTACCGTGCGCGAGCATCCCCAGATTCGCCTCGAATCGGCGGAACCTCGTCAGCACTACGCCCTTGTGGCCCAGATCTGGCAGGGGGGAGGGGCTCGAGGCGCGTGACCGTCGTCAGGGGGAAGACCTGCGCGCCAGCGCTCTCGGCAAGGTGCAGATAGTTCTTGACGAGCGTGTTCTTGGCGTTGTGGCGGCACCCCGTCATGCACTCGCCGCACTCGAGGCAGCCGCGGCGTGCGGGGCCGGCGCCGCCGAAGTAGGGGTCGGGCGCCTCGACGCCCGCGCCCTCGCCGAAGTACACGCCGACCGGGGTCAGGTGGAAGGTGTCAGAGACTCCGAGGTCGGCGGCGACCTTCTGCAGAATCTCGTCGGCGGGGCTGACGCTCGGGTTCTGCGTGACGCCGAGCATGCGCGACGCCTGGTCGTAGTAAGCGTCGAGCTCGGCCTTCCAGTCGGTGATGTGCGCCCACTGGCGATCGGTGAAGAACGCGTCGGAGGCCGGTCGGTAGAGGGTGTTGGCGTAGACAAGCGAGCCGCCGCCGACCCCTGCCCCGGCGAGGATCATGACGTCGTCGAGCAGGTGGATGCGCTGGATGCCGAGCAGCCCGAGGGCGGGCGCCCAGAAGAACTTGCTCAGACTCCACGAGGTCGTCGCGAACTCATCGTCGGCGAAGCGACGACCGGCCTCGAGCACAGCTACCGAGTAGCCCTTCTCGACGAGCCGCAGGGCGGCGACCGAGCCGCCGAAGCCCGAGCCCACGACGATCACATCGACGTGCGACGTCTCGCTCACCCTCAGCCCTTCCGGTAGCTGTCGATCGCGGCAGCTCCGATCGGGGCGGCGATGGCCCACGAGTCGATGCCCGCGAAGCGCGTCAGACGGCGCGCGGTGATGTGCGAGGTCTGGTTGTCGACGTACCAGAGCGGGGTCGGCGAGGGCTTCCAGGCGCCCGTGCCGACCGTGCGCTCGACGTGCTCGGGGTCGAGTAGCAGCGCGTTGTGCACGACTCCGATACCGCTGCCGACGTTGTCGAGCGTGTGCCCGGGGTACGCGCCCCAGCTGCCGCCTGGCATGCCGAAGATCGTGCCTGTCCAGGCGTTGACGCCGATCGTGCCGTAGCGCAGCTCGGCGACGGCGGCGTCGAAGTGGGCGCCGAGCGTCTCGCGCGTGCGGGGATGAATGTGGATGCCCGCACTGAGCGTGCCGTCGAGCCGATTGTTCGCGAACGCGACCGCGTGGGCGAGGTACGCCGCAGGTTCGCGAGATCCGGAGAGCCGCACGACGCCGAGCACGGGCCCGAACGCCTCCACCGTGAAGAGGTGCTCGTCGCGCTTCTCAGGGTCGAGGTGGTCGATGAGCGTGCGGGGCACGTTGGGGTCGCCGCCGAGCACCGAGGCGTCGGGGTGCATCGTGACGGCGGCGAGCTGGCGGCTTGAGGCGCCAGGGTAGTAGGCGGGGCGCACGGGTGCTGCGGCGAGACGGCGACGCAGCGCGTCGACGAATTCGTCAGCCCGCTGCCACGCTTCGGGAATCACGACGATCTGCGTCGCGACGCAGTTGAAGCCGCTGTTGTGCAGCCGCTGGGTGACGATGTCGCGAGCGACGTCGTCGACGTTCTCGGTCGTCCACCCGTCTTCGGGCACGACGATCGCCGGGCCGACGCCGCCGAGCTCGCTCGAGATCGGCTTGGTGAGCAGTGGGGTGCCGGCCGCCTTGCGCGCCTCGGCCTGATCGTCGGCGCCCCACACGATCGCGTCGTGGGTGTGGCGGCTGCCTGTGATGTGCACGGTGTCGACCGCCTCGTGCGCGATGAGCGCGCCGCCCAGCTCGTGGTCGCCTTCGACGACGAGCAGCACCCCGAGCTCAATGAAGGGGGCGTAAGCCTGCTTCAGCGCCGCAGCGAAGCCGGCCTGCACGGGGTTGAGCTTGACGACGACGGCCGAAGCCTCTTGGTAGAGCGCGGTCAGCACGTCAAGGGCGGGAATGCCAGTGAGGTTGCCGGCGCCGAGCACGAGCGTGACACGCGGCTCGCGGTTCGGGTCGCGCAGCGCTCGAGCGACACCGCGTCGCGCCTGGTCGAGCGAGACGCCGGGCCGCAGCCACAGGTGCGCCTCATACCCCTGCAGCACGAGATCTTTCGGCAGATACGGGAAGACCCGCAATGTCGTGCGGCCTCCGGGCGCCGTGCTGAGCTCGACATGGTCGATGGGAGATAGGCCACGGTCGAGCATCCGGAGCGTCTTCTCGATGGCGCTCGTCGCGGTGATGACCGAATATGGACCGCTCGACCATTCTTCTCCTGCGGCGGGCGAGCGGAGGTCGATGCCCTTGATGGCGCACGCCGCGTCGACCCACGCGGGTGCTGCCGCGAGGGTCGCGGCCCGCACCTCGCGCAGCAGCAGACGGCGCTCGGCGATCGTCATGCGCACCCAGCGCTCGGCACCCTCGCGCAATGAGCTCAGAGCGGGTTCGAGTTCGGCGATGGTGACAGCCACGGTGGTTCCTCCTGCGCACGGTCGGCGACGAATGATCCGACGCGTCGACCCTACTCGCGCACGGCCCGTGTCAACCCTGCGAATCGGTGCAGGGTGCTGTGCCATCATTCCGCCATGGCTCAGATTCTCGCGGTGGCGCCGGTGCTGCCCGAGCACGCCACCACGCAACGTCAGATCACCGACGAGCTGGCGCAGGGCATGACCGACGACCCCGCCGCCCGAGCGGTCATGCACCGCATTCATGCCGCGAGCGGCATCGACACGCGTCACTTGGCACTGCCGCTCGCCGAGTATCGAGGCCTCGAGGGCTTCACAGCGACGAACTCTCTGTTCGCCGAGCTCGCTCTGCCGCTCGCCGAGCGCGCGGTGACGGCGGCGCTCGCCGAGGCCGGGCTCACGGTCGCCGACGTCGACCACCTTTTCTTTACGACCGTGACGGGGCTTGGCGCACCGTCGCTCGATGCGCAGCTGGCTACGAGCATGGGCTTTCGGCCAGATCTGCGGCGGGTGCCGAGCTTCGGCCTCGGCTGCGTGGCGGGGGCGGCGGGGCTCGCGCGAGTCGCCGATTATCTGGCGGGCAACCCTGCCGGCGTCGCCCTGCTCGTCTCGGTCGAGTTGTGCTCGCTGACGCTGCAATGGGACGACCCGTCGATGGCGAACGTCGTCGGCACCGGCATCTTCGGCGACGGCGCCGCCGCGGTCGTCATGGTGGGGGATGCCCACCCCGCGGCACTCGCCGCCGCCGAGCCGCGCGCCCACGTGGTCGGCAGCCGCAGCGCGCTCTACCCCGAGAGCGCCGAGATGATCGGCTGGCGCATCGGCGAGAGCGGCTTCAGACTCATGCTCGCCGCAGGCGTGCCTGCGCTCATTGACGGCCACTTCGCGGCCGCGGTCGACGAGCTGCTCGCCGAGGCCGGTTGGAGTCGCGCCGACGTCGACGACTGGATCGCCCACCCGGGCGGCCCGCGCGTGCTCGAGTCGTTTAGCGCCGCGCTCGATCTCGCTCCCGCCGCACTCGCGACGAGCTGGGCCGTGCTCGCGCGCGCCGGCAACATGTCGTCGGCCGCGGTGCTGCACGTGCTCGCCGAAGGGGGCGGGCGCCCGGCCGGAACGCGCGGTGTGCTCTTCGCGCTCGGCCCGGGCGTCACCGCCGAAATCGTCCTCTTGGAGTGGTCATGAGTGTTGTTCTCTACATCGCCTTGGTGCTCGCGACGGGCGTCGAGCGCCTCATCGAGCTCGTCATCTCGAAGCGAAACGCGGCCCACGCCTTCGCGCAAGGTGGTGTCGAGTACGGCAAGGGGCACTTTCCGTTCATGGTCGTACTGCACACCGGGCTCTTGCTCGCCTGCATCGCCGAGGTCATGCTGCTCGACCGCCCGTTCATCGGCGCGCTCGGCTGGCCGATGCTCGTCATCGCGCTGCTCTGCCAGGCCGGCCGCTACTGGGTGATCGCGTCGCTCGGCCGACAGTGGAACACGCGCGTCATCGTCGTGCCGGGGGCGGCTCGCGTCACCCGCGGGCCGTACCGATTCGCCTGGCTGCGCCACCCGAACTACTGGATCGTCGCGATCGAGGGCATCGCCCTGCCGCTCGTGCACTCGGCGTGGATCACCGCGATCGTCTTCACGGTGCTCAACGCCGTGCTGTTGCTCGCCTTCCGCATTCCGACCGAGAACCGCGCACTGGCGGCGCTGCGCACGACATGACGGCCTCCTCCACCGGTGGGCGCCGTCTCGACGCCGATGTGCTCATCGGCGGCGGCGGGCCCATCGGCCTCGCGACGGCGCTCGAGCTGCATGCGCGAGGACTCACCGCGATCGTGCTCGAACCGCGTGAGGGCACGATCGACAAGGCCTGCGGCGAAGGCCTCATGCCGGGGGCGCTCGCGGCGCTCGGCAGACTTGGCGTCGACCCGGCCGGGCACCCGTTGCGGGGCATCCGCTATCAGGATGCCCGCCGCTCGGTCACGCACCGCTACCGCTCGGCGGCCGGGCGAGGCGTGCGTCGCACGGTGCTGCACGATGCACTGCGAGCGCGCGCGGCCGAGGTGGGCATCGAGACGCGGCACGAGCGGGTCGATCGCATCACGCAGAGCGACATCGACGTGACCGCCAACGGCCTGCGGGCGCGCTGGCTCATCGGCGCCGATGGGCTGCACTCGACCGTGCGCGAGGTCGCCGCGCTCGACCGGCCGGCGCGCGAGTCGACGCGCGGCGCACGACGCTACGGTCTGCGGCAGCACTTCGCCGTCGCGCCGTGGAGCGATCTGGTCGAAGTGACCTATCTGCCCGACGCCGAGCTCTACATCACGCCCGTCGACGAGCGCACGGTCGGTGTCGCAGTGCTCGCGCCTCGCCCGCTCGACCTTGAGATGGCGATCGCGCAGACTCGTGAACTCAAGGAACGGCTCGAGGGTGCCGACGAGGCGAGCGCGCTGCGCGGAGCCGGCGCGCTGCGGCAACGCACGCGCGCGCGCACGGCGGGCCGGGTCGCGCTCGTCGGCGATGCCTCGGGCTATGTGGATGCTCTCACCGGCGAAGGTCTGCGCGTCGGGCTCGCCCAGTCCGAGGTTCTCGCCGACTGTCTCGCCGCCGGGTCACTCGCGGGCTACGAGCGGGCATGGGCGCGGTCGACGCGCGACTTCCGCGTGCTGACCGCCGGGCTGCTCGCCGCTGCGACCTCGCCCGCGCGGGGGCTCATCGTGCCCGCGGCAGCCGCGCTGCCGCGCGTCTTCGGCGCAGTGGTCGAGCGCCTCGCGCGCTGACAGGCTCTACAGCCCGAGCAGCGTGCGCAGCTCGTCGACGTCGTGGGCGACGGCTCGGGCGTGCTCCCATTCCGCGGGCTCGCCGTAGCCCCACGACACGGCGATCGTCGGAATACCGTGAGCGGCAGCACCCTCGACGTCGTGCACGCGGTCGCCGATCATGATGGGGCGCGAGAGATCAGCATCCATCGCCCGCAATCGAACGAGCGCCTCGGCGACGACATCGGCCTTCGCACTCCGCACCTCGTCGGCCGAGGCACCCGTGATCAGATCGAAGTGGTGGGCGATCGTGAAATGCTCGAGCATGAGGGTCGCGGGCAACTCGGGCTTCGAGGTCGCGAGGCTGAGCGGAATGCCCGCCTCGGCGATGTCGGCCACGAGCAGCCCCATGCCCGGGTAGAGGGTTGCGTCATATGCCCCTCGGTCGAGATACCGCTCGCGGTAGACCTCGAGGGCGCGCTCGCGCTCGGCCAGGTTCATGCCCGCGCGATCGCGGAACGAGTCGAGAATCGGCGGGCCGACGTAGCGCAGCAGCTCGGCCTGGTCGGGAATCGGCAGACCCAGCTCGCCGAACGTGTAGGCGAGCGTGTCGGTGATGCCGGGTGCCGAGTCGGTGACCGTGCCGTCGAGGTCGAGCAAGATCGCGGTGTAAGGAAAGGGAGACATGAGGTTTTGAGAGTAGCCCGACTGCCACTGACGCAATACGAATACGGCGCAGGAGCGCGCGATGCGAAAGGGCCTCAGACGTGACAAAGTTCGGCGATCCGCTGTATCTCGAGAGGAATCTTCGACATGTCACCCACCCGCCATGGTGCGCGCCTGGCTAGCGCGACCGCAGCACTCGCGATTCTCGCCATCGCCGTCGGCGCCGGCGCCGCGAGCGCCAGCCACTTTCGTGCCAGTGGACCCGACCTGTCTGTCACGGGCGATGTTGCCACGTGGGAGTTGACGAGCGCCTGGGCGACGAACAGTCATGGAACCTTCGTTGCTGAAGAAGAGTACGACGACGACCTCGGCGACTACACGGGTGAGTGGGTCGGCGAGACCGAGGTCAAGGCCATCAGCTCCTACTCAGACATTCCGGGCGCGGGCGCGGGCACGGGAGTCACGCTGTCGATCACGAGCGTGATCGAGACAGACGAGCCGCTCTTCGCGCAGGTCGTCGAGACCATGAGCGGCAGCCTTGCGGGTCTTCCCGACGGCCTCTACGAGCTGTATGCCGAGGGGTGCTGCCGCGTCGGCGACATCGAGAACAGCGCCACCAGTGACTTCTCGCAGTGGGTGCGTTTCAGCAAGACCGGATCGACCTACGCCGTTGCCCCGCGCCTCACCTCGCCCATCATCTACGCACCGCTCGCCCTCGACGGAACCACGACGATGGTCTCGTACGCCGCCCCCGGCGCGACCACCTGGACGGTCGTGGAGAGCGCCGACGGGCCGTACTACGGCTCACAGACTTTGCCCTGCTCGACCTTCGTCGGCGCCGCCCTCGAGATCGGCGCGGAACACTGCACCGGGGGCGACGTGTACACCGACATCTACCTCACCGGCACCTTCTGGGCGTTCAAGACGACGATCGCCGACGCGGCTGGCCGCCAGAGCGTGGCCGAGACGCTGTTCCGCGTTGAGTCCATCCCCGAGCCGTACATCGACGAGCACGCGTGGCTCGACGGTGGCGGCACCGCTGTCTTCAGTGCCTACGCCGAAGACGTCGTCGTGAACAGCTGGCGCGTCACGTGTACCAACACCGCCGACTCGACGGACGTGCTGACCGCGACCTCGCCGACCTCACCGATCTCTGTGTCGGGCTTCATCGGCGAGCAGCAATATGACTGCGTCGTCGCGGCGACCAATGGTGCCGGCACGGGTACGACCACGCAGGGCGACTATGTCGTCACGGCTCCTGACATTGAACTTGCACTGGAGTTCGGTGCTGGTGACCTTTATGCCGGTAGCTCTGCACTCGTCAGTGGAGCGGGACTCGACGAAGAATCTGACTACACGTTGACGATGTACTCCGACCCGCTCGAGCTACTGAGCGGTGTCACCGACCTCGACGGCGCCTTCTCAGAAGACGTGGTCATCCCTGAAGATGCATGCATCACCGGAGAGCACGAACTGCGCCTTATCGGTCAGTCTGACAATGCATCGGTTTCGGCCTCGCAGTACGTCGAGATCGACGCGGAATGCATGGTGGTGCGCGTGAGCAGCACGCCGTTCGGTGCCCCCGAGCTCGCCGAGACCGGCAGTGCGCCGACCGCGCTCGCCGTGGGAATCGGCACCACGACGCTCGCCCTCGGCGCCGCATTGCTGCTCGGCGCGGGGCTGTTGCGGCGGGCATCCCGCCGCACCGTCTGACAGAGCAGACGAACGGCAGTGCCCCGGCTCGATCGAGCCGGGGCACTCGTCGTCTACAGAGCGACGCTCTCGGAGGTCAGGGGGTGGTCGCGTGACGCCGACTGGCCGCCGTCAGACGAGCAGCGCCGACTGCGATGAGCCCAGCGCCGATGAGCGCGAGCGCGAACAGGAGCGGCACCTCGGTCTCTGCGCCGGTGGCCGCGAGTCCCGAGAGCTCAGCCTCAGGGGATGCTGGGTCAGGTTCGCCAGTGTCGGGCAGGTCGAACGTCGGCAGCTCGGTCAAGACCTCGATGCTCACGAGCTGCTCATCAGAGACCGACAGGGCAGCGATCCCGGTGACCGCGTCGCCGGCGACTGAGATGGTCCTCCACATGATTCCGGTCTCGGCATCGTCATCGGTCACGACGTACAGTTCGTCGGCGACGCAGGTGGTCGACTCGCCCACCTCGAGCGAGTCGTCGACGCAGGTCACCGTGCCGAACACCGGGTCAGTGACCACGATGCTGGTGAGTGCTGCGTTACCCACGTTCGTCACGACGAATCGAGCGCGCAGCAGGTCTCCGGCGTAGATCGAGCCATCGGCGTCGGTGGTGCTCTCGTTGTCGTGCGAGACCGTCACGGAGATCGCCGGTGCAAGGGCCTCGGTGGTGACGGTCGCCACCGACTCGGCAGACTCGACGGGCGCCGCGCCGAAGGGAGGGGTGGCGCGAGCCGTCGCTCCGTTCGAGACCGAACCCACGACAAGGTCACCGGAGGCCACCACGTGGGTGGACGTTCCGGTGCAGTTCGCGCTCTCGCCCACGGCCAGCGTCGACGGAACGCACGTGATCGTGCCGCCTTCCGGGTCGACGACCGTGACATCACTGAGAGGCACGTCTCCGGTGTTCTCGACGACATAGCTCCACACGATGGTGTCGCCGAGGGCGGCGGCGTGGTGGTTCTCTGCCGGCGCCACCGTGCCTGAGGTGACGATCGACACGGAGGGAGCATCCGGCGTGATGGCGGTTGTCGTCGTGTTGGAGGTCGACACCCGCGCCTGAGCCGACAGCGCATCGGTGAAGGCGACCGTGGCCGTGTTGTCGACGGAGGGGAGCGCGGCGATCGAGTCAACGGTCACGCTAAACGAGACGGTGACGGATGCTCCTGCCGCGAGTGTTCCGCCCACTGAGCTCGACGCGCCACTACCCACCCGCACACGAAGCTCGCGCGAGTCGACATCGAACTCGCCAGCATCGTCGGCGAGGTCGTCGGTAACTGTCGTCGTCGCGGCGCCGTCGGTGACGGAGATCGACCCGGGAATGAGCGAGACACCCACCGGCAGGCTGTCGATCACCGAGGTCAGCGACGCGTCGCTCGCACCCTGGTTCGTGGCTGTGACGGAGTACTGAAGGGTGTCTCCGAGACGGACGGTGTCGCCACCCGTGAGGTTCGTGACGCTCTTGCTCGTGACGACGCACGCCCCGGAGGTGACCGAGACGGCGTCGACGAAGTTGCCGTACGAGGCATTGCCGTTCGCGCTGCTGATCGAGTCGAACGAGATGCGCGTGATGGTCTGGCCGGCGGGAACCGTGTAGAGGCCCGAGTAGGTGCGCCAGGTCTGCCCGGTCGCGAGGGTCGACTGCAGGGCGAGAGCAGCCTCGGGGGCGCCCATCCGCACCTCCATGGTGTCGATGCCGGTGCGTCCGCGGTGCTGAAGCTGCCAGCGGATCGTCTCTCCGGGCGTCGTGGCGACATCTTGGTAGAGCTTCGACCGCTGGGTCGCGTTGATCTCGACGAACTGCACGCCCTCGGGTACCGGCACTCCCTGGAAGGGCGCGTGCCAGATCTCGATCCTGTCGTCGGTCGCGGTGGTCGACCACCCCGGCATGGTCGATTCGTTGACCTGTCGCGAGGTGTTCGCCGGAGTGGCCGGGTTCTCGAACGACCCGTTCTCAATCGAGACGTTCGCGCACGTGCTCGGCAACTGAGCGGCGCGTGACTCTGGCACGGGCGCGACCGCCACGACGAGAGCGCTCACGGCAATGACGGCGGTGGCAGCGGCGGCGCGCTGCACAAAGCTCGGGTACAGACGATGCATGAGGGGTTCGGGCTCCCAGTGACAGACCAGATCTTCCGAGCATCGGGCTGCTCTCCGGTCAGAGAAACAGGTTCGCTTATTCCGCAGCGGGTCGCGTCCCCCAGAACAGGGGGACGATCGCGGTCGAGGCCGGGCGCGACCGGTTCAGAAGAGTCGGGGTACTCCGTCGTCGAGGCCGCGCATCGTGTCATAGTCGAGCAGCAGACAGCGTATGCCGCGGTCTTCGGCGAGCGTGCGCGCTTGCGGCGTGATCTCTTGCGCCGCGAACACTCCGGCGACCGGCGCGAGCAGCGGGTCGCGGTTCATGAGCTCGAGGTAGCGCGTCAACTGCTCGACGCCGTCGATGCCGCCCCGGCGCTTGATCTCGACGGCGACGGATGCTCCGCGCGCGTCGCGCGCCAGAATGTCGACCGGGCCGATGGCCGTCATGTACTCGCGGCGCACGAGCGAGAACCCCTCGCCCAGCAGCTCGATGTGCTCGGCCAGCAGCTTCTGCAGGTGAGCCTCGACACCGTCTTTCTGCAGGCCGGGGTCGACGCCTAGCTCGTGCGCCGAGTCGTGGAGCACCTCGTGGATACTGACCACCAACAGGTCGGCGGTCTTCGCGTGCGTCACGCGCCAGAGCTCGAGCACCCCGGCCTCGCGCTGGTCGTCGTCGGGCTCGTCGATGACGAGGGTGCACGGCGGGCTCATCCAGTTGAGCGGCTTGTAGCTGAGCGCGTCAGCGTGCACGAGCAGGCTGCCGTCGCTCTTGTGGATGAGCAACCGCGTCGCGAGCGGCAGGTGCGCACTGAGCCGGCCAGCGTAGTCGACGGAGCAGCGGGCAATGACGAGGCGCATCCGCTCAGCCTAGAGCGGTCGAGTCACGCCCAGAGGCCCGGGCGGCGCTCCTCCGCGATGCCGTTACCGCCGTCGACGACGATGAGCTGGCCGGTGACGTACGACGCTCCGGGCGAGGCGAGCCAGGCGATCGCGCTCGCGACCTCGTCGGGTCGGCCGCTGCGGCCGAGGGGTACGAGCTCGCCCTCCTCGGCCTCCTGCTCGAGCTGCGAGGCGGTGGCGATCCAGCCGGGGGCCACGGCGTTGACGGTGATGCCGCGGCGGGCCTCGTCGACCGCGAGCCCGCGAGTGAAGCCGAGCACGCCGGCCTTCGCGGTGGCGTAGCCGAGGTCGTCGCGCGCGGCCTGCACCGCGCCCGTCGTCGATGCCACGTTCACGACGCGGCCCCAGCCCTGCGACCGCATGCCCGCGATCGCGGCCCGTGTCACGAGGAACACGCTCGTGAGGTTGACGTCGACCGCGCTGCGCCACTCGCCGATGCTCATCTCGATGTCGCCGCGGGGGAACTCTTCACCCGTGGCGATCATGCCCGCGTTGTTGACGAGGATGCTCAGCGCGCCCACCGCGTCGACGGCGGCCGCGACGGCTGCACCGGCGGCCTGCTCGGTCTCCAGTCGCGCGACGACACCGTGAGCGTCGAACCCCAGCTCGGCCAACTCGGCCACGCGATCGTCGATGCGTGAGGTCGTGGCGGTCATGACGACGCGGGCTCCGCGCTCGGCGAGCGCACGAGCCGTGGCGAATCCGATGCCCTGAGCAGATCCGCACCCCGTGACGAGAGCCGCGCGACCTGTCAGGTCGAGGTCGTGCGGCAGCGGCGGGCGTGCGGAAGCAGAGCTCGTCATGCGGTGAGCTTAGGGGCGGGCATCCGTCGACGGGGCGTCAGCCGACGCCGCACCCGCGGCCGCGCCGCTCTCACGCGCGGCCGGCGTCGCGACGAAGGCGAGCGCGATGAGCACGAGCACGACCCAGAAAGCGTTGAGCAGGCCGAACTGCTCGCCCAAGAAGCCGAGCAGAGGCGGCCCCACCAAGAAGGCGAAGTAGCCGACCGTCGCGACAGCGGCGACGCGCGCCGCGGCCTTCGACGGCTCATCGGCGGCGGCTGACATGCCGACCGGGAATCCGAGCGCAGCGCCGAGCCCCCAGGCAACGATGCCGATCGCGGCTGCAACGGGGTGGGGCACGAGAATCAGGATGGCGATGCCGAGCATGGCGAGCAGGGCCGAGGCTCGCAGCACGGGCACGCGGCCGAACCGGTCGAGCACCCAGACGCCGCCGATGCGACCGACCGTCATGGCCGTGGCGAAGAGGCCGAAGTAGAGAGCACCGGTCGCTTCGGTCACACCGCGGTCGTCGACCATGGCGAGGGCGAGCCAGTCGTTCGCCGAGCCCTCGGCGAAGGCCATGCCGAGCACGATGAGTCCGATCACGAGGGTGCGCGGCTCGCGCCAGATAGCCATGCGCTCGCGGAATGTCGTCGTGGCGGGGCCGGGGCCGTCGTCATCGAGGCCGGGCAGGGCGCGATGACGCGGCAGGGAGCGCACGGCAATGAGAGCCGCGATCGCGAGCAGCACGGCCATGCCGGCGAGGTGCACGTCGAGCGAGACTCCGAGCGCAGTGATGCCCGCGGCGATCGCGGCCCCGACGATCGTGCCCATGCTCCACGCCGCGTGGAACCACGGCATGATGCTGCGGCCCTGAGCCTGCTCGACCCCGGCACCCTCGACGTTCATGGCCACATCGGTGATGCCCGTCGTCGCCCCGAAGACCACGAGCGCGATGAAGGTGACGGCGAACGAGCCGAGCGTCTCAGAGCCGAAGCCCATGAGGGCGAGCGCACCGAGGCAGCTCACCAGGGCGATGAGAATCGTCGTGCGTGAGCCGATGCGCGCAATGATGTGCGACGACGCCAGCAGACCGGCGATCGAGCCTGCTGCCATGCCCATGATGAGCACGCCGAACTGGTCGGTACGCACGTCGAGCGCGTCGCGGATAGCGGGCGTGCGGGCGAACCAGCTCGCCATCGCGAGGCCGTTGATGGCGAACACCGCGAACACGGCGAGGCGCCAGGCGGTGAGAGAGGGGCGAGTGCCCGCAGATGTAGTCACGACGATCTTTCGAGAGAGAGGATGCTCGCGCTCGTTGACCGGAGGCAGCGCGTCCGACAACGCTAACAGTGGCGCAGCAGGCGAAGGATGCCGACGGCTTGCTGAGAAGTCAAGGGGGCGCGGTCGACTGCGCGCAGTGGCACCGTTGGTGAGGTCGATCCACGAGATCGACAAAAGAACCGACGACGACAAGGAGTCGACCATGAACGATGCAGCAGACAAGATGAAGCACAAGGGCGAAGAGCTCGGCGGCAAGGCGAAAGAGACCGCTGGCAAGGCCACTGACAACGAAGAGCTCGAGGCGGAAGGTCGCGCCGACCAGACGTCGGCCAACCTCAAGCAGGCCGGTGACGACGTCAAGGACGCCGTCACGAACTGAGTCTCGCCTCACACGATCGGGCGCTCGGGCTTCGGCTCGGGCGCCCGTCGTCGTGCGCAGGGCCCGGCGCTTGCGTTTTGCGGCCGGAGTACTAGAGTCTGCGGGTGCCGTTTTCGAGGGGCCGCAGCACATCGGCCCTCACACGCTTTCGCCTCAACGCCCCGCAAGCCGTCGTCCTGGGGTTTCTCGCCGTCATTGCGGTCGGTACTGGCCTGCTGTCGTTGCCTTGGGCGCACGAGCCCGGTGCCGAGGTTACCGTGCTCGATGCGGCCTTCACGGCTGTCTCGGCCGTCTGCGTGACGGGGCTTATCGTGGTCGACACTCCCGCGGCATTCTCGCTCTTCGGCGAGATCGTCATCATTGTGCTCATTCAGGTGGGCGGGCTCGGCATCATGCTCGTGGCCTCGCTGATCGGCTTGACGCTGGCACGCCGCATGCGCCTGCGCAACCGCGTATTGACGGCAACGGAGAACCGTAGCGTCACACTTGGCGACGCCGGTCGACTCGCTCGCGGCATTCTGCTGACGTCGCTCGCGATCGAGGCCGTGCTCGCCGTCATTCTGTCGCTGCGGTTCGCGTTCGCGTACGGCTACGACGGTGTCAATGCGGCCTGGCTCGGCATCTTCCACGCAGTGTCGTCGTTCAATAACGCGGGCTTCTCGTTGTTCTCCGATTCGATGATCGGCTTCGCGACTGACCCGATCATCGCGATCCCCATGTGCATCGCGATCATTCTCGGCGGTCTCGGGTTTCCGGTGCTGCTGCAGCTGCGTCGCGAGTTCACACGCCCCCTGCACTGGAGCATGAACACCAACATCGTGCTGAGCATGACCGCTGTGCTGCTCGGCGGCGGCACGATCTGGATCGCGGCCAACGAGTGGAACAATCCCGGCACGATCGGCACGATGTCGTGGGGCGACCGCCTGCTCGTCGCCTTCTTTCACTCAGTGCAGGCGCGCACCGCCGGGTTCAACAGCGTTGATGTGGGCCTCATGCAGCCCGAGACGTGGCTCGGCATCGACATCTTGATGTTCATCGGCGGCGGCCCGGCGGGCACCGCTGGCGGCATCAAGGTCACGACCTTCGCGGTGCTGCTGTTCATCATCATCACCGAACTGCGCGGCGACGGGGCCGTCAACATCTTCGGCAAGCGGCTCTCTCGCGCCGTGCACCGTCAGGCCATCACGATTGCTCTTCTCGGGGCGGCTGCCGTCGCCGCGGCGACGGTTGCGCTCATGACGATGACGCACCTCGACCTCGACGTGCTGCTGTTCGAAGCCGCGAGCGCCTTCGGCACGGTCGGCTTGAGCACGGGCATCACCGGCGACCTGCCGCCCGAGGCGCAAGCGCTGCTCATGGTGCTCATGTTCCTCGGCCGACTCGGCCCCCTGACGCTCGGCACCGCGCTCGTGCTGCGCGAGCGCCGAACCCTCTACGAGCTTCCGAAAGAAAGGCCCTCCATTGGCTAAGTCACCCTTCCGCACCGGCCGGGCCGGGCGCATTGCCGAGGCAGACTCGGTCGTCGTGATCGGGCTCGGTCGCTTCGGTCGCGCGCTCGCCCTCGAACTCATGGAGACGGGCACCGAGGTGCTCGGCATCGACAATGACGAAGAGATCGTGCAGTCGCTCAACGGCGAGCTCACGCAGGTGGTGCGCGCCGACTCGACCCGTGAAGAGACGCTGCGGCAGCTCGCCGTGCACGAGTTCGACCGCGCGGTGGTCGCGATCGGCGGCGACATTCAGGCGAACATCCTCACCGCATCCATCTTGCGCGGATTCGAGATTCCGCACTTGTGGGCGAAGGCGACGAGCGATCAGCACGGCCGCATTCTGGAGCAACTCGGGGTCGCGCACGTCACCTACCCCGAGGCCGAGATGGGCAGACGTGTCGCCCACCTCGTGCGCGGCGCGGCGCTCGACTACATCCCCGTCGACAACGACTACTCGCTCGTGAAGATGAGCCCCAACAGCATTGTCATCGGCCGACGACTGGGCGACAGCGGCATCCGGCAGAAGTACGGCGTGACTGTTATGGCCGTGCGGCGCGGCGGCGAGCCCTGGTGCAACGCCGACTCCGACACTGTCGTGCAGCCCGACGACACGATTCTCGTCGCCGGGCCGACGGTGAAGGCCGAGGCGTTCGGCCAACTGCGCTAGCGGGTCGCGCCGGTCACGATCCAGGCCGAGCCGCGAGCGCGCAGGCCGAGCGTCAGCGCGCGAGCGCCCAGGTAGACGAAGGTGAACGCGGCGAGCAGCCAGCCCAGTTCTCTCACGAACGGCAGCACGGCGAGATAGGCCAGCAGGTTGAGCACGCCGGTGATCGCCAGATAGCGGCCGTCGCCTGCGCCGATGAGCACTCCGTCGAGCACGAACACGAGACCTGCGAGCGGTAGCCCGATCGCGAGGATGATGAGAGCGAGCGGCAGGGCGGCGCGCACCGCATCATCAGAGGTCATAACGAGCGCAATGAGCGGGATGCCCGCCATGACCAGCACCGCCAGCACCACTCCGACGACGGCACCCCAGGCGAGCAGGCGCCGCGTGATCGCGTGCACGCGATCAACCTCTGCCGCGCCGAGGCCGTGACCGATGAGCGCCTGGCCCGCGATCGCAAGGGCGTCGAGCGCGAGGGCGAGCAGGCTGTAGATCGCGAACCAGACGTGCGTTGCCGCGAGCTCGGTCGTGCCGAAGCCCGTCGCGACGACGACCGTGACGACGAGCGCGACGCGCAGGCTCACGGTGCGCAACAGCAACCACGAGCCGGCGCGGCCCGCGGCCGCGATGCCCGCGCGCCCCGGGCGCAGGGCGGCCCGCGCCGCGCGCGCGTGCCGCACGCACACGCCCACGAGCACGGCGGCCATGGCCCACTGCGCGATGACCGTGCCGATCGCCGACCCCGCAATGCCGAGCCCGAGCCCGTAGATGAGTACCGCGTTGAGCGCGATGTTGGCGCCGAAGCCGGCCGCGGCGACGATGAGCGGCGTGCGAGCATCCTGCAGCCCTCTCAGCAGACCGGTCGCGGCGAGCACCAGCAGCATCGCGGGAATGCCCCACCACGCGATCTGCAGATAGACGAGGGCCGCGGCTGTCACGGCGGACGCCGCGCCGAACCAGCCGACGACGAGCTCGCTCGTGGGCAGCATGACCGCGAGCAGCAGCACGCCGATGCCGAGCGCGAGCCACAGTCCGTCGACCCCAGCGCTGAGCGCGCCGCGCGGGTCGCCCGCCCCGAGCCGTCGCGCCACCAGGGGAGTTGTGGCGTAGGCGAGAAAGACGAGTAGCCCGATCGCGGTCTGCAGCACCGTGCTCGCCAGGCCGAGGCCCGCGAGCGGCTCGACCCCGAGGTGGCCGACCATCGCCGTGTCGGTGAGCACGAACAGCGGCTCGGCAACGAGTGCGCCGAGAGAGGGCACCGCGAGGCGGAGAATGTCGCGATCGAGCGCGCGGCCGAGTGGGGGGCGCGAGTCGGTCACGACGCCACCGTAGCCCGCTCTAGCATCAGTGCATGCTCTCGGTGCTGCGCGACCGCCGCTTCGCCGCCCTGTTCGGTTCGCAAGTGGCGTCACTGCTGGGCACCGGCGTGCTGACGGTCGCGATCGCCCTGCTCGCGGCGCGCATCGCGGGCGACAATGCGGGCGTCGTGCTGAGCATCGCGCTCACCATTCGCATCGCGACCTATGTGGTGGTCTCGCCCATCGCGACGGCGCTGCTCGCCGGTCGCTCATCGCGCGCGATCCTCATCGGCGCCGACGCCGCACGCATCGTGATCGCGCTCTCGCTCGTAGTCGTGAGCGAGGCCTGGCAGCTGTATGTGGCGATTCTGCTGCTGCAGACCGCGTCGGCCGTCTTCACCCCTACTTTTCAGGCCGCGATTCCGGAAGTGCTGCCCGACGAAGGCGACTACACCGCCGCCCAGTCGCTCTCGCGGCTCGCCTACGACCTCGAGTCGCTCGTGAGCCCGCTGCTCGCCGCCCTGCTCGTGACACTGCTGCCCACCTCGTGGCTGTTCGCGGTGACCGCTGTCGGCTTCGCCCTCTCGCTCATCGCCGTGCTGCTTTCGCGCCTGCAGCTGCGCACGCCCGTCACGGGCGAGCCCTTCGTCTCGCGGCTCGTGCGCGGGCTGCGGCTCATCGCGACCATCGAGTCGACGCGCTTTCTCGCGCTGCTCGATGCCGTCGTGGCTGCTGTCTACGCGACGGTGCTCGTCAACACCGTCGTCATCGCACTGCGGCTCGAGGGCGAGGTCGACGACGTCGTCACGCCGCTCGCGATCGCACTGGCCCTGTTCGGCGCCGGGTCGATTCTCGTGGCGCTGGCGCTGCCGGCCCTGCTGAGGCGCACCACCGATCGGGTTGTCATGACGGGCGGGGCCATCGCCGCCATCGCGGTGCTGGCCGTCGTCGCGCTCATCGAAGCCGGGCCCGGGCTCGATCTGCTCGGCCTCGGCGTCTTCTGGCTGCTGCTCGGCGCGGCCTCGTCGGCGATCAGCACACCGAGCGCGCGCCTCATTCGGCGCGACGTCGCCACGGCCGACCGCCCCGCGGTCTTCGCCGCGCGGTTCTCGACGTCGCACGCGTGGTACGCGGTGGCGTATCCACTCGCGGGCGTGGGTGGAGCGGTGTGGGGGGGTCGCGGCAGCGACCGGGGCGCTTGCGGCGCTCGCGTCGGCCGTGCTGGTGGCGGCGGTGGGGGGCGCGCGGAGGGCATCCCGAACCGCAGCGACATCGCTGGACTGACTTTTCTGCCCGCTGCACGGGTCGGGCCATTAGGCTCTGGCGGGTGACTGACGTGCTTGCGAGCGGCATCGACCGCGCAGAACTCGACCCCGCGGTGCGACCGCAAGACGACCTCTACCGCCACGTGAACGGGCAGTGGATCGCCCGCACGCCGATTCCGGAGGACAAGGCGCGGTACGGCTCGTTCTTGGTGCTCGCCGAAGAAGCCGAGAAGGCCGTGCGCGAGATCATCGAGCAGGCGCAGAACGCTCAAGCCGGCACGCTTGAGAAGAAGGTCGGCGACCTCTATGCGAGCTTCATGGACGCCGAGCGCATCGAGGCCCTCGGCGCAGCACCGCTGGCACCGCTGCTGACGGAGGTCGACGCGGTCGCTGATGTGGATGCTCTGCTCGCGACCGTCGGCCGCCTCGAGCGCCGCGGGGTGCCGGGCTTCGTGCAGCTCTTCGTCGACAACGACCCGGGCGACCCCGAGCGCTACCTTGTCTTCGTCGAGCAGGGCGGGCTAGGCCTGCCCGACGAGGCCTACTACCGCGAAGAGAAGCATGCCGAGACGCTCGCCGCCTATCGCGCGCACGTCGAGCGCATGCTCTCGCTCGCGGGCCTCGACGACGCCGCGGCTCGCGCCGAGCGCGTGGTCGCCCTCGAGACGGCCATCGCCGCGCACCACTGGGACACCGTGAGATGCCGCGATGCTCAGGCGACCTACAACCTCACGACCTTCAACGACTGGGCCGCGCGCGTTGCGGGCGTCGACCTCGCGACGTGGCGCGATGGCTACGGCATTCCGGCCGAGACGCTCGCCGAGGTTGTGCTGCGCCAGCCCGACGTCACCGATGGCATTGCTGCCGAGCTCACCGGTCGCGACCTCGATGAGTGGCGCGACTGGCTGCGTTACGCGATCGTGCGATCGATGGCACCGTATCTGTCGAGCGCCTTCGTCGACGAGAGCTTCGCGTTCTTCGGCCGTACGCTCACCGGCGCCCCTGAACTGCGCGCGCGCTGGAAGCGCGGCGTCGCCCTCGTCGAGCGCGCCATGGGCGAGGCGGTCGGCGCCACGTACGTCGAGCGGCACTTCAAGCCGACCGCGAAGGCGGCGATGGACGACCTCGTCGCAAACCTCGTCGAGGCCTACCGCCAGAGCATCGAGACGCTCGAGTGGATGACTCCTGCCACGCGCGAGCGTGCCCTCGACAAGCTACAGAAGTTCACGCCCAAGATCGGCTACCCCGACCGCTGGCGTGACTACTCGTCGCTCGAGATCGACGCCGACGACCTGCTCGCCAACGTGCAGGCTGCCGGCGAGTTCGAGTTTCAGCGCGAGCTGAAGAAGATCGGCTCGCCGATCGACCGTGACGAGTGGTTCATGACCCCGCAGACGGTCAATGCCTATTACAACCCCGGCTTTAACGAGATCGTCTTCCCCGCCGCCATCCTGCAGTTTCCGTTCTTTGATGAAGATCGGGATGCTGCGGCCAACTACGGCGCGATCGGCGCCGTCATCGGCCACGAGATCGGCCACGGCTTCGACGACCAGGGTTCGCGCTTCGATGGCGACGGGCGACTGCACGACTGGTGGACCGAAGAAGACCGCACGGCGTTCGAGGCGCGCACGGCAAGCCTCATCGCCCAGTACGACGCGCTCGAACCGACTGAGACGCCCGGCCACCACGTGAACGGCGCGCTCACGATCGGCGAGAACATCGGCGACCTCGGCGGGCTCGGCATCGCCTGGAAGGCCTACCTGCTGTCGCTCGACGGCGCTGAGCCGCCGGTCATCGACGGCCTCACGGCCGCTCAGCGCTTCTTCTTGTCGTGGGCGCAGGCCTGGCAGATCGCCATTCGCCCCGAAGAGGCGCTGCGGCTGCTGTCGATCGATCCGCACTCGCCCAACGAGTTTCGGTGCAACCAGATCGTACGCAACCTTGATGCCTTCTACGAGGCGTTCGACGTCACCCCTGCCGATCAGCTCTGGCTCGAGCCTGACGCCCGGGTGGCCATTTGGTAGATGCGCCGCTGACGCGAGATCGGGGTGCTCGGGCGGGCGCCCCGCGTCAGGCGCGCCATCTGGCGCTTGAGCGGCAACCGCATTTCAGGCCCGCGTACCGCGTGCTCGGTGCCGTGGCCTACGAGGGCGCGCGCGTCTCAGTCGCGGTCGTCGACCTCGACTCGGGCGAAAGCGTCTTCGCGGTCGACGAGCGCATCGTGCTGCCGACGGCGAGCATCGGCAAGATCTTGCTGCTCATCGAGGTGAGCGCCCGGCTCACCGATCACACGGTGAGCGACTACGCGATCGCCGATAGATCGGCACAGGATGCTGTGGCCGACAGCGGCCTCTGGCAGCACCTGCAGGCCCCCGCCTTCCCGATCGCCGACCTCGCGGCACTTGTCGGCGCGACGAGCGACAACCTCGCGACGAACGTGCTGCTGCGGCACGTCGGCCTCGACGCGGTGCGCTCGCGCACCGAGAAGCTCGGCCTCGTGCGCACGGCGCTGCTCGACCGCGTGCGCGATGTGCGCGGGCCCGATGATGCGCCGCAGTTGTCGGTCGGCTCTACGGCAGAACTCGCCTGGCTGTTCCAAGCACTCGCCAACGGTCACATCATTGACCCCGCTACGAGCCAGCGCGTGCTCAGCTGGCTCTCGCTCAACGCCGACCTCTCGATGGTCGCGAGCGCTTTCGGGCGCGACCCGCTCTCGCATCGCGGCGTCGAACACAACACCTGGATGGTCAACAAGACGGGCACCGACGCGGGAGTGCGCAGCGAGGCGGGCATCTTGCGCGGCCCCCGGGCCGGGGTCGCCTACGCGGTCTCGGTGCACTTCGACGACACCGATCTGCCCCGCCGACTGCGGGTGATGGATGCTCTGCGCGCGCTCGGCGTCGACCTGCTCGAGTTCGTCCACTGAACGCAACTCTCCCCTTTCGGGGGTAGACCGACCAGTCTGTCCTGGTGTGTGTCGGCGCGGAGTACTACAGTGCCGTTGCGTTGATTTTCGACATACCCGCTTTTAGTCGAATCTCACGTGAGCAACACACCCGAATACCCGAATACCCGAACCTCCCCCGCTTGCACTGTGCGTGGATCTTTGGGCTCCCTACCCCCAGGAGCACTCCATGTTGCGTTCCAGAATTATGTCTGCGGCGACCGCCGCTGTTCTCATGCTCGGCATGAGCGTCGGCGGCGCTAGCGCTGCTTTCGCCGAGACCGACGACCTGGTTTCTGCGGTCGACGAGAACGTCGGCACCGAGACTGTCGTCGAGCCGGTGCGCGACGAGCCGACTGAGTCGACTGTCACTCCCGCGGTCGTGCCCCCCGGCCTGGGCGACGAGGTTGGCGGAGGCGGAGGCGGTGGCCCAGCGCCGCACCCCGATGGCGGTGCGACGAAAGTCGCCGTGTGCCACGCGACTCCTCCCGACACCGCGGCGGAGGGCTGGAACCTGCTGTCGATCGACGACGACGCCGCCGCGACGAACCAGTCGGGCCACGACCAGGAACATGATGCCGACATCATTCAGGCCTTCTCGTACTGGCACAAGGTCGGCAACGGCAACGATGCGACCTGGGAGTACTTGTCATACCCGGGCAAGAACCTCACGACCGACTTTGACGGATTCACGGGTGCCGAGATTCTGGCGAATGACTGCGTGAAGCCGTCGACGCCCCCACCGCCCGTCATCTACGAGGTTGGCCTATACCTCTACAAGAAGCTGAACCCCGATGCCCCCGCCTCGTGGCCCAACTCAGGGCCTCAGACGTTCATCGACTCGCAGCTTGGCGTCGATTGGTTCACGGAGTTCCCCAGCGTCCTCCCCGAGAACGTGTGCGGAGAAGGTTGGGCAGTTCAGCAAGACAAGGTCTCGCACACCGGTGGCTTCACCTGGCCAGCGTCGATCACCTACCCGAATGACAACATCGGGTGGCCGCCGATCTACGACGCTCGACACGACAACCTTGAGACGTACCTCGAGGTTCCAGACTGTGAGCCGCCGACGCTGCCGACCATCAACGTAACGGCCTCGTCGATCGGCTTCACGTGCGAGCGGCCCAGCGGCTCGTTCACCGTCGGCCTCGGCCTCGCCGAGGAGAACGGCAGCAAGCTTCTGTGGAGCACCTCGATGGCCGGGGACCCGGTTTTGCCGGGTACCGTGCCGGTCACTGAGGCGGGAGTCATCACCGTGACGGTCGACGTGCTCGATGAGTTCGCAGACGAGTACGGTCTGAATGACGAGAGCGGCCTCGGTGTCGTCGATCCGGTGACAGGTGCGATCACGTGGACGTTCACGTTCACCGAGCCGGATGACTGCGAACTCGGTTCCGTCGTGGTGCCGATCGTGACCTACGAGGACTACTGCGAAGGCGCGGGGCCGAACGCGTTGCGCGTCGCCACCTTCACCGTGACCGATGTCGAGAATGCGTCGTACACGTACACGGTGAATGGCGGCGCCCCGATGGCGGTCGTCTTCAACGGAGCAGACACAGTGACGATCGCGGTCAATCCTCTTGACATGGTCGTCGTCACGGCGACGCCCGCCGACGGCTTTGAGCTGAACGAGGGCTATGAGCCCTGGAGCCACTCGTTCATCGGCGCTGCGTTCTGCCCCGGCACCTTCCCGGCGACGGTCGCGGCTGCCGAGATCACTCCCGGTGACTGCGAGGGCAACGGCCCCGTCGTCACGCTCACCAATGAGGGTGGAGTGATCTGGACGCTCAACGGTCAGATCGTGGCCGGAGAGACGAGCCACCAGCTGCCGTGGGGTTCTGCCGTGATGCTCACGGCCAGCCTTGAGGAACCGACTCAGCAGAACCCGGGCGGTTGGACCTGGAGTGACCCAGAGCAGCAGACCGTGTGGACCGCCGACGGCATGTCTGAGGAAGACTGCCTCTCGAGCCTCGCCTACACGGGCACCAACTCCGCCACCGCGTGGATCGGCGCTGCAGCGGTCCTGATGATGATCGCTGGAATGGGCTTCGTCGTCCGTCGCCGGAGCGTCGAGATCTAACCCGAACCTCGACGAGCGCAGATGCGCCGGGCCGACCCGAACACGGCCCGGCGCATCCTCGTCGAGGGGCGTGCTCGCCCGCTCGCGCGCGCGCGATCACCCCCTTCTGCGGGCAGACAGACCGTTCTATATAGCGATCAGGTTCGAAAACCGAATATTGTTGGACTTTGCACCACCACTGCCTGTGCGCGTCGCACCCACGACGGCGCACGCACCACAACCCGAATACCCGAACACCTGCACTCTCCCCCCAAGTGAGCACGGGCTCCCTACCCGAGGAACCCCTTTATGTTGCGCAAAGAGCAGCGCCGTCACGAGCGCCGCAGTACCCTCCGTCGTCGTCTTCTCGCGGGCTCGACCGCCGCCATCCTCGCCCTCGGCATGGCCGCGGGCGGTGCGGCTCCCGCCTTCGCGACGCCACCCAGCAGCGGTCTGCCGACACCGATCGTCGACGCCGGTGGTGTCACGACCTACGATCAGGGCGGCCTGGTCTGCAGCGCTTCGAGCATCGGTTTTCAGAAGCCGGCGGCCCTCGACAATCTCAACAGCAACGACGGCTCGTTTACGGCGGCCTGGGGAACGATCAGCTGGGACGCCTCAGAGCGAACGGTGACGTGGTCGATCGTCGACGGTTGGGACGTCGACGTCTGCGTGAAGGGCGGCACCGTCCTCTCAATCGTCGACACGAGCGAGACCGAGGGCACGAGCTACACCCACACGTATGCGGGCCTTTCGCACCTCGGGTTCCGCATCAACGCCTCGACGCCGGGCAATGACCTCGACTGCGTCACGGCCACCAACTTCCAGGGCCGAGCTCTCACCAACGGTGACCACATCAACATGGACATCGTGCAGGGTGGCTCGAAGTTCCAGATCAACGCCCAGATCGACATCCGCCAGAGTCAAGACCCGGCCAGCGAGTCGGGCTTGGTCGTGCGCGTGAACGCCCCGGGCGGTCCGTACACGCTGCCGCTCTCGAACGCCGAGCGAGATTCCGGCGTCTTCGCGTTCTCGTACTCGACGTACCTCACCGGACAGTGGACGGTCGAGTGGGTGCAGTTCAACAGCACCTACTTCAACCAAGATCGCAGCTCGGGCGCGTTCCTCATCTGCGGCGATCTGCCGACAGAGAATCTCGTGACCCCGACCGCGCGCATGGTCGACCTCGAGTGCGACACCACCGGCTCGTACACGCTCGACGACGTCGACGGCGTGCGCTGGTTCATCGGCAACGACGAGATTCAGCCGGGCACCTACACGGTCACGACCGCGCAGACGATCGTCGTGCGAGCCGAGGCCGATGCGCCCGAGTTCGGGCTCGAGCCCGGTGCCACTGACGAGTTCACCTTCGTGTTCACCGAGCCCGACGACTGCGTGCTTCCCTGCCTGCCCGCCAGCGCCGTGTCGTACACGTACTACAACCTGTCGACGGCGACGAGCGGCAACCCCGCGAACTCCGGCCTCATCACGGTGGCAGCGCGTGACGGCTACAGCGACGAGCTCTGCAACGACTTCTGGGTCGTCGCGGCAGCGTGGAACTACAGCTCGTCAACGAGCATCTGGCCGCAGACGCTGCGATCGACCGACCCGGCCGGTGACGACCCCGAGGGCTACATCGGCTCCGTCGGCACCTACTTCTTCCACGCTCCGGTCGAGTGTGGCCAGGGGGACGTCTACGCCTCGTTCACGGGCATGCCTTACGTCGGCCCCGAGCTCTTCGGCCCGAGCAATCCCTTCACCGAGCGCTTCTTGCACGGCATGGGTTTCACCGGTCCGACCCCGACCTACCTGAACACGCAGCCCGGCTGTAATGTCGCGAACCCGATCGCACCGACGGCGAACCCCATCGTCGAGTGCGGCACCTACGGCTCGATCGATGTCTCTGACGTGGCCAACCCCTACGTGGGCTACACGGTCTACCGCGGCGTTGCCGACGAGAACGGCTCGGTCGCGGGACTCGACAGCGTCGCGATCGACGACGCCACCGAGGGTGTGTTCACGGTAGTGGCGACCCCGCTCAACGGCTATATCTTCGCGCCGGGCACCGAGCGTCAGTGGGAGTTCGACCTGGGCGAGTACACGCCGTGCCCGGTCGAGGTCGACCTGCGCTTGACCTACATGGAAGAGTGCGCGCCCGACCCCACGTACACCTTCCGCGTCAAGAACCTCTCTGACGTGAGCGTGCCGTACACCTACGTTGTCGCCGGCAACCCGTCGCTCAACGGTTCTGGCGTCGCGCCTGTCGGAGACTCGTTCTTCGACCTCGATGTCGACCGTACGAACCCCGCGACGTCGTACACCGTGACCCTGCACTGGGGCGACGGCACCACAATCGTGGCTGACTCGACCGTCAAGGCCAGTGGCCGCGACAAGGTCTGCTCTCTCACCGTGCAGCCTGTCGTCGACATCGAGTGCACGACTGACGGCAGCTACACCGTGCCGACGGTGCTCGGTGTGACCTGGTCGATCGCGGGCACACCGGTGGCGCCCGGCACCTACACCGTGACCGACGAGAGCGCGATCGTGCTGCGCGCCACGGCCGCGAGCGGCTACGTGCTCTACAACGGCGGCACGCTGTCGCAGACGCGCGATTTCACGCTCGAGTTCACCGAGCCCGAGTTGTGCTTGCCCCCGACGTTCGACGGTGAGACCTTCACGGCCTCGGAGTGCGACAACGACACCCCGTGGATCAACTACTCGGTGGTCGTCAACGACCCCGACGGTCAGCTCACCAGCACGACCGCGCGCCTGATCTTCGCCTACCCCGGCGACGAGACGAAGAACCACGTGATCGAGCTCGGCGAGGTGACGGTGGGCGAGCCCCTCACGGGCCGCATCCTGTGGCCCGGTGCGAGCGTCGACCCGATTACCGGCGAACCCACGGGCTGGCCGGGCTGGGCGCAAGACGTCGACGGCAACTGGTACGAGACGGCCTACGACGAGAACTTCGCCTGGACGCGCACGCTCACCGAGGTGACCCTCGAGGTCAACCCCGAGATGCAGATCGCCATCGCCTACCCGCCGGCGACCACCGACTGCACCGCCGAGCCGATCACGGTCGAGCCGGTGGCGCAGAAGAGCACCTGCGAGAGGGGCGGCGCATCGATTCTGCTGCCCCCCGTCGAGGGTGTGGTGTGGTTCGTGAATGGCGTCGAGACGCCGGGCAGCCTGACGCCCATCGAGGTGCTCGAGGCCGGCAATTACACCGTGACCGTCGAGATCGATCCTGATGCCGAAGGCGGCCCCTACGCCTTCGCCGACGGAGCCGTGACTTCATGGCCGTTCGTCTTCACCGACGACGAGCTGTGCGAGCTGGGTCAAGAGACGTTCACCAACGCATCGATCGGGTTCATCGACCCGACGTGCGACCTGGGTCAGCGCCTCGACCCGTCGAAGCTCATCGTGGCCGACGACACTCTCGCCGAACTGCAGAGCTACGAAGAGTTCACTGACGGCTCGTACGAGGTCGTGTTCGTCACGATCGACCCGGATGCTCGCTTCGTCGAGTTCGAGACCCCCACCCCCGGGCGCACAGTGTCTGATGGCGGCACGGTGCTGACGTTCACCGGGCAGCTGCTCGGGCCCGACCGCAGCAGCGAGTGCGTCACGACCGTCGAGTTGACCGACCCGGTGACCTACACAGACTCGTGCCTCTTCGGCGGCAGCTTCACGATCTATCGGGTCGAGGGCATCGCCTACACGGTCTTCATCAACGACGAGACCCCCTTCGTCGTCGAGTGGGCAGACGGTGAGCTCACGCGCACCTACGACGTCGAGCAGGGCGACAGCGTTCGCGTCGAGCCCTCGCCCGAGAGCGACCGCTACACGATCTCTCCCGACCCGGCACCGTTCGAGCGCACCTTCGCGGTGTACGACGACGACTGCCTGCCCACCCTGCCGCTGACCGAGGGGAGCGTCACGTTCACTCCCGCCACGTGCCTCGACGCCACTAACTGGGTCGTGCTGCCGAGCACAGAGGGTGTTCAGTGGTGGGTCGACGGAGAGCAGACGGCTGCCGGCAAGTGGGCCATGCCCGCCGGCGAGGTCGTCGTCGAGGCGACTCCTCTGCAGGGCTACGGCTTCCCTCTCGAAGCAGAGACCCGGTGGGAGTACGAGTTCGCCGCGGCTGACGAGGCGTGCGACCTGTCGTCGCTCGCCGAGACGGGTGCATCCAACGCTCTGGTCGGCATCGGCCTGGCGGCCGTGCTCATTACGCTCGCCGGCTTCGGTGTCGTCATCGGCCGCCGTTTTCAGCAGGCCTGACCGCAGCGCGTCGTCGAGCCGGGCCCCGTTCTCTGAGCGGGCGCCCGGTTCGACGTGGCACGATGGCGCCATGATCAGCACTGGGCTCGCTCGGCAGTTGCGCGACGCGGGGCTGCGCTGGAAGCCAGCGTCTGGTGACCGATTCCAGATCGACCGCAGCGAGTTCGACTCTGAGGTCTTCACCGTCAGCGAGCTCACGGTCGAAGCGCACGAGTACTCGACCGGCACCGTGCTCGGCTTCAACGGCACGACCGAATGGGCGCTCGACTCGGTCGACGTCAATGACGCTCTCTGGCTGCCGCGCGAAGACCAGTTGCGCGACCTGCTGCGTGTCGCGTTCCGCACTCTCGAGCGCACCGACGACGGCTACGCCGTCACTCTCGACCTCGACGGAGACAGGCAGGTCTTCTCGAGCGTCTCGGCCCCGGAGGCGTACGGCCTCGCGCTCCTCGCGCTGCTCGATCGGGTCTCGGCATGACCGGCATGCCGAGACCGAGAGCAGTGTCGTGACGTCGTGAGCGAGATCACCGTCATCGGCGCCGGCCTCGCCGGTCTTGTTGCCGCACGCGAGCTCGTGCTGCAGGGTCACACGGTGCGCGTGCTCGAGGCGTCTGCCGAGGCCGGCGGCCAGCTCGCGCATGCAGAGATCGCCGGGCACCGCATCGATGTGGGCGCACTGCAGCTCGACGCAGCCGACGACGCGGTGTCGTCGCTGCTGGGGCGCGTCGACCACGCTCCGGCGGTGACGACGTCTCTTCCTCGGCGCTGGTGGCTCTCTACGCACGCCGGCGTGCATCCGCTTCCTGCTGTGCACTGGTGGGGAGTACCCGCAGCTCCCTTGGCCGCCGATACCGTCGCGATCATCGGGCGCCGTGCGGCCTGGCGCGGGATGCTCGACGCGCTGCTGCCCGGACCCCGCGGGGCGAACGCGACCACGCTCGATGAGCTGGTGCGCATCCGAATGGGTGACGACATCGTCGAACGCCTCGTTGCCCCGGTGGTCGAGGCGCAAACTGGCCGAGACGCCGCGTCGATTCTGGTCACCGAGGTGCCCGGGCTGCGGCACCGCATGCTGCAGCAGAACTCGCTCACGCGTGCCGTGACGAGCCTGCGTCTCGACCAGCCCGAGAACGCCGAGCTCGCGACGCTCGAAGGCGGGCCATCGAGGCTGATCGACGCTCTGCGCGCCGAGCTAGAACGGTTTGGTGTCGCGATTGAGTTCGGCACCCGCGTCGACGAGTTGACAGACGAGGGTGCCGTCGTCAACGGAGAGGTTCTCGAGGGAGCCTTCGTGCTCGCGGCCCCACTCGGCGTCGCCGCGGTGCCTGAACGTGCGGTCGTGACGCTCGTTCTCGACTCGGAGAAGGTGCCGGTGGGTGCGCGAGACGCGGGAGTGCTCGCCGAACGAGGCAGGCGCGACGGCGTGCGCCGGGCAGTCGACCTATCTGCTCTCTGGCCCGGGGTCACTGGCGACGACCGGACGTCTACCGTTGTGCGGGTCGAAGGGTCGAACGCGATGACGCTCGAGGGTGCCGTGCGCGCTGTCGGCGAGCTGTGGGGTGAGCCTGAGCTCAACGAGGTCGTGCTCGGCGCGCACCTCTCGACCTGGGCCGGGGGAGCATTCCCGAGCGAGCGTGCCGCGAGCGAGCATCCGTCGACAGTCATCGCGCTCGTCGGCGAACACACCGTGGGGCCGGGCATCGCCCACGTGATCCGCACAACGATCGACGCGGTCGCGCCGCTCGCCCCCGAGGCGCCGACCGCGACGGCCACCGACGCTGCCGCGGAAGTGTAGACGTTACGTTCCGGCCTGGGAATCCCCTCCGTATCGCTGGTGAGGTGCAGGGGGGTTCGCAGTACGCTGGGGGCGCCACCGCGATCTCGCCGAACCGGTCGGGTGGCGTGACTCAAGAGGAGATCGACATGCGAGGCAAGATTTTGTTCGCCGCCGGCCTGGCCGTCGGCTACGTGCTCGGCACCCGTGCTGGCCGCGAACGCTACGAAGAAATCAAGCGTGCCGCCGACTCGTTCTGGAACAGCCCGCGCGTCAAGCGCCGCGTCGACCAGGTTGAAGACTTCGTCAAGGAGAAGGCTCCCGAGGTCGCGGAGTTCGTCTCAGACGGTGCGAAGAAGATCGTGAACCAGGTCACCGGTGCCTCGTCGAAGAAGCCGGCCGCGAAGACGGCGACGAAGACCAGTACGTCGTCGGCATCCACGGCGAAGAAGCCCGCAACGCGGTCGAAGGCGGCGAGCTCCGGCTCGTCGTCGTGACGTGCAGGGCGCGATCACGATGACCAACCCAGAGGGTTCGCCGCGCGAACGGCGCGGATTGTTCAGGCTGATCACCGACATTCCCGGCCTGATTCGCGAGCTCATCGAAGCAGAGATCGAGTCGCTCAAGGCCGAGATCGTCGGCAAGCTCAAGGCCGCGGGCATCGGCGCGGGCTTTCTCGTCACGGCGGGCGCCTTTGCTTTCTTCGCGGTGCTCGTGCTGACGGCTTCGGGGGTACTGGCCCTGGCGCTCGTGGTTCCGGCGTGGGCGGCCGCGCTGATCGTGGGCGGGGCCCTGTTGCTGCTCGCGGGCATCGCCGCCGCGATCGGCGTCGCCCAGTTGAAGCACGGCGTGCCGCCGACCCCCACCGAGACCATCGAGAGCGTGAAAGAAGATGTGCGCGTCGTGCGTGGCATCAGAAAGCGAGAGACATCATGAGCGACACCGTGTCGAACACCGTTGAGAGCGCCCGTGCCAAGCTCGAGCAGACCCTCGACGCCATTGACGAGCGCCTCGACGTCAAGAAGCAGGCGAGCGAGCTCACCCACCGCGTGAAAAGCTCGTATGAGTCGAACCCCGTGCCGTGGATCATCGGCGCGACCGCGGCGGCCGTCGCCGTCGTGGGCCTCGTCGCCTGGGCGATTTTCAGCGACGACTGAGCCCGTCGGGCGCTGCGCTCGATTATGACTCTCGTGCCGGGAGAGTCATCATGGAGTGATGACTTTTCTGCCTGAAGTGACCATCGAGCGCACGCCCACCGGCGCGTTGCCGGTGATCAAGCCGCTGCTCGGCTGGCGCGTGCTCGTGCCCCGCGGCGGCAAGTGGGGCGACGGCATCGCCGCGCAGTTGCGGGCACTCGGCGCGACTCCGGTGATTGCCCCACTTATCAACTTCGCGGGTAGCGACGACCCCGATCGCCTCGCCGACGAACTCGCGGCTCTGCAGCGCGGCGAAGTCGAGTGGCTCGTCGTCACCAGCGCGACGACCGTCGATGTGCTCGTGGGGCACGGCGTGAGCATCCCCGAATCGACGCGCGTCGCCGCCGTCGGCGAGACGACCGCGCACGCTCTGCAACTGGCCGGCTACCCGGTCGACTTCGTGCCGAGCGATCACTCGGCACGCGGACTCGTTAAAGAGTGGCCCGCCGCTGACGTGCGCGGACGTGTGCTCGTGCCGCAGTCGCAGATCGCGGAGCCGACGCTCGTGAGCGGCTTGCTCGAGCGGGGCGTCGACGCCCGGTTCGTCACGGCCTACCGCACGGTGGGCGTCGAGGCTCCCGCGGAGGTCGTGCGCGACGTCGCCGCGGGCCGCATCACCGGCCTCATCATCAGCTCGGGCAGTGTCGCCCGACAGGTGGCCGAGCAATTCGCGCCGCTGCCCGACTGCACCGCCGTGGTCTGCATCGGCCCTCGCACGGCGTTCGACGCCCGCGCTGCCGGGCTCACCGTGCACCGCATTGCAGAAGAGCGCTCGAGTCAGGCGCTCGTGAGGGCGCTCGCCGAGTATGCGATGGACCCCGACGACAACTGCCCCCCGGTCGTGCCCTAGCCGTTGATGACGAGGGCGGTGATCGCGAGAAGCGGCACGCCACCCTGCGCCAGAGCGATCGGCAGCATGCGTCTCGGCGCAGTGACGGCCAGGGCGATGCCGGCGAGCACCATGAGCGAGCATCCGGTGATGACGACGACGAGACCGATTCCCCACGAGTCGCGCGCCAGCACGAGGATGATGCCCACGAGCACCACGAGCGCGAGCCCCAGGTTGTAGACCCCCTGGTTGACCGCGAAGAGCCGCAGCGGCGCCGAGTCGTTCTCGGGGCGCACGCCGAAGATGCGTCGCCCGAGGGGCAGGCGGAAGAGCACGCTCTCGAGCACGAAGAACGCGAGGTGCAGCACAGCAGCCATGGCGGCGAACACGAGGCCGGTGATGAGCAGAGCGGTCATGCGAGATCTCCGATCGATACCGAAAGGCGCCCTCGCACCCGGCCCGCCAGCAGATCGGTCGCCGCCGATTGCGCCTCGGAGAGGGGAATGGGTCGGGCGATGCGGTCGACGACGTCGGCATCGAGCTCGGTCGCCAGCCGCGCCCAGGCCTGCTCGCGCAGTGGCAGCCCCGTGACGGTCGAGTTGACACCGAGCAGGGCAACGCCGCGCAAGATGAACGGCATGACCGTCGTCTCGAGCGAGGCTGAGGCCGCGTTGCCGCAGGCGACGGCCGCGCCGCCCTGCCGCAGCTGAGACAGTGCCGTCGCGAGCGAGCGGCCGCCGACGGAGTCGATCACCGCGTCGAACCGCTGTGACTCGAGCGGGCGCGACTCGCGGTCGAGCTCGTCGCGGTCGACGACCGAGGTGGCACCGAGCTCGCGCAGGTCTGCGGCGCTCTCGGCTCGCCCCGTCGAGGCGGTGACCGTGAAGCCCGCGCGCGCGAGCAGGGCGACGGCAAAGCCGCCGAGTCCGCCACTGGCGCCCGTCACGAGCACGTCGCCCTGAATGATGCCGTGCCGCTCGAGGGCGAGCACCGCAAGCATGGCCGTGAAGCCCGCGGTTCCGATGCCGGCGGCGTGGGCATCCGTGACAGCAGACGGGGTGGCGACGAGAGTGCCGCCGTCGAGAATGGCACGGCTCGCGAGGCCGCCGTGCCGCGTCTCACCGGCTCCCGCGCCGTTCAGCAGCACGCGGTCGCCGACCGCCCACGCGGGATGAGTCGACGCGGCGACCGCGCCGACGACGTCAATTCCGGGCACGAGGGGCGAGATGCGCGCGACCCCCGGGTTGCCGGCGAAAGCGAGCGCGTCTTTGTAGTTCAGGCTCGACCAGGTGACATCGACCGTCACGTCGCCTCGCTGGTCGGCGGGTGGTTGCAGCGCGTCATCGTCGAGGTCGACGAGAGCGACCGTCGCGTCACCACCCTCAGCGGCGCTGCGAGTGATCTGCCAGCCGAGAGTCATGCGAGCCAGCCTAGGCCGCCCTGCCGCGCACGGCGAGGGTTCAGCCGAAGAGCAGTGCCGCTTCGTCGTAGCGCTCTTGCGGCACGGTCTTGAGCTTGCCGAGAGCCGCCTCGAACCCGACGGGCACGATGTCGGTGCCGCGCAGTGCGACCATCGAGCCCCATGCCTGATCATTGACGAGACCGATCGACGCCATGCCGAGCCGCGTGGCGAGCACGCGGTCAAACGCGCTGGGGGTGCCGCCGCGCTGAATGTGGCCGAGGGTGGTCGCCCGCGTCTCGATGCCCGTGCGCTGCTCGATCATCGGGGCGATGAGCTCACCGATGCCCCCCAGTCGAGGTCGGCCGAACGCGTCGAGGCCGCGCTCGGAGTGCGGCTCGTCGGCTCCGTCGAGTGTGAAGCCCTCGGCGACGACGACGAGCGGTGCGCGACCGCGGTCGTGGGCGCGCATGACCCAGCTGCAGAGCTGCTCCATGCTGGTGTTCTGCTCAGGGATGAGAATGGCGTGGGCTCCCGCGGCCATGCCCGAGTGCAGGGCGATCCAGCCGACGTGCCGGCCCATGACTTCGGCGACCATGCAGCGGTTGTGGGCGTCGCCCGTGGTGCGCAGGCGGTCCATCGCCTCGGTGGCGATCTGCACCGCAGTGTCGAAGCCGAAGGTGTAGTCGGTGGCGTCGAGATCGTTGTCGACCGTCTTGGGAACGCCGACGATGCGCACGCCCTCGTCGGTGAGGCGCTTTGCGGCCGCGAGCGTGCCCTCGCCCCCGATGGCGATGAGGGCGTCGAGTTCGTTCGCGGCGAAGACCTCGTTGACGCGGTCGACGCCGCCGATGCCCTCGAAGGGGTTGGTGCGGCTCGTGCCGAGAATCGTGCCGCCCTGCTTCGAGATGCCCTTCACCTCGTGCCGGCCAAGCGGCAGGGTGTGGTTCTCGACCACGCCTTTCCAGCCGTCTTTGAAGCCGACGAAGTCGTGGCCGTGCACCGTCGTGCCGGTGAGCACGGCGGCGCGGATGACCGCGTTGAGGCCGGGGGCGTCGCCGCCGGAGGTGAGCATTCCGATGCGCATGGTTCCATCATGGCCGCTCGGGGCGCGACGCGCGAAAGCGAGGTGCGCCCGCGCAGTTCTCGGCGCATCCGCGGCGATGCGCACTACCGTGAGGGCACCCGCACCGCACGCCCTGACGGAGGACGCATGGCCGACTCGACCGCCCTGCTCGCCCTCGCCGACGAGCAGTACGTGCTGCTGACGACGACGCGGCGGTCGGGCGTCGCGGTGCCCACGCCGGTGTGGGTCGCGCGCGACGGCGATGCCCTCGTGGTGACCACCGGAGCCGAGTCGGGCAAGGTCAAGCGCATGCGGCACACGCCCCGAGTGACGCTGCAGGCATGCGACCGAGCGGGCACTCCCGACCGTGCGGCACCGATCGTCGAGGCGAACGCGAGCGTGCACGACGACGCCGAGTCGCGTGAACGTCTCGACGCGGCCTTGAGCGAGAAGTACGGTGTGCAGTACGCGGCGATTCGCGCCATGGGAAAGCTGCGCGGCCGGCGCGCCAACGAGTCGGTTGTCGTGCGCCTCGCACCCACTGAGTAAGGAGTCGACATGACCGACGCCCCACCCCCGTCGTCGTACGCTCTGCCCGTCGAGCCCGTGCCGGGCCGCACGATGGGCATCATCTCGCTCGTGCTGTCGATCATCGGGCTGCACGTGATCGGCATCATTCTCGGCTTCGTTGCCCTTGCCCAGTCGAAGCGCGTCGGCCAGGGCAACGGGTTCGCGCTCGCCGGGGTCATCGTGGGCTTCGTGCTGATGGCACTCACGCTCGTCGTCGTCGGTCTCAGCGTGGCGGGTGGCGTCGCGTTCTGGGGCTTCCTGACCGAGGCCTGCCGCGACCTGGGCCCGGGAGTCTGGGAGGTCGACGGCCTCACCTATTCCTGCCCGTAGTGACAGCGGGCTGACCTAGCCTGGTCGCGTGATCGTCGCGACTGCGGATGCTGAGCTCGAGTTCGAGCCGTCAGAGCCGCGCGATCTCGCCGCCACACTCGGCGTCATCCGGCGCGGACGCGGCGACCCCACCCTGCACGCCGTCGAGGGGCCGGGAGCCTGGCGCGACGTCTGGCGCGCGCAGCGCACGCCCGAGGGCGCTGCGACCCTGCGGCTGATCGTCGACGGTCCGCTGGTGCGGGCCCAGGCCTGGGGTGCGGGCGCCGCATGGAGCGTGGCTCGAGCGCCGCACCTCATCGGCGAGCACGACGACTGGCGCGCGCTCGACGAGCTGCTCGCCGAGCGCGACGACCCGGCGTCGAGCGCGCTCGCCCGTGTGCGGCGTCGTACCCGCGGGCTTCGACTGACGAGCACGGGCGTCGTGCTCGAGGCGGCCGTTGCCGCGGTGCTCGAGCAGAAGGTGACGGGCGTCGAGGCGCGACGCGCGTGGCGCACGCTCGTGCGGCAGCACGGCGAGCGGGCGCCCGGCCCCGCGCCCGAGGGGCTCACGGTCATGCCCGACGGGGTGGGATGGCGCAGCATCCCCGATCATGACTGGCACCGGGCGGGGGTGGGCCCGCAGCGCATGGCGACCGTTCGACGCGTCGCGGCGGTCGCCTCGTCGCTCGACCGGTTGAGCGAGCGCGAGCCGGCGGCGCTCGAGGCTGCATTGCGATCGATACCCGGCGTCGGCGAGTGGACGGTCGCCGAAGTGCTGCAGCGCTCGCACGGCCACCCCGACCTGGTGAGCGTTGGCGATGCGCACCTGCCGCACGTGATCGGCACGTGGTTCACGGGCGACCGCGCCGACGACGCAGGAATGCTCGACCTGTTGGCCCCGTGGGGCGGCCATCGGCAGCGGGTTGTGCGACTCGTCACGTCGCTGGGTGTCGAGGCACCCCGCTTCGGTGCGAAGGCCACGATCGAAGACCACCGCAACCGCTGAGCGCCTATCGTGGCGCCGTGAACAAAGTCTTCCGGTTCTGGTGGGTGCTCTGGCGTGCTCGCCGCGCTGCCGCGCTTGCCCCGACCGACGTCGGCACGGTGCGCTTTCGCGTGCTGCCGAACGACCTCGACCTGCAGCGGCACATGAACAACGGCGTCTACCTCTCGCTCATGGATCTCGGCCGCATCGACCTCATGGTGCGCTCGGGCGTCTGGAGCGAGCTGACCCGGCGCGGCTACTACCCGGTCATCGTGAGTTCGACGATCACCTACCGCCGCTCACTCGAACTGTGGCAAACCTACGAGCTCGAGAGCCGCATGGTCGGCATCGACGACATTGCTGGCTATGTCGAGCAGCGCTTCGTGCGCGACGGCGAGATCTGCGCGCGCGCTGTCATCAAGGCCCGCTTTCTCAAGAAATCGGGCGGCATCGTGCCCATCCCCGAGCTCGCCGAGCTGTTCGGACTCGACCCGCAGAACCACCCCTTGCCGGAATGGCTCGCCGACTGGAGCGGCGCCGCCGCCCTGCCCTCGCGTCGCGAGCCCGCGCCGAGTGAGTGGGCGTAGCTGCCGTCAAGGGGTAGTTGCGAGTCGCCGGGCAGCGCTACCGTGCGATCATGACTGACGACGATCGCCGCCCCCGCTCTGTCTATTCAGTGGGAGACGAGCCCGAGGTGCAGGCTTCGCTGGCGAACGAGCGCACTGCCCTGTCGTGGATTCGCACGGGCATGGCGCTCGTCGCTGGCGGAGTCGCCCTCGCGACCCTCGCGAGTTTCGGCGACCTGCCTCTCGTGATCATCGCGATCGCCGGGCTTGCGAGCCTCGGTGGCACTGCCCTCGGCATCTGGGCGCTCGTCTCGTGGCGTCGCACCGAGCGCGCACTGCGGCTTCGCGAGCCCTTGCCGCATCCCTCTGCCTTGCCGTGGCTCGTGGCCGGAGTCGTCGCGGTCGGACTGTTCCTGGCAGGCTTCGCGGCCTTCCAGGCGATCGAGCTCGCGCGCTGATCACCTCGTGGATGCTCAGCGCGCGCCGGTCGACCGCACGAGCCTGTCGTGGCAGCGCACGGCGGCTCACTCGGCTCTCGTCGCCCTCGTGGCTGCCGCGACGGCGCTGCAGCTCGGCGAGCCCCTCGTCGGCATCGTCGCCGCCAGTCTCGCCATGGTCGCCCTCGTCGTCGGGGCGACGACTCCGCGCGTGAGGCGATCGACGGCCGACCGTCGCGACCCGTGGCCGCTCATGCTGCGCACGCTCGCCGTGCTGCTCGCCAGCAGCGTGGTGGCGCTCACGCTCGTCGTCACGGTCGCACTCGACCGTTGACGGTGGCCAAGTTGTCGGGCTTCTGCAACTATGGAATGACATCTTCTCTCGTTTCGCTCCGGTGCGCTGCGCGAGACCCCTCCTCTGCCCGACATTCCCCGAGAGGCTCGATCGATGATGTCTGTTCGCCGCAAGGCACTCACGGCGGGGGTGGCAGCGGGCGTCGCCGCCCTCGTCGTCGTGCCGGTCTCGATCGCGCTCGCCGCCCCCAGTTCGACCATCGACGTCGGTGATTCTCCCGTCGGCGTGGTCGTGTCTCAAGACGGCCAGTATGCCGTCGTCGCCTCGAGCGACGGCCAGAGACTCGATGTCGTCGATCTTGCGACACGTGTCGTCGATCGCACGGTCGCACTGCCGAACCGGGCGACCGATCTCGTCGCGCATCCCGAGGCCGACCGGTACCTCGTGGCCAGCTTCACGGGCAGCGAGGTGTATGACATCGACCTCTCGACCGACCCCGCGTCAATCGCGACCATCGATCTGCTGTGGGCCCCCGATCAGGTCGACGTCACACCGTCGGGAGACCGTGCGGTGCTCGCGAATCGCGCGACCGACGAGATCGCCATCCTCGACCTCGACGTCGGCACGGTCGAGCGATACGTCGATTCGGGCGTCGACAACCCCAGCCCCGTGATCGTCATCGACGATGCCACGGCGTGGGCGGGGGCCGAAGGTTCAGCGGAGCGCGTGCGCATCGCCCTCGCGACGGGGGCGACCGAGATCGTGGCGACCGGCATCGATGACAACAGTGCGTTCACCCTCGATCCCGACGGCGTGCATGCGTGGACCGCCCACGGAATCACAGGCGATCTCACCCAGTGGCGATTGTCTGATGGCGCCGTGACCGAAACGGTGCTCCTGGCTTCGGGCCAGTTGACCTCGGTGGCCGCCAACCCGGTTGTGCCTCTTCTTTATGTTGCCGACTTCGGCGGAGATGTACTCGTGCTCGATCGCTCGACCGCGAGCTACCTTGATCCCATCGACGCCGCCGGCCCCTACCGTGTCGCCGTCTCGGATGATGGAGCGACCCTGCTGGTGGTGCTCTTGACGGGTGATGTCTTGCTCGTTTTCGATCTCGTCGTCATGGCCGAGCCCGTCGCTCCCCTGCAGGGGGTCGAAGGCGAGCCGTTCTCGTTCAGCACCGTGGTGATCGACGTCGATGGCATGTCGGCCTCGATCACCGACGGGGCGCTGCCGCAAGGTCTGGTGCTCGACCCGTCAACCGGCGTCGTGAGCGGAGAACCCGAAGAGTTCGGTACGTTCTCGGCGACGATCACCGTGACCGGCTCGGGAGACGGCCAGCCGCGCACGCTCGAGCTCGACATCGAGGTCGAGCCTGCCGACGACGTCAACCCCTTACCCAGCGCCTCACCCTCGATCACTCCGTCTCCGAGCCCCTCAGGGCCGGCTCCCGATCTGGGCGGTGACGGCGCTGAGAACGACCTGGCCGCCACCGGTGCTGCTCCCGTGCTGCCCTTGCTGGCGCTGGGCGGCATGGCAGTTGCGCTCGGGCTCGTCGTCACCCGACTGGTTCGCGTTCGCGAGTGAGCGCTGAAGCGAGAGCGCGCTGCTAGCGGCTCTCGAGTACGGCCATCGCGGCGTTGTGGCCGGCGATGCCGCTGACGGCGCCGCCGCGGCGCGCGCCTGAGCCGCACAGCAACACGCCCGGCAGGCCCGTGTCGACGCCCCAGCGCTGAGCCGGGGTGTCGAGCGGGGCACCGTTCTCGACCCACGGCCAGTCGAGGTCGCCGTGAAAGATGCTGCCGCCCGGCAGGCGCAGCGCGTGCTCGAGGTCGCGCGTGGTCTTCGTCTCGACGCACGGCTGGCCGTTCGCGTCGGTGAGCAGCAGACTCTCGACCGGCTCAGCGAGCACCGAGTTCAGCGAGTCGAGCACCGCGCGCTGCAGGGTCGCGCGCATGTCGTCGTTCGTGCTTTCGGTGACGAGCCGGTCGGGCGTGTGCAGCGCGAAGACCGTGAGCGTCTGAGCGCCGCTCGCGCGCAGCTCGGGGCCGAGAATGCTCGGGTCGGTGAGCGAGTGGCAGTAGATCTCGGCGGGCACCGGGTCGGGCACGCGGCCGGCGACGGCCGCGTCGTGCGCGGCCTGCAGCTGCGTGAAGGTCTCGTTGATGTGGAACGTGCCACCGAAAGCCGCTGCAGGGTCGAGCGCAGCATCCTGCAATCGGGGCAGTCGGCTCAGCAGCAGGTTGACCTTCACCTGGGCGCCTTCAGCGGGCGGTGCGGCGAGGCCCGCTTCGGAGATGCCGCCGGATGCTCCAGCACCGCTGCCCGCGGCGAGCAGCCGCGCGAGCTCGTGCGGTGAGCAGTTGACGAGAACGTGCTCGGCGGCGGTGGCGTGCTCGACTCCTGCGCCGTCGACCCAGTGCACAACGCGGTCGGGCGTGAGCGAGGTGACCTCGGCGCTTGTCGTGAGGGTCGCGCCCGCGAGCCGCGCAGCTCGTTCGAGCTCGCCCGACACGGCGCCCATGCCGCCGACCGGAACATTCCAGTCACCCGTTCCCCCGCCGATGACGTGGTACAGAAAACACCGATTGGCGAGCAGCGACTCGTCGTCGTTCGGCGCGAAGGTGCCGATGAGGGCGTCGGTGTAGACGACGCCGCGCACGAGGTCGTTGTTGAAGGTATCGGCGATCGTGCGGCCGACGGGCTGCTCGATGAGCGACTGCCAGAGGGCATCGTCGCCGACCGCTGCCCGCGCCTCGTCGCGCGTCAGCAGCGGGTCGGTCACGGTCGGGAACAGCGCTTGAGCCAGCCGAGCAGTGCCCTCGTAGAACGTGCGCCACGCATCCGCATCGTCCGTTGCGCCGATGCTCGCGAAGCTCGCGGCCGTCGCGGCGGGGTCATGATTGTCGACCAGCAGCCCGCCCTCGCCACCCGGCACGGGCGTGTACGAGCTGTAGCGGCGCGGCGCGAGCGCGATCTGCAGCCCGAGGTCGTCGATGATGCGCTGTGGCAGCAGGCTCACGAGATACGAGTACCGGCTCAGTCGAGCATCCACGCCGACGAAGGCCTCGGCCGAGATCGCGGCACCGCCCAGAACGTCGAGGCGCTCGAGCACCTGCACGTCGAGGCCCGCCTGCGCCAGGTAGGCGGCGGCGGTCAGGCCGTTGTGGCCCCCGCCGATGATGACGACGTCGCGGCGCTCGGTCACGGATGCCCTCCTTCGGTGCGGCCGCGCTCAGCGTATCCCGGCGCCGTCTCGATCGACCGTGCGAGCACCTCGCGCACGGCCGTGATCGCGGGTCGCCCCGCTGCCGAGGTGCGCGCGGCCGTGAAGAGTGTGCGGTGCGGGTCGTCGGGCAGCGTCACGAGTGAGACGCGCGGGTCGCGGCCCGCCCAGACGAGGTCGGGCAGCAGCGCGACGGCGTGCCCTGTCTCGACCAGGCTGATGTGCGCCTGCAGATCGGCGGTCTCGAAGCGCACGTCGGGCTCGAAGCCGGCGAGTCGACACTGCTGCTCAGCCCAGTGTCGTGAGGCGGTGCCACGAGGCTCCATGACCCACGCGGAGCCAGCCGCATCGGCGAGCGAGTGGATGCTGCTGTCGATCGACACCCCGAGCTTCAGCCCGTCTTGCACGAGAGGCACGCGGTCGAGTTCGCGACGCCGCGGAGCGGCGTGCGCCGGGTACTCCTCGGCGATCACGAGATCGAACTCGCGCGCCCACACCTCGTCGAGCGCGCTCTCGGGCTCGCGCTGCGTGATCTCGACGCGCAGCTGCGGGTACTCGTCGGCGAGGAGCGAGAGGGCGCGTGGCACAATGCCGAGCGCCGCCGACTGGAAGACGGCGAGCCGCACGGTGCCGGTGACCTCGTGGCTCGTGGCGTCGAGCGCGGTCTCGAGTCGCTCGAGATCGTCGAGCAGAGCGCTCGCGCCGTCGACGAGCACGAGGCCTGCGGGGGTGAGGTGCACGCGCCGCCCCGACCGCTCGAGCAGAGCGACCCCGACCTCGCGCTCGAGCAGGCTGAGCTGCTGCGAGATGGTCGAGGGGCTGTACGACAAAGCGCGGGCGACGGCGTGCAGGGTGCCGCGGCGGTGCACTTCGCGCAGCAGGCTCACGCGGCGCAGGTCGAGCATGGGTGCCCCTCTGCTCATTGTTCGGCTTTGTCGAACAGAAGTGTACGACGATCATCACTTTTCGCGCACAACATCGAGGGCCAGACTGTACCTATGACGTTCGACTCTTCCGCAGGCCCTCACGACGCAGCCGCCGGCGATGCCGACTCCGCCGTCGGCCTCGTGCGGCAGTGGCTGCGTCAGACCGAGGGAGTGAAGCCCGACGCGAGCGCCGCACGTCTCGGCGGGCTGCTGCAAGACCCCGTGGGGCTCGACTTCGCCATCGGCTTCGTCGACCGGGTGGCGCGGCCCGACGACCTGCGCGTTGCGGGGCGCAACCTCGAAGAGCTCGCGCGCAGCATCCCGAGCTTTCTGCCCTGGCCCCTGCGCGTGCTCATCGCCATCGGCGGTCCGCTCGCCCGCCTGCTTCCGTGGCCCATCGTGCCGATCGCGCGGCGGGTGCTGCGCAGCATGGTCGGGCACCTCGTCATCGACGCCACCCCGAACCGGCTGGGCCGCACTCTCGAGCGGCTGCGCGGCGAGGGCGACCGGCTCAACATCAACCTGTTGGGCGAAGCGGTGCTCGGCGACGCCGAGGCCGACCGTCGGTTGAGCGGCATCACCGACCTCGTCAAGCGCAACGACGTCGACTACGTCTCGGTGAAGGTCTCGGCGATCGTCAGCCAGCTGAGCATGTGGGCGTTCGACGAGACCGTCGAGCGTGTCGTCGAACGCCTCACGCCGCTCTACGACACGGCGGCGCTCGGGGTGAACCCGACGTTTCTCAACCTCGACATGGAGGAGTTTCGCGACCTCGACCTCACCATCGAGGTGTTTCAGCGGTTGCTCGACCGGCCGGCACTCAAGAACTACGAAGGCGGCATTGTGCTGCAGGCCTACCTGCCCGAGGCGCTGCCCGCTCTCGACCGCCTCACCTCGTGGGCGCAGGCGCGTCGCGCGGCCGGCGGCGCAGGCATCAAGGTGCGCGTCGTCAAGGGCGCCAACCTCGCGATGGAGCGGGTGGATGCTGCGCTGCACGATTGGCCCGTCGCCGTGCTGCCCAGCAAGCGTGACAGCGACGCCAACTACAAGCGCGTGCTCGACGCCGCTCTGCGCACCGAGAGAGTGGACGCGGTGCGCATCGGGCTCGCTGGTCACAACCTCTTCGACATCGCGTGGGCGTGGAAGCTCGCCGAAGGGCGTGGGGTCACCGAGGCCGTCGAGGTCGAGATGCTGCTCGGCATGGCGCCCGATCAGGCCGATGCCGTGCGCCGCACGGTCGGACACCTGCTGCTCTACACGCCCGTCGTGCACCCGAGCGACTTCGACTCGGCGATCAGCTACCTCATTCGCCGCCTCGAAGAAAACGCGAGCACCGACAACTTCTTGTCGGGGGTGTTCGAGCTCACGACGCAACCCGAGATCTTCGAGCGCGAAGAGCAGCGCTTTCGCGACTCGCTCGCCACGTTCGAGGCCGCACCCGGGGCGCCCGTGCGGCATCGCGTGCAGAACCGGCTCGACGAGCGGCCGCTCGACGACTACGAGGGGCTGCCCGTGCCCGGCGGAGTGCGCTCGGGCTTCGAGAACGCGGCCGACACTGACCCGGCGTTGCCGGGCAACCGCGAATGGGGTCGCGCCATTCTGCAGCGCGCGCAGACCACGACGCGCGGGCAGGCGCTCGTCGACGCGAGCGGGGTCGCCTCGGCCGGCGCGATCGAGCGCATCGTCGCCGAGACCCGCGAGGCCGGAGCCGGGTGGGCCGCGCGGTCGGTCGATGAGCGAGCGGGCATCCTGCACCGCGCCGGTCGCATGCTCGCTGCCCGCCGCGCCGACCTGCTCGAAGTGATGGCGGCCGAAGCCGGCAAGACGCTCGCCGAGGGCGATCCCGAGGTGAGCGAGGCCATCGACTTCGCGCACTACTACGCCGAGAGCGCGCGCGACCTGGCTCGCCTCGACGACGCGACGTTCACGCCCGTGCGGCTGACGCTCGTTGTGCCGCCGTGGAACTTTCCCGTCGCGATTCCGGCCGGCGGCGTTCTCGCGGCGCTCGCCGCGGGCAGCGCCGTCATCATCAAGCCCGCGCCGCAGGTGCGCCGCAGCGCTGCCGTCATGGTCGAGGCGCTGTGGGACGCCGGGGTGCCGCGCGACGTGCTGCGCTATGTCGACGTGCCCGAGAACGAGATCGGGCAGGCGCTCGTCGCGCACCCGGCCGTCGACCGTCTCGTGCTGACGGGGGCGTGGCAGACGGCGGCGCTGTTCCGGTCGTGGCGGCCCGAGCTGCCGATTCTCGCCGAGACGAGCGGCAAGAACGCGATCGTCATCACGCCCTCGGCCGACATTGATCTCGCCGTTGCCGACCTCGTCAAGTCGGCGTTCGGGCACGCGGGCCAGAAGTGCTCGGCGGCCTCCCTGGCGATCCTGGTCGGCTCGGTCGCGACGTCCGAGCGTTTCGAGCGCCAACTCGTGGATGCTGTCACGACGTTGCGCGTCGGCTCGGCACTCGACCCCACTACCGTCGTTGGTCCGCTCATCGATCGCGCCGAGGGCAAGTTGCTCGGAGCGCTCACGCGCTTGGCCGAGGGTGAGGAGTGGCTCGTTCAACCGCGAGCCCTCGACGCGACGGGGTCGGTGTGGTCGCCGGGCGTCAAGCGCGGCGTCGCCGACGGCAGCGAGTTCCACACCACCGAGTACTTCGGGCCCGTGCTCGGCATCATGCGCGCACGCGACCTCGATGAAGCGATCGACCTGCAGAACGCTGTGGCCTATGGCCTCACGGCGGGGCTTCACTCGCTCGACGTCGACGAGGTCGAGCACTGGCTCGACCAGGTGCAGGCGGGCAATCTCTATGTCAACCGCGGCACGACGGGCGCGATCGTGCGACGCCAGCCGTTCGGCGGCTGGAAGCGCTCGAGCGTCGGCGGCTCGACCAAAGCCGGCGGCCCGTCGTACGTCATGAACTTCGGCACCTTCGCACCCGTGCCCCGCGAGCCCCGCGAGTCGCTGAGCCTGCGCGGTCTCGACCGCGGCGTGCGGGCCGTGCTCGAGGCGAGCCAGCCCGGCATCGACTTCGCAGGATTCGACGCCGCGCGGGCCGGCGCGGTGAGCGATCAGCACGCCTGGGACGACGAGTTCGGCATCGCGCGCGACGCGAGCCAGCTCGGCGGCACGGTCGCCCACGTCGTCGAGCGCAACGTTCTGCGGTATCGCCCGACTCGCGTGACGGTGCGCGCGGCCGAGGGCGCCATAATGTCCGACCTCGTGCGCGTGCTGCTCGCCGCCACTCGTGCCGGGTCGCGCGTCGAGATCAGCAGTGCGACTCCGCTGCCCGCCAGCCTGCTCGCGCTGCTCGACACGGGAACCTCGAAGCTTCGGGCGGCCTCGATCGCGATCGAAGCGGATGCGCGGTTTGCCGAGCGCATGCGGGATGCCCGCCCCGCCCGCATCCGCCTCATCGCGCCCGACGGCGCAGCCGTGGCACGCGCCCTTCACGAGTCGCTCGACGGCGACCCCGACGTCGCGATCTGGTCGGGGCCGGTGACGGCCGCGGGCCGCGTCGAACTGCTGCCCTTCGTGCGCGAGCAGGCCGTGTCGATGACGGTGCACCGCTTCGGCAACCCCTTCCCGGCGCTGGCCGAGCTCGAGCTCTAGCCGCGCTGAGCCGCCCGCACCAGCTCGAGCGCGCTCGCATCGTCGAGCCCGAGTCGTCGAGCCCGATCGACGTATTCGCGTGCAGCGATCTGCGCCTGCCGGGTGGCCGCGTCCCCTTGGGGCGCGACGAACGAGCCAGCTCGACCGCGGGTCTCGATGGCGCCGTCGGTCTCGAGCTCGCGATAGGCGCGGGCGACGGTGTTCACCGCAAGCCCGAGCTCGTCGGCGAGCCCGCGCACGGTCGGCAGCTTGGCTCCTGCCACGAGCTCGCCCGCTGCGACCGCGTCGCGTACCTGCACGCGCAGCTGCTCGTACGGAGGCGTCGACGCACCAGGGTCAATGACGAACCTCATGCTGCGCCGCCCGTCGGCGCGTGCCTCTCGAGAAAGCCGAAGACCTCGGTCTGGTCGACTCCCGGGAACGACTCGGTCGGCAGCGCAGCGAGCAGCGACGAGTGGATGCGCGCCTGAGGCCGCGCCGCGCCGCTCCAGCGCGCGGCGAGCGGCGCCGGCGCCTGCCGGCAGCACGCCGCATCCGGGCAGGTCGATTCGCCGCGACGCGAGGTCTCGCGCCCGCGGAACCATTTGACGTGCGCGAACGGCGTGCCGACCGAGATCGAGAACTCGCCCGCCGAGCCCGACTCGATGCGCGACGTGCACCAGTAGGTGCCCGTGGGCTTGTCGGTGTACTGGTGATACGCGCTGAAGCGATCGGGCTCGTCGAACACCTGGCGGGCCGACCACTTGCGGCACACCAGCTGGCCTTCGACCGCGCCCAGAGCATCCGTCGGAAACTGCACAGAGTCGTTCTCGTAGGCCTTCGACAGCACGCCGGCGGGGGACACCTTCAAGAAGTGCACGGGAATGCCCAAGTGTTCAGTGGCGAGGTTGGTGAACCGGTGCGCGGCCGTCTCGTACGAGACCGCGAAAGCGTCGCGCAGGTCTTCGACGGCGAGCTCGCGGCGCTCCTTCGCCTTCTGCAAGAAGGCCACCGCGTCGGCTTCGGAGATCAGCAGTGCGGCGGCGAGGTAGTTGGTCTCGACGCGCTGGGTGAGGAACTCCGCGTAGTCGCGGGGCTCGGGTCGACCGAGCACGTGCGCGGCGAGAGCCTGCAGCAGGGTCGTGCGCGGGTCGCGGCCCGGCGCGTTCGCGACGGGCAGGTAGATGCGCCCGTTCTCGAGATCGGTGATCGAGCGGGTCGAGCTCGGCAGGTCGCTCACGTGGTGCAACGAGAAGCCGAGGTGCGCGGCGAGCTCGCCCGCGACGCGCTGCGGCAGCGGCCCGCCCTCGTGACCCACTGCCCGCAGCAGTTCGGCGGCAGCGGTCTCGAGCTCCCCGAAGTAGTTGCCGCGGTCGCGCATCGCCCGCCGCAGCTCGGCGTTCGCGCGTCGTGCCTCTTCGGGTGTCGCCGCGCGCTCGACGTGCACACGCTGCAGTTCAGCATGCAGCGCCAGCACAGTTTCGATCGCCTCGTCGCTCAAGCCCTTGCGCACCGGAAGTGGCGCAATGCCCAGACTCGCGAACAGCGGACCCTCCTGGGCCCGCGCCAGCGCGATCTCGAGCGCCGCGCGCTTGCTCGGCGGTGTCGGGGTGAGCAGCTCGTCGAGCGTGACGCCCACTGCACGGGCCACCGACTGCAGCTCGCTAAGTTTCGCTTCGCGCTTGCCGTTCTCGAGGCTCGACATGTGCGAGGTGGCCACCCCGACGGCACTCGCGACGTCGGCGAGCGTGAGCGCAGCATCCGTTCGCAATTGACGGATGCGCTTGCCGAGGGTCAACGAATCGATCACCTCATCAGCCTGGGGGCGCGAGAGCGGCGAATCGAGCATGTCGAGAGCCTGGCAGGCCACAGTTTTCAGTGCAACTGAATTTTTGATGTATTTCAGTCGGTTGCGGTTGGTTCGCAGGTCGATTCTTCGCACAGGCTTGCTGACACGACCACCATCGACCCCGCTAGCGCGTGTGTCGTGTTCGTAACTCAGGCTGACGTGACTCAAGTGACTCATTGATGGGCCACTTCTGGTCACACAGCCTGAGTTACGAACACGAACCCGCCGCGGCCGACCTAGGAGCACCTCATGACGAACCACCGACCGGGCGACCAGACCGAGACCGCCGCCGAGCTCGAGACCCGTTGGAAGACCGACGCCCGCTGGAACGGCGTGCGCCGCGACTACACCGCGGAAGACGTCGTCGCGCTGCGCGGCCCCGTGCGCGAAGAGCGCACGCTCGCCCGCCGCGGCGCCGAGAAGCTGTGGGAGCAGATTCAGGCGAACACCGAGAACCCCGAGGAGTGGACGTACGCCCTCGGCGCCCTCACCGGCAACCAGGCCGTGCAGCAAGTGCGCGCGGGCCTCAAGGCCATCTACTTGAGCGGCTGGCAGGTCGCCGCCGACGCCAACCTCTCGGGTCAGACCTACCCCGACCAGAGCCTCTACCCGGCCAACTCGGTGCCCGCCGTCGTGCGCCGCATCAACAACGCCTTGCTGCGCGCTGGCCAGATCGAGCAAGACGGAAGGGACTGGATGGCCCCGATCGTCGCCGACGCCGAGGCCGGCTTCGGGGGCCCGCTCAACGCCTACGAGCTCATGCACGGCATGATCGAGGCCGGCGCGGCGGGAGTGCACTGGGAAGACCAGCTCGCGAGCGAGAAGAAGTGCGGCCACATGGGCGGCAAGGTGCTCGTGCCCACGAGCCAGCACATCCGCACCCTCAACGCCGCTCGCCTCGCGGCCGACGTCGCCGACGTTCCCACCATCGTCATCGCGCGCACCGACTCGCTCGCCGCCAACCTCATCACGAGCGACGTGGATGACCGCGACAAGCCCTTCCTCACCGGCGGCCGCACGGCCGAAGGCTTCTACGAGGTCGAGCCCGGCATCGGTCCGGTGCTCGCACGCGGGCACGCCTACGCCGAGTACGCCGACCTGCTCTGGGTCGAGTCGAGCGAGCCCGACTTGGAGCTCGCGCGCACCTTCGCGGAGAGCATCCACCGAGAATTCCCGGGCAAGAAGCTCGCCTACAACTGCTCGCCCTCGTTCAACTGGAAGCGCCACCTCGATGACGACACCATCGCGAAGTTCCAGCGCGAGCTGTCGGCCATGGGCTACGCCTTCCAGTTCATCACCCTGGCGGGCTTCCACTCGCTCAACCACGGCATGTTCGAGCTCGCGAGCGGGTACCGCGACCGCCAGATGAGCGCCTATGTCGAGCTGCAGGAGGCCGAGTTCGCCTCTGAGGCTCACGGCTACACCGCCACCAAGCACCAGCGCGAAGTGGGCACCGGCTACTTCGACCGCATCGCCACGGCTCTCAACCCCGAGAGCGCGACCCTGGCACTCGTCGGCTCCACCGAGTCAGAGCAGTTCCACTAAACCTCTCGAACGAGACACGGAGACGATCATGAATACGAAGAACCTCACCATCAACGGCCCCATGCGGCCGCGCTACGACGAGATCTTGACGCCGGATGCTCTGGCCTTCGTCGAGCAGCTGCAGCACCGGTTCGCCGGTCGTCGCCACGGGCTGCTCGCCGAGCGCATGCAGCTGCGCTACGACCTCGGCAATGGCCGCGACCTGCGCTTTCTGCCCGACACGGAGCACATTCGCACGGATGCCGATTGGCGCGTCGCCGGGGCCGGCCCCGGTCTCGAGAACCGACGCGTCGAGATCACCGGGCCGTGCGACCCGAAGATGACGATCAACGCGCTCAACTCGCGTGCCAACGTGTGGCTCGCCGACCTCGAAGACGCGACGAGCCCGACATGGGCGAACATCATCGAGGGGCAGCTGTCGCTCAAGGACGCGATTCGCGATGAGCTCGAGTTCACGACGCCCGAGGGCAAGCAGTATCGCGTGACCGCCGAGCGCACTCCGACGATCGTGATGCGCCCGCGCGGCTGGCACCTCGTCGAGAAGCACCTCGAGCACACCGACCGCAGCGGCCGCACCTACGCGGCCAGTGCGAGCCTCGTCGACTTCGGGCTGTACTTCTTCCACAACGCGGCCGAGCTCATCGCCCGCGGCCGGGGGCCGTACTTCTACCTGCCGAAGCTCGAGAACCACCGCGAGGCTCGCCTCTGGAACGACGTGTTCTCGTTCGCTGAGGCCGAGCTGGGGCTGCCGCACGGCACGATTCGTGCGACGGTGCTCATCGAGACCTTCCCGGCCGCGTTCGAGATGGACGAAATTCTCTACGAGCTGCGCGACCACTGCGCAGGCCTCAACGCCGGCCGGTGGGACTACGTCTTCTCGATCATCAAGAACTACCGCAATCGCGGCCAGCGCTTCGTGCTGCCCGACCGCGACCAGATCTTGATGACGCTGCCGTTCATGCGCGCTTACACCGAGCTACTCGTGCAGACCTGCCACAAGCGGGGCGCGCACGCGATCGGCGGCATGAGCGCGTTCATCCCCAACCGACGCAGCCCCGAGGTGACCGAGCGCGCTCTCGAGCGCGTGGCGGCCGACAAGCGCCGTGAGGCTCGTGACGGCTTCGACGGCTCGTGGGTCGCGCATCCCGATCTCATCCCGACGGCGCGCGCCGAGTTCGACGCGGTGCTGGCCGACCGGCCGAACCAGCTCGAGCGCACCCGCGACGACGTGAGCGTGACGGCGGGCGACCTGCTTGACATCCGCTCGGCCGGTGGAGAGGTGACGCTGACCGGCGTGCGGGCGAACGTGTCGATCACGGTGCGCTACCTCGAGTCGTGGCTGCGCGGCGTCGGCGCCGCGGCGATCGACAACCTCATGGAAGACGCCGCGACGGCCGAGATCAGCCGCTCGCAGCTGTGGCAGTGGATGCACCAAGACCACCGCACGGTCGAGGGCGAGCAGATCACCCGCGATCTGGTCGAGGGGATGCTGGCCTCGGTTCTCGAGGAGCTGCCGCGCCCCGAGGGCCACAAGCTTGCCGAGGCGGAAGAGGTCTTCCGCACGGTGACGCTGCAGGAAGACTTCCCGACCTTCCTCACGGTGCCGGCGTACGCGCGGTTCCTCGTCGAGCGCGACGAGCCCGCGCGAGAGTTCGCCGCTGCCTGATCGCCGTCGCCGGGCGCATCACTCGATGCGCTCGGCTTCGGCCTGCTCGTCGGGGTGGTTCGGGGTCCAGCCGTACCAACCGTCAGCGGATGGGATCACGGTCCAGTCCCCGCACGCGTAGGCGCTGTCGGTGTACGGGTTTGGGGCGCCGTCGACAGAGAACACCGGGCCGGAAAGCCGCTCGGTCTCGACGCAGACGCTGGGGTCGAGGTCGGCCGAGCTCGTGGCCAGAAGCACTGCGGGCGCGGCATCCGGCGTCTCTCTGATGCGGATACCCGTGGCATCGTTGGGCAACCAGGGGGCCGTCCGCTCCCAGTTCTGCGAAAGCTCGGTGGTCGTCGAGAACTCGCTCACTCTCTCGTTGTTGAGCGCGTCGCCGATTGAGCATCCGGTGAGCGCTGCGGCCGAGACGAGTGCGACGAGCGTGAGGGGAACGAAACGTGAAATGGTCATGCTTCTAGTGAGCACCACGACCACGGGCGGCCACGTCGGTCGCAGGGACCGATCGCCTCCGCCCTTCGGATGAATCCGACGAAGCTACTGGTTGCGGCGGTCGATCAAGCGCGTGAGGATGATCGCGCTGCGGGTGTGGTCGACGTTGGGGGCCACGCGCACCCGCTCGAGAGCATCCTCGAGCGAAGCGATGTCGCGCGAGCGGATGTGGACGATCGCGTCCGCGTCGCCCGTCACGGTGCCGGCATCAACGACCTCGGGCACGGCCGAGAGGATGCGCCGCAACTCGTCGGGCGCCACAGTGCCGCGGCAGAACAGTTCGACGTAGGCCTCGACAGCCATTCCGTCGACGGCGGGGTCGACTTGCACCGTGAACGAGCGGATCACGCCGTCAGCCACGAGTCGATCGACGCGGCGCTTGACCGCTGAGGCCGAGAGCCCCACTACGTCGCCGATGTCGCCGTAGCCCGCGCGTGCGTTCTGCCGCAGCTGGTCGATGATGCGCGAATCAATGGCGTCCATGCCGCGAGCGTATTGCACCCGGCCCGGCAGGTCGCCAACGGCCAGCACGGGTTGTGCATGGTGCTTAGGTAAGGCTACCCTTAGCAACGGCAGTGTCGCCGGTTCCCTTTTCCTTCTCACTCCTTTGGAGCTCCTTCGTCATGCGCATCACCGCACCCCTCTCGCTCACCGCTCTCGCCGCCGTCGGCCTACTGCTCGCCGGCTGCGCCGCTGGCGCGCCGACCGAGACCGAGCAACCCGCGGAGCCCACCGCCGACGGCACCTTCACGCTCTACTCGGGCCGCGATGAGGCGCTCGTGCAGCCACTCATCGATCAGTTCGAGGCGGCGAGCGGCATCGAGGTCGAGGTGCGCTATGGCAACACCGCCGAGCTCGGCGCACTGCTGCTCGAAGAGGGCGACGCGACGCCGGCCGATGTCTTCCTCTCGCAGGATGCCGGAGCCCTCGGCGCCTTGAGCCAGGCAGGACTCTTCACGGCTCTGCCCGACGACATCGCCGACGCGGTGCCCGCCGGCTTCACCTCGACCGACGCCAGCTGGGTCGGCATCACCGGACGCGCGCGCGTCGTCGTGTACGACGGCGATGAGTTCACCGCCGACGAGCTGCCCGACACGATCGACGCGTACGTCACCGACGAGTGGAACGGCCGCATCGGCGTCGCCCCCAGCAATGCGAGCTTCCAATCGTTCGTCACCGCCCAGCGCGTGCTCGATGGTGAGGATGCTGCCGCCGAGTGGCTCGCCGCACTCGCGGCCAACGACCCGCAGATCTTCGAGGGCAACACCCCGATTCTCACGGCCGTCAACGAGGGCGTGGTCGATGCCGGGCTCATCAACCACTACTACTGGTTCCGCGCGGCGGCCGAGGTCGGCGCCGAGAACATGCGCGCGCAGTTGAAGTTCTTGGCCGCCGGTGATGCAGGCTCGATCGTCAACGTGACGGGAGCGGGCATCCTGAGCCCTGCCGTCGACGATGCCGACGCCCTTGAGTTCGTGCGCTACCTGATCTCGCTCGATGCGCAGACCTACTTCGTCGAGCAGACCTTCGAGTACCCGCTGGTGGCGGGCGTCGATGCACCCGAGGGCCTGCCGAGCCTCGAGAGCCTCGTCAACCCCGAGCTCGACCTCAGCGATCTCGACGACCTCGCGACGACGCAGCAGTTGCTCGCCGATGCGGGCCTCATCTAGGCCAGATCGACCCGGCTAGGACTTCCGTCCCTGCCGACCACCAGTCGAAACGTGATGCACTAGAGCCATGACTGTGGCGCCCGAAGCGGGCACGACTGCCGCGGGGGTTCCGGAAGCCCGGACGGCCCCCGCGGCACAGTCGCGCCTGGGGGCTCTGCGTCTCGGGGCGCCGGGCACGCCGCCAACGTGGCTGGTCATCGCCGCCGTCGTCTCGGCCGCCGCGGCGTCGATCCCGCTCGTCTACCTGCTCGTGCGAGCGCTCGAGTCGGGCGCGGCGTCGATCATCGAGACGCTCTCGCGCGGTCGCGTGCTCGAGTACGCCTCGAACTCGCTCGGCCTCGCCGCGGCCACGACGGCGACCGCGCTCGTGCTCGGCACGGCCGTCGCGTTCGTGCTCACGCGCGTGCGGGTGCCTTTCGCGCGCACGTGGCTGCTCATCTCGGCGCTGCCGCTCGCGGTGCCGTCGTATCTCGCCGGGTATGGCTGGCTCGTGGCGATTCCGTCGCTCAACGGCTTTCTGCCGAGCTGGCTGCTGCTCACGGCCGTCACGGTTCCGTACGTGACGCTGCCGGTGGCCGCCGCCTTGCGCGGAGCATCCGGAGACCTCGAAGGTGTCGCGCGCACGCTGGGTCGTGGCCCGCTGCGGGCCTTTCTCGTGGCGACCTGGCCAAGCGTGCGGCCGGCCGCGATCGCCGGCTCGCTTCTCGTTGCGCTGTATGCGCTGAGCGACTTCGGACTCGTGGCCATGATGAGGTTTCCGACCCTGACGTGGGGCATCAACGCGGCCTACTCGGCGAGCTTCGACCGGGCGCAGGCCGCGACGCTCGCGCTGCTGCTCGTCGTGCTCGCGCTCGTGGTCGTGGCGGGGGAGCGCAGTGCGCGCCGACAACTGCCGCGCGCGGCTGCTCGGGCGGTCGCGCCCCGAACGGTCGGGCGAGGGATGCTGATCTCGCTGCTGCCCGTCGTCGCCGTCGCCCCGCTCGTGGGCGTCGCGGTTCCGCTGCTCGGGCTGCTGACACGGCTACTCGACGCCGCCACCCTGCGGGCGATCGACGTGCCTCGGTTGCTCGAGGCGGTCGGCTCAACGGTGGGCGTCGCCGTGGCCGCCGCGCTGCTGGCCGTGCTGCTCGCCCTGCCGATCGCGGCGCTCGCCTCACGCTACCGAGGGCGTCTCATCACCGCGATCGAGTCGGTCGGCTACCTCGGCCACGCGCTGCCGGGCATCGTCGTCGGGCTCTCGCTCGTGTTCTTCGCGCTCGCCGTCGTGCCCGCGCTGTATCAGAGCATCGTCGTGCTCGTCTTCGCCTACGCAGTGCTCTTCATGCCGAAGGCCATCGGCACGATGCGGGCGGGGCTCGGAGATGTTCCGCCGCGGCTCGTCGCCGTCGCGCGCACGCTCGGGCAGTCGCCGCTGCAGGCATGGTGGCGCGTGACGGTGCCTCTCGCGCTGCCGAGCGTCGGCATCGGCGCCCTGCTGGTGGCCATCGCGACCATGAAAGAATTGCCCGCGACGCTGCTGCTGCGCCCGACCGGGGTGCAGACGCTCGCGACCGAGCTGTGGAACCGCACGGTGGTGTTCGAGTTCGGCGCCGCGGCGCCCTACGCGGCGCTGCTCGTGCTCGTCGCGGCCGTGCCCGCGGTGATCTTGTCGGGCGTGCGCAGTTCAGCCAAGGAGGAGTTGTGAGCGACCTCGTCGTCGACGCAGTGAGTGTGACCCACGGGTCGACGCTCGCGATCGACGACGTCTCGCTGAGCATCCGCAGCGGTGAGCTCGTCGCCGTGCTCGGGCCCTCGGGCTGCGGCAAGACCACCCTGCTTCTCGCCATCGCCGGGCTGCTGCCCGTGCGCTCGGGCACCATCACGATCGGCGACCGTGAGATCTCGCGCGCCGGCCGCACCGTCGCGCCCGAAAAGCGCGGCATCGGCTGGGTGCCGCAAGAGGCCTCGTTGTTTCCGCACCTGTCGGTCGGCGACAACATTGGCTTCGCGGTGCCGCGCGGTCGCGGCGGTCAAAGCCGGTCGAGTTTCTTCCCTTCCGAAGTTGTGGAAGGCGCGGCTGAGGGTGACCGCGCCCCCTCGCCACGATCAGCGCGCGAGGCACGCGTTGCCGAGCTCGCGTCGCTCGTCGGCCTCGGCGACCTCACCGGCCGCGCCCCCAACCAGCTCTCGGGCGGGCAGGCGCAGCGTGTCGCGCTCGCGCGTGCTCTCGCACCCCGCCCCGATCTGCTGCTGCTTGACGAACCCTTCGCCGCCCTCGACACCCAGCTGCGCACGGGCCTGCGCCGCGAGGTCGCCGAACTGCTGCGCGCGCAGGGCACGACCTCTCTGCTCGTCACGCACGACCAAGAAGAGGCGCTCACTCTCGCCGACCGAGTCGCCGTGCTGCACGACGGGCGCCTCGCGCAGTTCGGCACGCCCGAAGAGATCTACCAGCACCCCGCCTCTGACTGGGTGGCCTCATTCGTCGGCGACGTCGTCGAACTGCCCGGGCAGTGGCGGCACGGTCGCGTGGTGTGCGCGCTGGGGTCGGTCGAGGCGTCGGCCGTGGGGTTCACCCCGGCCGATGGCGACTCGGTGCGGCTCATGCTGCGCCCCGAGTGGATCGTTCCGCGCCCCGACCTGCTCGCCCAGGCGGCGGCGGGCGCCGACGCCCGCGTCGCGGCCATTTCGTACGCCGGGCACGACGCCATGATCACGGCCGACCTCGTGAGCGGGCCTTCGGTGCAGCTGCGCATGGCCGCGGTCGAGCTGCCCGACGTCGGAGACGACGTGCGCCTCGCGGTGCAGCGCCCCGGGCTCGCGTTCGCCGCGCAGTAGTCCTCGACATCCTTGGCGAGCTGCCCGTCGGCGAGTGGTCAGTTGTTGCCGCCACCTGCCGGTGAAGCGACAACAACTGGCAAGTCAGGGCATGCCGGGGCGCGGCTAGGCTCGCGGCATGACTGCGAACCCCGCCGAACTGGGCGCCCGCGCTGCCGTGCTCGACGCCGCCGACCCGCTCGCCGTGTACACCGCGCACTTCGTGCCGGGCGACGACCTCGTCGCCTACCTCGACGGCAACTCGCTCGGGCGCCCGGTGGCGAGCGTGCCCGCCGCCCTCGACGCCTTCGTGCGCACGCAGTGGGCCGGGCGGCTCATCCGCGGCTGGGACGAGCTGTGGCTCACCCGTCCAGCTGAGCTCGGAGACCGCGTCGGGGCGGCGTGCCTCGGCGCAGCATCCGGTCAGACGATCGTCGCCGACTCGACGAGCGTGCTCATCTTCAAGCTGCTGCGCGCCGCGATCGCCGCGCGGCCCGACCGCGACGAGCTCGTCATGCTGAGCGACGAGTTTCCGACCGATCGCTTCATTCTTGAGAGGCTCGCTGACGATCACGGACTGACGGTGCGGTGGGTGGATGCTCCGCTCGACGCCGGCATCACCCCCGAGCTCGCTGCCGCGAGTGTGGGCCCGCGCACCATCGCCGCGCTGTTCAGCGGCGTCGCCTACCGCAGTTCGTGGTGGGCCGACATGCCCGCGGTCACGGCGACGGTGCAGGCCGCGGGCGCGCTCATGATCTGGGATTGCTCGCACGCCGTCGGATCTGTGCCGCTCGAGCTGGATGCGTGGGGCGTCGACTATGCCGTGGGCTGCTCGTACAAGTACCTCAACGGAGGCCCCGGCGCACCGGCCTGGGCCTACGTCGCCGCGCGGCACCACGACACGCTGCGCAACCCGATTCCCGGCTGGCTCGGAGCGGCCGCACCGTTCTCGATGACCGAGGGCTACTCGCCAGCGCAGGGAGTCGCGTCGCTCGTGAGCGGCACCCCACCGATTCTCAACATGGTGGCCCTCGAGCAGATGGTGCAGCTCATCGAGAGTGCGGGTATCACGGCGATTCGAGAGAAGTCGATCGCGCTCACGACCTATGCGATCGAGCTCGTCGAGGTGCTCATCCCGGCAGCGACCGTGAGCACGCCGCGCGACTCGGCCCGCCGCGGCAGCCACCTGACGCTCGACCACCCGAACTCGGCGATTGCTGTCGAGCGGCTCTGGGCGCAGGGAGTCATCCCTGACTTCCGGCACCCGAGCGGCGTGCGCATCGGCCTCTCGCCGCTCAGCACCAGCTTCGCCGAGGTCGAGCGAGGCATCCGCGCCCTGTCAGAGGCGCTGGGCTAGGCACCCAGCGCCGATGTGCCCCAGATCTGGGCCATATCGGCGCAACTCCGCGTACGTTGCGCCCTTTTGCCCCAGATCTGGGCCAGAACGGGCCGCGCTAGCGCGAGAGCGACGCGAACTTGCGGATCGACAGCGGCACGAAGACGATCAGCAGCACGACCACACCGATGAGCACCGTGGCGATGGGGTTCTGCGCCGTCCAGGCGTCGCCGACGGGCGTGCCGGGAGGCACGTTGCCGAAGAGCTCGCGGGCCGACTGCACGAGCGACGACACCGGGTTCCACTCGGCGAAGATGCGCAGCGGCGTGGGCAGGTTCTCACTCGGTACGAACGCGTTCGAGATGAACGTCAACGGAAAGAGGATCAAGAACGAGGCGTTATTGATGATCTCGGGGCTCTTGACCGCCATGCCGAGAAACGCCATGACCCACGAGAACGCGTAGGCGAAGAGCAACAGCAGCGCAACGCCGGCCAAGAACTCGAGCGGCGACGAGTTGACGCGCCAGCCGACCGCGAGGCCGGTGAGCATCATGACGATCATCGAGAGCGCGTTGATGACGAGGTCGCCGTTGGTGCGCCCGACGAGCACGGCCGCGCCGTTCATCGGCAACGTGCGGAATCGGTCGATGATGCCGTCTTTGAGGTCTTGCGCCATGGCCGAGCCCGAATAGGTCGAGCCGAACACGACCGTCTGCGCGAAGATGCCCGCCATCAAGAACGACGTGTACCCGTCGCCCGGAATGTCGATGGCGGCACCGAACACATAGGTGAACAGCAGCACGAACATGATCGGCTGAATGAGGCTGAACAGCAGGATCTCGGGCACGCGGATGATCTTCATCAGGTTGCGCCACGTCGTCACCCACCCGTCGCTCACGAACCGGGAGATCGGGCTGCCGGGCAGCGGCTGCAGCGTGCCGGGCGCCGACGTCGAGGCCGCCGCTCTCGTGATCGCGCTCTTCGTGGACTCAGTGCTCATGCCGCACTCTCCGTGGTCTCGTCGTTCTCGTCGGCCACGTGGCCGGTCAGCTGCAGGAACACGTCGTCGAGGGTGGGCCGGCGCATGCCCGCGTCATGCAGCGCGATGCCGTCGCGTGCCGCGGCGCTCATGATGGCGGCGAGGGCGGCGGGGCCGTCGTCGACGGGCACCACCCAGGTGCGGCCGCCCGTCACGACGGGCTCGCCCGTGCCCTGCGAGGCGAGGAGGGTGCGCACAGCATCCCCATCGGCCTCATCGACGACCGTCAGGGCGACGCGCTGGCCGCCGACTGACGATTTGAGCTCGTCAGCGGTGCCGCGCGCGATGACCTGACCGTTGTCGATGACTGAGATCGAGTCAGCGAGGCGGTCGGCTTCTTCGAGGTACTGGGTCGTGAGCAGCACCGTGGTGCCGTCGGAGACGAGCTTCTCGATGACATCCCACAGGCCGAGGCGGCTGCGCGGGTCGAGACCGGTCGTGGGCTCGTCGAGAAAGAGTACGGGCGGCTTGATGACCAGTGCTCCGGCGAGGTCGATGCGCCGGCGCATACCGCCCGAGTAGCCCTTGACCGGTCGGTTCTGCGCTTCGGTCAGGTCGAAGAGCTCGATGAGCTCGGCAGCTCGCTGCCGCGCGACCTTCGAGCCGAGGTGGTAGAGCCGGCCGACCATCATGAGGTTTTCGAGGCCCGTGAGGTTCTCGTCGACGGCGGCATACTGGCCGCTCGCGCCGATCATGCGGCGGATCGACTGCGGGTCGCTGAGCACGTCGATGCCGTCGATGACGGCGCGGCCCGAGTCGGGTTGAATGAGCGTCGTGAGCACTTTGACGGTCGTGGTCTTGCCGGCACCGTTGGGGCCGAGCAGTGCGGTGACGGTGCCCTGCGGCACCTGGAGGTCGAGGCCGTCGAGCGCGCGCACGACGGGCGCCCCCTTCGGCGAATAGGTCTTGACGAGCCCTTCGGCTTCGATGAATGCCATGGGGAGGATGCTACAACTCGAGTACGACGATGCGGCCGGTGTCGACGCGCTCGGCCAGTGCCTCGTCGAGACTCGCCATGGCGACGGCGATGCGGCGGCCGTCGGGGTGCACGGCGCAGTCGTAGACGCCGAGCGGGCCGGCCCCCGGCCCCGAGGCGATCGGCTCGGCCCGGTACACGAACTCGGCGGGAGCATCCGGCCCCGCTTCGAGGGGCGCGAGGCGCGCGAGGGCGGCCGCGAAAGCCAGCGCGACGTACACCGCGCCGTCGGGCGCGATCGAGAGGCCGTCGGGCCCGCTGCCCGGCTCGAACCTCGCACGCTGGGTGACCGCGTTGTCAGGTGACATCGACGACACGCGATCGGCAAAGGTTTCAGCGACGAGGAGCGCGCCCCTCGCGTCGCGCTCGCATCCGTTCGGAAAGACGAAGGCGGATGCTGTGGCCGAGGCCTCCCCGTCGGCGCCCACCCGCACGAGCGGCGAGGGCACGGGCTCGTCATGCTCGGGGTCGAAACCGTAGCCGCCTACCCAGGCCGTGCCGTCGGGATCGACGTGCATGTCGTTCGCGGAATGCGTCATGAGGTCGGCGAGGTCCGCGTGCACCGTGACCGCGCCGTCGTGCACCCGCAGCACGCGGCGCTGCTCGCAGTCGACGACGAGCAGCGAACCGTCGGGCAGCCAACCGAGCCCGCCGGGCACGGTCGGCCCGTCGTCTGAGAGGTCGAGCACCGTCTCGGCCTGAGCCCCCGGCACCCACCGCATGACGCGCGACCGAAACATGTCGCTGAACCACAGCGCACCGTCGCGCCAGCGCAGCGCTTCGGGAAAACCCAGGCCCTCGAGCATCGTCATCGCACGCCCCTAGAACGTCATGGTGAGACCGCCGTCGACGGTCAGCACCTGGCCGGTGATGTAGGTGTTCTCGCGCGCCGAGAGGAACTCGACGGCGGGCGCGATCTCACCTGGCAGCGAGGCGCGACCGAGCGGCAGCTTGCCGCTCGCCACATACTGCTGACGGAATGCATCGGTGTCGGTCTCGTCGGTGCCGTCGGGCAGCAGGCTCATGCGCGTGCGCACGAAGCCCGGGGCGACGGCGTTGGCGAGCACCCCGTGCGGCGCGAGGTCGAGTGCGGCCGAGCGCGTCGCTGCTTCGAGCCCCGCCTTCGAGACGTCGTAGGCGAGGCACCCGGGCTGAGCCTGCCGAGCATGCACGCTCGTGATGGTCACGATGCGACCGAACCCCTGCTCGACCATGCCGGGCGTGAGCATACGCATGAGGTCGAGCGGAGCATCCAGATTCACCGCCCACACCGCCCGCCAGTCGTCGAAGCCGCTGTCGTGAATCGAGCCCTGCCGAAAGATGCCCGCGACGGTGACGAGAACGTCGACGCCGCCGAGCCGCTCGATCGCGGTCGCGACGCCATGCGCGCGAGCCTCGGGGTCGGCCAGGTCGGTGAGCACGACATCCTGGCCCTCTTCGCGGTCGAGGCCGACGACACGGTCGCCGCGTGCTCGCAGCCGGTCGGCGATCGCAGCCCCGATGCCATTGGCCGAACCGGTGACGATGGTGCGCAGTGCGGTCATGATTCCTCCGTGATCGATGAGTGATCGGCGGCGGATGCCCACCGCACGCCGAGCGAGACGCCCCACTCGAGCGTGCCGCCCGGGGCGAGCCGCACGAGCGACGAGTCGAGCGAGGTGCCCGCGCCGTGCGGCGTCGACGTCGGCTCGATGCCCAGGGCCTGCACCTGCCCGTTCCAGGGGTGCTCGGTCGAGACTCCGAGCTCTTGCCACAGCAGCGCGTGGGGCAGGGCCGAGCCCTGCCACTCGACGAGCACCTCGACGTGCTCGCCGCGCGCGCCGATGCGCTGGGGGTGCACCCCCATGAGACCCGTGACGCGGGCCGGGGTCGTTCGGTCGAAGGTGTTCCAGTGCTCCGCCGGATCGCCCGGCCACATCACGGGCGAGCCTTCGGGCAGCCCGGCGTAGTCGAGCGGCCGCAGCAGTGTGGTCGGTGGCACGTCGAGCGAGAGCGGGCCGGCGAGCACGTCGCCGCCCAGGATGAGGTGCTCGGCGATGACGAGCACGCGCGACTCGGGCCCCGCGTTGTGCGCGCGGGTGGCGACCGCGATGCCGTCGTCGGTAAGCCGCCAGAGGCGCTCGGCACTCAGGCCGTCGAGGTCGGTCCAGCCGAGCGCGACGGTGTCGGCGGTGCGGGCCACCTCGAGCCACGGCGCTTGCGATGCCGCCCCGTGAAATCCCTCGGCGACAGCGGCCGACGGGTTCGGCTGCCCAGCGGTCGGAAAGCACAGCTGCCATCCGCCCCGCCAGCGCTCGACCCAGGCGGCTTCATCCAGGGCGGGGCGCGGCGACGGTGCGACCGTCGAGGCCCAGGGCGTGGCAGCGAGCACGGGCCGGCCGTGCACGAGCAACTCGGCGAGCACGCCGCCCTCGTCGGGCAGCACGATCGCACTGATGCCGCCGCGATCGAGGCGCACGGCCGGCTGAGCAGTCATCCCCATGCCTTCGGGGTGTCAGCCCGACGACGCGACATCGCGCTGGTCGCTGAGGGCCTTGATGAGCGCGTTCTTGCCGTCGAGCACGACGTGCAGCATCGCCTCGGCCGCCTTCTCGCCGTTGCCGCGGTTGATTGCCTCGAACACTGCGGCGTGCGTCGCGGCATCTTCGAGGAACACATCGTCGTCGGCAGCGGTGGCCTGCTGCACGTTGAACGTGGCGTACATGAAGTCGGCGACGACGCTGCCGAACTGCCGCAACAGAACGTTGTGGGAGGCGGCGTAGACCGCGAGGTGGAACTCGACGTCGGCGTGCGCGTAGCCTTCGCGATCGGTCGCGGATGAGACCATCGCGGCGAGAGCATCGTCCATGCGCCGCAGGTCGTCCATTGACGCCCGCCCCGCCGCGAGTCGGGCAGCTGCGGGCTCCATGATCTGCCGCACCTCGACGAGGTTGCGCATGATCTCATCGCCGAGACCGACCTCGCTGTGCCAGCGCAAGATGTCGCTGTCGAAGACGTTCCAGTTCTCGGGCTGGCGAACCTTGGTGCCGATCTTCTGACGGATGTCGACGAGGCCCTTGGCGGCCAGCACGCGCATGCCTTCCCGCACCGAGGTGCGCGAGACGCCGAACTGCTCGGTGAGCTCGGCCTCTTTCGGCAGCAGGTCGCCGGGCGCGTACTGGCCGCCGATGATCTGCCGACCGACGCCGTCGATGACGCGACCCTGCAGGCCGCGCATCGCATACCCCGCTCCACGATCGACATCACTGGCGATCTCTGCCATACGCCAGCCTCCTTGTGCCTAGACGACTGCACTCACCTTATGCGGCACCTCGGGGCTCGTGTAGACGCGCTCGTGGTCGATCGAGATCTCGACGTGCCGCAGGTAGGGCACGAGGCCGGCGAGGTCGACCTCGATGCCGAGGCCGGGCGCATCGGGGGCGCGCACCTCGCCGTTGGCGTCGAGCAGGATGTGGTTGCTCGAAATCGCGAGGGCCACGGGCTTGGGCTCGACGGGGTATTCGCAGATGCGGTGGTCGGCGAGACCGGCGAAGGGCTGCATCGACGCCGAGAGTGCGAGGTGCGAGGTGAAGGTGTGGTTGACGTAGGTGACGCCATGGCGCACGGCGTGCTCGGCGACGGCCTTCGAGGGGCCGATGCCGCCGATGCGCGCGGCGTCGACCTGAATGAAGCGCACTCCGCCGTAGTCGATGAGGTTCGTGGCCATGTGCACCGTGTGGGCGCCTTCGCCGCCAGCGATGCCGACGCTGCGGGCGCGGGATGCGAGGGCGGCGTGCGCCACGAAGGCGTGCGGAACGAAGGGCTCTTCGAGCCACGTCGCGCGAGCGTTCTCGAGCGCTTCGAGCCGGGCGATCGCGGCGTCGACATCGTCGCCCCAGATCTGGCCGGCATCGATGAGCAGCTGCGCGTCGTCGCCGAGACCCTCGCGGGCGGCGGCGACGTGGTCGGCGTCGTCGGCAGCAGAACCGGTGCCGTAGCTACCCCAACCGAACTTCACGGCGCGGAAGCCGTTGCTGCGGGCGAGGCGCGCCCGGTCGAGAGTCTCTTGCGGGGTGTCACCCATGAGCATCGAGGCGTAGGGCAGCTTGGCGTGGTTCTCGGTGTAGCCGAGCAGCTTCCACACGGGCTCGCCGCGCACCTTGCCGAGCAGATCCCACAGCGCGATCTCGATGCCCGACCAGGTGTGACCCGCCTGCAGCAGGTCGAGGCTGTTGCGGCCGACGTTGCGCGAGATGCGGTCGATGTCGTCGGGGCCGTCGAGCGTCTCGCCCAGCACTGAGGCGGCGACGGGTTGACACACGCCGTGAGAGCGCGGAGCCACGAATGCCGCGATGGAGGTGAGCGGCGATGCTTCGCACTCGCCCCAGCCGACGTGACCATCAGCGACCACTCGGACAAGGAGCGCATCCTGACTGCCATCGGCCTCGAGGGTGACCTCGGGCATCGATGCGTAGAAGAAGTCGACGGAATCGATGATCATGTGTCGTGTGCCGCCTTCGCAATGGTCAGGGGATGCGTGCTCTCTGCGTGGAGAGTCGGGCACCTGCCCGTGACCGCCACTGCGCGATGCACCTTTAGATCATACGTTATCACCGAGAAGTGTCGCGAGCGTGGTAACAATTTCGGATCCGGCCTTGCGCAACGCGAGTCTAGGTATGATGTAATGGCTTCACCCACCGGGCTCACGCCTCGGTACGGAGAAACGGGACGATGATGTCGCAGACGCTAGAGAGCACCCTGGCCCACGCCGGTCATGCCTCGCGCCTGCGCGCGTTCCGCGACCTCCCCTCTCGACCTTCGGCAGGTTGCATTGCCCGCCCGAAGCTCGCCGCAACACCGACGACCCGGCGACGTGTCGACGGCCTGCGCGCGATTCCCGAATCGGCCGGGAACTCCCGGCCGGGTGCTCCGATTGGAAGGACACAGCAATGAAGAAACGACAGGCAGGAGCGCTAGCGCTCCTCACCGCGGGCGTCATGGTCGGCATGACGGCGTGCGCCCCGGCAACGCCCGCAGAAGGAGAATCGCAGGAGCTCCTGATCTGGGACACCGGAATTCTCGGGCGCACCCTTGAGAACGGTGACCCTGACCTCGAAAACTCGTTCCTCGACCGCATGGCCGTCGCCTTCGAAGAGGCGAACCCCGGCGTGGAGATCACGACCGCCCAGCAGGGTGGTGACATTTCGTCGAACAGTGCGGCCTTCCAGGCAGCGTCGATCGCCGGCACCGGGCCCGACATCCGCGTGCAGTACGCGGGTGGTCCGACCATCTCGTTCGCCGACTTCTTCGTCGACCTCGAGCCGCTGCTGTCGCAGGAGACCCTCGACTCACTCGCGGGCTTCAACGTGAACCGCGAAGGCTTCGCTCCCGACGGACGCATTCTCGGCATGCCGTATGGCGCAGGCAACCTCTTCACCGTCTTCCAGAACCACGCGATTCTCGAAGAGGCCGGTCTCGACCCTGCAGACCGCCCGGCATCGTGGGAAGAGCTGATGGAGAACGGTCAGCAGGTCGTCGACAACACCGACGCCGTGGGCTTCTCTGTTGCCAACCTCGAGGGCTACGTCGGCGCCTGGGTGATCAGCGCCATGGTCGGCGGTGAGCTCGGTGAGACGGTCTTCACCGAGATGTTCGCCGGTGAGGTTCGTGTCGACGACCCCGCCATGGTCAAGGCCTACGAAGCCTTCGCCGAGTGGGGTGCGAGCGGCCTCACGAACCCCGACGCCGGCTCCTTGGGCGGCGGAGGTGCGCCTCTCTTCATCGAAGGCGGCGCCGCCTACTACGTTGTCGGTAGCTGGGAAAACAACCTCATGCTCGAAAGCTTCGGCGAAGGGAACGTCAGCTCGTTCTTCATCCCGACGCTCGAGGGAGCGGACTTCCCGCTCATGGGTGCCGGTGGCCCCGAGATCGCGATCTCGATCACGGAGGCTTCGGAGAACAAAGAGCTCGCTGTCGAGTTCCTCGAGTTCCTGGCTGACCCGGCCAACCAGGATGTCTTCGTCGAGATCTACCAGACGCAGGGCTCCAACCACCCTGATGGTGACCCCTCGAAGATCCAGAACCCGTTGCTGCGGGAGCAGTTCGAGCAGCTCGCTGTCTCGACCGATGGCATCGTGTTCGCCTTCGACAGCGTCATGCCGCAGGCGACGATCGACCTGTTCTACCGGGTCAACGCGGCTGTGTTCTTGGGCACCCTCTCTCCTGAGGATGCTGTGGCTCAGTTGCAGGCGTCGTACGAGCAGGAGATCGCGAACCTGTGAGCATTGCGTCTCTGACCTCGCGCGCGGGTGCCGCTTCGGCGGCACCCGCGGGCGGGGGCCCGTCTGCGAAGCCCCGCCGCCCCGGGGCTCTGCACAGGAAGGATCGGTTGATCGGCGCGCTCGCCGTGCTCCCCGCACTGCTGCTCGTCGTTGCCTTCTCGGCGTACCCCATTGGGTTCGCCTTCTTCATCTCGTTCACGCGCACGAACGGGTTGACCTTCGAGTGGCGCTGGTTCGAGAACTACATCGCGATGGTCACCGACCCGATCGTGCAGCAGGTCTTCCTCAATAACTTCAAGTTCTTGATCGCCATTCCGCTCGTCATCTTCATCGCGATCGTCGTCTCGATCCTGCTCTTCGAGCGCGTTCGCGGGTGGAAGTTCTTCCGCGTCATCTTCTTCTTGCCGAACGTGCTCTCGGTCGCCGTCATCGGCATCATGTTCCGCAACGCCTTCGGCTACTACGGTGGGGTCAACCAGGCGCTGGGGCTCTTCGGGATCGAACCGATTGAATTCTTCACCGAGGGCGACATCGCCATTGCGATCATCATTCTTGCCCTCGTGTGGTCGGGCTTCGGCTACATGTCGCTGCTCTTGTTCGCCGGCCTCACCGCGATCAACCCCGCCGTCTTCGAGGCCGCGGCGATCGATGGCGCTGGCTGGTGGAAGAGACTCTGGTACATCACGCTTCCCAACATCCGCAAAGTGCTCGGGTTCGTCTTCATCATCAACGTGATCTACACCTTCACCGGTCTCTTCGGGTTCGTGTTCGTCATGACCGCGGGAGGACCCGGTTATGAGACCACCACCATCGACTACCTCGTCTACTTGAGGGCCTTCTCGAGCTCGAATCTCGGGTCGGGGGCGGCGCTCGCCGTGATGCTGTTCCTGTTCATCGGTGTCTTGACCCTGCTGCAGAACAAGGTCTTCAAGTTGCAGGAGGAGGACTGACCGTGGCGGAAGAAGCAATCATCAGCAAGCGCTTGACTTCGGGCCGCGCGAATGGCCCGGTGTTCATCGTTCTGGCGCTCGTGGCCATCTCGATCGTGTACCCCCTCTACTTCGTCATCGTGACCTCTCTGCGACCGAACGTGGACTACCTGCGTGACCCCTTCGGCTTGCCGGGCGAGTGGACCTTCGACAACTACCTGCGCCTCCTTGAGTCGTACGGTGTCGGTCAAGCGTTCTTGAACAGCTTGTATGTCGCGGTCGTCACGATTCTGCTCGTGCTGATCCTGGCGACTTTCGCGGGCTACGCCCTCGCGAAATACCCGGTTCCCGGGGCGAAGTACGCGACCGCCGCGTTCGTGTCTCTCATGCTGATCCCGGGCGCGGTGCTCATCATTCCGACCTATGTGATGCTGGCCCGCTTGGGTCTCGTCGGCAGTTACTGGGGCCTGATTCTCGTCTATGTGTCGGGCGCCTTGCCCTTCGCGGTGTTCTTCCTGTCTCTCACGTTTCGAGGTATCCCCGCCGAAGTGATCGAAGCGGCTCGCATCGACGGCGCAGGGTTCTTCCGCACGCTGTGGTCGGTCGTCCTTCCGATGGGTTCCAGCGGTCTCGCCACCCTTGCGGTTCTGCAGTTTCTCGGGGTCTGGAATGAACTGCTGTGGGCGCTCATCCTCATCCCCGAACAGTCGATGAAGCTCCTGACGCCGACGCTCGCGAGCATCGGAACTCGGTTCTTGACCGATCAGCCGCTGGTTTCGGCAGGCTTGTTCTTTACCGCCTCTGTGCCCCTGCTGCTGCTCATCTTCGCCTCGAAGTACGTCATGCAGGGCCTGCAGGTCGGCGTCAGCCGCTAAAGCGCACACGCTCTCGCGGGGTCGGGTTGCCCGAGCATCCGGCCTCGCGAGTCTGCGCGTCTAGAGCGCGGAGTCGAACCAGCCGCGTTCGTGGAACGTCGCGTCGATCGCGGGGCCTCGGCGGGTGGGGGCGGCCCACTGCACGCCATTGGCGAGTACGCGACGGATGCCCGCGTGGTGATACACGGGGTACTCCTGGTCGCCCGGCGAGAAGTAGAAGACCCGCCCGTGCCCACGCGTCCACGTGGCGCCCGAGCGGAAGACTTCGCCGCCCGTGAACGACGAGATGAAGATGAGCTCGTCGGGGGTGGGAATGTCGAAGAACTCGCCGTACATCTCTTGCGCCTCGATGACGAGCGGGTCGGGCACGCCTGCGGCGATCGGGTGGGTCGGGTCGACCGTCCACACCACCTCGCGGTCGCCGTCGTTACGCCAGCGCAGCGAGCAGCTCGTGCCCATGAGCTTCTTGAAGATCTTCGAGTAGTGGCCCGAGTGCAGCACGATGATGCCCATGCCCCCGAGCACCGCGTCGTAGATGCGATCGACCACGGCATCGTCGACCTCGGGGTGCGCCTCGTGGCCCCACCACAGCAGCACGTCGGTCGCATCGACCACCGACTGCGGCAGGCCGTGCTCGGGCTCGTCGAGCGTCGCGGTGCGCACCTCGACGGCCTCGCCGAGCATCTCGGTGAGTCCTTCGGCGATCGCGCCGTGCATCCCCGTCGGGTACAGCTGTGCGGTGAGCGAGTCGGGGTAGTTCTCGTGACGGTTCTCGTTCCAGACCGTCACGCGCAGGGGTGCCTGAGCAGGGGTTGTCATGACTCCAGTCTGACCTCTCTGCCCTCGGCGGCCGAGCGGTAGCAGGCGTCGAGCACGGCGGTGCGGTGCAGGGCGAAGTCGCCGCGGTGGGCATCCCAGTCGCCGCCCCGCACCGCGTCGACGAACTCCGCGATGACGATCGGATGCTCGCCGCCCGGCACGTGAACCTCAGGTGTCAACGTCACCGCGACGCCGTCGACGTCGCGGTACATGCGCAGGGTGTCGTCGCTCGCGTAGCGCGGCACGAAGAGGCGCACTCCGCCGTCGACGCCGAGCAGCTCGATCGAGATGTCTTCGTCATCGACCGTGTGGCCGGCCCAGGTGATCTCGAAGGCGACGCTCGAGCCGTCGTCGAGTCGGAAGAGCGCGCTCGCGAGATCTTCGACCTCGAAGCTGCCCGTGTCGGAGGCCATCTGCTCCTGTCGGTTCATGGCGCCGTAGCCGGCGCGGCCCAGCTCGCCGTGCGTCACGGCGCTCACCGCCACGACACGTGGCTCACCGAGCAGGAACAGCAGCGAGTCGAGCACGTGCGGGCCGAGGTCGATGAGCGCCCCGCCGCCGGCCATCGTCTTGCTCGTGAACCACGAGCGCAGGCCGGGAATGCCCGAGCGGCGCTTCCAGGTCGCGCGCGAGTGGTAGATGCGCCCGATGCCTTCTGTCTCGAGGTAGCGGCGGGCGAACTGCACGTCGGCGCGACGCCGGTGGTTGAACGCCACCTCGAGCACGCGGTCGTGGTCTTTCGCGGCTTGCACCATCTCGGCGGCTTGCGCGGTGTCGAGGGCGAGCGGCTTCTCGCAGAAGACGTGCTTGCCCGCGGCGAGCGCCGCGACGGCGATCGGGTGGTGCAGCGCGTTCGGGGTCGCGATGCTCACGATGTCGAGCTCGGGCAGGGCCACGAGCTCTTCCCAGTCCTCGAAGAGGTGGGGCAGGTTGTACTCGGCGCCGAGCAGGGCCAGGCGATCGGTCTCTTTGCCGGCGAGCGCCACGACCTGCACGCCGGGGATGCCGGCGAACGATGTCAAGTGGGTGGTGCCGGCGTAGCCGAGGCCGACGACGCCGACGCGCAGCACGTCGGGGGTCGATCGAGAAGAAGTGGATGCCACGGTGGATTCCCTTGAGAAGAGTGCGGTGGGCCGAGACCCTTAGGTATGATGTAAAGCCTACCGGTGAGGACCACAGATGACCCACGCAATGTTGCGCGCCCGCTCTGACGACGGAGGTCGCGTCACGGTCTCACTCGGCGACTCGATTCTCAGCGATGTCTCGCCCCTCATGGTCGAGGTCGACGGCCGAGTCGCGTCGGAGTGGCTCAAGCCCGAGGTGAGCAGCGCGACCGACGAGCTCGTCGCCCTCGAGGGAACCCTCGCCGGGCTGCGCGATGACGCGACCGTGCACGCCGCGTGGAGCGCTCGCCGGGTCGCCGGCCAGCCCGTGTGGGAGTGCGCGCTCACGCTGCGCAACGACGGCGAGCATCCCGTGACGATCACGCGCATGGACCCGCTCTCGATCGAGACGGGGTCGACGTGGCGAGTCGAGAGTTTTCGCAGCGCCTGGGGCGACGAGTTTCGACCCGTCACCGGCCACCTGGGGCACCACACCATCATCGAAAGCCGGTCGGGTCGCAGCTCGCACGGCTGGATTCCGTGGCTGGGCCTCGAGCGCGGAGGTGAGAGCGGGCCGGGCGCGCACGAAGAACCCGCGGCGGTCTCCCTAGCCCCTGCGTACAGCGGCAACTGGCACATTCACGCGATGGCTGGGGGCTACGTGACGGCGGGCATCTCGCCGTGGCAGTTCGCGGTCGAGCTCGCGCCGGGCGAATCGGTCGTCGCTCCGAGCGTGGTGCTGACGATCGCCGCTGACCTGGATGCGGCCGCCGTCGCCCTGCAGCGCGCCGTCGCCGCCGACTGGCTGCCCCGCACGCCCTTCACCGACGGCGTGCCCGTCGAGTGGAACCACTGGTGGCCCTACGAAGACCAAGAGGTCAACGAGCAGGTCATCGCCGACAACGCCGCGGCCGCGCACGAACTCGGGATCGAGATCGCGACGGTCGACGCCGGCTGGTTCGGCGCCGCCGATCCGACGAGCGACTGGCAAGAGCAGCGCGGCGACTGGTCGAGCGTCAACACCGCGCGGTTCCCCTCGGGGCTCGAGGCGCTCGGGCAGAGCATCCGCGATGCGGGCGTTCTGCCGGGCATGTGGATCGAGGCCGAGGCCGTCGGTTCGCACTCGCTGCTGCGCGCGGCGAAGCCCGACGCGATGGCGCACACGGTCGAAGGCCGTCGCCCCGACCCCTCGTACCGCGTGCAGACCGAGTCGCTCGACGACGACGACCCGACCTTTCTCGGCTACGTCTGCCTGGGTTCGGCCGCCGGCCGCGAGCACGTTCTCGAATCGATGAGCACGCTCATCACGACGACCGGAGCGCGCTGGATCAAGCTCGACTTCAACATCGACCCCGACGCCGGTTGCACCCGCACTGACCACGGGCACGGCGCCCGCGACGGGCTGCTGCGGCACTACGAGGGCCTCTATGCCGTGCTCGACGAGGTGCGCGCGCGCCACCCCGAGATCATGCTCGAGTCGTGCTCGTCGGGCGGCCTTCGCATCGACCTCGGCCTCGCGCGCCACGTGCACGGCTTCTTCTTGAGCGACCCCGACTACACCGACCACCACCTCGAGGTGCTGTGGGGCGTGCGCAACCTGTTGCCGCCGATCGGCATTCTGCACTGGTCGTGGTCGCAGTGGCGCGGAGACTTCCCGCCCGCCTACCTCGACTGGGCGACGCTCAGCGCCGACGACTTCGACACGACGCTGCGTGCGGCGATGCTGCACCGATTCGGCGTGAGTCTGCGACTGCCCGAGCTGCGGCCCGAGCTGTTCGAACGACTGCGCGTGCACGTCGAGCTCTTCCGGCGCGAGCTCGTGCCCTTCGTGCGTGACGGCGCACTGCAGCCGCTCACGGCCACGCCCGAGCGTGGCGGCTTCGGCGAGCGCGCGCCGAGCATGCAGCTGACGCACCCCGATGGCCGCATGCTCATCGGCGCCTTCGTGATGCCCGGCGGCCGACGACCGCACGCGGTCTACCCGCGCGGCATCGAGCCTGACACGATCTACACCGTGACCGATCTCGCCGACGGCGAGGTTCGCCGCATCTCGGGTGCCGAACTGCTCGATGATGGCATCGTGACGCTCGGCGACGACGTTGTCACGTCGTGGCTGCTGATCATCGCCCCTGCCTGATCGCCCGTCTCACGAGAAAGTACTCATGCACAACGACCACCACCTCGTCGAGGCTCGCCTCGATCGCTTCGTGCGCGATCACCTGACGCCGGCGCTCTATCGGGATGCTCGCCCGCTCACCGCGACCGCGTGGCAGGTGCCGAGCGAGCCCGTGCCGTTCGAGCACGCCGTCGAGCAGCCGTTCGAGCCCGTGGAGCTCGGCTGGCGCTGGGGTCGGGCGTGGTCGACCGTGTGGCTGCGCGTCTCGGGCGAGCTTCCCGCCGACTGGGTGCCAGCGCCGCCGGAGGGCACGCGCGTCGAGGTGCTCGTCGACTTCGGCTACAACCGCTCGCGTTCGGGCTTTCAGGCCGAGGGCCTCGCCTACCGGCCCGACGGCTCGCTCATCAAGGCGATCTCGCCGCTCAACTCGTGGCTGCCGGTCGCGGCGGGGGAGTCGAGCGTCGACGTGCTCATCGAGGCCGCCGCGAACCCCGATGTCGCGGGCGAGTACAGCTTCGACCCGACGCCCTACGGCACGTGGGAGACCTCGCCCGACGAGCCGCTCTACGAGCTCAAGCAGCTTGAGCTCGCCCTGCTCGACGTCACCGTGTGGGAGCTCTTGGCCGACGTGTGGACCCTGCGCGGGCTCATGGCCGAGCTGCCCGAGGGCTCGTCACGGCGCCACGAGATCTTGCGTGCGCTCGAAGACATGCTCGACGTGCTCGATGCGCAGAGCATCCCGACCACGGCGCAGGCCGGCCGCGAGGCGATCGCGAGCGTTCTCGCGAAGCCCGCCCATGCGAGCGCCCACCGCGTGCTCGCGACGGGCCACGCGCACATCGACTCGGCCTGGCTGTGGCCGTTGCGCGAGACCGTGCGCAAGTGCGCTCGCACGTTCACGAACGCCATGGACCTCATGGACGAGCACCCCGACTTTGTGTTCTCGTGCTCGAGCGCCCAGCAGTACCTCTGGATGAAAGAGCACCACCCTCGCGTTTTTGCGCGCATCAAGGAGAAGGTCGCTGCTGGCCAGTTCGTGCCGGTCGGGGGCATGTGGGTCGAGAGCGACAGCAACATGCCCGGCGGCGAAGCCATGGCGCGGCAGTTCATCGCCGGCAAGCAGTTCTTTCTCGACGAGTTCGGCGTCGAGTGCGAAGAGGCCTGGATGCCCGACTCATTCGGCTACTCGGGCGCGATGCCGCAGATCGTCGCAGCGGCGGGCTCGCGCTGGTTCTTGACCCAGAAGATCTCGTGGAACCAGATCAACCGCATGCCGCACCACACCTTCTGGTGGGAGGGCATCGACGGCACGCGTGTCTTCACGCACTTTCCGCCCGCCGACACGTACATCAGCGAACTCTCGGGCAAAGAGTTGGCGCACGCCGAGCGCAACTTCAGTGAGAAGGGTCGCGCCACGAGGTCGCTCGTGCCCTTCGGCTGGGGCGACGGTGGCGGCGGACCGACGCGCGAGATGATCGCGGCCGCGCACCGCACCGCCGACCTCGAGGGCTCGCCGCGCGTCACGATCGGCTCATCGCGCGACTTCTTCGCGGCGGCCGAGGCCGAGTACTCGCAGGCTCCGGTGTGGAGCGGCGAGATGTATCTCGAGCTGCACCGCGGCGTCTTCACCTCGCAGCTGCGCACGAAGCAGGGCAACCGCCGCAACGAGGCCCTGCTGCGGCAGGCCGAGTTATGGGCTGCTACTGCGGCGCTGCGGGCGGGCTACGTCTACCCGCGCGACGACCTGCAGCGCGCCTGGCACACGGTGCTGCTGCTGCAGTTCCACGACATCCTGCCCGGCAGCTCGATCGCCTGGGTGCACCGTGAGGCCGAGCAGCGTCACGCCGAGGTGACGGCGACGCTCGAGGGCATCATCGCCGAAGCTTTGGCGGCGTTGGCCGGTTCGGGCGACTCGGAGGCGGCGTTCGCCGTCAACGCCTCACCCTTCGCGCGCGAGGGCGTGCCGGCACTGGGCGCGGCGGAACGAGAGGCGGAGCATCCACCGGTGACCGCGGAGGAGGCGGCAGACGGGGCGACGGTTCTCGACAACGGCGTGATCCGCGCGGTCGTGGATGCTCGGGGCCACCTGGTCTCGCTCATTGCGCACGCCGACGGTCGCGACGCGCTCACCCCCGGCCACCCGGCCAACGTGCTGCGCCTGCACCGCGACCTGCCCAACCTGTGGGATGCGTGGGATCTCGACCAGCACTACCAGCGCACCGTGACCGAGCTGCACGACGTCGACGAGCGGCGGGTGCGTCACGGTGAGGGCGAGGTCGCGGTCATCACGACCCGTCACGTGGGCGAGTCGACCATCGAGCAGCGACTGATTCTGAGGGCTGGCGCGAGCTCGCTCGAGATCGAGAACCGCATCGACTGGCGCGAGCGCGAGAAGATTCTCAAGCTCGCGATGCCGCTCGACGTGCACGCCGACCGCATCGCGGCCGAGACGCAGTTCGGGCACCTCTTTCGCCCGACGCACACCAACACCAGTTGGGATGCCGCACGCTTCGAGGCCTGCCAGCACCGCTTCGTGCACCTCGCCGAACCGGGCTACGGCGTCGCGATCGCCAACGACTCGACCTACGGCTACGACGTTTCGCGCGACACGCGCGCCGACGGCGGCACGACCACGACCGTGCGCTTCTCGCTGCTGCGCGCCCCGCTCTTCCCCGACCCCGAGACCGACCAGGGCGAGCACCTGCTGCGCTTCCGCATCGCGCCGGGTGCCTCGATCGGCGACGCGGTCGCGCTCGGCTACGACCTCGCGAACCCGCTGAGGGTCGTGCACGCGGGGGCGCCCTTCGCGCCGCTCGTGACGAGCAGCGACCCGGCCGTCGTCGTCGAGACCGTCAAGCTCGCCGAAGACGGCAGCGGCGACCTGGTCGTGCGGCTCTACGAGTCGTGCGGCGGGCGTGCTCGCACGACCCTCACGCTCGACGGCACCGCGGCGACGATCGAGTGCACCGATCTGCTCGAGCGAGCGCTTGCCGATGAGCCGGTCGGTCAGGGGTCGAGCATCGACCTGCCCTTCCGCGCCTTCCAACTGCGCACTATTCGATTCAGAAACGTGAGCGCTCGATGACCGCCCGCCCGCTTCACCCGCACCCCCTCGACGACGTCGCCCCCGCGCCCGGAAGCCTGCCGCCGACCGCGACGGTGCGCACCGATGCGAGTGTGCTGAGCCTTGATGGGCTCTGGCGCTTCCGCTGGTCGCCGTCGGCCGCTGCCGCGCCCGTCGGCGTCGAGCGCCCTGACTTCGACGACAGCGAGTGGGGCACGATCGCGGTGCCGTCGAGTTTCACGATGCCCGTGTATGACGCCACCGTCGGTGGGCCGCACGGGGCCCCTGCCTATACGAACGTGAAGTACCCCTTCCCCGTCGACCCGCCGCACCCGCCCGACGTGAACCCGATCGGTGATCACCGGCTTCGGTTCGCGCTCGAGACCGTGCCCGAGCGCGCGCACCTGCGGTTCGAGGGCCTCGAGGGCGCAGGCGACGTGTGGCTCAACGGCACCCTGCTCGGGTCGACGCGCGGCAGCCGGCTGCCGACCGTCTTCGAGGTGGGCGACCTGCTGAGCGCCGACAACGTGCTCGTCGTGCGCGTGCACACCTTCAGCGCGGCCTCCTACGTCGAAGACCAAGACGAGTGGTGGAACCCCGGCATCATCCGCTCCGTCACCCTGCGCGAGCGGCCCGAGCTCGCCATCGACGACGTGCACGTGGTCGCCGGCTGGAGCCCGAACGGCGCGAGCCTGCGGGTCGACGTGCGCGCAGCATCCGAATCGATCACGATCGAGGTTGTCGAGCTGGGACTGTCGGTCGCCCCCGGCGTCGAGGTGCATATTCCGGATGCTCTGCCGTGGTCGGCCGAGAGCCCGCAGCTCTACACCCTCAGGGTCTCGAGCGGCCCGGCCGGCGGTGAGACGGTGACGACCCGCATCGGCTTCCGCTCGATTGCGATCGCCGATGGCGAGTTCACCGTCAACGGCGCGGCCGTGAACTTGCGCGGCGTCAACCGGCACGAGCACCACCCCGACTTCGGGCGCGCCGTGCCGCGCGAGACTCTCGAGCTCGACCTGCACCTCATGAAGCGTCACAACGTCAACGCGATCCGCACCGCGCACTACCCGCCCCACCCTGACCTGCTCGACCTGGCTGACGAGCTCGGCTTCTGGGTCATCGACGAGTGCGACCTCGAGACGCACGGCTTCGGCGACGTCGGCTGGCGCGGCAACCCGACCGATGATTCGACCTGGGAGCCCGCGCTGCGCGATCGCGCCGCCCGCATGGTCGAGCGCGACAAGAACCACCCGAGCATCATCATGTGGTCGCTCGGCAACGAGGCGGGCACGGGGCGCAACCTCGCGGCGATGGCCGCGGAGATCCGTGGTCGCGACGCCTCCCGTCCTCTGCACTACGAGGGCGACCTCGCCTGCCGCGATGTCGACGTCTACAGCCGCATGTACGCCTCGCAGACGGAAGTCGAGCAGATCGGCCGCCGCGAGGAAGAGCCGCTCGCCGAGAACCCGTGGCTCACGCTCGGGCCCGACGACGATGCGGCCGCGCTCGACGCCCGACGGCGCGCCATGCCCTTTCTTCTCTGCGAGTACGTGCACGCCATGGGCACCGGTCCAGGCGGCATGACCGAGTACCAGCAGCTGTTCGACGGCCACCCGCGGCTCATGGGCGGCTTCGTCTGGGAGTGGCTTGAGCACGGCATTCACCGCCCTCTGCCCGACGGCGGTGTCGGCACCTTCTACGGCGGCGACTTCGGCGAGCCCGTGCACGACGGCAACTTCGTGATCGACGGCCTCATCGCCGCCGACCGCACACCGCGCGCGCAGCTCGCCGACCTGGGTGCCGTCTTCGCGCCGATCACGATGGCGGTGGATGCTGATGCCGGCATTCTGCGCGTACACAGCCGTCTCGACCACACCGACACCGCGCGGTTCCAACTGAGTTGGAGAGTGGCCTCGGCTGCCTCGTCGGTCGATGCCGACGGGCTCGATGCCGACGGGGTGACGCAGGGTCGCGCAGGCGTGTTCGCGCACCGGCCGGTCGCTCCGCGCGGTGCCGCCGAGATTCCGCTGCCGCCGCCCCTGCTCGAGCACGTGCGCACGCCCGGGCTCGTCGTGACCATCGAGGCGAGCGAGCTCGACGACACTGCGTGGGCCCCGGCCGGCTGGGTCGTCGCCCGAACGCAGGTCGTCACGGTCGAGCCTGACGCGGCGAGGCCTCTCACGCTGCCGGCTCCCAGGGCGCTCACCCTCGACGACCTGCACCTCGATGACGCGACGGGCGCGGTCACCGCGCTCGGTGAGCAACCGGTCGAGCAGTGGCGGCTCGAGCTGTGGCGCGCGCCGACCGATAACGACCGAGGCATGGGCTGGGATACCGGCGGTGCCGCGTCAGACGCCGATCACTGGGCCTGGCTCGGTCTCGACCGTCTCGTGTCGCGGCTCGTGTCACTGAGCCGCTCGGCCGACGCGGTCGAAGTCGTCACGCACGTCGGCGCGGCCGCGACCGACATCGCTGTCACGCTGAGCTGCCGCTGGACTGCCGACGACGAGGGGCTGCTGCTCGACGTCATGATCGAGCCGCACACGCACGAGGCCCCGCGCGTCGAGTGGGCCAGGGCAGGCGTCTCGTTCGCGTTGCCCGGGCTCGTCGAGCACGTGCAGTGGTTCGGCCGCGGGCCGGGCCCGGCATACCCCGACACGGGGCAGGCGGCGCACGTGGGCTGGTTCACGCGCGACCTTGAGGGGATGCTCGAGCGCACCGTGCGCCCGCAAGAGTCGGGCGCCCGCGCGGGCGTGCACTGGGCGCGGCTCGCGAGCGGGGCGGGAGCGCTTGAGGTCGCCTCGCCCGACCCCCTCGCCCTCACTGTGCGGCCGTGGTCGACCGAGACGCTCGCCGCCACGACCCACGACCACCTGCTGCGCGGCGACGGCCGCACCCACGTCGTGCTCGACCTGGCCCAGCACGGCGTCGGCACGGGCGCGTGCGGCCCCGGGGTTCTGCCGCAGTACCGGCTCAGCGCGCGCGAACTGCGTGCGAGCATCCGCTTCACCACCACACCGACCACCGCGACGAAGGAGTCACGATGACCGAACCGACCGACAGCGCGACGAGCCGCACCGAGCCCACGACGATCGATTCGGGCGTCGACGGCATCGTCATGCGCCTCACCCCGACCGAGCGCCTGACGGTGCGCAACTTCGTCGACTGCAACATGGCGACGGCGTGGGTGGGCGATGAGTTCCGTATCTTTCCGGGCAAGTACGGCGAAGACCCCCTGTGGGGCGACGCGAACGAGCTGAAGTTCGCCGGTGGGGCGACCGTGGCCGAGGCCTTCGACCGCGGGCCGGACGAGTTCACCGAGCCGGTACTGCCCCCGAACACGCCGCCGGGCGAGCCCGGCCTGCACGGTGCCGTCTGGTTCGAGACGATCTATCAAGACCCCAGCGACGCGAGCGGTCGCACGCTCTACGCGCTGTACCACAACGAGAACTACCCCTCGACGCTGCCGTTCGACGAGGCGACGGGCGAGGGCTACCGCGACATCGACTGGCCTCCTGGGCTCACCGGACCCGAGGGCGTGCAGGCGGTGCCGCGCATCGGCATCATGCACTCGACCGACGGCGGCGAGAGCTGGGTGAATCGCGGCATTCTGCTGCAAGACCTCGACGAGCGCATGATCAAGCTGCCGGTCAACCGCAACAACTGCTTTCCGGGCGGAGTCGGCGACCCGAGCGCCGTCGCCTCGGGCGATCACCTCTACGTGTTCTTCGGCGAGTACGCGTACCCGACCGCGTGGAGCGCCGAGACGTGGGATCGCGAGACCGAGGCTGCGGCGCAGTGCGTGAGCGTCGCGCGCATTCCTCTCTCTGACTTGGATGCTCCCACCGGGGCTGCCCGTCGGTGGAGCGGCACCGGCTGGGATGCGCCGTGGGATGGCGTCGGGCAGCCGATCGCGAGCCTGCGCATCCCCACGTCTGAGGGCGGCGGAGCCGTCTCGCAGGGCGACGAGCTCTACTACTGGGGCCCGTCGGTCAGCTGGAGCGAGCACCTCGAGGTCTGGGTCATGCTGCTCGGGCGCGTCGACGGCAGCTTCTGGGTGGGCGACAGCCTGTTCATGTCGATCAACCCGCATCGCGACTTGGGGCACGGCGACAACGCGCAGCAGTGGTCGACGCCCGTGCGCATCATCCACCGCCCCGGTCACGTGCTCTGGTACCCCTCGCTGCAGCCGACCGACTCGCCCGAAGACCTCGCCGAGAAGCGCACCTGCCTGCGGCTCGGTCGTGAGGCGCGCCTGTTCTTCAAAGACATGACGGATGCTGAGCACGTCTACATCAGCGACTACACCGTCGAGCTCACGCGAGAGGCGAGTGACTCATGACCGGCGTTCGGCGCGCGCTCATCACGGGCGGCGCGAGCGGGCTCGGTGCGGCGACGGCAGAACGATTGCGCGCCGACGGCATCGAGGTCATCACGGCCGACGTCTCGGATGCTGCCGACTACCAGCTCGACATCTCTGACGATGCGGCCGTGCAGGCCATGGCCACCGCGGTCGGGCCCGTCGACATTCTCGTGAACTGTGCCGGCATCGTCGGGCCGAACAAGCCGCTGCTCGAGACCACCCCCGACGAGTGGCGCCGAACGGTAGACGTCAACGTCATGGGCACGGTCTCGACCATTCGCGCCTTCGCGCCCGGCATGGTGTCGCGCGGCTGGGGTCGCATCGTCAACTTCGCCTCGATGGCGGGCAAAGACGGCAACCCCAACCTCGCCGCCTACTCGGCGACCAAGGGAGCCGTCATCGCCCTCACGAAGTCGGTGGGCAAAGAGCTCGCCCAGACGGGCGTGCTCGTCAACGTCATCGCGCCGGCCGTCATCGACACCCCCATGAACGCGAAGACCGATCCGGGGGTGCTGCAGTACATCACCGACCTCATCCCCATGAAGCGCGTCGGTCGTGCCGACGAGGTCGCCGAGCTCGTGGCGTGGCTGACCTCTGACAAGGTGAGTTTTTCGACCGGAGCCGTCTACGACATCAGCGGCGGCCGCGCCACCTACTAGCGTCGCTTCCACAACTTCGGAAAGGGACGCCGGCAGTTCCGCGCGTCGCTTCCACAACTTCGGAATGGAAGGCAACTCGATGAAACTCATGCGCCTCGGCCCCGCGGGCCACGAGAAGCCCGTCGTACGCGTCGACGAGACCTCGTACGTCGATGTCAGCGATGTCGTGCCCGATTTCGATGAGGCCTTCTTCGGTGGCGGCGGGATGCTCCGCCTCGAGCAGGTCGTCGCTGAGCGCATCGCGGCCGGCAGTGTGCATCCGTTTGCGGGTGAACGCATCGGCGCGCCGATCGCCCGGCCGCACCAGATTCTCTGCATCGGCTTGAACTACAGCGACCACGCGGCCGAGTCGGGCATGCCCGTACCTGACGAGCCGATCCTGTTCACGAAGAGCCCCAACACTCTCGTCGGGCCGCACGACGACGTCATCATGCCGCGCGGGGCGACGAAGCTCGACTGGGAGGTCGAGCTCGGCATCGTGATCGGCGCGCGCACGAGCTACCTCGACTCACCTGAGCAGGCGCGCGAGCACATCGCCGGCTACGTGGTGGTGAACGACGTGAGCGAGCGGGCGTTCCAGATCGAGCGCGGCGGCCAGTGGTCGAAGGGCAAGTCGGCCGAGACCTTCAACCCCGCCGGGCCATGGCTCGCGACGCCCGACGAGCTCGACGACGTGATGGCACTGGGCATGTGGCTCGACGTCAACGGCCAACGTCGGCAGACGGGCTCGACCTCCACGATGATCTTCGACCCGTTCGTGATCGTGCACTACCTGAGCCAGTTCCTCGTGCTCGAGCCGGGCGACCTCATCAACACGGGCACGCCGCCCGGCGTGGGCCTCGGCATGACGCCGCCGACCTATCTGCAGGTGGGCGACGTCATGACGCTCGGCATCGACGGGCTCGGCGAGCAGCGGCAGACGGTCGCGCCGCCGCGCTGACGCCGCTCTCGAGCGGCTTCAGTTCTGGCTCGAGAAGGCCGCGTCGAACGACTGCTCGGGCAGATCCCACAGCAGCGAGCGCACGAACTCAACCGCCTCGGCGGCGCCGTGCAAGCGGCTCATGCCCGCGTCTTCCCACTCAATCGAGATCGGACCCGAGTAGCCGATCGCCTTGAGCGCGCGGAACGAGTCTTCCCACGGCACGTCACCGTGCCCCGTCGAGACGAAGTCCCAGCCGCGCTTCGGGTCACCCCACGCCAGGTGCGAGCCCATGACGCCGGCACGGCCGTTCTGCGGGCGCAGGCGCGTGTCTTTGCAGTCGACGTGATAGATGCGGTCGGCGAAGTCGACGATGAAACCCACGGGGTCGATGTTCTGCCACATCATGTGCGAGGGGTCCCAGTTGAAGCCGAAGGCCTCGCGATGGTCGATCGCCTCGAGGGCGCGCACGCTTGTCCAATAGTCATAGGCGATCTCGCCGGGGTGCACCTCATGGGCGAACCGCACGCCCTCGCTGTCGAAGACGTCGAGAATCGGGTTCCAGCGGCGGGCGAAGTCGGCGTACCCCTCGTCGATGCGCTCGGCGGGCACGGGCGGGAACATCGCGACGTACTGCCAGATGCTCGAGCCTGTGAAGCCGACGACCGTGTCGACACCGAGCCGCCGGGCGGCGCGCGCGGCATACTGCAGCTCGGTCGCGGCGCGCTGACGCACGCCCTCGGCGTCGCCATCGCCCCACACCCGGCTCGAGAGAATCGCCTGGTGTCGAAAGTCGATGGGGTCGTCGCACACGGCCTGCCCCGCGAGGTGGTGCGAGATCGCGTAGAGCTTCAAGTTGTGGCGCTTCAGAATGTCGAGACGCTCGGCGAGGTAGGCGTCGTCTTCGACGATGCGCTGCACGTCGAGGTGCTCGCCCGAGGCCGCGATCTCGAGGCCGTCATAGCCCCAGCCTGCGGCGAGCTCGGCCACTTCTTCGAGGGTCAGGTCGGCCCACTGGCCGGTGAACAGGGTGACGGGATGCGTGCTCATCGGTGCTCCTTGCGTCAGGTCTGAACGGCACTGTTCGAGACGGGTGTTCCTCAGGTGAGTGCGGGCAGGTCGACCCAGCTGTCGCGGGCCGCCGAGTCGAGCACGGCCTCGGTCAGCTGTGCGGCGCGGAGTCCGTCGGTGAACACCGGGAGGCCATCCACCGCGGTGCCCTGCTCAATCGAGCGCACCGTGTCGGTGACGAACGCCGTGAACGCGTCCTGATACCCCAGCGGATGCCCTCCCGGCAGCACGCTCAACCGCGCAGCGTCACCCTGCAACTCGTCGGGGTTGCGCAGCTGCAGCAGGCTCTCGCGGCGCCGGCCGATCCAGAGTTCTTCGGGACGCTCTTGCACGAAGCGCAGGCTCTCAGCCTCGCCGTGCAGCTCGAGCACGAGACCGTTCTTGCGACCGGGAGCCACTTGCGAGACGAGCAGGCTGACGACCGCGCCGCCCTCGAGCTCGGCGAGCACGCCCACGAGGTCTTCGGTCGACACGGGGTGGCCGCCGCGCTCGGCGTGCACGGTGCGGGTGCGGGAGGTGAGGCGTGCGATGCGCTCGCCCGCGATGAACTCGAGCAGGTCGCACAGGTGGCTGCCGATGTCGGCGAAGGCCCGCGATGCCCCGCCCGAGGCGGCGTCGACGCGCCAGTTGTCGTCGTCGGCGGCGAGCAGCCAGTCCTGCAGGTAAGCGCCCTGCACCGAGAGCAGTCGACCGGTCTCGCCGCGAGCGATGCGACCTCGAGCCTCGCGCACCATGGGGTGGAATCGGTAGACGAAGGGCACTGAGGTGATGCGGTCGGTCGAGGCGGCCTGCTCGACGAGCGCGCGGGCATCGTCGCTTGAGGTCGCCAGGGGCTTCTCGCACACCACGTGCTTGCCGGCCGCAAGGGCGGCGGTCGTCAGCGGCGCGTGCGTGTCGTTGGGGGTGAGTACGTGCACAAGCGTCACGGCGTCGTCAGCGAGCAGTTCGTCGACGTTCGCGTAGGCACGGTCGAGCCGAAGACGCTCAGCGGCCCGCTCGGCGCTCGCCGCCGACGATGACGCGACACCCACGATCGGCACGCCCGCTGCCCGCAGGGCCCGGGTGTGTACCTCGCCCATGAACCCTCCACCGATGAGGGCCGCGGCGATCGAACTCACAGCGTCGCCTTCCACGGGTCAAGGTCGTCGGGCATCGCGGGCGCGGTCGTGGCCGAGGTGGTGAGGGTGATCGGCTGGCCCGAGGCGGCTGACTCTTCGGTGCTCTGCATGATGTCGAGCACGTGCAGGGCGAGCTCGCCGCTGGCGCGCTCGGGCACGCCGGCGCGGATGGCCCGCGCGAGCTCGATCACCCCGAGGCCGCGCGTCATGCCGTGCCCCGTCGCGTCGTGCCGTTCGGGCTCATCATCGGGCATCATGCCCGCCCGCCAGATCTGAATCTCGCCGTCGAATCCGTTCGGGTCGGGCAGCACGAGGGTGCCCTCGGTGCCCGTGATCTCGACGACGCCGACGCGCGGTCGGGGCGACTCGAAGCTGAAGGTGCTCTGGGCGACGTGCCCGGCGGCGGTCTCGTAGAGAGCGGCGACGTTGGTCGGAACTTCGACGGGGAAGCGCGTGCCTGCCTTGGGGCCCGAGCCGATGACGCGCTCGGTGCGCGCGCGGGTGCCGCGAGCATCCACACGGGTGAAGGCGCCCAGAAGCTGCACGAGCGTCGTCAGGTAGTAGGGACCCATGTCGAAGAGGGGGCCGCCGCCGCGGGCGTAGAGAAACTCGGGGCTCGGGTGCCAGGCCTCGGGCCCCGAGACCTGAAACATCGTGAGGGCGCTCACCGGCTCGCCGATCGCGCCCTGCTCGAGCAGTCGCCGCGCGGTCTGCACGCCAGGGCCGAGAACGGTGTCGGGAGCGCAGGCGACGCGCAGGCCTTTCTCGTTCGCGAGGGCGAGCAGGCGACCGCCTTCGTCGCGGTCGAGGGCGAAGGGCTTCTCGGTCCAGACGTGCTTGCCGGCCTCGACGCAGGCCGTGGCGACAGGCGCGTGCGCGGCGGGGATGGTGAGGTTGAGCACGATCTCGATGTCGTCGCGCGCGAGCAGCTCGTCGACCGTGCCGGCGCCCGAGAGGTCGTACTCGTCAGCACGCGCGCGAGCGCGCTCGACGTCGAGGTCGGCGATCATGCGCACGGCGACGTCGCCGGCCTTCGTGAGGTTGTCGAGGTACTGCGTGCTGATGACTCCTGCGCCGATGATGCCGACGCCGACGGGCCCGCTCATGCGCTGACCTGCTCGGTGACCCAGCGGGCCGAGGCGGCGATGGCGTCGAGGCCCTCGCCGGGGATGATGTCGAACTCGACAACGGGGCGTGCGTGCGGTGCTGCAACGAGCACCTCCGCGAGCGGCACTGAGCCAAGCCCGGCCGGCACCTGCTGCTCGATCGTGCCGGCGGGGTCGCCGTCTTTCACGTGAAGGGCGATCAGTCGGTCGCCGAGAGTCTTCGCGATCTCGACCGGATCGACTCCGCCGACCGCGGCCCAGTAGGCGTCGAGTTCGAAGACGACGCGGGGGTCGGTGAGCTCGGCGAGCACGAGCAGGGCGGGCACACCGTCGACCGCACTGCTGAGTTCGAAGCCGTGGTTGTGGTACCCCACGACGATGCCGTGCACGGCGGCGGCCTCGGCGGCAGCGGTGAGCTCGGCCGCGACCGCGGCGATCGACTCGCGGTCGGCGAAGCGCGCGGGGTCTTGGTAGGGCTCGATGATCGTCTGCACCCCGAGCTCAGCCGCGGCCGTGATCGTCTCGGCCGTGCGGGCGAGAATCGACCCGTGCGCTGTCGGCGTCGCGAGGCCGTGCGCGGCGAGGGCCTCGCGCACCGCGGTCGGCAGGTCGGGCAGGCCGAAGGGCTCAACGGCGGTGAAGCCCATCGCGGCGAGCGCTTCGATCGTGCCGGCCGCGTCGGCCTCGAGGTGGTCGCGCACCGTGTAGAGCTGCACAGACATGGGGGGTCGCGTCATCGGTTCCTCCGAGATCGTTCGGGGCGTAGCGCCCGAACCTCAATCATATGATCTAAGAGAGCCCCGGGGCAGTGGTGGTGGCGCGGGCTCTGGCTGCCGACGAATCGGCCGCGAGACCCGCACCGTCATCGTACTGATCGCGGTGCTGACACAGGGGCGCGCGAGTAGCGTGGGGTCATGAGCGTGCTGACCCCCGAGCTGCTCGCGCGCGTGCGCGAACGCGCCCCGGGCTACGACGAGGCGAACAGCTTCTTCGACGAAGACCTCGACGAGTTGCGCGCGGCAGGCTATCTGGGCGCGCGCGGGCTCGAGCGGGCATCCGCCGACCAGCGCCTGCTCGCCGCGCACGCTCCTGCCACTGCGCTGGGCCTGACCATGCACCTCGTCTGGATGGGCGTCGCGCGCGACTTGGCCGCCGCGGGCGACGACTCTCTGCAGTGGGTGCTCGACGACGCCGAGCGCGGAGAGCTCTTCGCCTTCGCGATCAGCGAGGCTGGCAACGATCGGGTCATGAGCGACTCGCTGACCCGCGTCGACCGGGTCGATAGCGGTTGGGCCTTCACCGGCACGAAGATCTTCACGACGCTCTCGCCCGCCTGGACGCGGCTCGGGGTGCTCGGGCGGCACAACCCGGCCGACGGCGCAGAGCCGACGATCGTGCACGGCTTTCTCACGCGCGAAGCTACGGGGGTGAGCATCACCCCCGACTGGAACACCCTCGGCATGCGCGCGACCCAGAGCCACACCACGGCGCTCGATGGTGCTGTTGTCGCCGACGCTCGGGTTGCGCGCATCCTGCCCGTCGGCCCTAGCGGTGATGCCTACACGCTCGCGATCGCCGCCAACTTTCACACCCTCATCGCGAGCGTCTATGCCGGCATCGCCGACCGCGCACTCGAGCTCGCCGTCGAGAGCGCTCAGCGGCGCACCAGTCTGCGGGCCGGGGGAGCGCCCCAGGCGTACGACCCCGACATTCGCTGGCGCATCGCGGATGCTGCGCTCGCCCTCGACGCGCTGGCTCCGCAACTGCAGGCCGTCGCGCGCGATCGCGATCAGGGTGTCGATCGGGGGATGCGGTGGTTCCGCGACCTGGCGGGGCTCAAGCACCGCAGCGTTGAGACCGCGCGGCACGTGGTCGACCAGGCCATGCGCATCGCCGGTGGGGGTGCCTATCGCGCGACCGCCGAGCTGAGTCGCCTGCAGCGCGACGTGCTCGCCGGCATCTACCACCCGAGCGACACCGAGGCCGTGCACGCGACTGTCGCTGCCGACCTGCTGGGGCCGCTGCCATGAGCGAGCCGACCGACCTTCCCACCGACGAGCTATCGGGACAGATCGACCTGCGCGTCGGCGCCTATGCGATCGTGCACGACGAGCGTGGCGTGCTGCTCTCGCACTGGCAGGACGGCGCGCACGGAGGGTGGACCTTGCCCGGGGGCGGCATGGAGCCTGGCGAGCATCCGGAGGCCACGGTCGTGCGCGAGGTGCGCGAAGAGACCGGCTACGACGTGCGCGTCGACGCGATACTCGGCGTCGGATCGATTCTGATCTCGGGTGCCGACCGGTTGACCGGGCCCGGTCACGATCTGCAGGGCCTGCGCATCGTCTACCGCTGCACGATCATCGGCGGTGAGCTCGCGGTCGAGCAAGACGGCTCTACGGATGACGTCGGCTGGTTCACGCTTGACGAGATCGCACGCCTCGAGCGCGTCGAGCTCGTCGATGAGGGGCTTGCGTTCGTGGGGCTCGCGCTACCCGGCCCGGCGATCGACCCGACTTGGAAATGAGCGGCATGCCTGACATGCACGAGTTCGACCTGACGCTGCCCGATGGGCGCACCCTGCACGGCTACGACAGCGGCAGTGAGGGCGCGCCCGTCATGTGGCACCACGGCACCCCGAACACGGGTGCCCCGCCGAAGCCGCTGCTCGCGCTGGCCGATGAGCTCGGCCTGCGCTGGGTCTCGTTCGACCGGCCAGGCTACGGCGGCTCGACGGCGCACGAGGGGCGCACGATTGCCACCGTTGCTGCCGACGCTGCGGCGCTCGCCGATTCTCTCGGGCTCGACCGCTTCGCCGTCGTCGGGCACTCCGGTGGAGGACCGCATGCTCTCGGCTGCGCCGCGGCGTACCCGGAGCGCGTCTCGGCGGTCGTGACCCTCGGCGGGCTTGCCCCGTTCGACGCCGAGGGCCTTGACTGGTTCGCCGGTATGGGCCCGACGAGCACCGCATCGCTGCGGGCCGCCGTCAACGGTCTCGAGGGCAAGCGGCTGCACGAGCAGGAAAGCGCCGACGCGCCGATCGACTTCACCGCGCGCGACTGGAAGGCCTTGACGGGCCCGTGGAGTTGGCTCGGCGAGGTTGCTGCTGCTGCTGGAGTGGCGTCGGGCATCGAGGCGCTCATCGCCGACGACCTCGCCTACGTCACGCCATGGGGCGTCGACCTCGAGGCGATCATCGCGCCCGTGCTTCTCGCGCACGGTGCCGACGACCACGTCGTGCCGCCGAGTCACTCGGCGTGGCTCGCCGCTCACCTCGACGGCGCCGAGCACTGGCAGGTCGAGGGCGAGAGCCACATCTCGTCGCTCGACGCCGACGAGCACGGCGCCGAGGCAGCGCTGCGCTGGCTCTCCGTTCGCGTACAGAAATACGGCAGTCGCCCAGTGTCCTGAGTCGAGCATCACGATCGCAGACGAGACGGTGATCGCGGGGCGGTGGGGTCCACCCCACTCGTGCACGGATGCACAGGCATCATGTCAACCCGGTGTGCCGATTCGGCGAAGCGCCTAGCGTGGAAACGGAACAGAGGAGACTTCGATGAGCGCTCACGCCGCATCCCCCGCCCGCCCGACCGAGACCACCCCTGCATCTGCAGGTCGTCGCCGATGGCTGCGCATCCTCGTGGTGGTGCTCGCCATCGGCCAGCCGATCTCGTCGCTCGTCTTCGACTGGCTGTCGCCCCGAGACATGCAGTCAGGTGCGGAGTTCTCGCCGCTGATTCCCCCGGGAGCCTGGTTCGCCATCTGGGGCGTGATCATCATCGTGAGCATCGCTTGGTCGCTCGCCCAAGTGCGCCCCTCGACCCTCACCGACACGATCGGCGTGCGCGATCGCATCGCCCTGCCCATGGCGGTCGTCTATCTCTGCTTCGGGCTGTGGCTCGCCGCGGCGAGTCTCGGGCAAGAGAACCCGCTCGGGCTTGCCGTGTTCGCTGTCATCATCACGGCTCACGTCGTTGCCTGGCGTCGCGTCGTGGCGGCGCGCGCCGAGATCGCGAGCTGGAAACCGTTCGAGCGCGGCCTGCTGCTGGTCATGCTCGGGCTCTATTCGGGCTGGACCTCGATGGCCGCCTTCCTGCAGATCGCAACCGTCGCGCAAGGCACTGGCGCTCCGGTCGAATCGGCCTGGGGCGTCACGTGGCAACTGCTCGTGCTTGCAGCCGCAGCGGGCGTGGCCGTCGCGTTTGTCGTCGTCTCGCGCGGATCGATTGTCTACGCCGCGACCGTCACCTACGCGCTCATCGGAGTCGGACTCAGCACCGCCGAGGCGGGTCTCACCCCGCTGTGGGTCGCGTGCGTCATCGCGGTCAGCGTTGTGTGGGCATCCGTCATCGTGATCAGAGCGGTGGATGCTCGCCGCGCGTCGCGCTGAGTCTCAGTCGACCCAGCCGAGCTCGCGCAGCCACTCCGCGCAGTCGCGGGTCCAGTTCGCCGCGATGCCGGCGTGCTCGCCGCCCTCGATGCCCGTCACCATGCCGAGCCCGTGGCGCCCGCGCGGGTAGACGTGCAGCGCGTGCGGCACGCCGTGGCGGGCGAGGGCCTCGCCGAGCCGGTACGGATGCTCGAGCGGCACTGCGTTGTCTTCCGTCGTGTGCCAGACGAAGGTCGGGGGCATGCTCGGCGTGACGAGCTTCTCGACCGAGGTCGCGGCCCGCGCCCACGGCGTCGCCCAGCGCCCGAGCAGTTCACGACGCGAGCCGCCGTGAGTGGGGGTGAGCATCGAGACGACGGGGTAGCACAGCACCGCCGCGTCGACGAGGCCGAGCGCCGCCGCGTGCCCGGCGAGGTGACCCCCGGCCGAGAACCCCAGAATGCCGACCCGCTCGACCCCGCTGGCGCGCAGTTCGGTGACGCGCATCCGCACCGAGTCGATCGGGCCGGGGTGTCGAGTCTTCACCGGATACGCGTGCACGCTCGCGTCGAGACCGAGCGACCGCAGCCACTCGGCGACGGGCTCGCCCTCGTGCTGAGCGAGGTGGCCGTAGCCGCCGCCGGGCAGCACGACGATGTGCGGTCGCGCGCTCATGAGGCCGAGAAGACGGCGTTGAGCAGCCCGTCGAACTGCACGCCCACGTCGGGCTCGCTCGCGTCAAGACGGTTGGTCAGCAGCACGGCGCACCGTCCCGAGGCGCGCGACACCCAGAACTGCGATCGGCACCAGCCTTCGTGGCCGAAGACGCTGTGGTCGAGCAGGGTCGGGCGGCGCGGCAGATTGAACCCCAGCCCGAAGTCTTCGAGCGCCTTGCGGGGGTCGGCGTCGATGACGTAGAGCCCGCTCGTGCGGGGCCGCAGCATCGCCTCAAGCGTCGTCGGCGCGATGGCCGCGCCGTCACCCGCGAGCAGCGAGGTGCCCATAGCGAGCAGGTCGCTCGCGCGGGCGGCCGCACCCGCGGCGGGGTGACGCAGCGGCAGCAGTTTGGCGGGGGTGTGGCCGTAGCGCTCGCCGCCGTGAACGGTGTGCACGCCCTCGGTGTCGAACGACAGGCCCTCGGCACCGACGGCCGCCGCGAGATCGGCGAACTCCGCTTCGAAGGCCCGGCCCGTGGCGTGCTCGACGAGAGCCGCGACGCCCTGCCACGCCAGGTTGTTGTACCGACGCGCGGTGCCCGTCACGAACTCGAGGGGCGCGCGCTCGATAGCCTCGCGCAGAGTCGAGGCGTTGCCGTGCGAGGCGATCGGCGGGGTGCCTTCGAGCGTGAGATCGGCGATGCCGGAGGTGTGGCTCATGAGGTGCGCAAGAGTGACCTGCGGGTGCGCGAACTCAGGGAGAGCATCCCGCAGCGGAGTCTCGGTCGTGAGCAGACCGCGCTCGACGGCGCGCATCGCCGTCAGGGCGACGAGCGGCTTCGTGACCGAGTAGAGGGCGAAGCGGTCGTCGACGTGCGCGGTGCGGTCGCCATCTGAGCCGAAGGCCTCGAGGTGCAGCACACCGCTCGCGTCGGCGATGCCAAGCACGGCGACGGGCAGGCGGCCGGCGTCGACGTGGCGTCGGGTCCAGTCGAGGGCAGGGGTGAAATCGGTCACGGATGCTCCGCTCAGGTCAGTTCAGGTGCGGCAGCACGTCGGCCGCGATGAGGTCTAGGTGCTCGAGATCGGTCATGTCGACCGTCTGCAGGTAGACGCGGTCGACGCCGAGCTCGGTCAGTGCGCCGAGCCGGTCGATGACCTCAGAAGGGGTGCCGACGAGGCGCTCGCTGTGATCCGATTCGGGGTCGATGCCGACCGCAGCGCAGCGCCGCGCGATCTCGGCGGAGTCGCGGCCGACGACGGTGGGCCAGGCGACCGACATGCTGAGGGTCGCCGGGTCGCGCTCCTCTTCTTCGCAGACTGCCCGCACGTTGGCGAGCACCTCGGCGAAGCCTTCGAGCGTGCGGAACCCGATGTTGAACTCGGTCGCGTACCGCGCCGCGAGCTGGGGCGTCTTGCGCGGTCCGCCGCCGCCGACGATGACGGGCATGCGGTCTTGCGCGATCTTCGGCAGCGCGGGCACGTCGACAAGCGTGTAGTGGTCGCCCTCGAACGAGAAGGTGGCGCCGTCGGGCGTTGCCCAGTAGCCCGTCACGATGGCGAGCTGCTCCTCGAGCATCCCGAACCGCTTGTCAGGAAAGGGGATGCCGAAGGCTTCGTGCTCACGCGCGTACCAGCCGGTGCCGAGGCCGAACTCGATGCGCCCGCCCGACATCTGGTCGACCTGCGCGACCTGCACGGCGAGGATGCCCGGGTGCCGGTGCGTGGCCGAGCTGACGAGCGTGCCGAGGCGAATCGTGCTCGTCTCGCGGGCGAGGCCAGCGAGGGTCGTCCAGGCGTCGGTCGGGCCAGGCAGGCCGTCGCCCTCGCCCATGATCAGGTAGTGGTCACTGCGGAACCAGGCGTGAAACCCGAGGGCCTCGGCGCGCTGCGCGTGGGCGACGATCGTGTCGTAGCTGGCGCCCTGCTGGGGCTCGGTGAAGATGCAGTACTGCATGGGTTCGAGCCTACGATGCTCGACAGGCTCGGGCGGCGCGGTCAGAGGGCGCTCGGCAGCACGGGCGCGCCCGTGACGGCGACTCGGGCCGAGAAGACGGCGCCGGCGTCGGGCTGCTCGACGCGGTCGACGCCCCGTGCTGAGGTCGTGATGAAGAGCGTGCGTCCGTCGTCACCACCCAGGGTGCAGGCGGTGACGTGACGAACGGGCACAGTCACGATGTCGGTGAGGGTGCCGTCGGCGGTGTAGCGGTGCACCGCAGACCCGCCCCACAGCGCGACCCAGATGCCGCCCTCGGAATCGATGCACAGTCCGTCCGGGGTTCCGACGGCCGGGTCGATCTCGACGATGACGTCGAAGTCATGCCAGGGCCCGTCGTCGTCGGGCAGCCGGTACCGCCGCACCTGCTGGGTTGGCGAGTCGACGAACACAGCGCTCGCGCCGTCGGGACTGAAGGCGAGACCGTTCGAGATCGTGAGGCCTTCGAGCACCGTCGTGGTCGAGCCGTCGAGCTCGAGACGGTGCAAGGCGCCGCGACCGGCCGCGGCGTCATAAGCCATCGTTCCGCACAAGAAGCGGCCCTGAGTGTCGCACGCACCGTCGTTCATGCGCACGGTGGGGTCGGTCCAGATCTCGGCAAACGTGGTGAGCTCGCCGTCGGGCGAAAGCATCGCGAACCCGCGCTCAACGGCGATGACCAGGCCGCCGTCGCCTCGCGGCCTGAACGCAGCGGCGACTGTTCCGACGGTTCGCCGGTCGACGAGCGCACCCCCCGCATCGATGGTGACGATGCTCCCCGCGAGCATGTCGACGAACTGAAGCCGCGACGTCTCGGCACTCCATACGGGTCCTTCTCCGTGCTCCGCGAGCGGGGCGCAGAGTTGCTCTGCTGCTGTCGTCGTGACCATGATCCGACTGTAGCGAGACACTGCTACAGCTCGGTCGGCTTGATCTGCGACCGCGCGACGATCGACACGATCGACTCGCCCCGCTTGAGCCGCACCTGCAGGCGCAGCGAGCCCGAGCGGGCGATGAGCGCCGCGATGACGACGGCGGCGAGCGCGGGCACCGCGCCCGAGATGACGAGAGCCGCCTGCGGCCCGAGCAGTTCAGCGAGCCCGCCCATGAGCGGCCCGCCGATGGCCTGCCCGCCGACCATGATGATCACGTAGAACGACATGACGCGGCCGCGAATGCCCGGGTTGCAGCTGAGCTGCACGAGCGAGTCGGCCATGATCGCGTAGACGAGTCGAAAGATGCCGATGCCGACGAGCAGGGCGAGAAACACCCCGTACCAGGGGGCGAAGCCGGCGATGGCCTGAAGGGTTCCGTAAATCAAGGCCGCGGCGATCAGCGTCCTCAGACGCAGCGTGCGGAGGCGGGTTGACAGGAGTGCTCCCGTGAGCGCCCCGATCGCCACGAGCGAGGTGTACAGGCCGTAGCCCGTCGACCCCGTCTCGTAGACCTCGTTCGCCATGCCCGTGAGGATCACGGGCAGTGACATACCGAACACGGCGACGAACGAGAGCATGATCATCGGCCAGAAGATGGTCGGCTTCGAGCGGGCGTAGCGCAGCGCCTGTCGGATCTGCCCGCTCTGCCGCGGCTGCACGGGGATGATGCGCAGCTCGTCGCTGCGCAGAGTGGCCAGGGTGATGACGACCACGAGGGCCGCGAGCGCGTTGACGCCGATCGCCCAGCCCGAGCCGGCCACGGCGATGATGACGCCGGCGACGGCGGGCCCGATGAATCCGCCGAAGTGGAAAACCGATGCGTTGAGGCTGATGGCGTTCTGCAGCAGCCGCGGCTCGACCATCTCGCTCACGAGCACGACGCGCGCGGGGCTCTCGACGACGAACACACAACCAATGACGACTGAGATCGCGTAGACGTGCCACAGCTCGACGACCCCGGTGAGGGCGAGCGTCGCCAGTAGGGCGCTGAGCACGCCGAACACCGTGTACACGCCCATGAGCAGCTTGCGCTTCGAGAACCGGTCGGCGATGACGCCGCCGTAGGGCCCCAGCAGTAGCATCGGCCCCCACTGCAAGAAGATCGTCAGGCCGACGGCCGCGATGTTGCCGGTGATCTCGAGCACGAGCCAGTCTGTGGCGATGCGCTGCATCCACCCCGCCGTGTGCGCGAGCAGTTGCGAGGCCTGAAAGCGCCGGTAGTTGCGCACCTGCAACGATGAGAAAGAGTCGCGCAGGCTCGGGGTTCCGCGGTGCACCGGTATGGGCTCGGTGGGCGGAAACGCTGACGCGGTGGGGCTGGGCACAGTGCCTTCATTGCAGACGAACGGATGCTCGGCGCACGCCGCCGGCAGGCCTCAAGCCTACGCCTGATCGCGAGTCGCTCAGCCGGTCAGTCGAGCGTCGCGAAGGCCTCGGCGATCATCGCCTCGAGCTCGACGAGGTCGACAGAGCCGAGGTCGGCGATCGTCACGGCCGCGGCACCCACCTTGGCCTTGCCGAGCCGACCGTCGTACTTCTTCGTGAGGTAGGCGCCGTCGACCGCGGCATTGACGTAGAGGCTCACGTGCTTCTGCTGCAGCGCGAGCCCGATGAGAAACCACTCGACCGCGGGGCCCTTGGGCCTCGGCTGCTCGATGCGCGCGTAGCCGATGATCTGCTGCTCGGTGCCGCCCCAGAACACTCCTTCCCAGAGCTCGCGCTCGCGCGAGCTCAGATGGCGGCGGATGAGTGCGTCGAGCGCGACTAGGTCGTCGCGGCGGGCATCCGGAAGCCCCGCAACAAAGACGTCGACGTCGGCACCGGTGCGTTCCATGGGGGCGAGTCTAGAAGAGCCCCGCCGCGAGGACCACCACAGCCTCGCGACGGGGCCCGGCTCGGTCAGCCGCGCGGCACCAGCCGCTGCAGCTGCGTCACGTGGCCGGGCTCGAGCTCATCGAGCGAACTCACGCCCAGCAGGCGCATCGTGCGGGCGACCTGCTCGCCCAGAATCTGAATCGTACGGTTGACACCGTCACGCCCACCAGCCATGAGGCCGTAGAGGTAGGCGCGGCCGATGAGCGTGAAGCGGGCGCCGAGGGCAACCGACGCCACGATGTCGGCGCCCGACATGATGCCGGTGTCGAGGTGCACCTCGGTGTCACGGCCGACCTCGCGCACCACCTCGGGCAGCAAGTGGAACGGAATGGGCGCGCGGTCGAGCTGGCGACCGCCGTGGTTCGAGAGCGTGATGCCATCGACGCCCAGGGCGGTGAGCCGCTTCGCGTCGTCGACCGTCTGCACGCCCTTGACGACGAGCTTGCCGGGCCACTGCTCTTTGATCCACTTCAGGTCGTCGTACGTGACCGTGGGGTCGAACATGGCGTCGAGCAGTTCGCCGACGGTGCCGTTCCAGCTCGAGAGGCTCGCGAAGGCGAGGGGCTCGGTGGTCAAGAAGTCCCACCACCACCACGGGCGGGGGATCGCGTTGACGATCGTACCCATCGTGAGCGCCGGCGGAATCGAGAAGCCGTTGCGTTTGTCGCGCAGCCGCGCCCCGGCGACCGGCACGTCGACGGTGACGAGCAGCGTGTCGAAGCCCGCGGCGGCCGCACGCTCCACAAGCTGCATCGAGCGCTCGCGGTCTTTCCACATGTAGAGCTGAAACCAGTTGCGGCCGTCGGGCGCCGCTGCGCGAACATCCTCGATGCTCGTCGTTCCCATGGTCGACAGCGAGAACGGGATGCCCGCCGCGGCCGCCGCGGATGCCCCCGCCACCTCGCCCTCGGTGTGCATCATGCGCGTAAACCCGGTGGGCGCAATGCCGAAAGGCAGTTCGACTCGCTTGCCGAGAACTTCCCACCCGGTGTCGACCTGGCTCACGTCGCGCAAGATCGCGGGGTGAAACTCGATGTCGTCGAACGCCTGGCGCGCGCGCCCGAGGCTCAGCTCGGCCTCGGCGGCACCCTCGGTGTAGTCGAACGGCGCCTTCGGCGTGCGACGCTGCGCGATCGCTCGCAGGTCGTGAATGGTGAGCGCGCCCTGCAGGCGGCGCTTCTTCGCGTTGAGGGTCGGCTTCTTGAAGCGCATGAGCGGCGCGAGCTCGCTCGGGCGCGGAAAGCGGCGTTTCACCATTGTGGGCTAATCCTTCTCGTGGGCCTGGGCGGTGTGTTGAGAGTCGTAGCGCGCGAGCAGTCGGTCGCGCGCTCCTTCTATATGGGCACGGGTGAGGCTGCCCGCGAGCTCGGGGTCGCCCGCGGTGACGGCGTCGAGAATGCCCTGGTGTTGGGCAACGACGTCGTCGAGCGCGAGCAGCCGATGCGCCTGCACCTGGCCTGTGCAAAGTTCGATCTCACCCATGAGCAGCGCGTGCAGGCGCGCGAGCCGAGGGGAGCGCTGCGCCTCGACGAGGGCCCGGTGAAAGGCGATGTCGGCCCGGGCCAACGGAGTCGTAGCGGCCGAGCTCGAGGCGTCTCGCGCGGCGTCGGCGAGCATCCGCTGCGCCGCGATGGCCGCGAGGGGAACGACGCCGTCGGCCGCGAGCGTGCGCAGCGCGGCTTCTTCGACGATGGCCCGGTTGGCGTAGAGGTCGACGATGTCGTCGCGCGTCAGCTCGGGCACGCGCGCGGTCTTGTGGGCGGTGCGCCGCAGCAGCCCGTCGGCAACGAGCCGTTCGAGCGCGACCTTCGCGGTCGGGCGCGCGACCCCGAATCGGTCGGCGATGGCCTGCTCGGTGACGGCGGCGCCGGGCGCTTCGCTCTGGTTCAGGATGCTCTCGCGCAGCGCCTCGTACACCGCATCGGGCACGCGCGTCACGGCGAGGGCCTCACTGCTCATGGAGGCGACAGTAGCAGATTGTTATACAAGTGCACACCGTTGCCGCTACTCTCGAGAAACTGGGTGGTCTCGTCGGCCGTTCAGTGCGACAGAGTTGTCGACGCAGATCGAAGGAGACATGACGATGCCCCTCACCGGGTTGCTCGGTGCCGTAGCCGATCCCTCTCGCGTGCGCACGGGTGCCATCGACCGTGTCGCCTACGCGAGTGATGCCTCGCACTATCTGCACACTCCCGAAGTGGTCATCGTCGCCGCCGATGCGGCCGAAGTTGGCGCGATTCTTCGCGCTGCCGCCGAGAGCGGTCGGCACGTGACGTTCCGCTCGGGGGGAACCAGCCTGTCTGGCCAGGCCTCGGGCGACAGCGTCATGATCGACGTTCGTCAACGCTTTCGCGGCATCGAGGTGCTGGACGACGGCCGCCGAGTGCGCGCGCAACCCGGCGCCACCGTGCGGCAGGTGAACGCCCGGCTCGCCCGTCTCGGCTATCGCTTGGGCCCCGACCCCGCGAGCGAGGTGGCGTGCACGATCGGCGGCGTGATCGCGAACAACTCGAGCGGCATGGCGTGCGGCATCGCAGAGAACACCTATCGCACCCTCGAGTCGGTCATCATCGTGCTGCCCTCGGGCACCGTCATCGACTCGGCGCACCCCGATGCCGAAGCGCATTTGCGTGAGCGCGAGCCGGCCCTCGTTGACGGCCTCGTCGCCTTGCAGCGTCGGGTGCGCGAAAACCCCGACTCGGTGCAGACCATTGAGCGGCACTTCGCCCTCAAGAACACCATGGGTTACGGCATCAACAGCTTTCTCGACCACGAGTCACCGCTCGACGTGCTCGTTCACCTTCTCATCGGCTCGGAGGGCACTCTCGGCTTCGTCGCCGAAGCGACCTTCCGCACGGTGGAGGTGCGCACGCTGCTCGCGACGGGAATCGCAGTGTTTCCGAACCTGCACGCCGCCACCTCGGCCCTGCCCGCGCTGGTGGCCACGGGCGCGGCCACTCTCGAGCTCATGGACGCGACCTCGATTCGCGTCGGCCAAACCCTTGCCGACGCTCCCGCCGAGATTCTCGGCTTCGAGGTGGGCGACGAGGCCGCTTTGCTCATCGAGTATCAGGGGCGGGATGCTCACGAACTTGCCGAGCGTGTCGCGCGAGGCACCGCGGCACTCGGTGGTGAGGCTCTGCGCGCGCCCCTCGAGCTGAGTGCCGACCCGCAGCGGCGAGCCAGGGCGTGGTCTTTTCGCAAAGGGCTCTATGCCTCGGTTGCGGGTGCCCGGCCTTCCGGTACGACGGCGCTGCTCGAAGACATCGCTGTGCCCGTCGAGGCGCTCGCCGACACGTGCCGCAGCCTGCAAGAGCTGTTCGATCGCTACGGCTACACCGACAGCGTGATCTTCGGGCACGCGAAAGACGGCAACATCCACTTCATGCTCACCGACCGTTTCGAAGGAGTCGAGGCGATCGGGCGCTATCTGGCCTTCACCGACGATCTCGTCTCGCTCGTGCTCGGGCACGGCGGCAACTTGAAGGCCGAGCACGGCACGGGTCGTGCCATGGCGCCATTCGTGCGCCGTCAATACGGCGACGAGCTCTATGAGGTCATGCGCGAGCTCAAGAACCTGTGCGACCCCGAGGGCATTCTCAACCCTGGCGTCATCATCGACGACGACCCCGAAGCGCACATTCGCAACATCAAGCTCTCGCCCAGCGTCGAAGAAGAGGTCGATCGCTGCGTCGAGTGCGGTTATTGCGAGCCCGTGTGCCCGAGCCGCGACCTCACCCTCACCCCGCGGCAGCGCATTGTCGTGCGGCGAGCCGAGGTCGCCGCTGAACAGAAGGGTGATGTCGCCCTCGCCGCCGAGCTCGCGAAGGCCTATGAGTACGCGGGCGTGCAGACGTGTGCCGCCGACGGCATGTGCGCGACAGCGTGCCCCGTCACCATCGACACGGGTTCTCTCATGAAGCGTTTTCGGCGCGAGAGCGCATCACCCGTGCTCGCCGCCGGGTGGTCGGCAGCCTCGCGCCACTGGGGTGCGGTGAGTCGCATGGGGTCGACCGCGTTGAGCGTGGCCGACGCCCTTCCCGCCGCGCCCATCGTGGGCGTCACCGCGGTAGCTCGGGCGGTGCTCGGGCACGAGACCGTGCCGCGCTATTCAGACGAGTTGCCGGGCGGCGGTTCGAAACGCAAGACGCTGCGCGGAACCGTCGGCGCTGCCGACACCGCCCCGGTGGCCGTCTACCTGCCCGCGTGCGTCTCGAGCATGTTCGGTGCAGGCGGCGACGGCGACGGCGCGACGACGGCGCTCGTCACGTTGCTCGAGCGCGCGAGCGTCAGTGTCGCGGTGCCCGAGAACATCGAGGGTCTCTGCTGCGGCACCCCGTGGTCGTCGAAAGGCTTCACCGCGGGCTACGACATCATGCGCGAGAAGGTGCTGCAGAGCATCCTGACCCTGACAGACGGCGGCCGCCTGCCCGTCGTGAGCGATGCCAGCAGTTGCACTGAGGGCTTTCACCGCATGCTCGACGGCAGTGGCGTGCGCGTCATCGATGCCGTGACGCTCGTGCGCGAGCACGTGCTGCCGCGCGTCGTGGTGGGGCAGCGGGTCGCGACGCTCGCGCTGCATCCGACGTGTTCGACGCGCAAGCTCGGTATCGATGGGGATGCTCACGCGATCGCTTCCGCGGTGGCCGACGAGGTCTTCGTTCCCGACGCCTGGGGTTGCTGCGGATTCGCCGGAGACCGCGGCATGCTGCACCCCGAGCTCACCGCCTCGGCGACTGCCCAGCAAGCGGCCGAAGTGATCGCCGCCGATGCCCAGGCGCACGCTTCGACCAACCGCACGTGCGAGCTCGGCATGACGCGCGCGACCGGGCGCGAATACGAACACGTGCTCGAGCTGCTCGAACGCGCGACGCGCTGAGCGGCCTCAGCCCGTCGTGCTGGCTCTGACGACGAGTTCGGGCTGGAAGACGACGTCGCGCGGCGCTCGCGGAGGATCGGTCGTCGCGTCGAGCAACAGTTCAAGTGCCGTTGAGCCAATCAGGTGGCTCGGTTGACGCACCGACGTGAGGGGCACGATCGTCGCGCTCGCGAAGTCGATGTCGTCATAGCCGACGAGCGCGATGTCGTCGGGCACGCGCAGTGAGCTTGACATGACGAGGGCTTGCAGAACGCCGACGGCCATGAGGTCGTTGACCGTGAAGATTGCGTCGGGTCGAGCAGCAACGGGCCGTGCAGCGATCTCTTCGCCGCTGCGGCGTCCGTCGATGACAGAGAGTCCGGTCGCCGTGATCACTTCAAGAGTGACGCCGGGTGTCTCGGCGACCGCGCGTCGGGCGCCCTCGAGCCGGTCGGTCACCTGGCGCATCTCGAGTTGGCTTGCGAGGTAAGCGATGCGCGTGCGTCCCCGCTCGATGAGGTGCCTGACGGCGACGTAGCCGCCGGCGATGTCGTCCATCGAGACAGACGAGAAGCCCGTCTCGCGGCCGCTGCGGTCGACAAGCACGGCGGCCGTGCCGCGATCGCGCAGTCGAGCCAGTCGATCGGTGACGTCGCCGATGGGTGAGATGAGCACGCCGTGCACGCGCTGCTCTTCGAACAAGTCGAGGTAGGCCGCTTCGCGCGCCGGGTCGTCATCACTGTTGCCCAGCAGGATCGACAGGCCAGCGGCGGCGGCGCGATCTTCTGCTCCGCGAGCTAGCTCGGTGAAGAAGGGGTTGCGCACGTCGAGCACGATGAGCCCGACAGTGCTGCTGCGCCCGACTCTCAATTGCCGCGCGGCGTCGTTGCGCACGAAGCCGAGCTCGTCGATGGCGGCTCGAACACGAGAGACGGTGTCGGCGCTCACGCGATCAGGGCGATTGAGCACGTTCGAGACGGTTCCGACCGAGACGCCCGCCTGACGCGCGACGTCTTTGATGCTTGCGGCCGCCATGAGCCGAGGCTAGTCGAAACGATTCACTTGACGCGCGTGAACCCTCCGCCTAGTGTTGTGAATCGATTCAATCCGTCTCACGAGAGAGCAGCATCCGTCAATGACGACCTTCGACTCCATTGCGCCCCAGCTCGAACGCCAAGCCATCGAGCTGCCCTCGTGGGCCTTCGGCAACTCGGGAACGCGCTTTCGGGTGTTCACCACTCCCGGTACGCCGCGCGACCCCTTCGAGAAGATCGCCGACGCAGCCCAGGTGCACCGCTACACCGGCCTCGCGCCGAGCGTGGCCCTGCACATTCCGTGGGACAAGGTCGACGACTACAGTGCACTGCGCGCGCACGCTGACGAGCACGGCGTCGCTCTCGGCACCATCAACTCGAACACCTTCCAAGACGAGGAGTACAAGTTCGGCTCGCTCGCCGCCAGTGACCCGAAAGCTCGTCAGCGCGCGATCGATCACCACTTCGACTGCATCGACGTCATGCACGCGACCGGCTCGCGCGATCTGAAGATTTGGCTCGCCGACGGCACCAACTATCCGGGCCAAGACGACATGCGTCGCCGGCAAGACAACCTTGCTGAGAGCCTCGCCACGATCTATGAGCGCATTGGCGACGAGCAGCGACTCGTGCTCGAGTACAAGTTCTTCGAGCCGGCGTTCTATCACACCGATGTTCCCGACTGGGGTACCGCCTACGCTCAGGTGGCCGCGCTCGGTGACAAGGCGATGGTGTGCCTCGACACGGGTCACCACGCGCCCGGCACGAACATCGAGTTCATCGTCATGCAGTTGCTGCGCCTCGGCAAGCTCGGCTCGTTCGACTTCAACTCACGCTTCTACGCCGATGACGACCTCATCGTCGGCGCGGCTGACCCCTTCCAGCTTTTCCGCATCATGGTCGAGGTCGTGCGAGGCGGGGGCTATGACGAGGGCAGCGAGGTCGCGTTCATGCTCGACCAGTGCCACAACATCGAAGAGAAGATTCCCGGCCAGATGCGCTCGGTGCTCAACGTGCAAGAGATGACGGCCCGCGCTCTGCTCATCGACCGTGAAGCGCTCGATGCGGCCCAGCGCAGCAACGACGTGCTCGCCGCGAACGCGATCATGATGGACGCCTTCTACACGGATGTTCGCACTCCGCTCGCCGCCTGGCGAGAGTCGCGCGGCCTGCCCGCAGACCCCATGGCGGCCTACGCCGCGAGCGGCTATCGCGAGCGCATCGTCGCCGAGCGCGTGGGTGGCACTCAAGCGGGCTGGGGTGCCTGATTTGCGTGTGGCCTTTCGCCTGCAGGTGCGCCCTGAGCTGCTCGACGAGTATCGGGCCGTGCACTCTCCGGTGCGCCGCGAGATGCTCGAGGCCATCGCGGCGAGCGGCCGACGCAACTACTCCCTCTTTCTCGACGACACCGACGGCACGCTCTTCGGCTACTACGAGGTCGATGACGATGAGGCGGCGCAGGCCTCGCTCGCCACGAGCGACGTCGCAACGCAGTGGGAGGCGGAGATGTCGCGCTACTTCATCAGCCTCGGCGGTCGCGCTGACCAGGCCGCGCGTCGGCTGCCCGAAGTGTTCAACCTCGCCGACCAACGAAGCGGTGCTGCTGATCGGGAGACCGACATCTCCTGAACCCGGCCAACTCAGCGCGCGCTGACTGTTCGCTCTAGGATGGTTCATTGAACGCTGGACAAGGGGGTGCGCATGGCCACGATCCGCGATGTCGCGCGCCTTGCCGAGGTCTCGGCCGGCACCGTCAGCAACGTGCTCAACCGCCCGTCGTACGTGCGCGAAGAAACGCGGGAGCGCGTGCTCGCGGCCATTCGCGAGCTCGACTTCGTTCCCGACCAGGGTGCCCGCCAGTTTCGACCAGGGCGGGTGCGCACTCTCGGTCTCGCGATTGCCAACCTCGACAACCCGTTCTTCGTCGATGTCGCGCTCGGGGCCGAAGAGCGCTGCAAAGAGCTCGGCGTCGGAGTGGTGTTCTGCAACAGCGGCTATGACCCCGTGCGCGAGCAGCAGAACCTCGACCTGCTGGTGCAGTCGCGCGTGCAGGGCATCATCATCGCGCCCGTCGACGAGCGAAGCCCACGGCTCGAGATGTTGCGTGACCGCGGAGTGCCGATGGTCTTCGTCGACCGCGTCGGCGACGATCGAGACTGCTGGTCGGTCGTAGTGGACGACTTCGAGGGCGGCCGCCTCGGGGCTCGGCACTTGGTGAGCGAGGGCCACACCCGCATCGCCTTTCTGGGCCACCCCGACAAGAGCCCGAAGGTGCGCACCCGTCTCGCCGGAGCACGCAGCATCATCGAAAAGGCGCGCGGTGTCGAGCTCGAGCTCATCGAGGCCGATTCGTGGACGATCGAGGCAGGTCGCGCCGCCGGTCGCCGGCTCGCCGACCGCCTTCCGGATCGACGCCCGACCGCTGTCTTCTGCGCCAACGACATGCTCGCGCTCGGGCTCGAGCAAGAACTGCTGCGCGACGGCGTTCGTGTGCCCGACGACATCGCGATCGTCGGCTACGACGACCTCGAGTGGGCCTCGGTGTCGAGTGTGCCCCTCACGACGGTGAGTCAGCCGAGGTTCGGCCTCGGCCGCACCGCCGTTGACATGATCATGGATCTGCTGTCGCGCGCGGACAAGACCGTGCCGTCGGCGAATCACGTGGTTTTGCGCCCCGAGCTCGTGCGTCGCGAGAGCGCCTGACTAGGCTGACAGACGCATCGGGCCCGCTCCTCCTGAATAGGAGCGGGCCCGACGTCTGATGGAAACCGTGGTGCGAATGGCGCCTAGAGGGCCGGCTCGACGTCGTCGACGTTGTCGATCGTGACGGTCGTGAGCGGGATCGGGATGCGCGCGTCGACGGCCTCGCCGCGAGCGGCGCTGACGATTGTGTTCAGAGCGAGCTTGCCGTCTTCACGGGGCGACTGCACGATCGTGGCGAAGAACTGACCCGCCTTGATCGACTCGAACGCATCCTGCTGACCGTTGATGCCCATGATCGGCGGGATGTCGTCGAGGCTGCGACCTGACTCGGACCATGCGTCGATGAAGCCACGAGCCATGGTGTCGTCGTTGGCGTACACAGCGTCGAGGTCGTCACCGAAGCGCGTGATCAGGTCGCGGCTGGCCTCGAGGGCCTTCTGTTGGTCGAAGTCAGCGTTGACGATCTGCAGCACCTCGATACTCGAGCCGAGTTCGGTAAGGCGCTCGGTGAAGCCGTCAGTGCGTCCGATCGTCGTACCGTTGCCGGCCTGGCCCGCGATGATGACAACGTTTCCTTCACCGCCAAGCAGATCATTGAGCAGATCAGCAGCAATCACTCCTTGGTTGTAGGTGTCTGGTCCGGTGAACGACGTGACGAACTCGAGTGCAGCATCGTCCATCGGCGAGTTGATGAGCACAACCGGAATGCCCGCGTCTTGCGCCGAGATCAAACCAGGAATGTAGGCCTGCGGGTCGAGGGGCCAGAGCACGATGCCGTCGGGGTTTTGCCCGACGCACGTGTTGAGCTGCTCGGTGCCGGTCTGCACGTCGAACTCTTGAGAGAGACGGGTGACCGTGACGCCCGCCTCCGCTGCCGCCTCGTCGAACGCTTCGTTCGCCGGGGTGACGTAGGGGTGGGCCTCAGCTGCGGTGACGTAGCAGATGCTGATGTCTTCGGCCGCGGCGTCGCCGTTGCCGTTGTTGTCGGCGGCAGGTGCGCAACCTGACAGGACGAGTCCAGCGGCTGCCACCAGGGCAGCGCTACTGACCAGGGAGATGCGATTTCTCATGGTGCAGGGGTCCTTTCGTTCTTTCGGGAAGACCATGATGAGCGCGCTCGTCGCACCAGTGCGACTAGCGTGACATCACGGCGTTGACTGCCCGACACTGTGCGGTCGAGCAGGATCAGGAGCAGGAGGATCACACCGGTGACGATGTCCTGCAGGTAGGCGGGAACGCTCTGGTACTCCATCGCGGTCGTGAGCGCTGCGATAGTGAGGAGGCCGCCCAGGGTGCCCAAGGCCGAACCGCGACCGCCCTCGAGCCGCGTGCCGCCGATGACAACAGCGGCAATGGCGATCAGCACGATGTTCTCGCCGAAGACCGGCGAACCGGTGTTGACGCTGAGGCTCTGAATCACGCCGGCGACGCCTGCCATCGTGCCGCTGAACACGAAGACACCGAAAAGATAGGCGCGCGACCGGATGCCACTGGCTTCGGCGCTCGCCGGGTTGCTGCCGACAGCGAAGAGCTGTCGGCCGGCGACCGATCGAGTGAGCCAGAGGTGCAGCAGGATGATGAGCACGAAGAACAGCAGTGTGCGACCCGTGAAGGTGCCGGCGATGGGTCGCGAGACGACGAGACCAAAGAGCGGGTCGATGCCGCTGATGGGCCGCGACTCGGTGATCAGATGGCACAGGGCACGGAAGAACAGCATCGACGCGAGCGTCGCGACCAGTGAGTTGATGCGCAGCACGACGACGAGGAACCCGTTGATGGCTCCTGCCGCGACTCCGACCGCGAGGCCCACGAGCGCCGCGGGAATCTGGCCGAGTTGCTCCTGCAACCCGATGGTGGCGATGCCCGAGAGCGCCAGAATGGCGCCGCCCGAGAGATCGAGCTGACCGGCGATCAAGACGACCGTCAGGCCGATGGCGAGAAGCCCGAGGGTGGCCATGCGGTCGAGCCCCAGACTCGCGGTTCTGAATTCGAGGAAGCCCGGAACCATCGTGGCGCCAATGATGAGCGTCGCGCCCAGAATGACGACCACGCGGTTGCGCACGAGAGCGTGGAAGACGTCGCTGTCGAGAATGTGTCGTGACGAGGTCATTCTCGTCCTCCCCGTCGGCGCAGTGCGACATCGATGGCGACGGCACCCGCGATGAGAGCGCCCTTGACGATTCCCTGCGGCTCGGTGGGAACTCCTTGCAGAACCATGATGTTGGTGAGCAGCTGCACGAAGAGCAGGCCGCCGAAGGCGTAGAGCACGGTGCCCGAACCACCGAGCAGGCTGACGCCGCCGACGACCACAGCGGTGATGGCGTCAAACTCGTACCCCATGCCGATGCCGGGTCGCGCGGTCTGCAGGGTGATGCCCAGCAGCACGCCGCTGAACCCGGCGAGCGTGCCCGTGAGCAGGAAGGCGATCGCGCGCACCCGCTTGACGGGCACGGCACTCGCCTGCGTGGCCGAGGGGTTGCTGCCGACGGCGTATGACCACCGGCCGAGCACGCTACGGCTCAGCACGAGGTGGCCCGCGGCCACGACGGCGAGGAAGATCAGCACGATGACGGGCACGACGCCGAAGACGCGGCCGGTCAAGAACGCCTGGGCGTCGGGGTCGCTGCCGTAGACGATGACGCCGCCCACGAACACTTGGGCGATGCCGAGCACGATCGTGCCGCTCGCGAGCGTCGTGATCACGGGGTTGAGGCCGGCGTAGCCGACCAGCCAGCCGTTGACCGCGCCCGCGATCGCCGCGGCGAGCACTCCCACCACCGCGGCGGCGAGCGTGCCGATGCTCGACTCGAGACCGAGCACGAGCAAGCCTCCGACCGCGACCGTCGCGGGCACGGAGAGGTCGGCGAGACCGCGCGTGACGAAGACGAAGGTCATGCCGACGACGATGATGCCGACGATCGACATGTTGATGAGCACGTTCGTCAGGTTCTGCACCGTCAAGAATCGATCGCTCAGCAGCGAGCCGACGATGAGGGTCACGACGATGCCCGCGGGTAGGCCCAGTCGGGCCCCGTAGCGACTGAAGAGCCCGCTCTGCACGGTGCGAGTGGGGGGTGGCATGGCTGCGCTCACGATGCGCCCTCTCCGGTTGCGGCGTGCATGACCTCGTGCTCGGCAGCGCCGCGCGGCAGTTCTGCGGCGATGCGCCCCTCGTGCAGCACGACGATGCGGTCGCTGACGGCGAGCACTTCGGGCAGCTCGGACGAGATCAGGATGATGGCGGTGCCCTGTGCGGCGAGCTCACCGATGATGGTGTGAATGTCGGCCTTGGCGCCGACATCGACGCCCCTCGTGGGCTCATCGAGAATCAGGATGCGGGGGCCGGTCGCGAGCCACTTCGCGAATACCGCCTTCTGCTGGTTGCCGCCCGAGAGGGTGTCGATGCGAGGCGCGATCGCAGGTGGCGAGACCGAGAGCTCTTCGGCCTTCTGCTGGGCCAGTGCTCGTTCGGTTCGCGGACGGATCCAGCCCGCGACCGAGACGCGCTCGAGCACAGAGAGCGAGATGTTGTCCTTGATCGACAGTTGCGGAACGATGCCGTCGCGCTTGCGATCTTCGGGTACGTAGGCGATGCCGGCCCGCACCGCGTCTCGCGGCCCGCGGATCACGACGGCTGTGCCGTCGACCTCGATCGTGCCGGCGTCGAGCGTGTCGAGGCCGAAGATCGCTCGCGCGACCTCGGTGCGACCCGCCCCCACGAGCCCGGCCAGGCCGACGATCTCGCCCGCGCGCACGCTCAGGCTGATGTCATCGAACTCGTCGGTTCGTGAGAGCCCGCTGACCGAGAGAACGACCGCTCCGATCTCGACCTCGCGCTTGGGAAAGACGTCGGTGAGGTCGCGGCCCACCATTAGCCTGATCATCTCGGGCGCGGTGATGCCCGCCGTAGGGCGGGTCTCGACGAGGCGCCCGTCACGCAAGACCGTGACGCGCTGCGAGATCTCGAGCACCTCGCGCAAGCGGTGCGAGATGTAGATGACCGCGATGCCTGCTTCGGTCATGCGCCCGATGATGCGGAAGAGCGACTGCGTCTCGTGCTCGCTCAACGACGACGTCGGCTCGTCGAGCACGACGATCTTCGGGCGAGCCGCGTAGACCTTGGCGATCTCGACGATCTGCTGCTGGCTGACGGTGAGAGACCCGACGAGGTCATCGGTGTCGATACGGGCGTCGAGCTCATCGAGCACGGCGCGGGCCTGATCGCGAAGGGCCCGTCGGTTGACGACGCCCATTCGCGACGGTGTCGCGCCCAGAAGGATGTTTTCGGCGACGGTGAGGTCAGGCACGAGGTTGAGCTCTTGGTAGACCATGCCGATGCCGCGGCGTCGGGCCTCGATGGGGTCGGCCAGTCGCACCGCCGCGCCAGAAAGCTCGATCGTTCCCTCATCAGGGTGGTGCACGCCCGCGAGAATCTTCACGAGGGTCGACTTGCCGGCGCCGTTCTCGCCGACGATCGCGTGCACCTCACCCGCCTCGACATCGAGGGCGACATCGGAGAGCGCGCGGATGCCCGGAAACGACTTCGAGATGCCCGTCATGCGCAGAGCAGCTGGAGTGGTCATCACACTCCACCCTGCTGAGAGGCTCCGAGTCGAAGCTCGAGCGAGTAGGTCACGTCGCGCCCGCGACGCAGCGTCGGCAGCACGCCCGCGGCGGCAGCGCCGGCCCGGCCACCGAAGGTATTGACGTTGACGGGCTCCAGACCCATGACGTAGTGGCCTTCGCCGCTCATCTTCCACTGGTGCATCGCGGGAAGCGTGGCCGAGTCAAACGCGAGCTCGAGCCGGAGGTCGAGGGTCGGATTGTCGATCGAGACCGTCGCCATGCCGTGGTCGCGGAAGTCGTGGCCGAAGACCTGCTCGCGGTAGCCCTCGTGCGGAGGTTCGATCTGGTGCCAGCGGCCCGCTCCGGCGCGAGCATCCTCATCGCGGGGCGTCACCTCTCGCGAGCCGACATTGAGCGTCGCTGATTCGTCGAGCAGGGGCCACCCGACGTTGACGTGGTAGAGAACCATGTGACCGGTGTCGGCGAGGCCGTCATTGCGCACGACGTCGGTGAGGCGCAGGGTCGAACCCCCGATGTCGGCCGACCAGGTGCGGTGCAGCAGGAGGTTCTCGCCGAAAACGGTCGTCTGGCGAACCGTGCCCGAGACGATGAGTTCATCACCGACGACCTCGGCGCGCGTCAGGGTGGCGGGAGTCACACCCACCCGACCGTGCTGCGGGTAGTCGACGCCGTCGGACACTGTCGGAGGGCCGAAGGTGTCGAGACCGCAGGTCGCCAGCAACCCGCCCCCGAACGATCGCAGCCACTCGTTGCCGCGCGACTCGGTCAACGCGGGCGACGTCATGCCGACAGGTGAGATCCACGCGAGCGGCACACCGCGGTAAGTGACCTGACCGAGGTCGAGCGCGCGGTCCGGGTGGATATCGACTTCGAGGCCACCGCCCGTGATCATGCGCACCCGGCGCGCGCCGCGTGCTGGCCCGTCGTCCTCGACGAAGCGGTCGATGCGCGCGACCTGGTGCAGGGCGCCCACGCGGCGCTCTGCCTCGCCGCGCGATCGGCCGAACACGTTCATGGACGAGGTCACGCACGCTCCCCGGAGACAGGGCCGTTGTCGGCTGCGAGCTCGCTGTTGCCGGGGCCGAAGTGCTTGAGCAGCACGAGGTCGGCACTCGGCGAGGTGTTGCGCACGCGCACGCCCTCGCGAGCGGCCGACGAGGTCACGAAGTACTCGTCGTGCGAGAGCTGCCCGTAGCGAATCGACGAGATGGCCGCGACCGGAAGCCCGTTGATGTCGCCGTGACCGTCGACGGCGATGAAGCCGTAGGCGTCGCTCTCGTCGATCGTCACCTCGCCTCCCGGCTTGACGGTGAGCTCCTTGGCGCTGAACGAGCTCGATCGGTAGGTGATCCAGCGCTCGGTGTATCGGTCGTCGCTCGAGGCCATGCTCGCGCCGGTCTCGACAGGAGCGGTGAAGCGGTGGCTCCAGAACTCGGGATCGACGTTGCGCTCCCAGTCCATGATCTCGAGCACGAACTCGAGGTCGCCGACGCGGTCAGCCGGAATGTCCTTCCACAGCAGCTCGTCGGGAACCTCGCGGTTGTTCGACCACGACTCGGTCATGGCGAACACGTCGCTCGCCGACTGCGGCTCGTAGGTGCACATGCTCGCCGGGGCGTGCAGCACGCCCGGCGGCACATCCCACCCGGTACCCGGGGTGATGCGGTAGGCCGTCGAGAGCTCGGTGATGCGGTTGTCGCCTCCGCGCAAGAAGCCCTGCAGTTTGTCGAGCACCTGCTGGCGGGTGGTCTCGGGGTGGAAGCCGAAGAACGTGTACGGAAACTCGCCGCCGTGGTTGTTGAGCTGAGGCGGAAAGTAGTAGGCCTCGGGCTTGCCGCGCTTGCCGACGAGGGCCGCGTGCTCATCTTTCTGGTGCAGGTGGAAGGGCAGCGGAAACTGGTTGTCGAAGAACTTCGAGTACATCGGCCAGGTGCCGAACTCGTTGTAGAGTCCGCCGATCGCCGCGCTCTTGGTGTGCGCGAGGAACTCGTCGAAGGGAATGATCTCGCCATCGGGTCCGACGACGAGGCTGAGGCCCTCGAACGGATCGGTGAGCGGGCCGTTCTCGGCGCGGATCGCACTCGAGAACCAGCGCTCGTCGATGCCGCCGCGGTCTTTGCCGAGCGGGAAATAGTCGTCAGGGTGCAGGCGAAGGCGCTTGCCGGGAGTGCAGAACGACCGCGGCACCCAGGCGGGCGCGAGACGCAGGACGCCGCCGCCGGCCTCCATGGCTCGCTCGATGCTCGCCTCGGTGGAGGTGACTCCCTCGTACGGTCCCGCCTTGCTCATGGCTTCCCTTTGATGTTCGGGCGCCAGAGTCGGCGCCATCGCCTTTCCCGCGCAGTGCTGCGGGCCGGTCTCTCGCAGTGAGATCGTGTCTGGTTCATTGAACCACTGCTTGATTCAGTGAACCTAACTCGGGCGACGGGGGCGTGTCAATACGCAATCTCATCACGGTCACCAAGGGGGTCACTGCGTAGCCTGTGTGTCATGGTCGTTCCCCTGCCCGCCAGTCGCCGGGCTCGATTGCTCGAGATTCTGGAACGCGACGGCGCCATCAGGCTCGAGTCCGCCGCCGCCGAATTGGCGGTGTCCGTCATGACCGTGCGCCGCGACATTCAAGACCTCGATGCCGACGGTCTCGTGCGCCGAGTCAGAGGTGGCGCGGTGTCGATAGTGCTGCCGCGAGTGTTCGGCGACCGTGCGATGACCCGAGCGTCGGCGAAGAACTCGGTTGCTCGCAAGGCCGAGGCCCTGGTTCCGAGCGTGGGGGCTGTCGGAGTCGACGCCTCGACCACGAGTGGGGCTCTTCTCGCGATCATCCGCTGCGAGCGTCTTCTCGTCGTGACCAACTCGGTCGACAATGCCGCAATCGCCCGAGCGCGCCCGGGCGTCCGCGCCGTGCTCGCCGGGGGAGAATTCGAGCAGCAGACCGGAAGCCTGGTCGGCCCCACTGCTGAGCAGACTGCTCGCAGCTTCGCGTACGACGTGTTTTTCACCTCCGCCAGCGCCGTCGATGCGGCCACTGGCACCATGGAGGTGTCACTCGAAGAGGCTGCCGTCAAGCACGCGTTCGCGGCGAGGGCGCGCACGACAGTGGTGCTGGCCGACTCGTCGAAGCTCGGCCAGCAGGCGCTCGCTCTCGCGCTCGAGTGGAACGTCATCGACACGCTGGTAACAGAGCTCGACCCCAGCGACGACCGCCTCGATCCCTTCCGTGGTCTTGTCGAGATACTGTGACCCTGTTATCGTGTGCAAAAAGTAACAACATCTAACACGAGAGCGATCATGGTCAGCACACCGGCAGCACTCATCGCCCGCAGCAACCGCCTCGGCGCCGAGCCGCACATCACCAATTACGCCGGCGGCAACACGTCGGCCAAGGGCACCGAGACCGACCCGGTCACGGGCGAGCAGGTCGAGCTGCTGTGGGTCAAGGGTTCGGGCGGCGACCTCGGCACGCTCACTGAGCAGGGCCTGGCCGTGCTGCGTCTCGACCGCATGCGCGCGCTCGTCGACGTCTACCCCGGCCTCGAGCGCGAAGACGAGATGGTCGCGGCCTTCGACTACTGCCTGCACGGCACGGGCGGCGCGGCCCCCAGCATCGACACCGCCATGCACGGCCTGGTGGATGCGGCCCACGTCGACCACCTGCACCCCGACGCCGGCATCGCCATCGCCACGGCGAAAGACGGCGAGAAGCTCACAAAGAAGATCTTCGGCGACAAGGTCGTGTGGGTGCCGTGGCGACGCCCCGGCTTCCAGCTCGGGCTCGACATCGCCGCCATCAAGGCCGCGAATCCGCAGGCGATCGGCTGCATCCTCGGCGGCCACGGCATTACGGCGTGGGCCGACACGAGTAAGCAGTGCGAGCAGAACAGCCGCTGGATCATCGACACCGCGCAGGCCTATCTCGACGCAAAGGGCAAGAAGGCGCCGTTCGGTCGCGCACGCAAGGGGTACGCAGCCTTGCCGACCGAGGAGCGCCGCGCGAAGGCGGCCGCCCTCGCGCCGACCATTCGTGGTCTCGCGAGCCACGACCGGCCTATGGTCGGCCACTTCAGCGACGACGCGCGGGTGCTCGACTTTCTCGCGAGCGCGAACGCTGCGAAACTCGCGCAGCTCGGCACGAGCTGCCCCGACCATTTCTTGCGCACCAAGGTCAAGCCGATGCTGCTCGACCTGCCGGCCGGCGCGAGTGTCGAGGCGAGCATCCAGCGCCTGAATGAACTGCACGAGGCGTATCGCGCCGACTACACCGCCTACTACGACAAGCACGCGACACCCGAATCGCCAGCCATCCGCGGCGCCGACCCGCTCGTCGTGCTCGTGCCGGGCGTGGGCATGTTCAGCTTCGGCGCGAACAAGCAGACGGCGCGCGTCGCCGGTGAGTTCTACCTCAACGCCATCAACGTCATGCGCGGCGCCGAATCGGTGAGCACCTACACCCCCATCAGTGACGCCGAGAAGTTCCGCATCGAATACTGGGCGCTCGAAGAGGCCAAACTGCAGCGCATGCCCAGCCCCAAGTCGCACGCCACGCGCGTCGCCTTCGTGACGGGTGCCGCGAGCGGCATCGGCAAGGCCATCGCCACGCGACTCGTCGCCGAGGGGGCGTGCGTCGTGATCGCCGACCTCGACCTCGAGAAGGCACAGGCGGCGGCGGCTGAGCTCGGCTCGACCGACGTCGCGATCGGCGTGCAGGTGAACGTCACCGATGAGGCTCAGGTCGAGCAGGGCATCCGGGATGCGGTGCTCGCGTTCGGCGGCATCGACCTCGTCGTCAACAACGCCGGGCTGTCGCTCAGCAAGCCGCTGCTCGAGACGACCGAGGCCGATTGGGATCTGCAGCACGACGTCATGGCCAAGGGCTCGTTCCTGGTCTCGAAGGCCGCCGCGCGCGTGCTCATCGACCAGGGGCTCGGCGGCGACGTCATCTACATCTCGAGCAAGAACTCGGTATTCGCCGGCCCCAACAACATCGCCTACTCGGCGACGAAGGCCGACCAGGCGCACCAGGTGCGACTGCTCGCGGTCGAGCTCGGCGAGCACGGCGTGAAGGTCAACGGCATCAACCCCGACGGGGTCGTGCGCGGTTCGGGCATCTTCGCTTCGGGTTGGGGAGCCAATCGCGCGAAGACGTACGGCATCGATGAAGAGAAGCTCGGTGAGTTCTACGCGCAGCGCACCATTCTCAAGCGCGAGGTGCTGCCCGATCACGTCGCCAATGCGGTCGCGGTGCTCACGGGCCCCGACCTCTCGCACACGACCGGCCTGCACATTCCCGTCGACGCGGGCGTCGCCGCGGCCTTCCTGCGCTGACCATGACTCTCGTGCATGTCGCGGCCGTCGACCTGGGAGCCACGAGCGGTCGCGTCATGCGCGCCGTCGTCGGGCCCGACCAGCTCGAACTCATCGAGGTCGCACGCTTTCCGAACGGACCGGTGCTGCGCGACGACGGGTATCACTGGGACATCGAAGCGCTGCGCGGCCACATTCTCGCGGGGCTGCGCCAGGCCTTCGCCGACGACCCCGCGATCACGTCGATCGGCATCGATTCGTGGGCGGTCGACTACGCACTCATGGCGGGTGACCGGATGCTCGCCGAGCCCTTTCACTACCGCGACGAGCGCACCGCGCGCGGTATCGCCGCCGTGCACGCGGTCGTGCCGCCCGACGAGCTCTACGCGGCCTCGGGCCTGCAGCACCTCTCGTTCAACACGGTCTTCCAGCTGGCAGCCGACGGAGAGGCGCTCGCCGAGGCTGACCGCTTCTTGCTCATCCCTGACCTTGTCGCCTTCTGGCTCACGGGCCGCGCGGTGGCCGAGTCGACCAATGCGTCGACCACGGCGCTGCTCGACCCGCGCACGCGCGAGTGGAACGACGCGCTCATCGGGCGCGTCGGCCTGCCGCGCCGCATCTTCCCCGAGCTCGTGAACCCGGGCGACGACCTGGGCGAGTTGACCACCACCATGTCCGCCGAACTGGCCGCGCCTGCCGGGGTGAGGGTCACGGCCGTCGGATCCCACGACACGGCGTCGGCCGTGGTGGGCGTACCGATGACGCGGCCCGATGCCGCCTACATCAGCTGCGGCACCTGGGGGCTCGTGGGGCTCGAGCTCGAGCATCCCGTGATCACCGATGCCAGCCGCGAGACGAACTTCACGAACGAAGGCGGCGTCGATGGCCGCGTACGGTTCTTGCACAACGTCATGGGCCTGTGGCTGCTCACCGAGACCATGCGCGCGTGGGAGGCCGAGGGTGAGCCGGTCGATCTCGCGCAGCTGCTGGCCGAGGCTGCTGCCCTCACCGAGCCTGTGCCCGTCTTCGACGCCAACGATCAGCGCTTCATGCCCCCCGGTGACATGCCCGCGCGCATCGCCGCGGTGCTGACCGAGAAGGGCGAGGTCGTGCCGTCGAGCCGCGCCGCCCTCGCCCGGTGCATTCTCGAGAGCCTCGCCGTCGCCTTCGCTGAAGCGGTGCGCGACGCTGGCCGGTTGGCTGATCGTGAGGTCGGAGTGATTCACCTCGTGGGCGGCGGATCGCTCAACACTCTGCTGTGCCAGCTCGTCGCCGATCGGGCTGGTCTGCCGGTGCTCGCGGGCCCCGTCGAGGCGACGGCGCTCGGCAACGTGCTCGTGCAAGCGCGCGCGCAGGGGCTCGGCGGGTCGCTCGAGCAGTTGCGCGCGCTGGTGGCACAGATCCACCCACCCCAGCGGTTCGAACCCCGCCACTGAGCACTACTGCGCCGTGTAGCCGCCGTCAACCAGGTGGTACGAACCGGTGATGAACGACGCGGCGTCGGAGGCGAGGAACGCGACGAGGTGCGCGACCTCCTCCGGCCGACCGAGTCGACCGATGGCGTGCTGCTGCTCAAGATGGCTGAGCGCGTCAGCGTCGAGGTTCGCCTCGACGAGCGGCGTCTGGATGAAGCCGGGCCCGACCGAGTTGACGCGCACGCCCTGCTGGGCGTACTCGAGCGCGGCGTTTTTTCGTCAGCCCGACAACGCCGTGCTTCGCGGCGACGTAGGCCGACGACTGAGCAAAGCCCACGCTGCCGAGAATTGACGCAATGTTGACGATCGAGCCGCCGCCGCAGTCGATCATCGCCGGCAGCTGAGCTTGCATGCCGTAGAGCACGGCGCTGAGGTTGATGTCGATGACCTTCTGCCACGAGTCGAGCGGGTAGTCGCCCGTGGTGGCCGAAGCCCCGCCGATGCCCGCGTTGTTGACGGCGATCTTGAGTGGTGCCGCGTTCGAGGCCATCTCCACGGCCCTTGTTGCCGTCGCCGGGTCGGAGACATCGCCCACGTGCGCGAGAGCTGTGCCCCCCGTGTCGGTGATTTCCTGCACCACGGTGTCGACGGCGTCAGAGTTCACGTCGCTCACGACGACCGCAGCGCCACTTTCAGCGAGCACGTGAGCGATCGCGCGGCCGATGCCCGATCCCGCTCCCGTCACGATCGCCGATCGTTCTGCCACGTCGTACTGTGCCATGTCATTCCCCTTCGTTCGAGCGGGCCGGTTCACTGCGCGTGCGTCGCGCCAGATGCCTTGCTCCTGCTTGCAGCAGTGAGCAGTTTCCCGGCCCCGTGACCAGCGACGTTATGCGGCGTGCGGCCATCGCGCACCCCCGTTGACAGCGAGGGGAACCGTGCTAGGGGCGGTCATGTCGTCAACCGCCTACGCTCGAGATCATGAACGTGTCATCGGCGATGGTTCGCCCCGGCATCGTGTTCGGCGTCGCCGCCCTCGTGCTCAACGAAGGCGCGACTGACGAGAACGCCCGCGAGGTCATCGCTGCCGCCGTCGACAGCGGGGCCGTCGCGCTGGACACCGCGCGAGCATACGCACGTGTCGATGATGACGGTGTCGGCGAGCGGCTGGCCGCCGAGGGACGCCGGCTGCGGCCCGGGATGCCGATCATCACGAAGGCGGGCCACTATCGAGCCGGTCCGTCGGCCTGGAGCAGCGATGGCACCGCCGAACGGATGCGCGCCGACGCCGCGCGCAGCGTCGAGCTGCTCGGCGGCCCGCTCGACCTTCTTCTGCTGCATCGCGCCGATCGCGCCGATGATCTCGAAGACTCGGTGCGCACGCTCGCCGCGCTGCGCGACGAAGGCGTGGCGAGGGCGATCGGACTCTCGAACGCCTCGGTCGAGGTGATCGACCGAGCTCTCGCGGTGGCGCCGATCGACGCGGTGCAGAACCGGCTGGGGCTCGGCGTCGATCCGTTCACCGAGTACCACCACTGCCTCGACGCCGGAATCGACTTCTTCGCCTACGCTCCATTCGGTGGCCCACGGGCCTCGCCACTGGCCACGCGCGTGCCGAAGGTGTGGATGCTCGCGGCGGCGCGCGGAGTGTCGGTGCACCGACTGGCCCTCGCCGCGGTGCTGGACGCGCTGCCGGGTCTGTGGCCGGTGATCGGCTCGACGAGGGTGGAGTCGGTGCGCGACGCGATGGTCGCGTCAACCGAAGAAGTCGACGACGAACTTCGGCAGGCCTTCGTCGACGACCTCGCGTCGCGCGGCGTTCCGGTGCCGAACTCGTAGTCTGACGGCATGGTCGCACTGCCGGCACGTCCCGCCCCGATCGTGACGCTCACGATCAACCCCGCGCTCGACGTGAGCACGATGACAGAAACAGTGCGCTCCGAGCACAAGATGCGCTGCGGCCCGAGCCGGGTCGACCCCGGCGGCGGGGGAGTCAACGTCAGCCGCGTGATCGATCGGCTCGGCGGCCACTCGACAGCGATCTACGCGGTCGGCGGCCCGACTGGCCAGGCCTATCGTCAGCTGCTCGAGGCCGAGGGCATCACGGGCAAGGCCATCGCGATCGCCGGATCGACGCGCGAGAATGTCACGGTCGACGAGACGTCGACCGGAAGACAGTTCCGGTTCGTGCTGCAGGGTCCTGAGTTGGCCGAGGCCGAGTGGCGGCGATGCCTCGACGCTACCGATGCCGCGATGCAATGGGGAGGCTACGTCGTGGCGAGCGGCTCGCTCGCGCCCGGCGTGCCCGACGACCTCTATGCCCGCGTCGCGCGTCGTGCACGCGAACTCGGAGTTCGCTGCATCGTCGACGCGTCAGGGCCATCGCTGGCCGCCGCGCTCGACGAGGGGGTCTACCTCGTCAAGCCCTCGGGCCGCGAACTGGGCGAGCTCGTCGGCGCTGAGCTCACCTCGATCGCCGACAAGACAGCGGCTGCTCAGCAGCTCGTCGCCGAGGGCAAAGCCGAGGTCGTCGCGCTCACTGTCGGGGGTGAGGGCGCCGTGCTCGTCACGGCCGACTCAGTCACGCACCTCGTGTCGCCCCCGATCACGGTGAAATCGACCGTCGGCGCCGGCGACAGCTTTCTCGCGGCGCTCGTGCTGCGGCTCGCGCAAGGGCACGACCTGGCCGCTGCGTTCAGAGCGGGCGTCGCCGCTGGGGCGGCGACCGCGACGACCGAGGCCACCGAGCTCTGCCATCGCGCCGACGTCGAGCGCTTCGAGGTGCAGCTCGCAGGCTGAGCAAGCCCCGAAACATCGCCGCAACACGCCCCGACTAGGCTGACGCAATGGCCGACCTCTTCGACGGGTACGCGGCGACCGCCGCCCGTGCGGGCTCGGCCGTCGCCTTCGACGAGATGTTCGCGGCCGACAGCGAGGTGCGGCTGCCGTACCGGCAGATTCACGCAGCACTCGCCCAGATGAGCACCGACGAGCTGCGCGGGCGCACCGAAGCGCTCGCCGATTCGTACCTCGCCCAAGGCGTCACATTCGATTTCGCGGGCGAAGAACGCCCCTTTCCATTGGATGCTGTTCCGCGCGTCATCGACCGCGCCGAGTGGAGCCACCTCGAGGCGGGAGTCTCGCAGCGCGTGCGAGCGCTCGAGGCCTTCCTCACCGACATCTACGGCGCACAGCGCTGCATCGCCGACGGGGTGATCCCCGCGCGGCTCATTTCGAGCTCGAGCCATTACCACCGCGAGGCCGCCGGCATCGAGAGTGCCAACGGTGTTCGCATTCAGGTGAGCGGCATCGATCTCATCCGCGACGAGAACGGCGTCTGGCGGGTGCTCGAAGATAACGTGCGCGTACCGAGCGGCGTGAGCTACGTCATCTCGAACCGGCGCGTCATGGCGCAGACGCTGCCCGAGCTGTTCGTGTCGATGCGCGTGCGCCCCGTGGGCGACTACCCGAATCAGCTGCTCAACGCGCTGCGAGCATCCGCCCCCTCGGGCGTCGACGAGCCGAACGTCGTCGTGCTCACACCCGGTGTCTACAACTCGGCCTACTTCGAGCACACGCTGCTCGCGCGGCTCATGGGCGTCGAGCTCGTCGAAGGCCGCGACCTGTACTGCTCGGGCGGGCGCGTCTTCATGCGCACGACGGCGGGGCCGCAGCGCGTCGACGTGATCTACCGCCGGGTCGACGACGAGTTTCTCGACCCACTGACCTTCCGCGCCGACTCGATGCTCGGCACGCCGGGCCTCATGCTCGCCGCTCGCCTGGGCAACGTCACCATCACCAACGCGGTCGGCAACGGTGTGGCCGACGACAAGCTCGTCTACACCTACCTGCCCGACCTCGTGCGCTACTTTCTCGACGAAGACCCGATCATTCCGAACGTCGACACCTGGCGGCTCGAAGACCCGGGCGCCCTCGAAGAAGTGCTCGACCGCCTGCACGAGCTCGTCGTCAAGCCCGTCGACGGCTCGGGCGGCAAGGGCCTCGTGGTCGGCCCCGCGGCCAGCCGCGATGAACTGGAGGCACTGCGCGGCCGGCTGCTCGCCGACCCGCGCGGGTGGATCGCTCAGCCCGTCGTGCAGCTCTCGACCATTCCGACCCTGGTCGATGAGGGCGTGCGCCCCCGGCACGCCGACCTGCGCCCGTTCGCCGTCAACGACGGCCGCGAGGTCTGGGTTTTGCCCGGTGGCCTCACGCGCGTCGCGCTGCCTGAAGGGCAGCTCGTCGTGAACTCGAGCCAGGGCGGCGGCTCGAAAGACACCTGGGTCGTGGGTCAGTTGCCCATGGTCGCCGACAGTCATGACGTGCAGGGCATCGTCGCCGAGCAGGCCACGGTGACCCAGTCGATTCCGATTATCTACGACGCCTCGGCGCACGTGCCCGACCACAACCCCGCCGACGACCCGCGTCGCGCGCAAGAGCAGCAGCAACAACAAATCAAGAAGAGCTTGCGCGCTGGAGCTGGGGCGAACGCATCGCGTTCGCGCGACGCCAGCGCCGACGAATCTGCGATTCGTCGGTCGTCACGTCAGGGAGGGGGATCGTCATGCTGAGCCGAATTGCCGAGAGCCTGTTCTGGATCGGGCGCTACGTCGAGCGCAGTGACGGCACCGCCCGCATCCTCGACGTGCACCTGCAGCTGCTCCTCGAAGACCCCTGGATCGACGAAGACACCGCCTGCCGTTCGCTGCTCAGCGTGATGGGCAGCGACGCCCAGCCCGACAACGCGCTCACGCGGGCCGACGTGCTGAACATTCTCGCCGTCGACCGTTCGCATCCCGCCTCGATCGCCTACTCGCTCGGCGCCGCACGCGAGAACGCCCGTCGCGCTCGCGAGGTCGTGAGCACCGAGCTGTGGGAGGTGCTCAACACCACCCGCGCGCGCATGCCGCGCAAGGTCGCGCCCGAGAAGGTGCACGAGTTCTTCGGCTGGGTGCGCGAGCGCTCGGCGCTTGCCGTGGGCATCGTCGAGTCGTCGACGAGCCGCGACGAGGCCTACTCGTTCTTCACGCTCGGGCGCTCGCTCGAGCGCGCTGACATGACCGCTCGACTGCTCGCGACCCGCTCGCTCACCGAGGCGAGCGGACCGTCGTGGACGACGATTCTGCGCAGCGTCGGCGCGTATGAGGCGTACCTTCGCACCTACCGTGGTGTGCCGAGCGCCAAGAACGCCGCCGAGTTCCTGCTGCTCGACCGGCTCTTCCCGCGCTCGATCCTCTTCGCCGTGACGCGCGCCGAGAAGAGTCTGCGCGACATCGAGCCGCGCAGCGACCGCGCCGGCATCGGCGACCTGGCGCTGCGCCAGCTCGGGCAGATTCGTAGCGAGCTCGAGTATCGGCCGATCGCCGACATTCTCGACGACCTGCAGCGCCACATGGATGCGGTGCAGTCGGCGACGAGCGCGACGAGCGAGGCCGTGCGTCAGCGCTACTTTCCGACCAACGCGGCGCCGAGCTGGGTGGCCGAGAAACTATGAACCGTCTGCGCGTTCGGCACATCACCGGCTTCCACTACGAGGGCGAGGTGACGGCGTCGTACAACGAGGCCCGCATGCTGCCCGCGAGTGGCGACGGGCAGCTCGTGCTGTTCTCGCACCTCGACATCAGCCCGACCTCGTCGCAGCACCACTACGTCGACTACTACGGCACGCGCGTCACCGCGTTCGAACAGCTGGCCCACCACCGCGAGCTGTCGCTCACCTCTGACTGCCTCGTCGAGTTGCGTGCGCGCCCCTCCACTGCAGGAACCGTGAGCTGGGATGCTCTCGCCGACCTCGTCGAGCGCACCGTGCAGAACGTCGAGAGCACGGTGCAGACCCGGCTCACGACCCCGCCCGACGAGGTGGCCGAGCGCGCTCGCGAGCTCGCGAGCGCGGCCTCCGACCCCGAGTCGGCGGCCCGCGCGATCTGCGACTTCATCCACAGCGAGGTTGAGTACATGCCCGGCGTGACGGGCGTGCACACCACGGCCGCCGAGGCCTGGCAGCACAAGCGCGGCGTGTGCCAAGACATCACGCACCTCGCGCTCGGAGCCCTGCGCACCGTGGGCATTCCCGCCCGCTACGTCAGCGGCTACCTGCACCCCGTGCCCGACGCCGAGATCGGCCAGACGGTCGCGGGCGAGTCGCACGCCTGGGTCGAGTGGTTCGACGGCGCCTGGCAGGGCTACGACCCCACCAACGCCATCGACATCGCCGACCGCCACGTCATCGTCGGCCGCGGCCGCGACTACCGCGACGTGCCGCCTCTGCGGGGCGTCTACGCCGGGCCGTCGAGTTCGAAGCTCTTCGTGACGGTCGAGATCACGCGCGAGGGCTAGCCCTAGGTCTTGCGCATCTCAGCCTCGACGATCGCGATCTCCTGCGTCGCCGTGTCGAGGTCGCGCATGCGCGCGTCGTAGTCCTCGCGCTCCCGGTCGTCGCCGTCGTAGCGCACGCGCAGTCGCCACCACGGTTCATCGGCCGGGGTGCGTCGAATGCGCAGATTGCGCGTGCTGCGCATCCATGCAACGGCGATGATCGCCGCGGTGAGGCCCGCGAGGGCTCCCACCCCCATGGCCCAGCGCGCGCCGAGCTCGTTGGCGACGAGCCCGAGCACGGGGGCGCCGATGGGGGTGCCGCCCATGAAGATGGTCAAGTAGAGCGCCATGACTCGACCACGGATGCTCGCTCGCGTCGTCGTCTGCACGTAGGCGTTGGCGCTGGTGATCATGGTCAGCGCGAAGAAACCGATCGGAATCAGCGCGAGGGCGAAAAGCTCGAACGTGGGCATCACTGCGGCGATCGCCATGAAGCCCGCGAAGCCCAGCGCGGCGAGCGTGATGACTCGCAGCCTCGGGCGTTCGCGTCGAGCTGTCATCAGCGCCCCCGCGACCGAGCCGATCGCGATGACCGACGACAGCAGCCCGAAGTCGGCGGCTCCGCGGTCGAACTCGATGCGCACCATCGTGGCGGTGAAGATCGCGAAGTTGAACCCGAAGGTGCCCACGACGAAGACCATCGCGAACACCACGACGAGATCGGCGCGCTGTGTCACGTAGCGGATGCCCGCTCGCAGCTGCCCGCGCCCGCGACCCTGCTTCTTCATCGGGTGCAGCTCGCCTGCGCGCAGCAGCCCGAGTGCCACGAGCATCGCGGCGAAGGTGACGACGTTGATCAATATCACCCAGCCCGCACCGACGAGCACGGTGAGCAGACCAGCCACAGCAGGTCCGATCAGGCGGGCCGTGTTGAACGATGCCGAGTTGAGGGCCACGGCATTGGGCAGTTCGGCCGTGCCGACGAGCTCGCCGACGAAGGTCTGGCGGGCCGGAGCGTCGATCGCCGTGGCGACGCCGAGGCCGAGGGCGAGCAGATAGACCATCCACAACTCGGCGACGCCCAGCACGATGATGAGCCCGAGCGCGAGGGCCAGCAGCGCCTGCGCGATCTGCGTCATGGCGAGCAGACGCCGACCCGGAATGCGGTCGGCGATGACGCCCGCGAAGGGGCCGATCACGAGAGCGGGCCCGAACTGCAGCGCCATCGTGACGCCCACGGCGGCGGCATCGTTCTCGGTGAGCTCGGTGAGCACGAACCAGTCTTGGGCCGTGCGTTGCATCCAGGTGCCGATGTTCGAGATCAGCGCCCCGGCGAACCAGATGCGGTAGTTCACGCCCGCCAGCGAGCGGAACATCGCGTTCACGCGTCAGCCAGGCGATCGAGAACCGGACGCGCTGCCTCGAGTGCTGCGCGCTCGGAGGCGGTCAGCTCTTCGAGTCGAGAGTGGAACCACTGCCGCCGCAGCCGCCGCGTCTCGGCGATCACGTGCTCGCCGGCCGGGGTCAGCGTGACGCGCACCTTGCGCGCGTCGTCGTCGCTCGGGTCGCGGCGCACGAAGCCGCTCGCCTCGAGGGCGTTGAGGGTGCGGTTCATCGAGGGCGCGCTCACGCGCTCCGCGGTGGCGAGCTCACCCGGCGTTGTGGCTCCGTCGGTGCGCAGGCGCCACAGCACACCCAGTTGCGTGTCGCTGATGCTCTCGCCGGCGCGCTCGGCTCGTATGCGGCGGGCGAGGCGCTGGATGACCATGCGCAGCTGCTCGTCGGCGTCAGTCTCTTCGTTCTCTTTGCTCACTATCGTTAGCATAGCTCATGAGCCTGGCGAACAACCTGTGTGCGACGAGCGCTCGCGCCTAGGATCGAGCGCAGGAGGCCACTACCCATGCCGAAGATCACCGCCGAGCGCCAGCACCGCACCTTCACCGACCAGCACGGTGTCGTCGTGCATTACTACGTGTGGGCGCCGGGCAAGCCGAAGGGCGTCGTGCAGCTTGCGCACGGAGTCGGCGAGCACGCGCTGCGCTACGAGCTACTCGCGCAAGATCTCGTCGCCGCCGGCTACGCGGTCTACGCCGACGACCACCGCGGCCACGGCGCCACGGGCGTCGAGTACTGGAAGGGCGACCTCAGCAAGATCGGCAAGCTCGGGGTGGGTGGCCTGCGCGCCACGCAACAGAACCTGCTTGAGCTCACCGCGCTGGCGAAGGCCGAGCATCCGACTGTTCCCTTCACGATGCTGGGCCATTCGTGGGGCTCGCTTATGGTGCAGAACCTGCTCAACGAGGGTCAGCACCCCTACGACGCCGTCGTGCTGACCGGCACGGCATTGCGCACTCCCTTCGACATGAACGGCGGCGACCTCAACGCGCGCCACAAGCACCTCGGCACCACGGGGGCCGAGTGGCTCAGCCGCGACCCTGCCGTCGCCGAAGCCTTCGTGGCCGACCCGCTCACCACTGATGCGAAGGTGTTGCAGCTGTTCGGCGTGCGCGACGGTCTGCGGCTCTACGGCACGCCGAAACGCGTGCAGCCGCCCGTTCCGCTGCTCATCATGGTCGGCGACGACGACCCGCTCGCCGGCGAGAAGAGCGCCAAGAAGCTCGCCGACGCCTACCTGCGCAAGGGCGAACTGACCGACGTCGAGCTCATCGTCTACCCCGGAGCCCGCCACGAGGTCTTCAACGAGACCAATCAGCAAGAGGTGCGCGACGACCTCATCGCGTGGCTCGACAGCCGCCTCTTCGCCTCCGACTGATCCGCAAGGCGCGAAACTCGCTCTCCGTCCCGCTGCCGAGTCCGCTCCGCTGCGGAGCCCTGCCGAAGGGGTGCCCCGCGCCATCCGCGCGCGCACAGCAATGACAGCCGCGGCGCTTCCACAACTACGGAAGGGGTGAAGAAAGTTCGCCCGTTCCGTAGTTGTGGAAGTCACGGGACGGTGCTGCGGCAGAGCCAGAGCCAGAGCCAGAGCCAGAGCCAGAGCCAAGCGACAACGTGAGCGCTACGGTCGATCCGGCAACGAGATCGCCGTCAGCACGATGACGCTCGGCTCGAGTGCCGTGACGCTGTGCACGCCGTTCGGGATGCGCGCGAGCGTTCCCTCGCCGACGTCGATCGAGCGGGTCGCGTCGGTCAGACGGATGCGACCGCGCACGACCTGCAGCACGGCCTCGCCCGGATTCTTGTGCTCGGGCAGCTCGCCGCCCTCGGCGAAGCCGATCGCCGTCACGCGCAGCTGCTCGTGATCGAGGTCGATCTTCTGGGCCGCGCGCCGCTGCGGGCTCTCGGCGGCTTTCGCGAGCAGAAAGTCGGCCAGCACGGCAAGTTCCATCGCGATCGGGTCCATCCCCGCACCCTACGCTGATGGGCATGAGTCGCGCCCTCGCCCCCTTCATCGACGTCGCCGAACTCGACCGGCTGCTGGCTGCACGCGCCGTGGTGATCGTCGACAGTCGCTGGTACCTCGACGGCCGCTCCGGTGCCGAGGCGCACGCCGCCGGGCACGTACCGGGCGCCGTCTTCGTCGACCTCGATCGCTCGCTCGCGGGCCCGCCCTCGGCCGACGCGGGCCGACACCCGCTGCCCGAACCCGATGTCTTCGCACGCGGCATGAGCGAGGCCGGTATCGGCGACGAGTCGATCGTCGTGGTCTACGACGACGCGGGGGGAGTGATCGCGGCGCGGCTCGTCTGGATGCTCCGGGCTCTCGGGCTCGAGGCCGCCGTGCTCGACGGGGGAGTCGACGCGTGGCAGCGAGCGCACCCGCAGGACGAGCTCGAGACAGGGCCGGTCGACCCGGTGCCAGCATCCTTCACCGAACGCTCGTGGCCCGCGCACCTGCTCGCGACGATCGACGAGACCCAGGCGGCGGCCGCGGAGGGCACCGCGCTCGTGCTCGATGCGCGCACCCTCGACCGCTACCGCGGCGAGACCGAGCCGGTGGATGCTCGCCCCGGGCACATTCCGGGTGCGGCGAGCCTCTCGTGCCGTGACAACGTGGCCGCCGACGGCACGCTGCTTGATGTCGACACTCTGCGCGGCCGCCTGGCGGCGATCGGTGCCGATGAGCGCCCGGTCATCAGCTACTGCGGTTCTGGGGTCACGGCGTGCCACACCCTATTGGTCGTCGAGCATGTCGGCCTCGCGCCCGGCCGGCTCTACCCGGGGTCGTGGTCGCAGTACGCAGCAGACCCGGCTCGGCCCGCAGCCACCGGCGAATAGGCTGACAGCATGCACGCTGAATTCAAGGTGCCGGGCGGCAAGCTCGTCGTCGTCGACCTCGAAGCGGTCGACGGTCGCATCAGCGGCTTCCGGCTCGCGGGCGACTTCTTCGTCGAGCCCGACGAGGCCATCGCGGCCATCGAGTCGGCCGTCAACGGGCTGCCCGTCGACACCGACGCCGCGACGATCGCACGCGCGGTGCGGGATGCTCTGCCCGACGGCGCCGTGCTGCTCGGCTTCAGCCCCGAAGCGGTCGCGACGACCGTGCGGCGCGCGCTCGCGAGTGCCACGAGCTTCGCCGACTACGACTGGCAGCTGCTGCGCGGCCCGGCGCTCGCTCCGCTACAGCAGATGGCCGTCGACCAGGTGCTGTCGGAAGAGGTCGGCGAGGGCCGACGCGGTGCGACCCTGCGCATCTGGGAGTGGAGCAGCCCAGCCGTCGTCATCGGCTCGTTCCAGAGCGTCAGGAACGAGGTCGATCACGACAACGCCCAGAAGTACGGCTTCGAGGTCGTGCGGCGCATCTCGGGCGGTGGGGCGATGTTCATCGAGCCTGCGTCGGCCATCACCTACTCGCTCTATGCGCCCATCGAGCTCGTGCAGGGCATGAGCTTCGCCGACTCGTACGCCTTTCTCGACGAGTGGGTGATTCAGGGGCTGCAGGGTCTCGGCATCGACGCGAGCTACCAGCCGCTCAACGACATCACGAGCCCGCTCGGCAAGATCGGCGGCGCCGCGCAGAAGCGCCTCGGCGCGGGTGCCGTGCTGCACCACGTGACCATGGCCTACGACATGGATGGCGCGCGTATGGCCGAGGTGCTGCGCATCGGCCGCGAGAAGCTCAGCGACAAAGGCATCGCGAGCGCCGCGAAGCGTGTCGACCCGCTCAAGTCGCAGACCGGTCTGCCGCGCGACGAGGTCATCGAGCGGCTCATCGCGACCTTCCGAGGGCAGTACGGGCTCACCGACTCCGCGCTCACCGACGACGAGCTCGCTCGAGCGCAGGCGCTCGCCGACAGCAAGTTCTCGACGCCCGAGTGGCTCAACCGGGTGCCGTGAGGCTGGTTCGGTGACGTCACGATCGCGAGCCCTCGCGCTCATTCTGCTGCTCGCCGGCGTGCTCGTCGGCGGCATCGTGCTGTCGGCGATCACGGGTCAGCTGGCCATCACGCCGACCGAGGTCGCGGGCTCGCTGCTGCGCGCGATCGGCATTGACACTGTGTGGGCGCCGACCGACCCCATCATCGAGAGCACGCTGTGGGTCGTGCGGTTTCCGCGCATTGTCATGGCGCTCGTCGTCGGAGCGGCGCTCGCCGTGGCCGGTGCCGTCATGCAGGCCATCTTCGGCAACCCGCTCGCTGAGCCGGGCGTCGTAGGCGTCTCGTCAGGAGCCGCTCTCGGGGCGGCGACGGCGATCGTGCTCGGCGCATCCGTTCTCGGCGGAGCAGGGGTCGCGCTCTTCGCCTTCCTCGGCGGACTCGTCGCGACACTGCTGGTCTACGCAGTGTCGCGGGCGGGAGGCCGCACCGAAGTCGTCACCCTGCTGCTCACCGGCATCGCGGTGAACGCGATCGCGCAGGCCGGCATCGCCTTCGTGCTGTTCGTCGCCGACACGGCGAGCCGCGAGCAGATCGTCTTCTGGCAGCTCGGCTCGCTCGGCGGCTCGCTGTGGTCACAGGTCGCGATCGTCGCGAGTGTCACGGTCATCGGCGTTCTGCTGTCGTTCGCGCTCGCCCGGCGCTACGACCTGCTGTCGCTCGGCGAGCGCAACGCGCGGCACCTCGGCGTCAACGTCGAGCAGCTGCGCCTCGTCTCGATCGTGCTCGTGGCGCTACTGACCGGCGTGGCCGTCGCCTTCACGGGCATCATCGCGTTCGTCGGGCTCGTCGTGCCGCACATCATCCGCATGATCATCGGGCCGGCGCACCGCGGGCTCATTCTGGCGAGCGCCGTCGGCGGCGGGGCGCTGCTCGTGCTCGCCGACCTCATGACGCGCACCCTCGTGTCGGGTGCCGAGCTGCCCATCGGCATGCTGACGTCGCTCGTCGGCGGGCCATTCTTCTTCTGGCTGCTCTACCGCCAGCGCCGCCGCAGCGGGGGGTGGGCATGAGCGCCGAACCCGGCACGGCCGTCGTCATCGCCCGCGGTCTGCGCGTGCGCCGCGACGAGCGCGAGATTCTCGCCGACATCGACCTCGAGGTGCGCACAGGCGAGGTGCTCGCGCTCGTCGGGCCCAACGGCGCCGGAAAGTCGACACTGCTCTCGGTGCTCAGCGGCGACCTGCAGCCGGCGGCCGGCACGGTCGAGCTCGACGGCCGCCCGATCGGCTCGTTTCGTCCGCTCGAGCTCGCCCGGCGCCGTGCCGTGCTCTCGCAGGCCAACGTCGTGAGCTTTCCGTTCCGCGTCATCGAGATCGTGCAGATGGGGCGCAGTCCCTGGATCCGCACCGCCGAGCTCGCCGACGACCAGCAGGCCGTGCTCGAAGCCATTCGGGCGACCGACATCGAGCACCTGCTCGGTCGCCGGTTCACGACGCTCAGCGGCGGCGAGCAAGCGCGCGTTTCGCTCGCGCGGGTGCTTGCTCAGCGCACGCCGGTCGTCTTTCTCGACGAGCCGACCGCCGCGCTCGACCTGCGGCACCAAGAAGACGTCATGCGCCTCGCGCGCGAGCTCGCCGGCCAAGGCCGCGCGGTCGTCGTCGTCGTGCACGACCTCTCGCTGGCGGGTGCCTACGCCGACCGCATCGCACTGCTCGACGGTGGGCGGCTCGACGCCGTCGGCACGCCGACCGAGGTCATGACGGCCGATCGAGTCGGGCGTGTCTACGGGCTCGACGTGCAGATTCACCGCCTGGGAGCATCCGACCGCCCCATCGTGCTGCCGCTGCGCGACTGAGCACGCCGACTGTGCCCGTCTCGCATGACGGTGCTCATCCCGGGCGGGCACGCTCTAGCGCCACGGGCACTCTCGGTAGGCTCGACGAATGATCGAGTGGTGGGGGTGGGTGCTCATCGTGCTCGGTGTCGGCGTGATGGGCACGATCGCCCAGCGTCGCGGGTGGATCGACCTGCGGGGTGACGCGTCGCGTCGCGGTGGCTCGGGCGGCGGGCTCGTCGGCATCGGCGATGAGGTCTTCAACCCCACGCGCCACGAAGCGTCGATCGAGCTCGACCGGCAGACCACCTTGCCCGCGCCCGCGCCGATTCCCGGCGACGGCGATCTCGGAGTGATCCAGACCGAGGGCGACCCGGATGCCGGTGACGGCTACGAAGGAACTATCCGCCTCTAACGCGCTCGCCCGCAATCGCTGTGCGAGGTGAGGGTGCTTAGCGCGTCGTGAGCTCGGCGTACTCGGGGTGGCGGCGCATCCAGGTGACGACGAAGCCGCAGACGGGCTGCACGCGGTCAGACGTCTCCTCGCGCAGGTGGTCGAGAATGACACGCACGACCTCGCCTCCGACGCCTTTGTTGCGCATCATGGGCGGCACTTCGGCGTGCAACAGCCTCAGCGTCGTGCCGGCGTGCTCGTAGATGATGAAACCCTGCAACTCGTCGCCCTCATAGACGGCGTAGCGGTCGGCATCGGGTTCGTGGCGAACGGTGAGACTCATGCGGGCACCCTACTCGGTCGACTTCTGCTCCCACCGAGGCGGCTCGGCTGCGGGCGGGGCAGGCTGCTGAGGCGGGGCGGGCGGCGCTGACCTGCGACCCGACAACAGCTTCCAGATCGCGAGCCCGGCACCTACAAGCACCGCGGCGTCGTCGGCGAGGCCGAGCGGCCCGAGCACGAGCTCGGGCAGAATGTCGATCGGAGACGCGCCGTAGGCGATCGCCCCCAGGGCGACCAGCACGGCAGAGAGAATCGCGCGGCCTCGGCTCATGCCACCACGCTACCTGTCAGGCGCTCGCGCGCACGACGACCTCGGTCGGCATGATGTGCCGGCGCGGCATCGTCTCGCCGTCGAGCAGGCCCAGCAAAATACGCGCCATACGCTCACCCTGCTCGACCGAAGGCTGCCGCACGGTCGTCAGCGGAATCTCGCTCGCGAGAGCGGCGGGCGAGTCGTCGAAGCCCATGACGGCGACTTGGTCGGGCACCGACAGGCCGCGTTCGCGCAGCACCGTCACGGTGCCCATCGCCATGAGGTCGCTCGCGACGAAGATCGCGTCGAGGTCGGGGTGGGCATCGAGCAGCTCGCGCGTCGCTCGAACGCCACCGGCCAGAGTGAAGTCGCCGCGCACGACGGCGGTCGACTCGAGCCCAGCATCCGTCAGTGCCTTCTGCCACCCCGCCAGTCGATCGATGCCGGCGGGCATGTCTGCCGGGCCGGCGACCGTGCCGATGCGCCGACGCCCGTGCTCGATGAGATAGCGCGTGCCGTCAGCCGCTGCGATGGCGTTGTCGACGTCGACGTAGTAGCTGTCGGTCGACTGGGGATCGAGCGGACGACCGCCGAAGACGACGGGGATGCTCGCGCCGAGCTCGGCGAGCAAGTGGTCGTCGGTGTGATGCGAGACGACGAGAGCGCCGTCGACGTTGCCGCCGAGCAGGTAGCCCACCGTCTTGTCGAACTGGGCACCCGAGCTCGCCAGGTGCAGATTGAGAACGTAGTGGTTTCGTCGAGCACCCTCGAGATGCCGTGCACGATCGCGGCGAAGTAGGGGTCGCCGAAGAAGCGCGTCGTGTCTTCGGGAATCACGAGGGCGATCGCCATCGAACGCCGGTTCGCGAGCGAGCGCGCCGCGCGATTCGGGGTGTAGTTGAGTTCGGCGATCGCGGCGTTGACGGCGGCGAGTGTCTCTTCGGTGACGCGCGGCGACCCGTTGACGACACGCGAGACCGTGGCACGCGAGACGCCAGCCCGCTCGGCGACCATCTCGAGGGTGGGAGCACTGCGAGCGGTCATGCTGCACCGCCGGTTGCCATGGTCTGAATCCTAGTCAGCGGTGGCAGAGAGGTCGCGCGCCGCGATGATGGCGCGATAGGTCTTGCCGCTCGTCTTCACCGTGCGCTGCTGGGTCTCGTAGTCGACCCGCACGAGGCCGAATCGCTTGTCGTAGCCCCAGGCCCACTCGAAGTTGTCCATGAGCGACCAGTAGAAGTAGCCCTTGACGTTCACTCCGGCGTCGATCGCATCGGCGACCGCGTCGAGGTGCGCAGCCAAGAAGTCGGCCCGCTCGACATCGTCGACTGAGCCGTCATCGGCGACCACATCGATGTAGGCGGCGCCGTTCTCGGTGACGTACAGCGTCACGCCGGCGGGCTTCGCATACTCGTCGTCGATGCGCGTGAGCAGGCGGGTGAGGCCTTCGGGCTGCACCTCCCAGCCCATGGCGGTCGTCGGCAGGCCGCGCGGGTGGGTGAAGATGCCATCACCGACCGGGAAGGGCGAAAGTTTTTGCCGCTCTGACGGGGCGGCGGTCGAGAGCGGAACGTCAGCCGGGGGCCGGGCGCTCACGGCGTTGCCGTGGTAGTAGTTGATGCCCAGCGCGTCGATCGGGGTCGAGATCACCGCGAGGTCGCCGTCGAGCACCGGCAGGCTCAGGCCCCGCTCGTCGAGGTCGGCGAGCAGGTCGGCCGGGTACTCGCCGCGGAAGATCGGGTCGAGGAAGAGCCGATTGTGCTGCGCGTCGATGCGTCGTGCTGCGTCGAGGTCGGCGGTGTCGCTCGGGTCGACCGGGTCGGGCACGGTCATGTTGAGGGTGATGCCGAGGCTGAGCGTCGAATCAAGCTCGCGCAGTCGCTGGGTCGCGAGACCGTGCCCCAGCAGCAGGTGGTGCGCAGCATCCATCGAGGCCTGCGGATCTTGCCGACCCGGCGCATGCTCACCGCTCAAGTAGCCGAGAAACGCCGAGCACCACGGTTCGTTGAGTGACGTCCAGTTCTCGACGCGGTCGCCGAGCACCGAGTGCACGTCGGCCGCGTAGTCGGCGAACCGCAGAGCCGTGTCGCGCGCGGGCCAGCCGCCGCGCTCTTCGAGGGCCTGCGGAAGATCCCAATGGTAGAGCGTCAGCCACGGCGTGATGCCGGCGGCCATCAACTCATCGACGAGTCGGCTGTAGAAGTCGAGCCCCGCGGCGTTGGCGGTGCGGCCGTCGGGCTGCACGCGCGCCCACGAGGTGCTGAAGCGGTAGACCTGCACGCCGAGATCGCTCATCAGGGTGACGTCGCCGCGGTATCGGTCGTAGTGCTCGCAGGCGCGCTCGCCGCTCTCGCCGCCGACGACGGCGCCCGGCACGCGGCTGAACTTATCCCAGATCGAGTCGGCGCGACCGTCTCGGTGCGTGGCTCCTTCGATCTGGTACGCCGCGGTCGCGACGCCGAACAGAAAGTCGGCCGGAACCGGGCGCGACGATGCGACCGTCGCAGGCGACGTGGTGGTGTGGGCGGTCATCCCTTGATAGCTCCCTGCATGATGCCGCTCACGAGGTGACGGCCGGCGACGACGAACAAGATCAACAGTGGGATCGTCGACAGGATAACCCCGGCCATCACGACCGAGTAGTCGACGAAGTAGTTGCTCTGCAGCAGCGAGAGCGCCACGGGCAGCGTCGGGTTCTGGCGGTCGAGAACGATGAAGGGCCAGAAGAAGTTGGTCCAGGTGGCGATGAAGATGAACAGCGCCAGCATCGCCGCAGCCGGTCGTGCCGCGGGCAGCGCGACCGACCAGAACGTGCGGATCATGCTCGCTCCGTCGACGCGCGCGGCCTCGATGAGCTCGTAGGGCAGCGCCTGCGCGAGGTACTGCGTCATCCAGAAAACGCCGAAGGCACTCACCACTGCGGGCAGAATGACGGCCCACAGAGTGCCGGCGAGCTGCAGCTGGCTCATCGCGATGAACAGCGGAACGACACCCAGCTGGGTCGGCACCGCCATGGTCGCAATGACGAAGATCAGCAGACCGTTGCGACCGCGGAATCGCAGCTTGGCGAACGCGAAACCCGCGAGCGTCGAGAACAAGACGACGGATGCTGAGACCACGGTCGAGACGATGATCGAGTTGCCGATCGCACGCCAGAAGTTGACGCTGTCATCGGCGAGCACCGAGATCGCGTTGTCGATGAAGTTGCCTCCTGGCCACCACACGATGTCTTGCTGCGTGATCGTGGTGGAGTCGCCCGAGCCGATGAGGAATGACCAGTAGATCGGAAACATCGAGCCGAGCATGATCGCCGTGAGAAAGCCGTAGGCCTTCCAGCCGGGGCGCTGGCCGTTGACGAGACCGCGGCGGCGGCGACCTGCGGGACGCCGCTCCAAGAGTCCGGTGCCGGTCATGATGCCTTCGCAATCGATCGGGTGATGGCCACGTTGAGCAGCCCCACAATGATGATGATGAGAAAGAGCAGCCAGGCGACCGCGGCGGCGCGGCCGAAGTTCAGCTGGCCCCAGCCGAGGTTGTAGAGGTAGATGGTGATCGTCATCCACTGGCTGCTGGCGCCGCCCTGACCGGTCTGGTCGTACAGGCGCGGCTCGTCGAAGATCTGCAGGCCGCCGATCGTCGAGGTGACGATGACAAAGATCAGAGTCGGGCGCAGCTGCGGAATCGTGATCGAGAAGAATTGCCGCACGATGCCTGCGCCGTCGATCATCGCGGCCTCGTAGTAGTCGCGCGGAATCGCTTGCATCGCCGCGAGCAGGATGAGGGCGGTGTAGCCGGTCCAGCGGAAGTTCACCATGGTGGCGATCGCGAAGTGGCTCGCGAGCACATCCGAGTGCCAGCCGATGGGGTCGATGCCGATCTGGCCCAGCAGGTTGTTGACGAGGCCGTACTGGTCGCCGAACATGTTGCTGAAGATGAGGGTGACCGCGACAGGGGCGACCACATACGGCAGCAGCACTCCCATGCGCCAGAAGGTCTTGGCGCGAATGTTGCGGTCGAGCACGGCGGCGATGAAGAGGGCGAGAGCGATCTGCGGCACGGCGGAGATGAGGAAGATCGAGAAGGTGTTGCGCAGCGCGATCCAGAACGGCGGGTTCGAGAGCACGAAGGCAAAGTTGTCGAAGCCGACGAAGTCGCCTTGGCCGCCGATGAGGTTCCACTCGTGCACCGAGACCCACGCCGTGTAGAGCAGCGGGAACAGGCCGGTGATGGCGAAGAGGATGAAGAAGGGCGAGATGTAGAGGTACGGCGAGACCTTGACGTCCCAGCGTGAGAGCGTCTGCGAGACGGCGATGCGCCGGACCGAGCGCTCCTTCTTCTTGATGGGCGCGGAGAGGCCCGTGTCAGGTGCCGACTGGGTCGCGGGCGCAGACTGCCCGGCCTCGGTTCGGGGGGCTGATCGCCCGGTGTCGGTCGTGGTCATGAGCGCTCCCGGCGGTGAGTAGAGCTAGACGAAGAGGGTGAGACGGAGACGGGGGCCGAGCGCGGTCGAGCGCGCGGCCCCCGTTCCTGTCAGGTGGTGGCTAGAGCGCGTTCACGTCAGCGACGAACAGCTCCCACGAGCTCTCGATGGTGTCGGTACCATCGACGTCGACGCGGGTCAGCGCGCGCTGCAGCGCATCGTTGATCGGGAAGTACTTCACGCTCTTGAAGGGCGCGACGCCGATCGCGTTCGAGCGGTCGATCAAGATCTGGCCGACCGGAGCGTTGTTGAAGTACTCGTTCGTCGCCGCCTGCAGCTCGGCCGACTCGTACGCCTCGACCTGGCTGGGGAACGTGCCAGCCGCAGCGAACGCAGACATCTGCTGCTCAGGGGCGGTGAGCCACGCGGCGAGCTTCGTCGCGGCCTCGATGTTGGCGCCCTGGGCGGGAACGGTCAGGTACGAACCGCCCCAGTTTCCGCCGCCGCCGGGGAAGACGTTGGCGACGTCCCAGCCGGTGACGTCGGGTGCGTTGCCCGAGATGACACCGAGCATCCAGCCGGGGCAGAGCATCGTCGCGAACGCGCCGTTGGCGAGACCTGCGAACCAGTCGTCGCTCCACTGGCCGAGGTGCGCCGACAGAGTCGAGCTGGCGTTGAGAACATCCGTGTAGATCGCCTCGACCTCGGGGTTCTCGGTGGCGATGACGGTGCCGTCAGCCTCTTCATAGGCGAACTCGACCTGGTTGATCATGCCCTGGTAGGTGGCACCGGCCGAGTCGAACCAGGCAGCGCCCGATGCGTCGACGTATTCCTGACCGACCTCGAAGTAGCGGTCCCAGTCGCCCTCCAGCAGAGAGGCAACCTCGTCGCGGTCGGTCGGCAGACCGGCGGCGGCGAACAGATCGGAGCGGTAGCAGACGGCCTCGGGGCCGATGTCGGTGCCGTACGCGACGAGGCGGCCATCGGCATCCGTCGCAGCGTCGGTCTTCCACTGCACCCAGCGGTCGGCGAGCTCGGGGTCGGAGAGGTCGGCGAGACGGTCGCTGTACTGCATCATCTCGGCGAACCAGTCGACCTCGACGGCTTCGACATCGGCCAGGCCGCTGCCGGCGCCCAGCTTCGTGAAGAAGTTGTCGCGAGCGTCGTTCGAGGTCGCCGCGCGGTTGTGCACGATCGTGACGCCGGGGTTCTCGGCTTCGTACTGCGCGAACATCTCGTCGGTGTAGCCGAAGTCGTTGAACGTGGCGACCGTGAGGGTGATGTCACCCCCCGCTTCAGGGGTCTCGGTCGAGCTGCTGCAGCCCGAGGCGATGAGGGCGAAGGCTGCGGCGCCGGCGAGTGCGGCGGCCGCTGTGCTGCGTCGTGAAAGATTCACGGTCACTCCTTCGTGTGCGTGGTGGGTTGAAGTGAGAGCGCTCTCATGCGGTGGTCGTGAGAGCGCTCTCACGTTGAGGGAACACTACGCAGGAGTGGTCTGGAATGTCAAAGAAATTTCCATATTGATGTGAAATAGCTGGTCAGAGGCTTCTCGCCGCGCAGGTGCTGCGGCATCAATCGAACGTCTGACGCCGCAAAGAGAACCGCTCTTCCGGGCTAGGCTCGTGCGGTGACCCGAAGAATCCGTCTGCGCGCCGTGGCCGCGATCGTGACGGTCCTCATGCTCGGCGGGTGCGCATCCCAACGCGAACCGATCCCGGTACCGACGACGCCCACCCCCACGCCGACGGTCACCCCGACGCCGACTCCCACGCCGACGCCGACCCCGACGTTCGACGCGACGCGCTACTCGATCGACGACCCCGCGTCGCTGTGGGTGGTCGTCAACAAACTGCGGCCGCTGAACCCGGAATCGTACGCGCCGGGCGACATCGTGCGCGTGCCCGTGCCCTACGCGAACGAGCCGTTCTTGCGACAGGAGGCCGCCGATGCGGTCGTCGCACTGTTCGCGGCCGCCGAAGCCGAGGCGGGGCTGCGCCTGCAGGCGCAGAGCGCCTACCGCAGCTACAACGTGCAAGTGCGGGTCTACAACGGCATCGTCGCGTCTCGCGGGCAGGCCTACGCCGATGTGCGCAGCGCACAGCCGGGCCACAGCGAGCACCAGACCGGACTCGCGATCGATATCAGCTCGCTGCCGGCGGTGTGCGCACTCGACCCGTGCTTCGGTGACACCGACCACGGCCGATGGTTGGCTGCCAACGCTCATCGCTTCGGATTCCACTTGCGCTACCAACCCGACATGACACCGATCACGGGCTACAGCTACGAGCCGTGGCACTTCCGCTACGTCGGCGTCGAGCTCGCGACCGAGCTGCACGAGACCGGCGTGCGCACGCTCGAAGAGTTCTTCGGGCTGCCGCCCGCCCCGACCTACGCGGGCTGAGCCGCCCTTGCCAGGTGGCGCCCGACGGGTCTAGCTTTCGCGCATGGACTACACGCGCAGCATCACTGTCGCAGGAGAACGCGAGGCGGTCGCGGCGCTCTTCGTCGACTATTCGACGTGGGCCGAGTGGCAACCCAGTCTGCTGTCGATCGAGGTGCTCGAGGGTGCGCCGCCCGCGCAGGGTGCCCGCTCGCGGCTCACCTTTCGTCGCGGCAAGAACGGCGCGATGGTGATGACCGAGACCGTCGAGCTCAGTGAGCTGCCCGAGAGGTGGAGTGTCGTCTACGAGGTCGCCGGCGTGCACAACATCTGCGAGACCCGATTCGAGAAGGTGGATGCTCGCACGACGCTCGTCGAGCAGCGCAACCTGTTCCGCTTCACCGGATTCATGCGCGTGGTCGGCCTGCTCTTCGCGCGCAGCTTCCCTGCCGAGACGCAGAAGTCGCTCGAGGCCTTTCGAGACTTCGCAGAGTCACGAGCAAAGTCGTAGCGCACGGGTTCGTCGACAGCATCGCGCGGCCCGGAATCGCTGGAGATACGACGTTATACTTCACCTATACCAGCGATCAGCGGCACGACAGGAGCACCCGTGGTCACGACTCCCGAGGGCTTCCTGGCTCAGCCGATTCTGACGTCGCCCGGCCAGCCGCTCAGAGTCGCCGTTTATTCGCGACTCTCCCTCGGCATTAGGTCGGGTGTTCTGCCGGCCGGCAGCATCCTGCCTCGTGAGACCGAGCTGGCCATCGTGCTCGGGGTGAGCCGCACCGTCGTGCGCGAGGCACTCATGCTTCTCGAGGAAGACGGTCACATCGTGACTCGACGCGGAATCGGGCGCTTCGTCGCCGATGCGCTGCCTCGCCCCGGGCTTGAGCGTCTGCAGTCAGTCGAAGCGCTACTGGGCGACCACGACCTCGAGGTGCAGGTGATTGCCTTCAACGTTCAAGAGCCCACCGACTTCGTCACCGACTACGTCGCCATCGAGCCGGGCGGTCAATCATGGTTTCGGGAGTCGGTGTTGTTGCGGGAAGGTCGGCCGCTTGCGCTCGTGCAGGAATACACGGCCGATGAGCCGCAACTGGCCGGGGTCAGCGCGGCGCTCGCCGCTGCGTTCCGCCGGGCACAACCCGACGGACAAACGCTCATTCGGTCGCTCATCGAGAGCCTCGGCGCAGATCTGGCGCCCGGGCTGTGCGTGCTAACTGCGAGCATCGCCGGACCCACGAGAGCTTCGCACCTCGGCATCAAGGCCAGTGACCCTGTGCTGCTACTGACCCAGACCGCGCTCGTCGGCGGCACTCCCGTCATTGTGGCGAAGTCTGCCTTCACGCCTGAGGCAGGCCACCTCTCCGTCGCGCAGAACGGCACGAGCCGCTAGAACGACGTGCTGAGCGAGACCGTCGACCTTAACGCCGCACGCGCCAGTTCCGCGTTGAATGCACCAGTGCAAGCACGGTCAGAGCGAGCGCAAGCGTTCCGCCGAGAGTGAAGGCGGCCTGCGGGCTCGCTGATTCCACGAGGGCACCGCTCGCCGCCGTCACGAGAGCTTGTCCGACGACGAGGCTGCTCTGCAGGGTGACGAGAACCGTGTTTGTGCGGTCGGCAGGCGCTGCGATGGCGCCCAGGCTGAAGAGCGCGACCAGTGATGCGCCGACGCCGCACCCCGAGACGAAGAGGGCGATGACGGTGATCACCAGGTCGCCGCTGAGCAGCAGCAGCGAGAGCCCGACGACCGAAAGCAGTGCTGCCGCGACCCATCGGCTTTCGAGGGTGACGCTGGCGGGAAGGGCGATCATGGCCAGTGCAGTGGCGATGGCTCCGACGCTCATGGCACCGTACAAAAGACCCGTCTGCTCGACGGCGCCGAGCTGCTCGAGCAGGCCGGTGAGGCCGGTGAGAGTGGCCCCGAAGATTCCTCCCACTGCGAGCATTGCGAGCACCAGTGTCACGAGCTCGGCAGTCAGGAGCGCTGAGATCGGCGTGGCCGGGGGGCGCAAACCTTTCGCGGCAGCGCTGCTGTCGAGGTCTGAGGTTGGCTCCGTCTGCGTCCGGCTCGCGGGCACCAGCCTCGCCGTCGGATGCACGGCGAAGAGGGGGATCACGGTCGCCGTCAGCACCACCGAGAGCACGAGGGGGGCCCATGGGGCGATCGCGGCGCTCGCCAGGCCCACGATCACGGGGCCGAGCACGAACGAGGCCTCGTCGGCCATCGACTCATAGCTCATCACGACAGAGCGAGCGCGTTCGCGCATCGCGACCGGCGCATCGCCCGCGGCCCCGAACAGACGCGCCCGCGAGAACGGAGCCACCTGCGGCGTGGTTGCCCCGAGCAGTGCCGCGCCGGCGATCAGCACGAACACAGAGACAGTGCTCTGCACCAGGAGCAGAAAGGTCAGAGCAATGACCACGCTGCAGGCCGCGAGTGTCAGCAAAACAGCCCGTTGGCCCAGTCTGTCGGCGAGGGCGCCTGACAATGGGCCGACGACGGCGGTGCCGAGTCCGGCGCTCGCCGCGAGCACTCCGGCGAGCGCGAGCGAACCCTGCTCGACAGCGGTGATCGTGAGTACTCCGACGATCATCATTGCGAAGGGCAGTCGGCCGACGAAGGCGAGCGGAAAATAGGGTCGCCCGACTGCTCGGCCCAGCATCCGGAATACGCGGGGGGTGGTCGACGGCACGGTCATGACGGTGCTCCGGTCACGATAAAGGAAGGACGGGGAGATGGCGGGGCAAAGCACGAGAGCGCCCGGTCGTGGAGGACGACCGGGCGCTCTCTGCATGCATCAGCCTCAGGGCGAGGAGGGCGAATCGACGACGAACTCTCCGTCGATGATGGCCTGCTGCAGAGCCTCAACCTCGGCGATCAGTGAGGCATCGAGCTTCGACTCCCACTCGTGGAATGGGGCGATGCCGACGCCGCCGTTCTCGAGCGTGCCCACGTAGGGGTCAGACGAGAAGCCGCCCTCGAATGCCGCCAGGGTGACCTCGCGCGTCGCGGTGGTGAGGTTCTTCATGACCGAGGTCAGCATGTAGGCGCTGTACTCGGGTGCGGTTACCACGGCGTCAGAGTTGACTCCGATGATGGCCGCGTTCGTGCCCTGCTCGTCGACTGCGTCGATCGAGGCGATGAAGAGGGTGCCAGCGACGGGCATGATGACATCGGCGCCCTGGTCGAGCAGGCCGAGCGTGATGTTCTTGGCCTGCAATTGGTCGTCGAAGCTGCCGACGAAGAGGCCGTTCTGCGCCTCGCGGTCCCAGCCGAGCAGCTGCACGTCAGTGCCGTGAACCTCGTTGTAGTGCTCGATGCCGATCTGGAATCCGTCCATGAAGACGGTGACCGAGGGGAAGGGCATTCCGCCGTAGGTTCCGACGACACCCGTGGTCGAGGCGCCTGCGGCGACATAGCCGGCGAGTGCCGCGGCCTGCGCGGTGTCGAAGAGCACCGGCTTCACGTTGTCGAGCACGAGCGGGCTGAAGTCGTCATTTGCGACAGCGCTGTCGATGAGGGCGAAGTTGACGTCTTCGTTGACAAGCGCGCTGTCACGTGTCGCGTTTGCCAGGGCGAAGCCCACCGTGACGATGAGGTCGCAGCCTTCGTCGACGAGCGTGCCGATGTTTCCTGAGTACTGATCCTCAGACGACGATTCGGCACCGCGGGCTTCGACGCCGATCTCGGCCGCAGCCTCTTGCACGCCGGTGAAGGTCAGCTCGTTGAAGTCGTTGTCGTCGAAACCGGTGAGGTCGCTCACTGCGCAGGGCAAGAAGTCGGGCGCTTCGGCCTCGTCGGTCGTGCCGGGCTCAGGAGCCGCGGCGCACGCGCTGAGGGCGAGCGCGATGAGGGCGGTGCCGCCGATGATGGCGAACCGGGTGCTGTTCTGGGTGCGTCGGTACATGGTGTGGTGCCTCCTCTGGTGCAGGCGTCGTTGGTGCGGGGAGGAACGGAAGAGTGGATGCTCTCCCGGTTGTATGAAGTTATACCTCATACCCTGTCGACTGACAACAGGTCATGCGAGGTCAGAAGCGCTCATTCGAGCCGAGCCCGAAGTCGCGCGCGATCAGCGTCGTCGACGAAGGCGGCTTCGACGCTCGTTCGGTCGAGAGCCTGCAGATCTTCGCCCGACCAGTCGAACTGGCGTTGCAGCAGCGCTCGTTCGTAGGCCAGGTCGGTGCCCGTCTGCATCGGATTGTCGTCACCCAGCACGAGAGGCACCCCCGCTCTGCGGAAGGCCGCCTCGGGGTGTTCGTCGAGGCTCGCAATGGCGCCCGTGTAGACGTTCGATGTCGGGCAGATCTCGACGATGACGCCGTGATCGGCGCACCAGGCGAGCACGTCAGGATCATCGACAATGTGTGCTCCGTGGCCGATGCGTGTGGCCCCGAGCAGCTCGACTGCCTGACGAGCTGCCGAAGCAGGGCCGGCTTCTGCCGCGTGGCACGTGATGCCGAGACCGGCTGCACGAGCGATCGAAAATGCCCCCTCGAAGGGTTCGAGCGCGGGGTAGAGCAGCTCGTCGCCAGCGAGATCAAACCCGACGACGCCCCTGCCGGCGGCGCGCGCCGCTGCATGCGCCACGACTTCGTTCGTCTCGGCGTCGTGATGTCGAAGTGCAGCCAGCACCAGACCCACGCTGATGCCGGTGGACTCGGCTGCCTCACGCAGGCCCTCGCATGCTGCACGCACGATGTCGTCGAGTGCGCGCTCGTCGTCGGCATGCGTCGCCGGCCCGAAGCGCAATTCGAGGTGGTCGTGCCCGGTGCCCGCGGCATCGATGACGGCCTCGCGAGCGATGCGTCTCACTGACTCTGTCGAGCGGAAGAACGGATACGTCGCGGCGACGCGCTGGAGGTACTGCGTGAGGGTGCCTGGTGCATCGAGCGCAATGGCACGCTCCCAGCCGTCCGCAGGTGCAGACAACCCCTCCGACGCCGCCAGTTCAGCGGCGGTGCTCGGCCGCACGCGACCCTCGAGATGGCTGTGCAGATTGATGAGCACGATCAGAGCTCCAGCCGCACCGCTGTCTCGAGCGCGGCCTCGATGCTGCGCATCCACCCCTCTTTGAGGGCTTCCTTGACGCCTGAGTAGAGGCTCGTGCCATCGATGAGATTGCTCGACGTCGAACAGATCATTCCTGACCTGACACCGCGCAATCGAGCGACGACGTAGAGGGCAGCGCTCTCCATCTCGACATTGAGCACGCCGAGCCGGTTGAGTTCGGCAATCCACTCAGGGGTCTCGGCGTAGAAGGCGTCATCGCTCGCGTTGATGCCCGAGTGCACCGCGGCAGGGGTGCCCGCCGTGAGTTCACGTGCCACCTCGGCCAGCGTGAGTGCGATCTGCAGATCGGGCACAGCGGGAAAGCCGTGGTGGGCATAGGCGGCGGTGGTGCCGTCGTTGCGCAGAGCACCTTCGCTCACGAGGAGGTCGCCCGGCTTGACCCCGGGTTGCAGACCCGCTGACGAGCCGACGCGGATGAACGAGGTGACGCCGACGCGAATCAGCTCTTCGACCGCGATCGCCGTCGACGGGCAGCCCATGCCCGTCGAGGTGGCCGTGATGTGACGACCCTTGTACCACCCGGTCATCGTCATGTGCTCGCGGTTGTGCGCCACGGTCTTCACATCGGTGAGAAACTCCGCGACGAGCGGAACGCGAAAGGGATCGCCGGGCAGCAGAGCGACGCTCGACACTTCTCCCGGGGCGATAGCGATGTGGTACTGGCGCTCACCGACGCCGGCGGCGTCCTTGTCGACGACTGCGGACTGCGACATGGGGTTCTCCTGACTGGGCGCACCGTCGCGCCAAGTAGGAGGTTATACCTCTTACCTCAACTCTGCCAAGCGGTCCACGATCAGCTCGACGATCGGGCGGGGGGTGGCGAGAATGAGCCGCACGTGGCCAGCACCCGCCGCACCGCACGCGCGCCCGTCGGTCACGGCAAGACCCGCACGCTCACGAATCGTCGTGGCGGGGTCGTCGCCCAAGCCGAGCCGAGACACGTCGAGCCAGGCGATGTAGCTGCCCTCGGGCATCCGATAGCCGACCTCGGGCAATCGCTCGGTCAGCAGCTCGCCCAGCAGGCGGCGGTTCGCGTCGTAGTAGGCGACCGTCGCGTCGAGCCAGTCGCGCCCGTCTCGGTAGGCAGCGGTGTTGGCGATCACCCCGAGCGTGCTCGCACCGTGGCCAGCCATGGGGCCGAGCGCCTGCCAGATCTGCTCGTCGGCGTCATTCGTGGTGATGAGCTGGGCAGCCTTCGTGCCGGGCAGGTTCCAGGCCTTCGAGGCGCTCGTCGTCGTGATGCTGTGCGCCGCCGCCGCGTCGCTCACGCTCGCGTACGGCACGTGCCGCGCGTCGCCGAACACGATCGGCGCGTGAACCTCGTCGGCGAACACCCGCGCACCGTGGGCTTCCACAACGTCGGAGAGGGAAACGAGCTCGGCTCTCGTGAACACACGACCGCCGGGGTTCAGCGGGTTGCACAGCACGACGAGTCCCGCTCCCGCAGCGAGCTCGCGGTCGATCGCCTCGAGGTCGAGCACTTCGCGCTGACCGTCGACGGCCAGGGGCACCTCGATGACGGCGCGGCCGTGCATGCCAGGCACCGTCAAAAACGGCATGTATGCCGGTGTCGGCACGATGACGGCCGAGCCCGGTCGGGAGTAGTGCACGATCGCGGCATCGAGTCCTGCGATGACGTCGCCGACAGCGTGCACGCGGCTCGGCGGCACGCGCCAGTCGAAGCGGTCGAGCATCCATTCAGAGGTCGCTCGACCGAGCTCGGCCCCGACCGGGCGCGGCAGGTAGCCCATGGTGCCCGCGTCAATCGCGGCGTGCAGAGCCTGGGTCACCGCGGGTGCGGTGCCGAGGTCGCTCTCGGCGACCCACGCGCCGATCGTTTTCGGGAAGTAACTCCACTTCATGCTGCCGCGGGCATGCAATTGCTCGACGGTGAGTGCGTCCCACTCGGCGAAGAGCGCCGCACGATCACCCTGCTCAGTCAAGGGCACCATCCACGATCGCCTTCGCCTCCTGCTGCACGAGCCGCAAGTGGTCATCGCCGGCGAACGACTCGGCGTAGATCTTGTAGACGTCTTCGGTGCCGCTCGGGCGCGCGGCGAACCACGCGCGCTCGGTCACGACCTTGACCCCGCCGACGGCCGCGCCGTTGCCGGGGGCCTCGCTCAGGCGAGCCGTGATGGGGTCGCCCGCGAGGGTCTCGGCCGTGATGGCTCCTCCATCGAGTTTGCCGAGCGCTGCCTTCTGCGCAGGCGTGGCAGGAGCATCCACGCGCTCGTAGACCGGAGAGCCGTAGCGCTCGGTGAGTCCGGCGTAGAGATCGGAGGGCGTCGATCCGGTGACGGCCGTGATCTCGGCGGCCAGCAGGGCCAGCAGAATGCCGTCTTTATCGGTCGTCCAGACGGTGCCGTCGCGGCGCACGAAGCTTGCCCCCGCGCTCTCTTCGCCGCCGAACGCGACTGAGCCGTCGATGAGGCCGGGCACGAACCACTTGAACCCCACCGGAACCTCCCACAGCCTGCGCCCGAGACCGGCGACGACGTGGTCGATCATCGTCGACGAGACGAGCGTCTTGCCGATCGCGGCCTCGGCGCGCCAGTCGGGGCGGTGGGTGACGAGGTATTCGATCGCGACGGCGAGGTAGTGGTTGGGGTTCATGAGCCCGGCGTCGGGCGTGACGATGCCGTGACGGTCGGCGTCGGCATCGTTGCCCGTCAGCAGGTCGAAGTCGTGGCGCCGCGCAAGCACGCTCGCCATCGCGCTGGGGCTCGACGGATCCATGCGAATCTTCTCGTCCCAGTCGAGCGTCATGAAGCCCCACTGCGGGTCGACGTTCGGGTTGACGACGGTGAGGTCGAGGCCGTGCTTCTCAGCGATGAGCGCCCAGTAGTTCACACTTGCGCCGCCCAGCGGGTCGGCTCCGATGCGTAGCCCGCTCGCGCGCACGGCGTCGAGGTCGAGGATGCTCGCAAGGTCGGCCACGTAGTGCTCGCGGTAGTCGTACCGCTCGGCCGTGAGCTGCGCCTGCCTGCGTACCTCGCGGTTGCCTCCGGCAATGATCGCGTTGGCGCGCGTGGCGATCCAGCCCGTGGCGTCGCTGTCGGCCGGGCCGCCGTGCGGCGGGTTGTACTTGAAGCCGCCGTCGCGCGGCGGGTTGTGGCTCGGGGTGATGACGATGCCGTCGGCTTTCGCGGTGGCGTCGCGGTTGTACCGGATGATCGCGTGGCTCAACGCTGGGGTCGGCACGTAGTCGTCGTGGGTGTCGATGAGCGCGGTGACATCGTTCGCGGCGAGCACCTCGAGGGCCGTCTGCATCGCGGGCGCGCTGAGAGCGTGCGTGTCGGCGCCGACGAACACCGGGCCGGTCGTGCCCTGCGCAGCGCGGTACCCGACGATGGCCTGCGTGATCGCGGCGATGTGGGTGTCGGTGAAGGCTCCGTCGAGGCTCGAGCCCCGGTGGCCGCTCGTGCCGAACACGACGCGCTGCGCAGGATCATCGAGGTCGGGCCCTCGATCGTCATAGGCCGACAGCAGTGCGCTCAGGTCGACGAGGTCGGCGGGCTGGGCGGGTGTTCCGGCGCGGCTCATGAGCCCATCCAACCACCGGGTCGACAGAGCGGGCAGGGTGGATGCGCGGCAATAGACTGCCGATCATGAGCGCGCACCCCGATCAGACCCCGGTGTACAGCTACCTGGGCCCGGCCGGAACCTTCACCTGGCACGCGCTCGCGCAGGTGCCCGAGGCCGAGGGTGCCGAGTGGCGCAGCGTCAGCAACGTGGGCGAGGCGCTCGACGATGTCATCGCGGGCCGCAGCGTCGGCGCCATGATCGCCGTCGAGAACTCGGTCGAGGGCGGAGTGAGCGCCACACAAGACGCCCTCGCGACGATCCCTGGCCTGCGCATCATCGGCGAGTACCTCGTGCCCGTGAACTTCGTGCTGGTGGCCCGGCCCGGGGTGACTCTCGCCGACGTGCGAGTGGTCGCCGCGCACCCGGTCGCCTACGCGCAGTGCCGTCGTTTTCTCGAGAGCGCGCTGCCGACCCACGGCCACATTCCTTCCGCCTCGAATGTCGCCGCGCCGCAGAGTCTGCTCGAGCTCGATTCGCCCGCGCAGGCCGCGATCGCGCCGCCGGGCATCACCGAGCTGCTCGACCTGGTCGAACTGGCCGACAGCATCGGCGACAACCCGAATGCGGTCACGCGCTTCGTGCTCGTCAGCCGCAGCCGCGAACTGCCGCCGCGCACCGGTGCCGACAAGACGAGCGTCATCGCCGAGCTGCCCGACGACGCCCCGGGCCGCCTGCTCGAGATGCTCGAGCAGTTCGCCACGCGCGGGGTGAACATGAGCCTGATCGAGTCGCGCCCCATCGGCGACGCGCTCGGCCGCTACCGCTTCGTCATCGATCTCGACGGCCACGTGCACGACGAGCGCGTCGCCGACGCCCTGCTCGGCCTGCGGCGTTTCAGCCCCAACGTCATCTTCCTCGGCTCGTATCCGAGAGCGGATGCCCGCCAAATCGAGGTCGTCTCGCAGTACGGCGACGACGTCTTCACGGATGCTCGCGACTGGTTGCGCGCCATTCTCAGCGGCGAGCCCGACGTGATCTGAGCGGCCAGGTCTTCGCAAAACGTAAGCCGTTGTCGGTGGTCGCCGGTAGCCCTATAAGTGGGGACCGCCTGGCCGGGTGCGAATCCTGAGTTTCTCCTTAGTCTTGAAACCTGGTCAAGATATGAGGAGTATGACGAATATGTCTCGCACCCCACCTCATCGCATTGATGCGAAGCGGGTGGGCGCTAGAGTCGGCGTTCAGGGTGGTCACGGTGTCACCTACTCGCCTGCCTACGCATCACCCTGGCCGATGATCGTCGGAGTCGCCGCGGTACTCGCGAGCGTGGGCCTCCTCTTCGTGGGTGTCTCGGTAGGCAAGCCGACAGTCCTTCTCCCTCCCTGGTTCGCCCTGACGCTGCCGCAGGCCGACGCTGCGTACTTGGGCTGGGTTGGCTATCTGCTGACACCGGTGATCCCGATTTGCGCGCTCGTCATTGATCGAGTTCTACAGGGCCGTGGTCTGTCGAATCCACAGTTCATTCCTCGACCGTGGTTCGGAACCACTCTGAAGCTTGCTGCCGCTCTCGGAATCGTTGTCTCGCTCTGGCACATCATCACCGTGGCGGTGCCCATCGTCGAATGGGTCCAGGAGTTCAGTTCATGACCGCGACCACTTGGCGCCGCGGGCGCATTCTTCACTCCGTGACGGCAGGGACGCTTCTTGCTGTCGCGTTAGCGGCCTGCGTCGGCCCGTCTGTCGAGAGCCCCACTGTGGAGCGTTCGGCGCCCCCGCCCCCCGTCACGGATGCTCCTCTGAACAATGAGGAGGCAGCTCTTCAGGACTTGCGCGGCTGCCTGGCGGTGAACAACGTTCTCAACGTCTTCTACCTGCTCGACGACTCGGGATCATTGGCTGACACAGATCGTGGTGAACTCAGACGACCCGTCCTTGCTGACAGCCTTCGATCCCTCTTGCAGTTGACGTCGGATGACAAGGTTTATTGGGCGGCCGGGAGCTTCAAGGACGTGTTCACCCCGCTATCTGATTGGTCAGTTCTCGAGTCTCCCGACGATGCCAACCGCTTGGCTGAGGTTATTCCGCCAACGGACGGGGGATGGACAAATTGGGAAGATGGCATCCGAGGTGCCAGTCAGAGTCTCGCGGCCCAACAGCAGGTGGCTCCCGGCTGTTCGATGTTGATCTGGTTCACCGACGGTGAAATCAACCTCGGCGATGGCGTGAATGGCGACAGGACCCTGGCGGCTTTCGATGCCTTGTGCACGGGAGTGGGCGGCGAACGTGGACTGCTGCAGCAGCTAAGGGGGCGCCAGGTCGTCGTGTTTGGGGTCTTCCTGAATCCCAATCCAGATTCGGCTGAACAGCTAGTAAGGGTGGTTGAGGGATCCGCCGAGGGAGGTGCCTGCGCGGAAATCTCTCCGACGGATGTTCGTGGTTCAGTTACCAAGGTCACTGAGGCGGGTGACTTGGCCGACGTGTTTGATCGACTGTCGATACTCGTCGCAGGTGGTTCGCCGAGCAGCATTTCAAACGATCTGAATGACGCGGGGGAGTTCGTCATCCCAAAGGGCGTCAGCAGGTTCATTCTCCGCTTCCCGGGCAACTCAACCTCGTGGTCCTTGGCGATGCCGAGCGGAGAGTTGCTAGCGCGGGGTGACCTCTCGAGTCCTGGCGGGGTCACGGTGACAGAGAGTTCCAATTCCACGAGTTCTGCAGTCGAGGTGTCGATCGATGCGGCATACGAAGACGACCCCGCACTCGGCACCTGGAAGGTCGTCGGGCATGAGGAAGGGAGCGCGTCGCTCTACCTTTTCAGCGATCTTCGTGTCGAGGTGGATCGACTGGGGGGAGGCAACCTTGGCGTGGTCAGTGGCGAAGGCGCTGTCATCACGGGAGCGATTCTCGACAGAGATGGAAACCCCGCCAACCTGAGTCTCTACGAGTACGACTGGATTATTCAGGAGCGGCTCGAGGATGAAGAGCGCCCAAGAGCGCTGCCCAATGAGATCTCGGGTGGTGAAGGCGCACAGTTCACCATCGACTTCGGCGCGACTTCGGCTCGACCCGGTGCGGAACCGGTCGTGGACATTTCGCTCGTGAATCTCCGCACTGTTGACGGCGCTGTTGCTCTTGACGGTCCGATCGCCTCGCTGCGATTGACCGTTCTGGATCCTGACCAGGTGCCTGCAGACCTCAGCATTCGCTTTGGCGGGCCCGCGGGTTCGGCGCGTGAACCTGCCCATGGAGAGATCCTGGCCAATCCGCCTGCGGACGGTGGGGTGGTGGACGTGATCGTTCGCGATGCTGCCCCACTCGCGATCCAAGACGAGTTCGGCCGAGAGTTCGCGATCGAGGAGCCCTCGACTGCTTGCGAAAGCGGGGGAAGCGTCTGTGGTCAGTTCGGCCCGGACCAGAATCCGGTCACTTTCACCTTCGGAATCGTGGAGGGTGAAGACCCGGAGTTCTCGGTCGTGAGAGGTGAGCTTCTCGTTGAACTCCAGGTGCCGGTCGATGAGACCAGCGGCCAGAACGTGCGGGTGATTCAGTCCGTGCCGTTCGAGTTGCAGACGGAACGGCGGATCAACCTCGGCTTGCTTATCGGGCTGCTCGCTCTTCTCCTCCTTGTCGGAATCGCTATCCCGGTGGCCCTCGCCTGGCTACTCAAGCGCGGTCTGGTGGGGCTCCAGCACGGTCGCCTCCTCCAGCGTGCCGAGTTCCCGGTGGTGATCAAAGACGGCACGGTCACGATGCCGGAAATTGACCTCTCCGATGAGGCGAGCCTTGCCAGCGCGTTCCGTAACCTGCCGCCGAACGAGCGAGTGCGGACCCACACAGACGCTCGACTCGGCGCCTTCGCCGTGCGGGTGCCCCTCAGCCCGCTGCAGCCAGCCTGGTTCAGCCTCATAGCCCCGGCCGGAACCCGGCTTATCGCCAAGCAGGGCGGTGTCGCACCGCGTCACCTATCGCCCAAGCTCGCCGAAGGGACTCTCGTGGCCGGCAATGGGGTGTTGTCGAGCGCGTGGGGTGTCGCCATCGATGAGCGCGAACTGCGGAGCCGTGGGGCTGACGGTGCTGTAGCCGGCGTCCTCGTCGTCTATCTCCAGCCTGTGCTCGGACAATCTGGCCAGTACGCGAAGCGGCTCCTGGAGATCATGACCCTGACGGACTGGCGCGCACGCGTTCGGGAACTCGCTCAGGCCATAGCGAGCAGTCAGCCGGAGTCCGCGGAGGGCCCGCCGTCAGTCTCCACTAACCCGGAGGAACCACGCAGCTCATCTCGACCATCCTCCGGCGGGGATGCTGCGCCGGAACCAACAAGCGGTCCACCCCGTCCGCCAGGACGGAGTGCGCCTTCTAGCCCGGCAGCTCCGACTCGGTCAGAGTCCCTTCCTCCCCGAACCCGGGGCAATGATTCGCCCCCGTCCATGCCCCGCCCCCCTGGGCGTTAGGTCGTCATCGCTCCACCCCGAAAGGCAGTCCATCCATGCTTCGTCCCTTCCTCCTCATCGGTGTCGGCGGTTCCGGCGGCAAGACCCTTCGTGGTCTCAAGTACCAGCTCGAACTCGTTCTGAGACAGAAGGGATGGAACGGTGGGCTTCCGCAGGCCTGGCAGTTCATCCACATCGACACCCCCATCGCGCAAGACGGCCAGGACTACCCGGCTCCGTTCCTGCCGGCAGAGCAGTACAAGGGTCTCGTCTCGGGCGGCATGAACTACGGGTCGGTGTATAACAGCGTCTCCCACGGCGGCAGCATTGCAGATGCTTTGCTCAACGACGTCAAGCGCCAGCTTCCTGACCCGACGCGGGTCCGGGTCGCGGTGGACAAGGGAGCCGGGCAGTATCGAGCGGTTGGTCGAACCGTTGTCTTGGCAGCCCCGCGAGAGGTCGAAGTCGCCGCTCGCGACGCGATCAGTCGCATGAACGACGCGACGGCACTTGGTGAGCTGCAAACCCTGGGGGAGAAGCTAAACGCGCGGTCTGATGGTGGACGGACGGCGAGCCCCACGGTGGTCGTGGTGTCGTCAATCGCGGGTGGTTCGGGTGCCGGCCAGTTCCTCGATGTCATAGAGATCGTCAAGTCAACGGTCAAGCAGTATCCCTGGTCGAATCAGTTCTTCTCGTTCCTCTACGCCCCCGATGTCTTCGACCAGCTGGATGTGACGACAGGAATGCCGGGCAACGCCTTGGCGGCCATCAGTGAGGCGATGAACGGGTTTTGGACGGAGACACCGTCGGAGGCCACCCTCGAGATGTTTCGGGCCAAGGGCATCGCCCCCGCCTACGGGACTGCAATGTCCCGAGTCGGAGCTGCGTATCCGTTCATCATTGGTCGCCGCAACTCCAAGGTCACCTTCGCGAACCAAGGCGAGGTCTACTCCGCGGTCGCGACGAGCCTGGCCGCCTGGATGACGGATGACCACATTCAGGACTCTATCGGCGCATACTCGACGGGCAACTGGCAGGCGCGAGTGAGCGCCTCGGTTCTGCCCGACACGACGCGACTCATGCGTCCCGCTGACCAGTCGCCTCCTTTCTCCACCCTCGGCTTCGGTCGCGTAACCCTTGGCCGTGAGCGATTCCTGGAGTACTCCGCGGAGCGCATCGCACGCTCAGTGGTCGACCGCATCCTGGAAGCTCACGTCGAAGAGGATCGCCAGTTTCTGCAACGCACCGAAGCGGAGTGGATCGACGTCAAGGCCGCGGAGGCCTACGAGGGCTTCATTCGCACACTGGAACTCAACGAAGAGACGGACGAGTTCAACGACGTCATCGACGCCCTGCGCGACAAGCAGGGTCTAGAAGAGCTCGTCACTCGCATCCGTGCGGCGGTAGAACAGCAGGTGACCGTCGGGCTCGATAAGAGCGGAGGCCTTGACCTCAACACCTGGGCAGAACGAATGGTTGCTTCCTTCCAGGGGCTGGTGGATTCCTACCTCGCACAGGACAACGGTAACCGGCAACGTCGACTCGACGAGTGGGTTGAGCGGATGCCAAGCCACATCGCTCGGACGGTCTCCTTATACGTCGCGGACTATGGTCTGCCCGTCGTCGTGGAGCTCCTGCGCCGACTGAGCCGCGACTTGGGGAGCGCTGCGGAGGGTCTTCGTGGTGAGAGCGGCAACTACCGCATGTGGTCGGAGCGGCTCGACTCGTTCGTCAGCGAAGACCTGCGAATGGCGCCGAATGCTTCATCCATTCGTCCTGAGCATCCTGCCGTGCAGAAGGCATTCCAGACTGTGGGTGATGGATTCGAGTGGGCTTCGGAAGCTCGGCTGCGCGAGTCGGGTGCGGCACTCATGGAGGAGATCCGCAAGGACGTTGTCGACCCTCTTCGCGCTCATCTGGCGGGGACCCACAAGCAGCTTCTCGAGCGGACCAGTGCAAAGCGGACCCTGGATGGTCGTGAGAACGATTTTGAGTTCTGGCCGCGCCGAAACGATTCGATCGTCCCCCGCAAGTTTGAGCCTGCTCCGAATGAGCGGTTGCTCGTCGAACACGCGGAATACCCTTCCGAGTTCGAGCGGCTGGTCACCGCGACGACACAACGCGAACGATTCTTGGACGCGATTCTTACGGTCATGTCGGAGGTTACGGTCGGCTTCGACGATCCGGCACTGTCTGCTGAGGAGCGCTGGTCGTTCGTGAGTGTGAGCCAGTCGTGGCAGCCGGCCACCTCCGCGGATCCGCGGCAACGGACGCAGGCGACCCGGAAGCCGAGGTTCGAGACTGAGGGGGATCCGGAGGCGTACCGTGACCGTTCCCGAAGCTGGATTCTCCGGGACGGCAAGCCATTCGGGGCCTACATTCGTGACACGCTCAACGCCTATCTCGACAAGGACAACTCCACCCCTGACGTCTATGCACGCCGCGTCGCTACCTTCCGCGAGCAGTTCACCGCTGCCCTGGGCGCGAGTGAACCCCTCGTCAAGCTGAACCCCACACTTCTCAGCGAGATCCACAACAAGTCGATTGATGAGCCCCCGCAGCTTGTCTTCGGCGCCATTCCCTTCGCCGAGGGGACGGACATGCACAGCCTGACGAAGGGAATCTTGGCCGCGCAGGGGCTCTGGAACGACAATATTTCGCCTGACTGGTTTGCCGATCAGCAGGTGGAGTCGATCGAGATCTTCGCGATGTCGGCTTTCCCATACCAGCCCGTCGTCATGGATTCGGTGATGGAGCCAATCGCTCGAACGTGGCTCGCCCAGAGTTCGACTATCGATAGTCGGGAAGCGTTTTGGAAGTTCAAGCGAGCACGCCTGCTTAGCGAGGCTGTGCCGGCGGATGCAGCCGTGCTCGCGTCCATGCTGCGGGGGTGGTATGTCGCGAAGGCGCTCGGCTGGCTCGAGCGCACGAGCATCGATTCCGCTCGAGGACCCGAGCTCAAGGTGTGGGACGCCTCCGCTCGGAAGCTTTCCGCCTTCCCGTACCCCTTGCTGCACCCCGGGATTGCGGAACCGCACGACTATCCGGGCGTTGTCATGGAGTCGCTGATGGTCGCGATGGTCGCCTGTAGCGCCCAGTCGTCTACCATTCCGTTGCGTCCCTATCAGGCGCTCATGGACTTGGGGGGGTCGGACAGAACCCTGTCGGACACGCTCCGGGACTGGCTGCAACTTGGTTCCCTCCCAGAAAAGTCGCCGGTTCCCGATCCCGCACGTGCGGGATCCACGGCCGGAACGCTCGAGGAGAGGCAGGAAGCGCTGCGTGCCTACCTTGACCAGGAACTGGCCGATTTCGGTGATCAGGTCATGCGTCAGGACCCCGACACGTCGGCATACGACTACCCCGTCAGTTGGGAGATTCGCGGTCAGATCGCGGATGCGATTCAGAGCGTTCGATCAGCGGTTCTGGTCACACGAACCGTCAACATCGGGACCTGATCGCTGTGGACTCAACCTTCTGGCCGTCGAGCACGGTCCCGATCGTTCTGCTTCCGGGCGGTGACCAGGGACAGCGGGTCTTGGCTCTGGCTCGTAATTGGGTTCAGTTGGGTCTCTTGGGCCCGGCCCTCTGGGTGGCGCCTGAGGATGTCACGCTCGAGCCCGGCGCACCTCCCATCATCTTCGCCCGGGTCATGCGCTTGGGGCCGAACCGTGAGCTTCTCGACCTGCGGCGCGACCTGTTCGAGGTCTTAGCTCGTGATGAGCTGCGCCAGGTTCGGGTGCTGAAGGTGCGGTCGACGACTCCGCGGCGAGAACTCGATAAGGCGCAGGATGCGATCGCGGAGTCACTGAATCGGTATGTCAAACACTCCGTCCCGTCCGCTGATCCGAACCAGAACATCTCCGACCAGCAACTTCTGCTCTCGGAGGCGACACTGATCTGTGCTCCGACCGAGTTTCAGGTTACGCAGCGCGTCGCCTGGGCGACAGACGATCCGGGCCTGATCGTCGTCGCCTCACCCGAAGACAGGTCGAGCCCGTGGTCGGGCGACGCGTTTGTTCGAGACAACGATCGATTCGTTGGCTTTTGTCTCATGCACATCGCAACGGTCGGCGGGCTCTGGAACGCTGCACCGGTCGGAACCTTCGACCTGTTTAGTCAAGAGGCCTCGATGTATCACAGCATCTGGGTGTCTCGCGTGTTTGTGAACGCCGTGCTGATGGACGGCTTTGCGAACCGCGTCGCCGCGGGGGTTCTCGCGGATGCCGGAGATGGCAACTCCGACATCGTCGACGCCCTGACCTCTGTTCCCCCTCCGGGAACGGCTTTTATCACCGATGAGCGGCGCAGCCACTACGTCGATCGAGTGGTTGAGGGCATCTTCCAGATCGACAAGGGGCGATTGGATTACTCTCCAGTCGCTGCGTACGAGACCCGCGCACGCGACCGGATGACCTTGCGGGGCCAGGCCGTTTCGTTCGCGTCCTTCGCGCTCGACAAAGTCGTCGCGATGCCGAAGTGGGCGATCCGGGCGATCGTCGGTCGAGTCTCTCGATCGGCAACGGAGACCTTCCACTCGTCCGAAGGTCTGGCCGTTGTCGGTTCAGATGTCGAGCAGTACGACATCCGTGATCGAAACCTCGTCGCACATCGCGACCGCGTGGCCGCAGAGGTCTCCGCTGCGCGCAGTTCCGCGGCAGCCTTTGATGAGATCGCGGCAATCCGCTCAACGCCGAGCCTCTGGGCTCGGCTCCGAGAGATGATGTTCGGAGTTCTGGATGGCTCTGCGGACCTCACGGAGATTGGCTTCACTCCGATCGAAGACAAGACCCCGATCTTCGCTCGCGTCAGCGACCTCGTGCAGCCTACGCATGATCGCTGGCGGTTTCCGAGCGATGACCGGCCCGACGATATTCCCCCCAGTGTGGGGCTCGAAGACCTGGAGTCGCTTGGTGCCGTTCGACAGGCAGTCATCCGGTGGGCCCAGTCTGCAGAGTCGCTGATCGCCGCCCGTGAAGCCGAGCGTCACGAGGCGATCGCCGATCGGGATTCTCTGCAATTGAGGTCAGAGGAACTCGCTGCTGTCTTGTTCGAGCACGAGTTGGTGGAGTTTGACGAGCACGGTTTGGCGGTCGTCATCAAGGGCAAGCGTGCGCCGAGCCCGAAGAAGGTCGACGGGGCAGTCGAAGAAGGAGCGCTGGATCTCGTCGCACTCAAGAGAGAGTTCAGTGAGTTGCCTGCTCGGCTTGCCGCCTCAGAGCGACGGATTACCGCTGCTGACCTTGTCGTAACGTCTGCTCACGACGAGCGACAGGCCCGACACGCCGTTCTTGCGAGCTTCGAACAGTGGATCGCTGGCCACGAGACGTCGATCTACGGTCGGATCGTTGCTGGCATGACTGAACGTCGTGAACGTGCGGCACAGGACCTCGCCTCGGCAGAGGATGCGCTCCAGAGCGTTGAGTTGCCGGAACCCGGTCGCTTGATCGCCTTGCGAAAGTCCTTCCATCGCCGTTTCGGAACTGGTTCGTTGATCACGGCGGGCTTCGTGCTCGTGTACTTCGCCGTCGATGCTCTCGTTCCGTCCTTGCGGAGGTTGAGCTGGTGGCCTGAAGCATGGCAGGTGATCGCGCTTGGCGCTGCTGCCATCGTCATTATTCTCATCGCCATCCTGCTTCAGTACTACCGACAGTGGTCACGAGTCGAGAGGCTGATCGTCGAGGTGGGAGACCGACTGGAGTGGGCGGCGAACGCGTCACGAAATGCTCGGCGCGAGCTTCGCCGATTGGAGGTGCTTCACCGGCAAGCCCAAGAGTGGCTTCAGCTTCTTGCCGATGCACTCCACCACCCCTGGGCCGTTCGTGAATCGTGGTTGGCGACCGATGCGCCGAGCATCGATCGCTCCCAGCTCCCGTATGCAATGAGACTCGCGATCGCCCGTGACGACGACCCCGTGACACTCGGGCGCATGAAGAGGGAAGCCTCCCGCGCTCTGATGGTCAAAGGATGGCGCGCTCGTGCGTTCTCACGACTCCTGGAAGAACTTCGGTCACGCCTCGGCTACGACGCCGCAACCCTGGGCATCGACAGCCTCGATGCAGACATGCCCCATGCGTCGAATCACTCGCGTCGAATCCTCATGGAGCACGCGAATGACCCTGAGCTTCTCCAGTCGCTTGCTCAGAGCTACTTGCGAGAGATCGTTGCTGAAGTGCAGGGAGTCTCTTTGAGTCACTCGAACCCTCGGGTGAGCCCCGTCGCCGCGGACCCTCTCGAGGGCGATGAGTCGAGTTCTGCACGCGACGCTCTGCGCCGAGAAGTCCCCGTCGAGTGGGACTCCTTCCTGCTCGATTCGGTTGCTGGTCGCTCGAACCCGGTCACTCCAATCGGGTCACTCGGCATTGCAGAGATGGCCCTGGCCGACGCGCATCACGAGAACGTGCGGAGCTACCTGCTCGTACCCGATCGGTTGAGCGGGGATGCCCAAGCCGCGGGCTCTCGATCCCCACTCGACGTCACGGCCTACACCGACTCCGACGTACGCGCACTCGACTTGGTGTTGCGGGTTGACGTGGCCGGGCCCATTCCCGTCACCGCTGCTCGTTTGTGGGAGAAAGCCAACAGCCGTCCTCGAACAGACGGTGGCGCCCGCGCCACGAGCGCGCGAGAGGGTCTGTGACGTCGCCGATGGGCTCAGGCCCCCCGCGCCCGCCGGGGCGCTCACGGCCGCCAGGCCCCGCCTCGCACAGCCCCTTCCCCCCGGGCCGCTCTGGCGAACCGCGTAGGTCCTGGTGGCACGGCCTGGGCTTTGTGCACGGCGTGGTACTGGGTGCGGCAGGAATGGCTGCCCTCGTCGCTCTCGTCGCACTTCTGGCGTGGGGCCTGTCGATAACGGGTCAGGCTGCGCCCATCGTGGTGGGTTCGATTTCTCCGGATCGTTCCGACCCGACGGGTCCGCCGGAGAGTGTCGCTCCTCCTGAGCGCCCTCCGACACCGGCGGCGCCTCCCTCTGAGTCAAGCGATGCCTCAGCGCTCTTGAGCGCCCTTGCGACTCTCGACGAACCCGCCGCGGGCAATGTAGTCGGGTACGACCGCACCCTGTTCGGACAGAGCTGGTACGACTCCGACCGCAATGGCTGTGACACCCGTAACGACATCCTGCGGCGGGACCTGAGCGACGTCATGATCAAGAGCGACTCGAATGGCTGCAAGGTGCTAAGGGGCGGCCTGATTGATCCATACTCCGGCGACGCCATGACCTTTGTGTCTGGGGCGGACACGTCTGTCTTGGTCCAGATCGACCACGTCGTGCCGCTCGCATGGGCCTGGGACAACGGCGCGAGCACCTGGACAACAGAGCAACGACAGGACTTCGCGAACGATCCTCTGAACCTCCTGGCGGTGAGCGGGCAAGCCAACCAGGAGAAATCGGCGTCGGGCCCCGCATCCTGGATGCCCCCGAACCGCGACGCGCACTGCGTGTACGTGACGATCTTCACCAAAGTGCTCGTTGAGTACCGTCTGTCGGTGCCGAGCGACGATCGCACAGTTCTCACCCAGGTGCTCAGCGGCTGCTAGCTATCAGCTGCGCGGCACACGCACCACGAGCGAGGCGGGCGCGACGCGCACGTCGATCGCCGTGACCTGCCCCATCTCTTCGCCGTCGATCTCGAAGTCTTCGGGGCCATCGAAGGCAAGAGTCATGTGGCGGCCCTGGAAGTAGCGCAAGGCGCGCACACGCTTGTCGGCGGCCATGATGCGCCGACCCACCTTGCTTCTCTGCAGCACGCCGTTCTCCCAGACCACGGCGTAGCTCACGCGCATCCACCCCCACAGATTGCGGGGGCGCATGGCGACGACATCGAGCAGGCCATCGTCGATCTGCGCTTCGGGCAGCAGCAGCACGCCGCCGGGCAGGGTGCCGCAGTTGCCGATGAGCAGCGTGTGCACGGTCGTCGAGCGCTCAGCACTGGCGTCGAGGGTGTAGCGCAGCCGCACGGCGTCGACGTCGCGGGCGATGCGGGCGACAGCTTCGACGTAGGCGAGCCAACCGACGCGCTTCTTGAGTTCGGGGTTGGTCGCACTAATCATCTTGGCGTCGAGACCGATGCCGATCATCACGACGAACGCATGCTTCTCTATCGTGCCATCAGCGCGTGTGATCTCAGCGATGCCGACGTCGATGGCCTGGTCGACACCCTCTGCGGCCATGCTCACGGCGTCGGTGAGTCGCCCGATGGGCACATCGAGGTTGCGGGCGAGCAGGTTACCGGTGCCTGACGGTACGAGAACCATCGGGATGCCCGAGTCGAGCAACCCTTCAGCGACAGCCCGCACGGTGCCGTCGCCACCGGCGGCGAGCACGGCGCTGACGCCCGCCTCGATCGCCTCGCGAGCACGGCCCTGACCCGGGTCGTCGACGCTTGTCTCGAGCCACAGCGAGGGTCGCCACCCTGCCGCCGCTTCCGCGTCGGCGATCGCCGACCGAAAGGCGCGCATGTCAACCTTCGTCGGGTTGACGATGATAGCGATGCGGTCGCGGTCAGCTGCGCGGTTCTCGCTGGTGGCCGCCGCAGCGGGGGTGCTCATGCGGTCAGAGTAGAGCATCGCGCCCTGAGAGCAGGGGGCTTGCGTTAACCAGTGCGTGCCAGACTAGAGGCGTGATCGACCCCCAGCTGCTGCGTGATGACCCCGACCTCGTTCGACGCTCGCAGCAGGCACGGCAGGCGAGCGTCGAGCTCGTCGACGACGCAATCGCCGCCGATGCTGAGCGCCGTGCCGCGATCACCGCTTTCGAGGCGCTGCGCGCCGAGCAGAACGCCTTCGGCAAGACCGTCGCGGCCGCACCGAAAGACGAGAAGGCCGCCCTTGTCGCGCAGGCGCAGCAGCTCGCCGCCGACGTGAAGGCTGCCCAAGCGGAGGCCGCCGAAGCCGAGGTTCGCTTCGAGCAGGTCGTCGGGAGCATCCAGAACGTCATCATCGACGGGGTTCCGGCAGGCGGCGAAGACGACTTCGTCACGCTGCGGGAGGTGGGCGAGAAGCCCGCGTTCGACTTCGCGCCGCGCGACCACGTCGAGCTGGGCGAGCTGCTGCGGGCCATCGACATCGAGCGGGGCGTGAAGGTCTCGGGTTCGCGCTTCTACTTCTTGACCGGCATCGGCGCTCGTTTCGAGCTCGCGCTCATGAACTACGCGCTCGACACGGCACTCGAGGCAGGGTTCACGCCGCTCATCACGCCCACGCTCGTCAAGCCCGAGATCATGCGCGGCACCGGATTCCTCGGTGCGCACGCCGACGAGATCTACTACCTCTCCGACGACGAGCTCTACCTCACCGGCACGAGCGAGGTGGCCCTCGCGGGGTACCACGCCGACGAGATTATCGACGTCTCGGCCGGCCCCCTTCGCTACGCCGGATGGTCGACCTGCTACCGGCGCGAAGCCGGTAGCTACGGCAGAGATACCCGCGGCATCATCCGCGTGCACCAGTTTCAGAAGCTCGAGATGTTCAGCTACATCGACCCGGCTGACGCCGAGGCTGAGCACGAGAGACTGCTGGCGCTGCAGGAGGGCATGCTGCAGAGCCTCGGCCTCGCCTACCGGGTCATCGACACGGCCGCGGGCGATCTCGGCTCGAGCGCCGCGCGCAAGTTCGACGTCGAGGCCTGGGTGCCGACGCAGGGCGCCTATCGAGAGCTGACGAGCACGAGCAACTGCACGACCTACCAGGCCCGTCGCCTCGAGACGCGGCACCGCGGCGAGAGCGGCAAGACGAGCCCCGTCGCGACCCTCAACGGCACCCTCGCGACGACGCGGTGGCTTGTCGCGCTGCTCGAGACGCATCAGCAGGCAGACGGCTCGGTCGTCGTGCCCGAGGTGCTGCGGCCCTACCTGCGAGGCCTCGAGACCATCGAGGTGCCGTCGTGACGAGCCCGCGCATGCTCATCGCTCTCGACATCGACGGCACGGTGCTGCACGAAGATGGCACGCTGCCCGACGAGGTGGTTGCCGAGGTGCACCGGGTGCGTGACGCAGGGCATGAGGTCATGCTCTCGACGGGCCGCTCGGTCGCGATGACGTTGCCCGTGCTCGACCGGCTCGACATCACGCCCGACTACGTCGTCGCCTCGAACGGCGCCATTCTTCTCAAGCGCGACCCCGATGCGCCCATGGGCTACCGACGTCACCACGTCGAGACCTTCGACCCCACTGAAGTGCTCACGCGCATCCGCCCGCATTTGCGCCACGCGAACTACGCCGTCGAAGACGAGACGGGCCTCTACCGGTACTCCGGTTGGTTCCCCGACGGTGCGCTCGGCGCCGTGAGCGAAGAAGTGCCGTTCGAAGAACTCTGCGCCGAGCCAGCCACGCGCGTCGTCGTTATCTCGCCCGGCCACGCCATGGAGGAGTTCCTCGCCGTCGTCGAGCTCATGGGCCTGCACCAGGTCAGCTACAACGTGGGCTGGACGGCCTGGCTCGACATCGCCCCCGACGGCGTCAACAAGTCGACCGCTCTCGAGCGGGTGCGCACAGCGCTCGACATCGCTGGTGAGAACGTCGTGTGCATCGGCGACGGGCGCAACGACATCGAGATGCTCTCGTGGGCTGTGCAGCACGGTGGGCGAGGCATCGCCATGGGGCAGGCGCCCGACGATGTCGTCGCGGTCGCGTCAGAAGTCACGGGCCGCGACACCGAGAACGGGCTCGCTCAGGCGCTCGCCACGATCTGAGACGGATGCTCGCTCTGAGTTGTGGGCAGATGCATAGCCACTGAGATCAGGGGTATCGAGTCGCTGTCGGTTACGATGGAAGACTGATATCCGAGGAGGGCTGTCCGAGCGGCCGATGGAGCCAGTCTTGAAAACTGGTGGGCAGAAATGTCTCGTGGGTTCGAATCCCACGCCCTCCGCTCGAGATGGCCTTCACGCACGCCTCAGGGGGACGACATGAGCGAACCGATCCGCGATCGGACAATCCGCTCTTTGCCGACCGCTCCCGTGCGCCACGGGCGCCTCAAGCGCTCTCGTGCGTGGTCGACAATTCTCGCCGTTCTCGGCGGAGCGATGGCTGTCGTGCTCGTGAGCGGCGTGTCGGTCGCGGCGATCACTGTCGCTCAGTTCAACGCCAATATCGACGTCGTCGACCTGGTGGCGGCCGAGGGTGAAGAGCCCCGGGTGATCCCGACCGTTGGCGAGTGGGAGGGCGGCTTCAACGTTCTGCTTGTCGGCATCGACAACGAGCCCGGCCAGTCAGATGGTGGCGCGCGACGAGGGGCGACCCTGAACGACGTCAACATTCTGGTGCACGTCGCAGAAGACCAGCAGTCGGCCGTCGCCGTCAGCATCCCCCGCGACATGGTCATTCCGATTCCGTCGTGCCCTGACCCCGAGGGCGGTCGCCCCTCAGGCGCCATGTCGGCCCAGCCGATCAACGTCGCCTGGTCGTACGGCGGGCTGAACTGCGTCGTACTCGCGGTCGAGAACTTGACCGGTCTGTCGATTCCCTACGCCGGTGCCATCTCGTTCGGTGGGGTCGCGCAGCTGTCGACCGCGGTCGGCGGCGTCGACGTCTGCGTCGACGGACCCATCAAAGACCGCTACACCGGCCTTGACCTGCCTGCGGCGGGAACGTACACGCTTGTCGGGCGAACTGCCCTGGCTTTCTTGCGCACCCGGTACGGCGTCGGCGACGGCAGCGACCTGGGCCGCATCAGCAACCAGCAGGTCTACCTGTCGTCGCTCATGCGCAAGGTGCAGAACGAGGGCGTTCTCACCGACTTCACGAAGCTGTACGGCATGGCTCAGGTCGCGACCTCGTCGATGCAGCTGTCGTCGAGCCTCGTCAGTCTCGACACGATGGTGTCGATGGCCCAGGCTTTGCGCAACGTGCCCATCGAGAACATCGTTTTCGTGCAGTACCCCACTCGGTATGGCACGGCAGAGCCGTTCCTCGGCAAGGTGCAGCCCCTGGCTCGACAGTCAGAGGCATTGTTCGAGCGCATCCGCAACGACGAACGCTTCGCCCTAGAAGAGGGCAACACCGGTGTCGGGTCGACACTCGACCCGAACGCGCCGGTGGCGGAGCCCACGCCCGAGCCGGAGCCGACCACGCCGCCGAAGACCGGCAAGGTCGAGCCGGAGGTCGAGCCGTCACTGCCGCCGATCGAGGTAGCGCCCCCGGCAGTGCTCGAAGGAGTGCAGGGTCAGACGGCGGCCGACTACACCTGCTCGGTCGCCAACTGAGTGCGCCGCGGCCTCGCGGCAGGCGACTATAGTAGGTACGGCTTCACCAGGAGACGTCGCATAGTCCGGTCGAGTGCACCACCCTGCTAAGGTGGAGACCCCGTTAAGGGGTCCGAGGGTTCAAATCCCTCCGTCTCCGCTCCACGCCCCGGCTTCTCGCTGGTAGGCTGGCAAGGTTGCTCCGGCAACCACCGCCGACTCAGGTCGGCATGCGCCCGTAGCTCAATGGATAGAGCATCTGACTACGGATCAGAAGGTTGGGAGTTCGAGTCTCTCCGGGCGCGCCACATCATCGAAAGTCGCCTGTTCACGTCACGGGTGCGCGGGCGACGCAGTCGTCGCATTACGAATGTGGCGATCGCGCGAGGCTTGCATCTCAAGGGTGAATTTGATTCTCTTTCTGCGAAACCATTCGCCCTATGTCCGGAGCGCCCCATGCGTGCCACCTTTCTTCACCCCAGTTCGATTCGCCGAGGGGGAGCGCTCATGTCGACGGCGTTGGTCCTGGCGCTCATCGCGGCCACGGGTGCCGTCGCGCCTAGTGCGCTCAGTGCACCGCGAAGCGACAAGGTCTCGATCTGCCACCGCACCAACTCTGTGACGAACCCTTACCGTCTCATCACCGTGAGCACCAACGCGGCGGGCGCGACGGGCAATGCGGGCCACATGAGCCACGACGAGCAATTTGGGGAACACCCCCTCTTTGACCCGGAGGTCGACTACCCCGCCAACCAAAAAGACTGGGGAGACATCATTCCGCCGGTGCTGCGCCGGAATGGAACCTGGACCGAAGGACTGAATTGGAGCCCGGCGGGACAAGCGATCCATGGGGGGACTGGCGAGTATGCCGAGCTGGGACTCTGCCGCCGTCTCTCGGCCAAAGAGTTCTACGACGGGGAAATGGAAGCGTGGCGCTCGGACAACCCCGGTGCCAGCACCGAAGACGAGCAGCGTGCCCAGCGCTCGATTCTCGCTGATCTCGATGAACAGAACTCTTTCGAAGACGCGGCAGTGAAAGCCGATCTGGGCATCGACTCGTTCAGCACGATCGACCCGGCGGCCATGCCTCCAGGCTTCAACGCTCTTCCGCGGGTTCCCCGGGGGCCTCGACCCCCGGCAGAGCTGCCGGGGAAGCGGGGTGCGCAGAAGATGGCCGTGCTGGTCTGGTTCGACACCAACCGCAACGGAGAAGTCGACGACGGCGAGCAGCCCGCGCCCAACATCGGCGTCTCGGTCGACCCGGTGGTCGACGCGGCACCCGCCGGATTCGGCCTCCCCTTGACGCTCGTGATGGCCACCGGTGACGACCTGACCACGGACGAAGACGGACTGGTCTACGTCGAAGAACTGGATGCGGGGCAGTGGTACGTGACGGTCGACGCGCCGGAAGGCAATGAGGTGACCTACGATTCCGAGGGGTCCGCAAGTGATGGCGAAGCACAGGTCGACGTGCCGCCAGATTCGGAGGGCTTCGCCTGGGCAGGGCTCGCGCCCACTGAGGATCCCATCGACGGCGGCACGGACGGCGGCACGGAAGGCGGCACGGACGGTGGCACTGACGGTGGTACCGAAGGTGGCACTGACGGCGGCACGGACGGTGGTACCGACGGCGGCACGGAGGACGGCACCCTCGCCTCGACCGGCTCGTCGGCGGTGGCTCCTCCACTGATGGCCCTCGCGGGAGCACTGCTGCTCGCGGGCCTCGCGCTCGTCGGTTTCCGAGGCGCGGCTTGGCGGCGCAGAGGCGCCCGGTAGCCTGAGGCGGTGAACTCCGCCCTGCAACTGTCAGACGAGGTGGCCGCGGCGCTCGCCGAGCACCGCCCCGTCGTCGCCCTCGAGTCGACCATCATCAGTCACGGGCTTCCGCGCCCGCGCAATCACGAGGCGGCGCTCGAGTTCGAGAGCATGCTGCGCGAGACCGGCGTGACGCCCGCTACCGTCGCCGTGCTCGACGGGGTGCCGCGCATCGGCCTCGACGCCGACGGAGTGCGGCGCATCGCCGACGACGACCTCGCCAAGGCGAGCGTGCGCGACCTGCCGATTCTCGCCGCGCGGGGGGCGAGCGGCGCGACGACCGTTGCGGCGACGGCGCATCTCGCCGCGATGGCGGGCATTCGCGTCTTCGCGACGGGCGGCCTCGGCGGCGTGCACCGAGGCGCGAGCGAGACCTTCGACGAGTCGGCCGACCTCTCGACCCTCGCTGTCACACCCATCACGGTCGTCTCGGCCGGGGTGAAGAGCGTGCTCGACATCGCGGCGACGCTCGAGCGCCTCGAAACCTACTCGGTGCCCGTCATCGGGCTCGGCACGACGGTGTTCCCGAGCTTCTGGCTGCGCGAGAGCGCCTACACACTCGACTGGGCGGTCGACAGCCCCGAGCAGGTGGCCGACGTCATGGCGGCGCACGACGCGCTCGGGCACGCCCAAGGCATCGTCGTGGCCAACCCGATTCCCGCAGAACAGGCGTGGCATCGCGACGAGCACGACCGCGTGCTGGCGACGGCCTTCGCCGAGGCCGAGGCACAGGGCATCCGTGGCAAGGCCGTCACTCCCTTCTTGCTCGGGCGCATCGTCGAGCTGAGCGAGGGCCGCAGTCTCGAGGTCAACCTCGACCTCGCACGCAACAACGTGCGCGTCGCCGGTCGCATCGCCGCGGCCTGGGCCGCTCGAGCCTGAGGCGGTGGCGGTGACCGGTTCGCGCGCCCTCGTCGTCGGCGACGTTATCGACGACATCATCGTGGTGCCTACCGGCCCGGTGCGGCCCGACACCGACACGACCGCGCGTATCTCGCGGCACGAGGGTGGCTCAGCGGCGAACACGGCGGCGTGGATGGCCCACCAGGGCGCCCCGGTCGACTTCGTGGGCTGTGTCGGGCCGGGCGACCGCGAGCGGCACGAGGCCGTGCTGCGCGACTGGGGTGTTCGATCGCAGTTGAGCGAGCATCCGTCGCTGACGACCGGCACGATCGTGATCGTCGTCGAGGGCGAGCAGCGCACGATGCTGACCGACCGTGGGGCTAACGCAGGGCTGCGCGTCGACGCGGTCACCGATGAGCTGCTCGCCGACGCGGGCGTGCTGCACCTCACGGGCTACAGCCTTGTTGACGCCTTCAGCGCCGACGACCTGGCGAGGCTCATCGATCGGGCGCACGCGCATGGAGTGCTGGTGTCTCTCGACCCGGGCTCAGCCGGCTTCATCGCCGACTACGGCATCGATGCGTTCAGAGCCGCCCTGCGGGGTATCGACGTTCTGCTGCCCAACCTCGCCGAAGGGCGCCTGCTGGCTGGGCTCACCGACGAGAACGTCCCCGCCGACGCGGGGCTGGCCGAGACCCTGCTCGACCTCGCACCGGCCGTCGTGCTCACGCACGGCGCGGGGGCCGTGGTTGTCGCGCGTCGGGGGGAGCCGACCGCGAGTATTGACGTCGAGGCTACAGAGGCCGTCGACCCCACCGGTGCGGGCGACGCCTTCACCGCGGGACTGCTGACGTCGCTTCTCGGCGGCGCCGACCTGGTCGAGGCCGCCCAAGCGGGCGTGCGCGTCGCGCGCCTCGCAATCACTCGGCCGGGGGCACGGCCTCCGCAGCGATGAGCGGAGGGCGCGGTGCCGTTGCCACGGCCCCCGCGCACGCGATGATGACGGCCGCGATGGCGGCGAGCTGTAGCGCGTCGAGAGCCTGCCCGAGTACGAGCAGGCCGGCCACGGCGGCGACCGCGGGGCCGAGGCTCGACAGCACGCCGAACACCCGCGTCGGCATGCGCTTGAGGGCGACGAACTCTAGGGCGTAGGGCACGGCCGAGGTCATCACCGCGATGCCGACGAACACGAGCAGCAGCAGAGGCTCGACGGCGACGGCAGCCGTCGCCGGGGCTGCTCCGAACGGCACGACGATGATCGCCGCCACGAGCATCGCCATGGCGAGCCCGTCGACTCCTCGCGCGCGCGGGCCGAGGCGGGCTGAGGCGACGATGTAGAGCGCCCAGAACACGGCGGCGCCGAGAGCGGCGAGTACACCGGCGAGCGCGAGAGAGCCGCCGCCCTCGCCACCGCTGAGCCAGAGCCCGACAATGCCGAGCGCCGCGAGACCGACCCAACTGAGGTCGCGCCAGCGCCGAGTGCCGGCGACCGCTACGGCGAGCGGGCCGAGCAACTCGATGGTGACGGCGACGCCGAGAGGGATGCTCGCGATGGCCTGATAGATCAGCAGGTTCATGCCGGCCAGACCGAGACCGAGCATCCCGACCCCGATCCACGTGCGCTGATCCCAGCCGCGCACCCGCGGACGCACGGCGACCAGCAGGATTGCGGCGGCGAGGCCGAGCCGTAGGGCGGCGGCGCCGAGCGGGCCCACTTCGCTGAAGAACGACCCCGCGATGGCGTTGCCGAACTGCACCGAGACGATGGCGAGCACTGCGAGCACTGCGGGGTGGATCACGGGGGAGGTGCGCACGTCAGCGAGTATGCCGCAGTGAGGGTTCAGAGCCTGCACCCCGCGGTGTCGACACGACAACGCCCCGCCCGGCTCACCCGAAGAGCCGTGCGGGGCGTCGTGCTCAACCGCGAACTAGTCGGACGAACCGACGCTCGCGGGGCTGTCGACCGAGGCGGGCGAGGCCGGCGATGCGGGGCTCGCGGGCGACGCCGGGCTCGGCGGGCTGGGCGGAGTCACGGGCGACGCGGCCGAGACCGGGCTGACCGGTGAGGGGCTGGAGTCGAGAGCGCTGCTCGTCGGCGACGGGCTCGGCGAGGTCGTGGGGTCGGGCGAGACGATGCTGTCGCTCGAGACCGAGAAGAGCAGGGCGTTGCCCTTGGTGTCGTCGTCACTCTCGCCGACCACGATGCCCGGAACAGAGAGGTTCGTCGCACCCGCCACGAGCGGCAGTGCGTTAGCTGTGGTGACCGCGCCAGCGGCAACGACACCGAGGCCGAGCGCCGAGGCTGCGCCGATGGCGATCCAGTTCTTGGCTTCCATGAGTGTTTCCTTTCGAGCTGTGGGGGAGTCGGGCGATGCGCCCGGTGCTCCGTCGATAACCACACTCTGTCGAGCCTGCATGAGATGACCAGGAGCAGTGCATGAGAGCACTCTCATCTTTGGCTCAGGCTTTCGCGGCCTTCACCGCTTCATAGGCGGCGAGCGCCTCGGCGCGAGACGCCTTCAGGTCGACGATCGGCTCGGGGTAGCCGGGGGTGCCCGCTTCGGGCACCCAGCGGTTCACGTAGACCCCGCGGGGGTCGAACTTCTCGGCCTGCAACACGGGGTTGAAGATGCGGAAGTACGGGGCGGCGTCGGCGCCCGAACCAGCGACCCACTGCCAACTCGCGGCGTTGCTGGCTTCGTCGGCATCGACCAGGGTGTCCCAGAACCACTCCTCACCCGTGCGCCAGTCGACGAGCAAGTTCTTCGTCAGGAACGAGGCGACGATCATGCGCACCCGGTTGTGCATGTAGCCGGTGGCCCACAGTTCGCGCATGCCCGCATCGACGATCGGGATGCCCGTCTGGCCGTGCCGCCACGCCTCGAGCTGGCCTGCATCGGGCTGGCCCCAGGGGAAGGCGTCGAATTCGCGCCGGAAGTTCTGGCGGCCGAGGTCGGGTCGAGCGAACAGAATCGCGTACGAGAACTCTCGCCAACCAATCTCGCTGAGAAACTTCGCTCGGTTCGCCGCCGCCTCGGCCGCGATCGACTGGTGCACGCGGGCCCACACCTCATGGGGGCTGAGCTCGCCGAACCGCAGGTGCGGGCTCAGCCGGCTCGTGGCCTCGACGCCGGGCTCGTCGCGCCGGTGGTAGAGCGGCAGGCCGTGCTCGATGAAGTGCTCGAGGCGCTCGTGCGCACCCGTGGAACCCGGGGTCCAGGTGGCGCGCAGCCCCTCAGCCCAGTCTGGCCGGGTGGGCAGCAGAGTCCAGTCGTCGAGCTCATCGCCGCCTACGGCGAGGCCGTCAATCGCCGTCGGCGCGGGCAGCGGCGGCCGCGGGTCGCCCGACGCGAGGCAGGCCCGCCAGAACGGCGTGAAGACCTTGTAGGGGTCACCGGAGCCCGAGGTGATGCGCCAGGGCTCGAAGAGCAGAGAACCCGCGAAGCTCGCCACCACGACGCCCTCATCGGTCAGGCGCGACTTGAGCGCAGCATCCACCTCGCGCATCGCGCCGTAGCGACGATTCCAGAAGACGGCGTCGGCGCCGGTCTCGCTGACCAGCGCGGGGATGACCGCCTCGGGCGCTCCGCGGCGCAGCGTCAGTGTTCCGCCGAGTGCGGCGAGATCGGCCGCGAGGGCCGTGAGGCTGCCGTGCAGCCACCAACGACTCGCGCCGCCGAGCGGCCGCGCGTCGGGTGATTGCTCTTCGAGCAGGTACACGACCACGACAGGTCCTCCGCGCTCGACCGCTGCGGTCAGGGCCGGGTTGTCACTGACACGCAGGTCGTCGCGCAGCCAGACGATGCTCGCATTCGTGCTCATGACTGCCACAGTACGGCGGGCGTCGGTACGATCACTGCGAGAAGCACTGTCTGTCACCACTAGGTCGCCCCCCATGTCTGATCCGCCCGCACGTCCCCCGAATGAGCCGACGCCGGCCTTCGGGCCGCTGCCCGAGTACGCGGTCGACGGTGACCCGCGCGCAGCGCAGTCACGCGAGGCCCTCGACCTGGCCGACTCGGCGGGCGTTCGCGTTCTCATGGCCGGCGGCGTTGCCTACGTGCAGCTGGGCCTGATCTCGCCCCGCCAGTCGCTGGCACTCTCGCTCATCGTCGACCCGGAGGGTGTCGATGCCCTGCTCACCGCGCTGGGTCGCGCAGGGTGGCAGCGCCTCCCCGGTGCCCCGGACCCGCTCCTGCCCGCGGCGGTCATCACGCTGCAGCACAGAGCGTCCGGTGCGCGACTCGACCTCTACCCGCTCATTCCGGGCTTCGTGCACCACCCCTCGTCGGTGTTCGCACAGCTTTGGGCGTGCGGCGGGCCGATTCGCGCGTTCGGCCGCGAGGTCATGGCGGTCGACCGCCTGAGCATGATGATGCTCGCCGTGCACAGTCGGCTGGGGCCGCGGTCGGGTGGGCCCGGTCTCGAGGAGTACACCGATTTCTTCTTCCAGCAGTTCGCCGTCGTGATCACCGACGACGAGCGTGAGCGACTGCCCCTACTGGTGCGCGCCGTCGGCGGCCAGGCCGTCATGCGCCCTTTCCTCGAGCGCCTCGGCCTGCCGTCGGGTCAGGCGCGCCTGCCCTCAGCCGCGTACACCGAAGCCCGGTTCGGCATGGCGGGGCTCGGCACGGCCGCGCGGGTGTTCATCGGGGTATGGGATGCGCCCGTGGGCCAGCGACGTCGCGTCGCGCGCGACACGCGGCGAGCATCCCGCTGGGTGGGGGCGCATTTGCTCACGGCCGCACCGGCGCTGATGCGACAGCTGCCGCAGGCGAGGCGAGCCCGCCGGTCCCGAGTCGAGCGAGCCCTCGCGGGCGGCTAATCAGCCTCAGTCGCGCAGTCGCTGACAGAGGTTCGTCAGTTCGGCAAGCTCGTCCGGGGTCAGGCGCGTACCGACCCGACGGGCAATCGCGTCGGCGTGGATCACGGCGACACGCTTGAAGAGCTCGTAGCCCTCGGGTCGCAGGGCGACGATCGTGCCTCGTGCGTCGGTGGCGTCGGGCAGCTTGTCGACGAGCTGGCGAGCGGCGAGGCGGTCGATGAGGCGGCTCACGCTGGGCTGGCTCAGCAAGAGGTGCGGAATCAGATCGCGGATGCGCATGCGACGTTCAGGCGCACGAGAGAGGTTGAACAGCACGTCGTACTCGGTGAACGAGATCTCGCTGGTCGGAAACTCGGCGCTCAACGTGCGCAGCACCGACACCTGAGCGCGGAAGAGCGCCTCCCAGGCGTCGACTGCCAGAGCCTTCTCGGTCATGCGATTACTCTACGTGCGCGCGTGAGCATGTGTCGGCACGGAGGTGGAGAGCCCATGTCCGAACATGGTGAAGGGCCGGTCGCCGAGGCGAGCGACCGGCCCTCTTCCCTTGCACCAAGAGTGTCCTGCAATCACATTCCGCGCCCCCCGCCACAGCAAACGGTTGACGCACTTGAAAGATATAACGGAAAGGTAACGCTGTCTAGTTACCAGTTCGTTATTTTTCAGAATCTTCGTGATCTATCGCCTTCTGCCAGCAGATCTCTACCCTGAGCGCATGACACGCCTCGTTCTCGCGTCGGCTTCGGCCCTGCTGCTCGCCGCTCTCGCCGGCTGCGCTCCCGCCGCTCCTGTCGATGAGCCCACGCCCGAGCCCACCGTTGCCGTCGTGACCCCCACGCCGACGGCAGAAGCCCCCACCGTTGTCGACGCGATCGTGCTCAGGGCAGAGAGCATCGAGATCGTGAGCGAGGGGCAGGTGCTCGACGAGCTCTCGGCACTCGACGTCGAGCAGACCGTCGACGGTCTCACCGACGTGTTCGGTGAGCCCGACTACGAAGCATTCCCGGCGAGCGAGTGCAGTCTCGAGTTCGAGCGGTGGATCTGGCTCGATGGCATCCGGCTCGACGCACCGACGACGGGCATCGGGGTCTTCAGCCTGCGCCTGTTCGCTGAATCTCTCACGGGGGCGGAGGGCCAGACGGTCGCTCTGCAGGGTCCGGGTGGCGAGCAGGTCGGCGATGACCTCTCGGCCTTCATCGCCTCGAGCAACCCGAGCTATGTCGAGACCTACGAGTCGAGCGACATCGTGCTGCTCGAGATCGGCTGGCTCGACTCGGGCTACACCGCCGGGGTCGCCGCCTTCGCCGACAGCGGCATCGTGCAGAACATGGGTCTGCCGATCGCGGTGAACAGCAACATCGACTGCTGAGCGGCCGGCGTCAGAAGAAGTCGGGGCTCGGCGTCGACGCGTAGCGGATCGACACGTCGGCGTGCCGGTCGAACCGGTACCCCGAGCCGCGCACGGTGCGCACGATGTCTTCGTAGCCGCCGAGCTTCGACCGCAGTCGGCGCACGTGCACATCGATGGTGCGCTCGTTCGGCACGTCGTCGTCGCCCTCGGCGCCGTCGGCCCATAGCGAGCCGATGAGCTCGGCACGCTCGATCGTGCGGCCCTCGCGCAGCACGAGGTACTGCAGCAGCTCGAACTCTTTGTAGGTGAGGGAGGCGCTCTCACCGTCGAGCAGTACCCGCTTGCGCGAGATGTCGATGACGACGCCGAGCGAGGGGGGCTCGGGCGGCGCCTCAGCCGTGCGGCGGTAGCGCGCGAGCGCGGCGGGGTCTTGCAGTGCGAGCCGCACGACCTCGACATCGCGACCTCCTGCACCGGTGGGGGCGAGAGCCACAGCGGCGTGGGTCTCCGACCCAGGAGCGAGCTCGGCGGTGACCTTCTTCAACTCGGTGACGAGCCGACCGAGGTCGATGCCGGCGGCGGCGGCCTTGGCCTCGTCGAAGCCGACGTAGAGCACGAAGCCACGGGCTTCCGTGCCCTCGGGCACGGCGCGCAAGCGCGGGGCGGCGGGTTCGAGCGCGGGCGGCGCGGGCGCGGCGGGCGGGGGAGCGGGGCGGGAGGAGAGAGAGGCGAGAGACATCGTCGAGACGCTTTCTGCAGAATCGAACGGCTCGTCGCCCGTCGGGGCGTCGGCGGTTCGGGATGTGGAGTCGAGGGTGCGCGCATCTCGAGCCGGAGCATCCGGCCCCGATGCGGGGAGGGCCCGCTCGTCGTTCTCACTCATCGTGAGACGAGGGTACGGCGAATCAGGGGCACTCGGGCGGGTGGGCAGCCGATCAAGCGCACATTCGACAGCACGCGTCAGCGCTCACCGGCATCATCATGCCGGCGGTCTCCGCAGCCTCAGAGGCGGTCAGGAGCTTCGCGGTGACGGTCATGCCGCTCAGTATTCCCGAGCGCGCTGTAGACCGTCAAGTCGATGCGGGGTCAGCCGACCGTGCCGTAGAGACGGTCTCCGGCGTCGCCGAGGCCCGGAACGATGTAGCCCTTCTCGTTGAGCTTCTCGTCGAGCGCGCCGAGCACGATCGTGACGTCGCGGCCCTCCGTGGCCTTCTCGATCATGGCGAGACCTTCGGGCGCGCCAAGCAGGCACACAGCCGTGACGTCGTCGGCTCCGCGCTGGAATAAGAACTCGATCGCGGCGAGCAGCGAGCCGCCGGTCGCGAGCATGGGGTCGAGCACGAAGCACTGCCGGCCCTCGAGGTGGTCGGGCAGCCGCTCGGCGTACACGCTCGGCTCGAGAGTGTCGTGGTCACGCACCATGCCGAGAAAGCCCACCTCGGCACTCGGCACGAGCTTCACCATGCCCTCAAGCATGCCGAGCCCCGCGCGCAGAATAGGCACGATGAGAGGTCGCGGCTCGCTGATCGCCAGCCCGACGGTCTCGGTCACAGGAGTCGTGATCGTCACCTCGTGCGTGCGCACGTGCCGGGTGGCCTCGTAGGCGAGCAGCGTCACGAGTTCTTCGGTGAGCGCCCGGAAGGTCGCCGAGGGGGTGTTCTGATCACGCAGCACTGTGAGCTTGTGGGTGATCAGAGGGTGGTCGGCAACGTGTACTCGCATAGGCTCAATCTAACGGAAGGGCGGGGCATGACCACGGTCTCTGACGGCGATCGGGCCGCGATGCACGCCGCCCTCGGCGAGGCTCGCGGCGCTCTGCTCTCGGGCGATGTGCCCGTCGGCGCTCTCGTGCTCGACGCCGCCGGCGCCGTCATCGGCCGGGGCCGCAACGAGCGTGAGAAGCACCGCGACCCGACCGCGCACGCCGAAGTGGTCGCGTTGCGCGAGGCGGCCGCCGCCATCGGCGACTGGCAGCTGAACGGATGCACGCTCGTCGTCACCCTCGAACCGTGCGTGCTGTGCGCCGGCGCCATCCTGGCCGCACGCATCGACCGAGTGGTCTTCGGCGCGTGGGACGCGAAGGCCGGCGCCGCGGGCAGCGTCGTCGACCTGCTGCGGGAGCGCCGGCTGCCCCACCGCGTCGCCGAAGTCGTCGGTGGTGTGGAGCAAGAAACGAGTGCGGCGCTGCTGCGCGAGTTCTTCGCTCAGCAGCGCCGCGACGGTGCTGTCAGTACCTAGCTCACCAGGCTCTCGTCACCAAGCTCTGCTCACCAAAACACCGCGAGGGCGGTGTTGATGAGGGCGAGCCCACCCGCGGTGTGGAAGAACGGCAGCAGTTCGCGGCCGCCGCCCCCCTCGGTCTTGCGCTGCTTGAGGAACCCGAGCAACGCGACCACGAACACGATGAGGGCGATCACGAGCTTGACGGCCACCTTGACGTGGTCGACCTCGAAGTCGAGCTGGGCGGCACGCATCTCGGCGAGGCCCACCAGAACCAGGCCGGTCACGAGCTGGGTGATCGCTCCGCCGAGCACGACCGGGAAGGCGTACTGGCCCTTCCACCGCGCCTGCAGCAGGAACGGGCCGATGATGGCCGCGAGGCCGACGAAGTGAGCGACGAGGAAGAACGAGCGCAGAACATCCATGAATTCCATGGAGTGACCCTCCCTGAGAGACGTAGTGGATCGCGCGCGAGTGCGCGGTCTTCTCAGGTTATCGGTCGTGCTGACCGCGCGAACCTAGTCGGCGCCGCGAATGACGAAGATGTCGGTGGGGGGGTTGGCGTCGTCGCGAGGTGCGGCGATCTCGGGCTCGAGAACGACGTCAACGACCTCGGGGGCCTCGGTGCGGATCGCGGCGCGAACTACGCCCGAGATGGCGACCACGTCGGCGACCGAGGTGCTGGGGCCGAAGCCGAGGCGAGCGATCACAACAGGCGCGCCGCTCGCGGCGGTGACGACGTCGACCGTGCCGACGCTCTGTACTCCCGGCGCTGCCAGCAGCACCTCACGAATCGTCGATGCGAGCATGTCTGCCTCCTCGGCCGTCAGTTCCCCGTGCTGCGACTGCTCTCCAACCTACACTCGTGGCATGACCGAAATGTTGCCCCGCATCGCGATCCTCGGCTCGGGCTCGATGGGAGGCGCGATTCTCGCCGGGCTCCGGCAGCCCGGCGTCTCGGTGGAGGGGCTGCGAGCGACGACGCGTTCTGACGCGACGGCCGCTGAGTTGCGGTCGCAGGGCATCGAAGCCCGTGGCGTCGAGCACGACGCAGACGCGAACGCCTGGGCGGTGACGGATGCCCGTCTCGTGCTGCTCGGCGTCAAACCCGCTCAGATCACCGGTCTTCTGGCCGAGATCGCGCCGAGTCTGCACCCGGAGGCACTCGTGGTCAGCGTGGCTGCCGGGGTCACGACCGAGGCGATGCAGGCGGTCGTGCCGAACGCCGTCGTGCGGGCCATGCCGAACACGCCGGCTCTCATCGGCCGCGGCGTCACCGGCATCAGCGGCGGCTCGCGCGCCACGACCGCGCATCTTGCACTCGCCGACGACCTGTTCCGCACCGTCGGAACGGTCGTCGAGCTACCGGAGTCGCAGATCGACGCGCTGTCGACCATTAGCGGTTCGGGCCCGGCCTACGTCTTCCTGCTCATCGAGGAGTTCACTCGCGCCGCCGAGGCGATGGGCTTCGACGACGACGTGGCCTCGCTGCTCGTGCAGCAGACGGTGCTCGGGGCAGCTCTGCTGCTCGAGTCGACAGGCGACGAGCCCGCTGAGCTGCGGCGGCGGGTGACGAGCCCGAAGGGCACGACCGAGCAGGCGATCGCCGTGCTGCAGCAGGCTGACCTCGCTGACCTGTTTACGCGCGCGGCTGAGGCCGCTCTGCAACGAGCAAGGCAACTGGCCGCCGAGTCATAGACGCCACATAGAAAGGTCATAGAGAACGGCCTCACGGTAGGGGCATCGACTCGCGAAGCATCGCGGGTCACCGACCGCGAGGGAGCATCCCCATGACCGATCAGAACACCACGCCGGTACCCGCCGACGACCCGACCCCGCCGACCAGCCAGGCCCCAGAGCCCGAGCGCTCGCGGGCACCTCGCGCGCTCGCCATCACCGGCATCGCTCTCGCCGGCGTGCTCGGCCTCGGCCTCGTCTTCGCCGCGGGTGTCGGCGTCGGCCGCCTGCTGCCCGACCACCGCGGGCCGATCACCGTCGAGGTGCGCGGCCCGGGAGGCGGGCAGGTGCAGGAGCGGGTCGAGCAGCGCATGGACGAGCGCATGGACGAGCGCGGCGAGCGTCGCGATGCTCGCTCCGACGAGCGTCGAGAGCTGTTCGAGCAGTGGCTCGAAGAGCAGGGCATCGACCCGAGCGCGCCCGTCGAGCCGAGCGAGTAGCGACCCGACCACCCGAGCCCGGCATCGACCGGCGAGCGTCTCGACTCAGTTGTCGAGCGAGGCGAACCGGTCGATGTCGCTCTCGGTGCCCGACACGATGATGAGATCGTGGTTCGAGACCACCGTGTGCTCGGTCGCATAGGTGAACGGCTTACCGGGGCTCTTCACGCCGACGACCGTGATGTTGTACTTCGTGCGCACTTGAGAATCGGTGAGCGAGAGGCCACGAATCGGCTTGGGCGGGTACATCTTGACGAGCACGAAGTCGTCGTCGAACTCGATGAAGTCGATCATGCGGCCCGACACCAGGTGTGCGACGCGCTCGCCAGCCTCGGCTTCGGGGTAGATCACGTGGTTCGCCCCGATGCGCGCGAGAATCTTGCCGTGCGACTGGCTGATCGCCTTCGACCAGATCTGCGGCACCTTGAGGTCGACGAGGTTTGCCGTGATGAGCACGCTCGACTCGATCGACGAGCCGGTCGCGACAACGGCGATGCTGAACTCGTCGGCGCCGATCTGGCGCAGAGCATCGAGTGATCGAGCGTCGGCCTGCACCGCGTGCGTGACGCGTTCAGCCCACTTCTGCACGAGGTTCGGGTCTTCATCGACGGCGAGCACTTCACGGCCAAGCCGCTGAAGCTGACCGGCGGTGGCGGCGCCGAAGCGGCCGAGCCCGATGACGAGAACGGGTGCGTCGTGGCGAATGCGCTCAACCAACGATGGGCCTCTCTTCTGCTCTGCGGAACAGTTGTCGCTTCTGACTCGCGGCCAAGGCCGCGGCGAGGGTCACTGTACCAACGCGCCCTGCCCACATCGTGGCTGCGAGCACGTACTTCGCCGAATCGGGCAAGTCGTTGCTCGTCAGGCCGGTCGAGAGCCCGCAGGTGGCAAAGGCCGAGATGACATCGAACAGCACGTAATCGAGTGGGGCCTTGGTGATGTGCAGGATGGTCACAGTCGAGATCGCCACGATCGTCGCGCCCCACAGCACGATGCTCACGGCGAGACGCAGCACGTCGTTCGGAATACGGCGATCGAAGGCTTCCATGTCGTCGACGCCGCGCGCTTCGGCGACGGCCGCGAAGAACAGCACGGCGAGCGTTGTGACCTTGATGCCGCCAGCGGTCGAGGCCGAGCCGCCGCCGACGAACATGAGCATGTCGAGCACGAGCAACGTTGAGCCGTTCATGGCGCCGATGTCGATGGTGCTCAGCCCGCCCGAGCGCGTCATGATCGACGTGAAGACGGCGGTCATCGGTCGCACGGCACCGTCTTGCCCGCCGAGCGTCGCCGTGTTCGCCCACTCAAGCAGAAGAATCGCGATCGCTCCGAGCACAATGAGAATGAGCGTGGTGACGAGCGTGATGCGGGCGTGGATGCTCAGCCGGGCCCGCGACCGCGCCCAGCGAGCGAGCGCGAAGATGACCGGAAACCCGATGGCGCCCAGAAACACGGCGATGGCGAGCACCGAGAGCATCCACGGGTCGGAGGCGAACTGCTCCATGCCGTCGGCGAAGGGCACGAAGCCCGTGTTGGTGAAGGCCGAGAGCGAGATGTAGAAGCCTTGCCACAGGGCCGTCCACACGTCGAAGCCCATGAGCAGCAGGCGGGGCACGACGAGCGCGGTGATGGCGAGCTCGATGATGATGGCGCTGAGCGCGACGGTCGCGAGCAGCGAGCCGATCTCGCCGAGCCGTACGGCCTGCGACTCAGAGACAGGGCCCGCATGACCTCGGGCCGGGTTGGTGTCGCTCGCCGCGATGAGCCTGGCCCGCAGCCCGATGCGGCGGGCGACCACGAGGCCGAGGATGCTCGCCATGGTCAGCACGCCGATGCCGCCGATCTGCATCGCGAGAATGATGACGACGTTGCCGAAGGGCGACCAGTAGGTCGACATGTCGACCGTGACGAGGCCTGTCACGCAGATGGCGGAGACGGCGGTGAAGACGGCATCGGCGAGGGGGGTGCTCGAGGCTTCGCCCGCGCGTGCGATGGGCAACGTCAGCAGCACGGTCGTGATGATGATGAGCCCCGTGAACACGAGGATCGCAAAGCGCGCCGGCGAGGCGGTGGCCGCTTCGGCGAGCGACTTCCACCCTCGCGCAAGCGGGCTCGTCGCCTCTTCGCGACGGTTGCCGCGAATGCGATTGCTCGTAGCCATCGACGCTCCTCACCGGCCCGCAGACCGCGTGTCATGGTACTCCCGGCCGAGGCTGACTAGCCTGGTGTCATGGCCGACATCTTCGACGTGATCGCCGACGCTACGCGACGCGAACTGCTGCAGCACCTGCTCGATGCTTCGCTCAGAGACGATACCGGCGCTGGCGAACTCAGCGTGGGTGAGCTCGTCGAGCGCATGGACGCGACGCAGCCCACCGTGTCGAAGCACCTCAAGGTGCTGCGCGACCACGGGCTGGTGACCGTGCGCGAAGAGGGCCAGCACCGCTACTACGCGGTCGACGCAGGCCCGCTCGAAGAGGTCGAAGACTGGGTCATCTCTTTCCTGAGCGCCGGGTTCGACCCGAACGATGACACTCAGTCGCCCGTCTTCGCGGCGTGGGCCGGCACCGAGGTGACGACCGCGGGCAGCACTGTCGGGCGGGTTGCCGCCGACGCCTCGCACCGCGCGCAGTCGGTCATTCACGGGGCGCAAGAGAAGTTGCACGACGTAGGCGAGGCCGTCACGAAGCGGCTCCCCTGGAAGCACAGCGACTGACCTCCCCCGTTCGCGAAAGTCAGCACTCGACCACGTTGACGGCGAGACCGGCAAGGCTCGTCTCCTTGTAGCGGTGGCTCATATCGGCGCCAGTCGATCGAAGCGTCTCAATTGCCACGTCGAGGCTTACAGAATGGCCACCGTTGCCGAGCAAGGCAAGCCGTGACGCGGTTCGCGCGGTCGCGGCGGCTATTCCATTGCGCTCGATGCACGGAATCTGCACGAGGCCGCCCACTGGGTCACACGTGAGCCCAAGATGGTGCTCCAGCGCGATCTCGGCTGCATTCTCGACCTGCTCGGGTGTGCCTCCGTGCAAGCTAGTGAGTCCAGCAGCCGCCATGGCACATGCCGACCCGACTTCTCCCTGACACCCCACTTCGGCACCAGAGATCGAGGCGTTGCGCTTGATGACGTGCCCCACCACCGTCGCAGTCAGCAGGTAGGTTCGAACGGATTCCGGCGCCAGCGGCCCCCACCTTCGCTGCACGTCCTTGAGCACGGCCGGCACGATACCGGCTGCACCGTTCGTCGGAGCCGTGACGACTCGAGAGCCGGCAGCGTTCTCCTCGTTCACGGCCATTGCATAGACCGTGAGCCACTCCTCCGAGTCGAGCGCGGCGCGTTCGTCAAGTACGGCACGAGCGTCGGCCGCCCTGCGGGGAACTTTCAGGCGACCGGGCAGCACCCCACTGGTAGCGAGTCCACGTTCGATCGACGCATCCATTGCGTTCCAAATCGACGCGAGTGCGGCATCTACTTCGGAGGGACTGAGGCCTCGTGCCACTTCATTGGCCATGGCGAGCTGCGTGATGGTCAGGCCTCTCTGTGCTGCGTGCGACAGCACGTCGTCGAAGCACCTCATCGGGAACACGACCGCCGTCTCAACCGAAGTGGAGGTTGTGGTTCCCGCTTCCCTGATGAAGCCGCCACCTACTGACAGAAATACCCGCTCATGCACGACTGTCGAGCCATCTCGGGCGGTGAGCCGCATGCAGTTCGGGTGTTCAGGGTGGCGCCATGCCGGCTCAAGACGGATGCTGCTCCGACCGATGAGCGCTCCGCCACCCTGTAGAGGAGACGTTGGATCGTCTGCGAGGCACTCCCACCGTGCGACCAGGGCCTCGGGATCGCACGTTTCGGGTTCGAGTCCATCCAGGCCGGCCAGCACGGCAGCGGGTGTGCCGTGCCCGACGCCCGTCGCGCCGAGCGAGCCGCCGAGCGTGCACTCGATGGTAATCGAGGTTCGAAGTAGACCATGGAGTTCTAGCTCGCTGCGAAAGCTCCGGGCAGCGCGCATCGGGCCGACAGTGTGAGAGCTGGATGGTCCGATGCCGATCGAGAACAAGTCGAGCGCTGACGTGTAATCGCCAGCCGGGCTCATGATTGCCCCGCCTGCAGTGTGCGGTGGTGCAGTGCGTCTGCCGCGAACGTCGAGGCGAGCACCTGGGCACCGAGAATCATGGTCTCAAGGGCCACCTCGCTCGCCGAGTGCTGTGCGAAGTCCGCAGTATGCGAGACGACGACATCGCCAGGAATCGCTAGGTACGCATGGAGTGTACGAACGGTATGCGAGACGTCACCCATGTCGGTCGAACCGCCCGGGTGCTGCTCGGCGCGGACGTCGCGGCCGAGGTGCGAGAGCTCGGCATCCCAGAACTGCGCGAGAATCGGATCCTGACGCAGCTCGCGGTAGGGAACTTCGGCATCCTCCACGGCTAGCGAGCATCCGGTGGCGATCGCGGCTCCCTCCAAGCAAGCGCGCAATCGCGATTGCAGGGCAGAGAGCTGCACGCCGCTCACAGAACGGGCCTCGACAGTCATGTGAGAACGGTCGGGAATGATGTTCGACTCAGTGCCGACACTCACCACGTTCGCGTTGAACCGCACGTCGGGCCCGGTCTGCTGGCGAAGCAAGCCGAATGCGACCGAAGCAATGGTGGCCGCATCGGAAGCGTTCACGCCTTCTTCAGGGCTCGCCGCAGCATGACTGGACCGCCCGCGGAACTCGACAGACCACCGAGCCACCGCAGACATCATTACGTACTCTGCTGATCGATCGTATGGTGCTGCCCATGGGTGCACCAGTCCCGTGACGTCGACGTCATCCCACGCTCCACGGTCGAGCAGCGCAATCTTGCCGCCCCCATGCTCTTCGGCCGGAGTGCCAAACAATGACACACGCACACCGAGCTCGCTCGCAAGCTCTCCTAGCGCGATAGCAGCGCCTATGCTCATCGCCGCGATCAGGTGGTGGCCGCATCCGTGCCCGATCTCTGGGAGTGCGTCATATTCTGCGCAGAGGGCGATGTGTCTACCCTCTCCAACACTTGCGCGCAGCGCCGTTTCCAGGCCGAGCCAACCCCGTTCGACGTGCCAGCCGCGTTGCTCGAGATAGTCAGCAATCAACCCGGACGCCCGACGTTCTTGGAAGGCGAGTTCTGGCTCCCGGTGAATGCTCAGACTCAATTCGCGGAGGTGCCGCTCCTCGCGACGGCAAGACGACGCGATCATCGCGCGGATGTCGTTCAGGTCACGGTTCATGGCTCTTGGCGACAGGCGGGAACTTCGGCCTTTTGTCCCGAGGAATGTGCTTCACGAGCGCGAGCGTAGTCGGGAGATGATTGCGCAAACTGGGCCTCGCAAGTTCTCGGGCACAGTAGGCAGGAATTCGCCCGTCGCGACTGAGAAGTTCGGTGGGACGCTGAAACCATGAGGAACACAATGAAGTGTGTGATCGAGCGTCACCCTCGGCCGATGCGCCGACGCGTGGCAGTCGTACTGCTCCGGGCACAGGCGCTGGTCGCCGCGATTGCCCTGGCAGTGACGATCTCTCCGTCAGCCGCGCACGCGGCGTCGGTCGAGACCACCGACACAATCAGTTCTACGATCGGGTCCACGAATGTGACCCCAACGTGGGGCCCGCAAACGCCGAAGATCGTCTACGACGGCAGCTGGTACTACACAGTCACGTTGGACGGCAGCGGCACGTCGTACCCCTGGCTCGCGCGCATCTGGAAGTCGAGCGATGGTGAGACTTGGACCCTTGCGCAGACACTCGGTTCACGCGTCTATCAAGCGCCCGGACTGATTCTCGATTCAGGCAACCGTCTCTGGCTGTATGTGCCGTGCTTCACCGGGGGCGAGTGCTACCCCGGTGTCACCACGCTCTCGGGCGGCTCGAATCAGTACGTCTACCTGCAGCGCTTGCAGTTCACCTCGAAGCTCGGTGACGGCTCGTTCAACTTCTCGAGTTGGAACGATCACTCCATCAGAACGACGACGGCCGAACGATATTATGGTGGCCTCGCGATCGACCCCAACCGTCGATACATCTACCACGCGTACTCGGTGAACGGATGGGGCCTGAAGTTCAGCACTTTCGACACGTGGAACAACACCGAGACGACCAGTTCGATCGCAACCCCCGGTTCGAGCCCACAAGAGGCCTACCTCTATCCACGAGTGCGGCCCGGAACAAGTGCCGGTGAGGTGTGGATGCTCTTCACCCAGAACTACGTCGGCATCTCGAGCACCTCGAACTTTGGTGTCCAGCTCTGGCGCAGCGCCGACGGCGGAGCCACGTGGAGCGCGTTCATGGTGGCCTCGTGTCCGTCGCCCGACGACGAGAACTGGTGTGATGCCGCTGACCTTGTCATCGACTCGAACAACGTGCCGCATGTTCTCTACTTCACGCTGACGAACGACGAACCGCACCTGTACTACTGGAAGGGATCAGCCGGCAGCGTTACGCTCACGGGCAGCCCGACCGACTTGGGGCCGTACGACAACCACTCGCAAATAGCGGGCGTCGGAACCGGTGAGAAGTTCGTGTTCGGCCACGAGTTCGCCGGAATGAGCAACGACCTGGTCATGCTGCGCGACAATTCGGGCGGCGGCTGGACCGACGAGTCGTTCGACATCTCGGGCTTCGGTGACATCTACTCGCCGAACCTGTTGCGCCCTGAGTCAGGCACCTTCCACTCCCAGGGGTCGGAAGTGTTTTCGATGATCATGGCGGCGTCGGCGAGCGGCACGAGCTCGCCCTACACAAGCCTGCTCTTCACGACGGTGGAGGTCGACTAACGAGAGCAGCAGGAGCGCTTGCGCGCTCGGTCGCGAGGCCCCGCCTCAGAGCCGAGCGTGCAAGCGCTCCGTCGTTTCGAGCAGCGGAGAGATCCACTCGTCGATTTGATCCGGGGCCACCGGCGAGAGTGCGTGCAGCGCGAAGTTGCCGTCGCGCTGTGCAGTGAGAAAGCCCGCTTCACGCAAGATCGCGAGGTGACGCGAGGCGCAAAACCGTGAGACCTCTGCCAGCTCGGCGACCTGCGTAATTGACAGGCACGCGCCAGGGTCGTGAGCATTGGCCGCGACGAAGAGCGACATGATGTGCAGGCGCTCGGCGTGGGCCAGGGCTCGGAAGACCGCGGGCAGCGGTGCCGGAGCATCCTTCGGATCAGCCGTCATCATCGTCGGCATCGGGTGGGGGCGACGGTGCCTAGAGCGCCGCGAACGCCTGCTCGACCGCGTCGAGCGCGTGCTCGACATCGGCGACGCTGTGGGCGGCCGACAAGAACCACAAGCCTCGCGGAACGATGTTGACCCCTCGGCTCAGCAATTCGCCGTGGAAGCGGCGTCCGAGCGGCAGATCGGTCTGGGCGAAGTCGCGGTAGTTGCGAACCGCGGGCTCTGAGGTGAAGTAGGTCTGGAACACCTGACCGGGCCCGTCGACGAGCACGTCGACCCCTGCCGCTTGAGCGCGCTCGCGGATGCCCTGCATCAACATGCCGCCGAGCGACTGCATGTGGGAGTAGACCTCATCGCGGTGATCACGTAGGTGCGTGAGTGTGGCGACCGTCGCGGCCATACCCACCGGGTTGCTGTTGAACGTGCCGGCGTGTGAGACCGTGCCGCCTGCGACCACCCCCATGACCTTCGCTGAGCCGGCAATAGCGGCCACAGGAATACCGCCCGCGATCGCCTTACCGAAGACGGCGAGGTCGGGCGTGACGCCGAAGTACTCTTGCGCGCCACCGGGCGCGAGGCGGAAGCCCGTGATGACTTCATCGAAGATCAGCACGATGCCGTACTCGTCGCACAATGCCCGCACGGCCTCGAGGAAGCCGGGGGCTGGAGAGATGCATCCGGTGTTGCAGAGCAGCGGCTCGAGCACGATCGCGGCGATGTCGTCGTGGTGCTTGACGAGCAGCGAGGTGAGCGCGCCCAGGTCGTTCCACGGCGCGATGACGAGATCGAAGCCTCCCGACATCTGCTGACCACCAGTACCGGGCACCACGTGCGGCGTATCGGCAGGGCCCGCGAGCTCGAGTGCAGGGTGCAGGCTGAAGAGGGCCGGGTCAAGCCAGCCGTGATAGTGACCCTCGAACTTCAAGACCTTCGAGCGACCCGTGTAGCCGCGAGCGATGCGCCACGCGCCGAGGGCGGCTTCAGACCCCACCGTGTTGAAGCGCACGAGCTCGGCGCAGGGCACGAGTTCGGCAACCAACTCGGCCGCATCGACTTCGAGGGCGTGCTGGCCTGCGTACGTTTGGCCGAGCGCGACTTGCGTCGACACGGCGTCAACGATCGCTGGCGCACTGTGGCCGAGCACGAGCGGCCCCTGGCCGAGCACAAAATCGACATAGTCGTGCCCGTCGACATCGGTGAGATGGCTGCCGCTGCCGTGACTCATGTACACGGGTAGGGGCATGCCTCGGCGAGCATCGCTCGACACTCCGCCGGCGAGCACCTGAGATGCGCGGGCGGCGAGGCTCGCGCCGATGGGAAAGTCGGACAACTTCAGTGCATTCACGTTCGCTCCTGTCAGACAAGCGGGTGCTGCTCGGTGCTGCCGAGCTGTTTCGCCCATCCTCAATCACATCATCCGGCGGGGGCCAGAGCAGCGGCACAGTGTGCAAGATGCGGTTCGGGGTGCGCACGTTTTGTCCTCTCCCGGCCACGAAACTGTCGCCTACTGTTATCGAAACCTCCAGCTGGGAGGTATCGAGCGAAAGGGTCATCGTGCTTAAGGTCGGCGTTATCGGAACCGGGATCATGGCGCGTCAGCACGCGCAGATCGTCGACGCCTACCACCGCAGTGAATTGCTGGCCTGGGGCAGCCGCGGCACTCCCACTGATCTGCCTGTCGAAGCGCCCGTCATGACAGCAGACGCCCTGCTTGCGCTTGACGAGCTCGACGCGGTCATCATCGCCACCCCGGACTTCGCGCACGCCGAACTTGCCGTTCGAGCAGCGGCCGCGGGCAAGCACGTGCTCATCGAGAAGCCGCTTGCCACGACCGCTGACGATGCGCGGCGTATCCGCGATGCCGCTCGTGATGCGGGCGTCGTGGCTACCACCCTCTTCAACCACCGCTGGGTCCCCGCCTACTCGCAAGCGCGTGCCTTGAGTCGCGACAGCCAGTTGGGTGCGCCCGTGCTCGCCTACGCGCGCAAGAACGACACCATCTACGTACCCACCGAGATGATCGACTGGGCCGACCGCACAACACCCTCGTTCTTTCTCTCGAGCCACGACCTCGACCTCGTGCTCTGGTGCTTTCAGGATCGAGTCGTCGAGGTGTATGCCACCGCCGTGTGGGGGGTGCTGCGCGATCGCGGAGTCGAGACTCCCGATGCGGTGCACGCCCAGCTCAAACTCGCGGGCGGCGGGGTCATCACCCTCGAGGCATGCTGGATCCTGCCAAACACCTTTCCGACGATGACTGACTCGTTCATCGAGCTCATTTTCACGGAGGGCACGATTCGACTCGATCGGGTCACAGAGCAGATCGAGATAGCGACGAACGATGCCTTTCGTTACCCCCGCAACCAGTTGCTCTCGAACATCGACGGCAAGCTCACCGGTTCGGTGGCAATGGCGATTCATGACTTCATCGACGCCGTCGTCGACGATCGACCCGCGCTCGTCACCGTGGACTCTTCGGTGCACGTCACAGAGGTGCTGGTCGCCATCGACGAGTCGTGCCGCACGGGTCAGCCCGTACGCATGATAGGCACCGCGTCATCCTAAAGACCAGGGCACATCTATCCCGTATTGCATCGAAAGGAGACACCGGTGTTTAGACCTTCTAAGCACGGCGCAATTGCTGTGAGCGTGGCCGCACTACTGGTTCTATCCGGCTGTGTCTTCGGCGGCGGGCCAGACGAACCATCTGGCTCGACCGGCGAAGAACTCAGTGGCAACGTGGAGATTGTCAGCTTCTACCCCGAGGGCACCTCTGAATACGACCGCATTGCCGGCCTCGCGGCAGAGTTCGAAGAGCTCAACCCCGGCGTCACCACCACCCTGACCTTCGGTGGCGGTCAAGACGTTCCGCAGATCCAAGCAAGGTGGACGGCGGGCGACCCGCCCGAGGTCAACCTCGGATTCCTTGAGGCAAACACCGAAACCGGTGGAGCCTACGTCGAGGCCGGGCAGGTGCTCTCACTGTCTGACGCCATGGCTCAAGAGCTACCGTCGTACGGTTCGACGTGGCAAGACGCCGTGCTGCCGGGCGTGCTGCCTCTGCTCACTGTGCCGGCTGACGGCAACGTGTACGGTGCTCCCGAGTCGGTGACCACGCTGCAGTTCTTCTACAACGAGGCGATCTTCGAGGAGTACGGCATCGAGGTTCCACAAACGATCGATGAACTCGTCACCGCTGCCGACACTCTGCGCGAGGCCGGTCAGACGCCGTTTACCGTAACAGGCACGTTCCTCGCCTACATGCAGATGTATTGGGACTACTTGGCCCTGCGTCACATCGGCTACGACAACGTACGCGCCGCCATGAACGGCGATGTCGAACTGGCCACGCTGCCGGGTGCGGCTGAGGCAGCAGCAGCCCTCGAAGACCTCACGCAAGAGGGCAACTTCGTCGACGGCTTCCGAGGCATCGACTTCACGTCGGCGCAGGTCAACTTCTTCCAGGGCAACGCCGCGATGATCCTCATGGGCTCGTGGTTGCTTGGTGAGATGGCCGACTCGATTCCTGAAGGCTTCGAAGTGGGCACCTTCCCCTTCCCCGCCGTTGATGGCGCGGCAGTCGACAGTTCTGGCATCTTCGGCTTCGTGAACACTTACGTCGTCGCCGCCGAGTCGGAGAACCCGGAGGCAGGCGTCGCTTTCCTCCAGTTCCTCGCCGACAAGGAGAACCAGATCGCCATGGTCGAAACCGCCAAGTCGATCTCGGCATACAGCGGTGTGCCCGCGCCGGAAGGCTTCGAAAGCGTGACAGCAGCGCTCGAGGAGGGAGCGACGTTCGCCCCCTCGTACATGGGCATCTTCGGTGACACCCCTGAAGTACAGGCGGCGTACCAAGAGCCGATCGCCAAGCTCTTCTTCAATGAGATCAGCGGCGAGCAGATGCTCGCCGAGATGTCAGAGAGGCTCCTGGCCGCGAACGGCTAGCACCAGACCTGCCGGCCCGGCCCGCCCTGGGGGCCGGGCCGGCAGCACCCCGACGAGACGCTGACGAGGAGACCGGAGAGCATGACGAAGAAACCCAGCAAGTACAGCTTGCTGGAGCGCCAGCGACGCAAACTGATCCTGCCGTTCCTGCTTCCCGCTCTGCTCGTCTACGGAACCTTCACGCTTTACCCTGCCGCCACGACCTTCGTCGTTTCAGCGCTCGACTGGAACGGAGTTACGGCACCCGAGTGGGTCGGCCCGGCCAACTATCTGCGACTCGGCGACGACGGTCTCTTCATGCGCAGCGTCGGCAACACAGTGCTGTTCACGGTGCTCGGCGCGCTCATCCTGTTTCCCGTCGCGATGTTCCTGGGCTACGTGACCCAGCGCATCCGCTTCGGCGGCGTCTACCGCTTCATGATCCTCGCGCCTATCGCGCTCTCGGTCACCACTGCCGCCCTCATGTGGAAGTTTCTCGTCGACCCCACCTTCGGGGCGATCCCTGAATTACTGAGGTTCGTGGGCCTCGACGATCTTGCGGGCTTCGAAGTGCTCGGCAGGCCGCAGACCGCGATGCTCATGGTGGTGCTCGTCTCGATCTGGCATGGCGTCGGCATCTGGATGCTCTACTTCTCGGCCGCGTATGCCCGAGTTCCCGAAGACGTGAAAGAGGCCGCGCGCCTCGACGGTGCCTCGGCGTGGCAAGTCTTTTGGCACATCGTCTGGCCGCTCATTTGGGAGGTCACTCGCACGCTGCTCATCCTCTGGGTGATTCAGGCCTTCCAGACCTTCACTTTCGTCATCGCCCTCACGAACGGCGGTCCGCTCGGTGCCACTGAAGTGGTCGGCACCTACCTGTACCGCGTTGCCTTTGGCTCACGCGAGTTTGGCTACGCGGGTGCGATCGCCGTCGCACTGTTCCTGACGATCCTCGTGCTGACGCTCGTCTCGCAACGGCTGACGCGTCGAGAGAGGACCACCTACTGATGTCGACCAACAGCCCCCTCGCCACCGCCGACTTCATCGCTCGCCAGCGACCGGTGCGCCGCAAGCCTGCTCGCACGACCGGCGGTCGCATCGGCCTGCACCTCGTGCTGGTGATGTACTGCTTGACGTCGGCTGCGGCGTTCGCGTGGACGGTGATGGTCTCGCTTAAGACCAACCCAGAGTTCTTCTCCACGAGCCCGTGGCAGCCCCCGAGCGAGCCGCAGTTCAGCAACTTTGCCGACGCGTGGAACGGCGCCAAGATCGGCCAGTTCTTCGTGAATAGCTTCTACGTGACGGCGGTGAGCGTGACGGTGAGTCTCATCATCGCGGCCATGGCCGCGTACGTTCTCGCGACCATCTCGTTCCGCGGCCGCGAGCTCACGCGACTCGTCTTCCTCTTCGGGCTCATGATGCCGCCGTTCCTCGTCATCATCCCGCTCTACGCACTCCTAGGAAACCTCGGCCTTCTCGGCTCACTCAACGGCCTCATCCTCGTGTACATCGCGATCCAGATTCCATTCAGCGTCTACTTGTTGACGAGCTTCTTCTCGTCGTTGCCTATGGAACTCGAAGAGGCCGCGGCGCTCGACGGAGCCAGCTCGTTCCGTACATTCTTCTCGGTGGTCGTGCCGCAGATGGTTCCGGCACTCGCGAGTGTCGCTCTGCTCAACACGCTGACAATCTGGAACGAGTTCTTCTTTGCGCTCGTGTTGCTCTCTGACCCCTCGGCGTGGACCATTCCGGTAGGTATTCTCGGTCTCTCGGTCAACGCCACCTATAGCGCGATGTGGGTGCAGCTCTTCGCCGGCCTCGTCATCACGATGATCCCGATGCTCATCCTCTTCTCGATCTTGCAAGAGCGCATCGCGAAGGGCGTCGCGATCGGGGGCATCAAGGGATGACATCGTTCGTCGCCGACTTCAGCGTCGTGGAGGAGATCGGGCTTGCTCGTGCTCACGAGCTCGTTCGACTCACCTTCCCCGTCGCGACTGCAGTCGCGCGCGAGCTCTCAGCTTTCGCGGCCGCCACCGCTGACGGCGCGCCATTGCCTGTGCAGCCGTTGGCAGCGAGTCGCGACAGCGACGGCTGGATTCGTGAGGCCGTCATCGCCGTGCCGGTGTCGGTGGGTGCTCGCGGTGCCACCGCTATCTCCGTCACAGCGCTCGACTCTGCGACGGCTCCCGACCACGGTGCCGCTGTCTCGACGACGGCGTTGACAGAGAAGGTCGTTCTTCATCACCCGCAGTTCAGTGTGTCGACGGGCGACTCGCTACTGGTCATCGAGGGCTCCGAGGTCGGCCGACGCACGGTGTCGTCGTCGATCGGGATGCCCGACGGCTCGAGCGCGTGGGCTCTCGTTGATCCCTCCACGGTCGTGGTGCACCACGAGGGGCCTCTTCTCGCCGAGCTCACCATCTCGGGTGACTTTGTCGACGAGTCACAGAGGCCGACGGGCTGGCGATTCCGCGCGAAGATCTCTGCGGCGGCGAGCCAGTCGACCGCGACGGTGCAGCTGCAACTCATCAATGCGTCGGGCTCGAGCGATGACGCAGAGCTAACGCACTGGGCTTTGCAGGTACAAGGCGAGCCGGTTTCGGAGCTCACCTGCGGTGCTTTCGATGCTGTGTATCGCGGTCAGGTTCCTGCCACGATTCGCGCGAACGGGGTCGGGCACGCTCGCGGAGTGTTTGCCGTCGCCCAACTCGAAGGAGGCACCGCCTGGCAGTTCGCGGGTGCCGATGACTACTGGTCTTCGTGGGAATGGTCAGAGCTGCAGGGCATCACGCCGACCAATTGGGTTTCTGCGCATTCTGAACACCCCATCACGGTGGCGGTGCAGCGCTTCACCGAGAATCATCCCGGCGAGATCCGCGTCGACCACGAAGGCGTGACCGTCGCGTTCTGGCCTGAAAGCGCGGCACCGCTCATCATGACCGAGGGGTCGGCGAAGACCATGACTGTCTCGGTGACCGCCGGCATCGACTCGACGGCGGGAGAGCGGCTCGACATGCCGCTTGTGCCCCACCCCGGCCTTGCCGCACGTCGATTTGACGTCTACGAGGTGCTCGCTCTCGACGCCGCCGCGCGCCCGATGCTCGAATCGCACATTCGCGAAGAACTATTCAGCTGGTACCAGTCAGGTCAGTCGCTCGGATTCCATGACTACGGCGACGGTGTGCAAGGAATCACCACGGGGCCGCGCACCGGATACAGCGCCAATAATGAGCACGACGCTCTGCTCGCTCTCGTGCTGCAGTACCTGCGCTCGGGCGAGCGCGCCTACTTCGAGTCGGCCAAGGCCTACGCCGATCACCTCATCGACATCGATCGCATTCACAGCAGCTCGCAGTTTGCTGCCGAGGTCGGGGGCTTGCGCGCCCACGGTCGCGCACACGTGCACCGTGTAGCCGCCCACACCGTGAACGGGCAGGTGCTCACAAGCATCGATACGGGCCACATGTGGACAGAGGGTCTCGTGCTGTTGGGCCAGCTCACGGGAGACGAGCGTTACCTCGAGGCCGCGCGCGGGGTCGGCGAGTGCATCCTGCGTCTGCACGAACTCGGCTGGACCAGACCGCAACCGGGCCCACGCAACGCAGGGTGGCCGTTGCTCGCTCTCTCCGCACTCGCACGACTCGATCACGAACCACGCGTCATCGCCGCGATTCGCGACATCAGCGAACTGGCCCTCAGCGCCCAGTCGGCCGACGGCCGGTGGCTCATGCGGCTTGGTCACTTGCGCGATTACTGCGCGTGGCAGAACGCGGTTCTCATCTCGGGGCTGTTGCGCGGCGCCGAAGTGACCGGCGACGCCGTAGCGCGCGACGGAGCAATCGCCGGTGCGCGTGCGCTCATCACGACCGGCCGTAATCCCGACGGCACCTTCGTGTTTCTCGGTCGATTCGACTACCGCTGGGCCAACCGGTCAGCCCTCATCAGAGAAGCTCTCGCGCTGGCGTGGGATCACGATGCTGACGACGACTACCTACGCGCGGGACTCGATGGCGGCGACCGCTGGTATCGTCCGCGCGGTTCGGGCCCGGCTCTCAGTAACGACATCGCCGAGTGGCGCGGGCACTTGCCCTTCCTCGAGCGCGCCCGCCGCGCCGGCCTGCTCGGGGACATGGCGGGGGGTGCGTCATGAGCCTGCGCATCGACTTGTGGGTCACGCTCGGAGCCTGGCCGACCGACGACCACGCTGCGTGGTCGACGGCCGACGTCGATCTCTATCTCGATGCCGTGAAAGCCGACGTCGTCGTAGCTCGGTCGAGCACCTCCGTGCTGTACAACGCGCCCGAGGGTAACGCGGCCATCGTGGCACTTGCGGCAGAGCATCCTCGCGTTCTGCCCTCGTTTGTGCTGACCCCGGAACACTGGGGGGCCACAGCAGAGCTCTCCGACCTCGGAGGTGATCTGGCCGCTGCGGGTGCTCGAGCGTTCTGGTTGAGCCCTGGGCGACACGGTTGGTCACTGACAGGTCGCGAATCCGACGGCCTGCCTGCGCTGCTGAGCGCAACTGGGCTACCCGTTCTCATCGAGCTCGACGACACCGATTGGAACTCGATCGATCAGCTCTGCTCGCGCGCACCCGACGTCGACGTCATCGTCACTGGTCTCGGCTATCGCACGATTCGACAGGCCTTCGCCGTCATGGATGCTCACCCGCGCGTGCACGTCGATCTCTCGTACCTCGCTTGCAGCGATGGCATCGAGCGGTTTGTGCGACGGTACGGTGCCGACCGTGTGGTCATGGCAACGGGAGCCCCGGCGAAAGACCACCGTGCACCGTGGTTCGTGCTCGAGCACTCTGACCTCAGCGACGACGAACGCCGACTGGTCGGTGGCGACACGGCCGCGCGATTGCTCGGACTTGACGACGTCAACTCCACGGTGCCGAGCGCTCCGACGCACCTGGCGCCAGCTATCGATTTCCACGCCCACATTGGAGCCTGGCCCTCGAGTTGGATGCCCGCGATAACTCACGAGGCAGTGCTGCATTCTGCCGCCCGCGTCGGCATCGTGCACAGCGTGATCTCGCACCTCGAGGGCATCTGGGTGGATGCTCGCCACGGCAACGAGCGAGCGATCGCCGCCGCACGGCAGCATCCCGAAGCGCTCTCGGTGCATCTCGTGGCTAACCCCCACTTTACCGACCACGCCGAGGTGCTGCGAGACCAGCTCGCCGATCCCGTCGTGCGCGGTATCAAAGTGCACCCCGACACTCACCTCTGCCCAATCGACGATGAACGATATGGGTGGATCTGGCAGCTTGCCGTCGAGACGAACACTCCCGTGCTCTCGCACGGCTTCGGAGGAAGTCCCTGGAGCGATCCGTCTCGATTCGGTGCGGTCGCAGAACGGTTCCCCGATCTACGCTTGGTCATCGGGCACTCGGGCGCCAACACCGACGGCTTTCGCGCCACGATCGATGTCGCGCAGCGACACCCTAATCTCATGGCAGAGATCTGCGGCTCGTGGTTGACCGGCCGGTGGTTGTCGACCCTCGTGCGAGAGCTCGGTGCCGAGCGAGTGCTCTTCGGCACCGACTCGTGCCTCATCGACCCGCGCTACAGCCGCGGCCGTGTCGAGTCTGCCGATCTATCGCAGCACGACCAGTACCTCGTGCTCGTCGGCAATGCCGCTCGACTGCTCGCTCTCTCCCCAACACCACCGACACCGACCACCTGACTCACCCCAATCTCGTCTCCACGGAAGGAACAACCATGCAACTCGCTCGCGTGCGCACCGACGCCGGCATCATTGCCGTCGCCAGGATCGCCGACGGAAACCTGGTGGCGCTCGCCGACACCGTGGCTGCTGACCAGAACGATTTGGTGAGCATTCTCAACACGGTCCCTCGTGCTCAGCTCGATGAGCGAGTGCGACAGGCAGAGGCCGCCGGCGATGTCGTTGCCCACGAAGACGACGCGCACTTCGAACTGCCCGTGCAAGACCCTCAAAAGCTCATCGGCATCTCGTTGAACTATGCCGCCCACGCGGCGGAAGGCAACCTCGAAGTACCGACCGAACCGGTCGTGTTCTTCTTGCCGCCGTCGTCGCTCGTGCCACACAACCACCCGGTGGCGTTGCCGCCCCAGTCGAAGCGCGTGGATTACGAAGTCGAGCTCGCAATCGTCATCGGCCGTTCGGCGCGCAACGTCACGGCCGAGCAGTGGCGCGATTACGTGGCAGGCTTCACGATCGTCAACGACATCACGGCGCGTGACCTGCAAATCGAGGCGATGGATCGCAACCACCCGTGGGATCTCACTAAGGCGTTCGACACCTTTTCGCCCTGTGGGCCATACCTCGCCACTGCCGACGCGATCGACGACCCCAGCAATCTCTCGCTCTCGCTGTCCATTGGCGACCGCGTGTTGCAGGACTCGAGCACAAAGCACATGGTGTTCGGCGTTGGCCGCCTCATTGAACTGCTGTCGTCAGTCATGACGCTCGAGCCGGGAGACATTATCGCGACCGGCACGCCCTCGGGCATCGGGCCGGTCGAGCACGGCGAGACCATGGCGGCGGCTGTGCAGGGAATCGGCGTTCTGCGCAATCAAGCGCTGCGCGCTTCCTGACTGATGCCGGGGCGAAAGACGGTGGCCGCCCCGGCATCACCCTTCGGGCAGGTCGAGTTCAGGTCGACCGATGCGCTCGCGATACTCCCGCGGCGAGAGGCCGGTCGACTTCTTGAACAACTCGCGGAACCTACGAGCTGAGCCGTAGCCAACACCGTGTGCGATGACCTCGATGGGCAGATCGGTCGTCTCAAGCAGTCGTCGACCGTGCTCAGTGCGAAGATTGGTGACGTATTTGAGGAAGGTCGTCTGCATCTCTCGCTGAAACAGGTGGCTGATGTAGAACGGGCTTGCGTGCACGGCCTTCGCGACGTCCGAGAGCTGCAACTCTGCAGAGGCGTAATTCTGACGCAGGTAAGTCTCGACGGCGTTCATGAGCGGTGAGCGTTCGTCACTCGAGTGTTTCGAGATGACGCGGCGCAAGTATGAGCTCAGCCACAAGGTGAGATACGAGAGATCGTGTGCCTCTAGCAAAATGCCTAGCTCGGTGAAAGCCTGACGCGAGTCTTCAAGGTTCTTGCGAACGCGGTCTTCGGCCTCACCGCCGATGTCAGCGGCGGCGAGTGAATTGTCGGCGACGAAGATCATCGCGGCCACCGTCGCTTGTCGTACGAGGTCAGGTGAGCTACCCGACGAGGCGCTCACAAACTCGATCCATCCAGTTGCGGCTTGTACGGCGCGTTCGGCGTCGGCGGTTCTGATGCACGCGAGCAACTCGCTCTGGAATCGGTCGCGTGCTCGCGACAAGGCGGCGAACTCCGCTTCGGAGGAGAACACCGGGTGGTCTTCATATACCGAGTTGCCCCCTTCGACGAGCTTGCGCTCCATCGCGCGGAAGGCGCTCTTGAGACTCATGTCGAACTTGCTTTCGCCCGAACGAGCTTTGCCGACGCCAGCCGTGACCGTCAGCAAAGAACCTGTCGAGGCGGGAACGACCGCTTCGATGAAGCTCGTGACGAGCTGCGACAACTCTTGAGCGTCATGGGAATGGAACGAGACGACCCACGCGTCGGGGTCGATGGGAATGACGACTGCCGCTTTAGGACCGGCGACTGCGTGCGCTACCGAGCGGACGACGGTATCGAATGCGTCGACGACGGCTCTGAGCTCGGCCTCACCTTGCTCGGCCCGCATTTGTTCGTAGTCGTCGAGATCGAGGGCGACGACTTGCACGAACTCAAATTCGTCGAGCCGACGCAGCACGCTCGTCGAAGAGGGGCCTAGCAATGAAGATGTCAGCACGGCGAACCTCTCGGGAGGGCACGGGTGCCTTGGATCATACCAACAGGAATCCTCGCCGATTCGGCTCAGCATGGGCTAAGGAACGCTTGAAGGAGAAGTGTGCAAGACGCGACTCCAGCAGCGCAGGATTCAGCATGGTGGCGGAGCGTGAAAGCCGCGAGTCTGGTCGAATATTGCGATCACCGATGAGCGGTGCGCGACCATGACCCGAGCGAGGGGATGCAGCTTCCTTGACCGTCTATCGAGACTTGTACGAGCGGCTGGCCGAATGGCGGCGGGAGATCTTGACGCGAATGGATCGACCATCCGAACTGCCGTTGTTGCCCCCAGTCACGCGCGTAAACCTCGCGCGAGAGTTCGGTGCGCGCACCTCGGTGTCGAGCTTTCTCGGCACACAGAACGTCGCAGAGGTTTCCTCGGTGTATGCGCGGCCTGAGCCGCACGAGACACAGTGGTTCGGAACGATTCCGTTCACCTACGAGAACCCCGAGCACCCCGTGCTGCGGTCGCTACGTGAGCGATACGACCTCGAAACAGTCGCGGGCGAGGGTAGCGATGTCGAGAAGGCACGACGGCTGCGCATTTGGCTGAAGTCGCTATGGCAACATGGCATCCCCGAGCGGATGCCCGAGTGGAACGCATCGCTCATCTTGCATCGGGCATCCACCGGCGTCGACCACTTCATTTGCATTCACTACTCGGTCTCGCTCGTGCAGTGCGCGCTGGCGCTCGGCATGCAGGCGCGCATGGTGAACCTTCACCGCGGCATCGCGGACTCGTACCGCATCGGCGATGAAGCCATCGCTGACCCGCCCGTCGACGAGCACGTCGTGGCCGAAGTGTGGTGCGAGGAGGCCGGCACGTGGGTGCTCATGGATGCCGACTTCGACTGCGATTACGAGATCGATGGTCGGCCGTGCTCCGCGTGGGACATTCACACCGCGTTCGCCACCGGGCGTCTCGACCAGCTCACGGTCAACCGTGGTCCTCGCTCTGCGGCCTTCGCGGCCACGGGTGAAGTGCGCACAGACGACGACTTCTTCTTCAGCACCGAGTTGCCGTCGTATTACGCCCACGTGTCGCTGCTCATGCGCAACGACTTCTTGACCGACCCGAGCGGACCGGTGCCGATTGCGCACCCTGTCGACGAGATTGCTACGCCGATATTGTGGCACCGAGGTTCAGACAACGCCCTCCAACCCCACCTCATGGGCCCAGTTGTCGTTGCGCAGCCCTTTACGAACGAGGCGCCTGTGCTCACAGACGGCAATTTGCGGACTGCATGGGCATCTGATGACTCTGGACGTGCACAGACCGCTTCGATACGTTTTCCGGGTCCTCGCGCCGTTGGTCAGATCGCGATCCACTGGGGCGAGCGAGGCGACTTCTATGAATCTAGCCAGGTGTTCCGAATCGAAGTGGAGTCGATTGACGGAGGCCGTGAAGTAGTTCTTCATGAAGCGGCAGGGCAAGAGAGGCCCTACACATTTGTGGAGTTCCCCGGCATGCTCGCCATCGGGATACACATCGTGCAGGCCGCAGGTGGCGGATCGCCTCGATACCCGAACAGGCTATGGCTTCGTCAGCTCGAAGTCTTCGGTCCAAACGCAGCCGTGTAAACGCAGTCCTGAAATCCCACGACTCCTTTGAGATGTCTGCCGATCTGTTCCTCGACGAGCGTGGAGAACAACCAGGCGTTGAGTCCGTAGGTGATGCACTGCCCTTCTGACCTAGCAACATGGTGAATCGGTGAATCGGTGAATCGGTGAATCGCGGGTCCGACGACGTCGTGGCCCTGATGGGTGACAAAGCGCGTCTTTACACGAGTCACACCAGCCCCTACCCTGAACGGCAGGCACTCGCGCCACACCGGCGTGCCGCCCCCGATGCCCGAAGGACCCCGTGACTATGACTCGCGACCTGTCTGATGTGCGGTTTCTCACCGTCGCCGAAGTGGCCGACATGATGCGCGTGTCGACCATGACGGTCTACCGCATGGTCCACGCGGGCGATCTGCCCGCCATCCGCTTCGGGCGCAGCTTTCGCATCCCTGAGTCGGCGGTCGCCGCGGCCATCGAGACGCCCATCGCCGACGTCGGCTAGACTCGCTCGGTACTAGACACGGTCCTGAACGGGCCGTTGCTCCCGTTCAGTCGACGATCAGAGGATTTTCTATGGGTTCAGTCATCAAGAAGCGTCGCAAGCGTATGGCGAAGAAGAAGCACCGCAAGCTGCTGCGCAAGACGCGTCACCAGCGTCGCAACAAGAAGTAGGGCATCCGCCCCGAAAGCGCTCGACCTCTCGGTCGGGCGCTTTTGTCATGCTGGGGATGCTCAGGGGCGGTCGCGCATGACCGGCCAGCCGCGCGCCGCTGCGTAGCGGGCCAGCGCGGCATCGGGGTTCACGACCTGCTGATGCCCGACGAGCTCGAGCAGGGGAATATCGTTGCGCGAGTCGCTGTACGCCCAGCAGTCTGAAAGCCTCACGCCCTTTTCGCCTGCGATGCGCCCGGCCGCGTCGGCTTTGTGCCCGGCGTGCATGACGGGGCCGAGCAGGGCCCCCGTGAACACGCCGTCGACGCTCTCGATCTGGGTGCCGATGGCTCCGGTGAGCCCGAGGCGTTCGGCGATCACCCGTGCGCACGCTTCGGGGGTGGCGGTGATGAGCCACACCTCGTGCCCCTGCGCGAGGTGCTCATGGGCACGCGCGACGACAGAGGGGTGCAGCAGCGAGTGCAGGTGTTTGTCGTAGGTCTCGACCGCGATGGCTTCGAGCTCGAGCACCGAGTGCCCGGCGACGAGTTCGAGTGCCCGATCGCGCACGGCCAGCTGGTGTCGGTAGTTCTCGCCGACCGACGTGAAGCGGGCCTGCTGCCAGGCGAATCGGGCCAGGTCGCGCCAGCCGAGATGCCCGCGCTGCCACGCGACGCGCCCCAGGTGGTACACGCTTGCGCCGCGCATGAGCGTGTTGTCGACGTCGAAGAACGCGATGACGGGCCGGTCGGCGCGCGCGAGCGCAGCGGAGCCGGCGCCATCGTCGGGGGTAGACATCCTGACAAGCATAGGCAGGTGTCTAGGGTGGTCGTGTGCCCCCGACGACCGTGACCCTGCTGAGCAAGCCGGGCTGCCATTTGTGCGACGACGCTCGCGAGATCGTGCATGCCGTGATCGCCGAGTTCGCGGACGCCGAGCTCGTCGAGAAGTCGATTCTCGACGACCCGCAGCTGCACGCCCGATACTGGGACGAGATTCCGGTCGTGCTCATCGATGACGACGTGCACACCATCTATCGGGTCGATGTCGACCGACTGCGAGCGGCGCTCGCCGAGAGGAGCCGCTGATGTGCGGTCGCTACGCCAACACCAAGAGCGGTGACGAGCTCGGTGCCTACTTCGAGGCCGACGAGGTCGACGATGTGGCCATGCCGCCGAGCTGGAACATCGCGCCGACGCAGCAGGTGCCGGTCGTCGTCGACCGAGTGCCGAAAGACGATCCCGACGGGATGCCCTCCCGCTTGGTCACCTCGGCGCGCTGGTCGCTCGTGCCGCGGTGGGCGACCGAGCTCACCTCGAAGTACCCCACGTTCAACGCGCGCAGTGAGACGGTCACCGAGAAGAGCACGTTTAAGAACGCCGTCGTCCGTTCGCGCGCGATCCTGCCCGCCGACGGCTACTACGAGTGGCACACAGTCGGTACGACCAAGACTCCGCACTACATCACCGACCCCGAAGCCGGTGAGCTCGCGTTCGCCGGGCTCTACTCGTGGTGGCGTGCTCCTGTTGCCGAGGGTGCCGAGCCGGGGCCGTGGGTACTCACGGCGACGATGCTGACGCGGGCGGCGCACGGACCCGCGGCCAGCATCCACGACCGGGCTCCGGTCATGCTGCCGCGCGAGGTGTGGGATGAATGGCTCGACCCGACGGTCGAGGGTGATCAGTCGCTTGTCGACATGATTGTGGCCGAGAGTGAGACGGTGCTCGAGCGGCTCGAGTTTCACCCGGTCGCGCCCCTGCGGGGCGACGGACCGCAGCTGATCGAGCCTGTCTAGCAGCTGCCCCAGAGGCCCAGGCGGGCATCCTGTGCCGCGCGCTCAGCGGCTTGCAGCTCGTTCCAGTAGCGGTCGTTCGGCTCGAACAGCACGGCGCGCGCGAAGCCTTGCGCGACGAGCTCGAGGTTGATCGAGGTGCCGTCGGTCGCGAAGAGGTAGAGCAGCTCGCGGTCGTACTGGTCGCGCGGGTCGCGGTCGTAGGTGTAGCCGAGCGTGCTGCCCGGTGGGGCGAACGCGGCGAGAGCGGCTTCGGCCTCGGGCCCGAAGCACTCGACCTCGGGGTAGACCTCGGGTGTGTCGATGCCGATCAGCCGCACGCGCAGCTCGCGGCCGTCGACTTCGAGCCTCAGCGTGTCGCCGTCGGTCACCGAGACGACGGTGCCCGTGCCGTCGGTCTGCGCGAGTGCCGGGGGAGTCGTGCTCTCGTTTTCGCCCTGCAGGCACCCGTCGACCCCGGCAACGAGGCCGATGATGAGCGCGGCCGCACTGAGTCGACGCGGCCACCGGTGCATGCTGTGAGGCTACCCGGCGACCCCTGACACCGCGCCTCGACCGGCCTACACTGGCGGCACGGCGAAGGAGCAGCCATGGCGACGAAGCAGTCAGACAGTATCGATCCACGATTCGACCCAGCCTTTCAGCGCGGCGGGTCGGGCTCGGCACCGGCACCGCGCGCCGACGTGCCGCTCGCCGCTCCGGTGCTCGACGACGGTGTCGCCGTCGCGGGCGCTCGCACGGTGCGTGACGGTCTTCCCTCCGCTCGCCGCGACCCCCTCGCCTTCGACGCCGTCAGTCCCGATGAGCGACACTTCGAGATCATCGTCGCCGGCAACCCGTGGTTGCGTGCCCTGTGGCTTGTCGGCGGGGTCACGACCCTACTCGGCTTCGTGCTCACCTTCTATGCCGAGTTCGCGTTCAGCGTGCCACCTGCATCGGGCATCTACGACCCGAGCGTGTACATCGTGCCGAGGGTGGCCGAGGCGATTGCGCTGCCGCTCGTGATCGCGGGCGTCGTCGCGCTCGTCGCGGCCACGACTCTGCGGCTCGTCGCCTGGCGGCCGAGCGGCGCCCGGGTCGTCGAGACCGATCAAGTCGGCAGCTAGCGCTGGCAGCTCGGGCAGAACCACGTGATGCGCTCGGTCAGCACGTCATCACCGAGAAGACCGCGACGGATGCGCGTGCCGCAGCGTCGGCACGGCTTGCCGTCGCGGTGCGCAACCCAGAGACGCTCGCCCCGCCGTGTGTTGCCCGTCGTGGTGCGCTCGTCGCGATCGCGGTTGGCGCGAATCAGACGCACACCAAGATCGAGGGCCGCCTCGACGTCGACGTCGCCGACCGGGGTCTCGGGCAGCACTCCGCGCAAGAAGAGCAGCTCGTTGCGGTAGTCGTTGCCGAAGCCGGCCACGTTGCGCTGGTCGAGCAATGCGAGCCCGATGGCCCGCGCTGGGTCTGCGGTGAGCCGGTTCAGCGCTTCATCGCGATCGAAGTCGGGGCCGAGAGGGTCAGGACCGAGGTAGCCGACGACCTCGTCCTCCGCGTCGCGTGCAACGAGATCGAGCTCGCCGAGCGCGAAGCCCACGACCTGCCACGGCGCACCCTCGGCCGCTGTCGTCTCGAGCACCATGCGGGCCTCGAACGCCGGGCGGCGCCAGCGCTCGCCGAGCCTCATCACGTGCCACGCGCCCTCCATCTTGAGGTGAGAGTGCACGGTGACGTCGCCGATGCGCATGAGCAGGTGCTTGCCGCGGGCGACGATCTCGTCGACGCGCTCGCCGCTGAGGTCGGCGGTCGCGAAGCGCGGCACGCGCACGTCGCTGCGCAGCACGGTCTGCCCCGCGAGCGCGGAGTGCAGTCGTGCGGCTGCGCGGTGAACGGTGTCGCCTTCAGGCACGTCAGCCCCCTCAGATTCTGATGCGCAGGCCCTGCGGGGTGGCGACGAACCCCGCGGCCTGCAGTGCCTCGGCGAGCGGCGTGCCGAACGCGCTCGCGCCGTTGACGCGCTCGACCCGCAGTGATCGCAACCGGGCGCGCACGACGGCGGCCAGCTCGGCGGCCGCGGGTTCGAGCACCGCAGGCTCATCGGTGAAGGTGAGCACGCTCTTACCGCCGCGCTCGAGGTAGAGAGCCAGGTGCCCGTCGACGAGAACCACGAGCGCACCCGCTTTGCGGCCGGGCCTGTGCGCTGTCGACCCCGCGGCCGCGTCGGGCAGGCTCGCGGGCCACGGCAGCGCGGCGCCGTAGGGGTTCGCGGGGTCGGTCGCGGCGAGCACGAGAGGTGCGAGGGCGGGGGCCGCATCCGCGTCGCGCGAGAAGGTGCGCACCCGGTCGACGGTGGCGGGCGTCGCGAACTGGGCCGCGCCGAGACCCTCGACGACGTAGCCGCGCCGCACCGAGCCCGCTTCTTCCATGCGGGCGAGCACTGAGTAGGCGAGCGCGAAGCCGCCGCGCAGCCCCTCGGCCTGCACGGCGCCCCGCGTCACGACGCCGTGCCGGTCGAGCATGCGGTCGACCGCGAACGCGGTGCGCCGTGTCGCGTCGGCCTCGCGGTCGGGCAGCAACGACCAGCGGCCCGCGGCGGTCGGCGGGCCCGCAGCGGCGACGGATGCTGGCCGCGCGTAGCCCCGATACCCGCGCGTGCGCGGCGCGGGCCTGCGGGTTGCCGAGCTCCCGCCGAGCGTCGCCCGCAGCGGAGCGAGCGTGTCGTTCGTGAGGTGCCCTGCCCACACCAGCTGCCATAGCTCGGCGACGACCGCGGCGTCGTCGCCCCCGCTCTCGCCGACTGCGGCGGCGAGTTGCCGGTAGAAGTAGCCTCCGCCGCCCGCGAGGGCGTCGAGCATGCGCTGCTGGCGGTCGGTGAGCTCGATGTCGTCGGGTTCGGGCAGGCTCAGGGGCGCCGCTCCGGCAAGGTGCAGACTCACCCAGCCGTCGCTGCCTGGCAAGCTGCCGCCGCCGGCCCAGACGACCTCGCCGCTCGCGCAGAGCTCGTCGAGCCACGCGGGTGAGTAGTCGTGCACGCGGCTCGGCAGCACGAGGGTCTCCCACGTG